>CAZQJK010000012.1:0-65887 GCA_964593545.1 uncultured Bacteriovorax sp. | reverse complement strand
GGTTAATATCTTTTGATGGAGGAAAAGAGCCTCATGCTTCAAAAATTCCTTTCATTAAATTGTATCCTAATAAAGAACTTACGGGATTACATATTGGAGAAATTAATAAGGATGGAATGTTTTTAAACGGTAAGAAACTTTGCCACTTTGAGAAAGTCTGGGGAGGAATGAGTATTCTGATTGATGAAAATTCATCTGTAGACAAAGTAAATTCGAAAGCTCGTACATATGGAGACTTAGATGAACAACGTCGGCTATGTGAAGCATTTCCATTAAGGAAACCAGATTATGACGATAGTGGTAACGAGGGAACCTCCTATGACATGAGAGTTAGAGTTTTTAATGGGAAGGTTGGACGATACACATTTGCAAACGAAAATTATTATTTTGAATTAAAAGAAATTTTGAAAGAATCTGCATACGTTGAAAAAAATACAGAGACAATTTTAAAAGAGAATCTTTCGGATGATGAGATGAGGGCGCTGAATAAGTCTTTAGTTGAATTGAGAGAGTTCTTAAAAACGGCAACACTTGAGCAGTTATATGAGAGAGTTCTCAACGGCAGGGACAGTAATAATGTATTAGTTCATAAGAGGATTTTTACATTTAAGACGAGGAAAGAGTTATTTGAAAGGGTTAAGGATGAAAAAAAAATTTTGAAGGATGTCCTAAGCTCAACTTATGTTAATTTCTTATTAATGTCTCGACAAGAGGTTGCAAGATCAAAGCATGGGAAATTTTTTGGGCTTGAAAATTCTAGCGTAGGATTATCTTACGAATATTCTAACGGTGAATGGAGAATTAGCCAATTAATAGCACTTTCCTATTTGAAATAAAGTTTAAATTATGATCAGAATACTACTTATAACTCTATTTACTCTACCTCTTTTTTGCAAAGACGGATATTTCTTTGAATAGTGATGGTGCTGAGAAATATCTAGGTCTAAAATAAATTTTTACATATTAAAACGCCAAACTCAGCTTCATCGAATACTTCGTCACATCAATCACTTTCGAATACTCAACGCCAAGTTTTAAAAGTAGGATACTTAACTGGCCACCAGCAAAGAGGTGAGAACCACTATGCTTTTTCTTTGCTTCTTTAGAAGAAGTAAATGAAGTATCAAAGATTGTTCCCGAACTCGCATTAACTTTCATGGTATTATCAGTCCAAACATATCCTGCTCCAATATATGGTCTAAATAGGAGAAGGTTTGCGCCAACACTTGCATTGACTCCATAAGAAGAGCTTTCAACTGATACTTTTGAATTCACTGGAACATCAGAAACAGAATCACTTGTAGCATAACTTACTTCACCTGAACCAAAGTGAAATCTTGTTGCGATATCAATAAATGGAATAGGAAGAATTGAATCTGTGAGATTCCACTTTGCGGCCATCGACATGGAATTAATTGTCACATCTCCAAACTTCTTTTCAGGAAAGAATGAACCCTCAAAAGATATTCCAAAAGGAATTGTTACTTGTCCCATAATTCCTGCATGCGGAAGGTACTTTAGATTAGAGCTACTACTTATCGATTTAGAAATTGTTTCGATATTCTTTGCACGAGTAACACCTCCTATTATACCAACTTCAAAACCAAATAAAGCACCTAATGAGTTCGGTGGCGTTACTGTTGTATGTACAAAGTTTGCTGCGAATTCTTTTGTTATTTTATTAAAGTCTTCTTCCTTAATATCTTGTAAAGCAGGTGCTGCTGCTAGAGTAGGTAGTGCGATAAGTGCCGAAAGGATGGCAATCATATAATTTTTCATTGTTAACCTCCATGGAATTTTAATGACAATTCCTTTCACTATTAAACAGGTAAATAAGCATTTGTGTTAGTCGGAAATACGTGCCAGACGTCGTTTAAACAAAATGGCCATGGAGTCAAAAAGTTGAAACGACTATCCATTTTTGACACTGGTGTTTTTTTGCTAACTCACTAGAATTCTGTAGGACCATAAGATTTCCGTAGGACCACCTTATGGCTTTTTGACACCGAGACCTCTAACTAGTTGTTCTCTTACATCCAAAAGTTGGCACGCCTCCTGCAATGTATATTTACAAGAAGGGACACGGAAGTCCCGGACGAGAAGTTAGGATGATTTCTCAAAAGAACGCAGGATGAATGTTCAAATGTCATGGATGGCAAAAGGAGCTTGAAGCATGAAGGTTCAAGAACATGTAGGGTTTACTACTTCACTTTGTACACGTTGTTCAACGTTCACTAAACCTACCTCTAACCTTTCTTGTAAACTTCAAGAAACAGCGTCTGAAGCCAGTGCTTCAAGCTCCCTTTCTCACCACTTTCTACTAAATCACTTAAGTTTTATTGGCCATGGATGGCCTAGAAGATACACGGAAGTTAAATAAATAAAATTCTTCGGGGTGACATCCCTCTCTCCCTTAACTTACCCTGAGGAATTTAAAAACGAGATCGAGGACTTTACAAACTTGGAATGCAAAACAAACAAAAGTCCTCGGTCTCTCTTTTCATTTTAGGCATTTTTTTCCACAAATCTCATCATCCCCTAATAATTAAAACATAAGCACTTTTTATACCGATAAATTTGGTATGAAAGGAAGCGTATATGTTCTCTATTTACAGTTTGAAAAGAAGTTAGATGAAAAATTTCTAATTCTTTCTCGCGTGTATAGTCAGTATGGAATGACTCTTGTTCCAATTAGCCTTAGTGAATTTAAAACAATGAGTTTTACTTCACCTCAATATGTTCTAGCAGTTATAAAAGATATTAATTCATTAAAAGAATACAAAGCACTACTTAAGCGATATTTAAATTATATGATGAGAACTGGAAAAGTTACTCTTTTTGAATTAAGTTCATTTGAAGTAATTCATGAAGTAAAACTATTAAAAGACTCAAACGTAGTGCAAGAACGATTGCCGATGACAATGTTTCAATCTGTAGATCTTGTAGGTCGTAGAATTTATCAAGATTTAACTTCTGGTTCAAAGAAATGGCCAGGAGGAAGAAGAGCGAAGTTACCTTCGGTATAAAAGAGAGAGTGGGATGAGAGGGATATCAGATGATTCATTAAGAATGCTCGTCATTCTTAGAAATGATTCGAAAAGATTATTTGAAAGAATAAAACATAGGGAAAGAGAATATCTCTCAATCCTTTCGTTAAAAAGATCAAGAGAACATTTTAAAGATATTTTCAAATGTCTATATGACACGATCACGATCGAACAACTTCGTCTTTTATCTGAAGAGGTTTTAATTGCTCTCGATAATTTCTACACAAAAGTAGAAAGACTAAAGTGGTATTTAAATCATAGTGAAGATATGCCTGCAACAATGAAGGATACTGTAAGTCTTCAAGTGAGGGACATCGAAACAAAGTATGAAATGCTCGCTCTTTATTTAAATGCAGAAATGGGTGAGGACGATGAGAATGAAGGAGATAGCATTGTTATTCCTTTGTCTGAAAATATTGAAATTGAAGAAAGCCAATTTGACGATAATCTCGCTTTAGAAGACAATGAAGAAGATGATTAAAAAAACTATTCTATGCTTATTTCTGATTACTAATTCCTTTGCCCGAGAAACTATTTCAGGAAGTCGTTTTGAACTTTTAACTGGAACAAGAAGAAGTGGTGAAACAAAAGGATTTTGGGATAAGAAATTTGCTCAAAATAATTATGTCTATGGAAAAACTCCTGCAAAATTTTTAGCGCGCAATTTCGACTTTATCCCATCTGGAGCAAGAGTACTTGATATTGGTATGGGAGAAGGGCGAAATGCGGTTTTCTTGGCGACTAAAGGATTCAAAGTCACAGGTATTGATATTAGTAATGTCGCGATTAAAAAAGCTCGCATGTTAGCGAGAGAATTTGGTGTGCGTATTGAGACTGTTCATAAGAGTGTAAATGATTATGATGTTCCTAAGAACTCAGTCGATGCCATTATTTGTTTCTACTATGTTGATAGAGAAATCGTACAAAAGTTAATGGGCTGGCTAAAACCTGGGGGAGTACTTTTCTTTGAAGGTTATACTTTGAAAGAAAAAGAAATGAATGGAATGAAGGAGAAGGATAGTTATCTTCTTAAAAATGACGAATTACTAAGTTTATTTCCGAAGTTTAATATTTTAAAGTACGAACAACCTCTACATCGAAGTGAATTCACGGCGAGTATCATCGTTCAAAAGCCAAAAGAGTAGTTTTTTCTGCAATGCAAATTTTTTGAATTCGTATTAAAATTAGAACAATGAGTATCATTACGACATGCTTGATAGTTTTCATCAACTTCTCGGTCTGGGCCAAGTTGTCTAGTCCAGAGAATCTCGGCCACTTTGCTGGTCGAGTGTCTTCATATTCTGAAGAGGCGAGACTTGTAAAATTCAAGGTCGACTTTGATAATGTAAAATATCTTAATAAGCTTGATAAGGTGGAGTTTTGGACCCAGCACCAAAAGCAAGCGAGATGTGAAGGTATTGTTCTTGGCCGATCTTCAGAGTACGTTCTTTTAAAAGTTCCTAAGTATGTCAATTGCACTAAGCTCACAACTTTTACCGTTGGGCGATACTACTATTTTCAGTCACAAGATCTAGTAAATAATATCACAATGGGTAAGGAGCTTGTTGAGATCCTTGCAAAGAAAAGACTCGCGTTAAATTCAAAAATAAAGAGAAATGGTAAGGTCATCAGTACTTATATGCAACGTGTTGATGGCGTGAATACGCGTTATGAAATTTTGCAGAAAAAACTCCAGGCAGAATGGCGCGAAGAGTTAGCAAAATTGGAAGATGATCAGACAGAAATTCAAAGAAATAATGAAGGCCTTAAGATTCGACTTAATGAAGTGCAACATAAATTGGAGCAGTATCGAGTCGAAGATGAGAACCTATCTATCGACCGCTGGTCCCTCGATCCAAATTATTATTATTTAAAGTAGTGTCATCTTGCTACTAGTCAAAACAAGCAAATACAAGTACAGTCTTGCTCTGGTATTATTGTGTTATTTTTTATATCCTAGTGTACTTAAGCGTTCACATTCAAAACAAGGAAGAACCAATGAAAATGATGAAAACTCTTTTTCTTTTAACGTGCGTTTCAGCTTTTAATCTAACTTTTGCATTTGGAAATCCAAATGCGAAACAGGGTGGAACTTTTTATTATAATTTAGGAAGCACTCCAACAACTCTAAATCCATTATCTTCATCAGATGCTTATGCTTCAAGTGTTCAGGCTTACGTACTTGAATCTCTTGGAAGTCGTAACTCAGACACATATGGTTGGGATCCAGCTCTTGCGACTTCATGGACAGTATCAAAAGATGGTCTTCAATTTGATTTTAAAATTAGAGAAGGCGTAAAGTGGCACGATGGTAAACCATTAACTGTTGAAGACGTTAAGTTTTCTTTTGATGCGATTGTTGATCCTTCAGATAAGTATCACACAGCACACTCAAAACCATACTATGAGAATATCGAAAAAGTGGAAATCCTTGATAAGAACACAGTTCGTTTTCATGTGAAAAATAAATACTTCGGAAACTTTGATGTTGCCGCAGGCTTAACAATTGTACCAAAGCATCTTTATGAAAACCCTTCTGAAGAGCAAGAGAAGAAGCTAAATAAAACACTTGTTGGTACAGGGCCATATATCTTTGATGACTTTAAAAGAGGTAAGGGTATTACACTAGTCGCAAATAAAGACTGGTGGGGAAAAACTGTCGCTGACAAGAAAGGTGAAAATAACTTCTCTAAAGTATTTCTTCGCTTTATTAAAGATTCAACAATTGCAATTCAAAGACTTGAAAAAGGTGACCTTGACTTCAATGCTTTAACAGCTGAAGAATACGAAAAGAAAACAAGCGGTAAGGGTTGGGGAAAAGATGTTTTTAAAGTTAAAACAGAAAATAAATCTCCAAAGGGATACGGCTTCATTGGTTGGAATATGCAAGATCCAATCTTTAAATCAAAGAATGTTAGAAAAGCTCTTTATCACCTTGTTAACAGAAAAGAGATGATTGATAAGTTTAGATTTGGATACTCTGTTCCGGCAACGGGTCCAACATATCTTCAATCTGAATATGCAAATAAAACAGTTAAGCCAATTGCTTTTGATCCAAAAGAAGCCCTAGAAATCCTAAGAAAAGAAGGATGGAAAGATACTGATGGCGATCTTATTCTTGATAAAGTAATTGATGGAAAAAAGACTCCACTTTCTTTTACAATCCTCGAACCTTCACAAGACTTCGTTAAATACCTTACTGTGTTTAAAGAAGATGCAAAGAAAGCTGGAGTTGACGTAAAAATTAAAGTTATCGAGTGGAACTCATTTATTAAGGCTCTCGATGAAAGAAACTTTCAGGCCGTGAGACTTGCTTGGTCAGGTGGTTCAGTTGATTGGGATCCAAAACAAATTTGGCACTCATCTTCAGCAGATAACCAAGGTTCAAACTTTATTGGGTATAAGAATACAACAGTTGATAAGTTAATTGATGAAGCACGTTTTGAACTTGATAAAGAAAAGAGAAAAGTAATTTTAAGTAAAGTATATAAGGAAATTGCAGACGACTTTCCATATGTCTTCTTATTTAACGATAAGTACACATTCTATGGACATACAAAAAGAATGCAAAAAGTTAAAGATACTTTTAAGTTTGAAGTTGGTTTAGGTTGCTGGTGGATTTCTAAGTAATAGAAACTTAGAAATTTAGGAGAAGAATTTGTTAAACTATATTATAAGAAGATTTTTGATTATGATCCCAACTTTCTTTGGGGTCACAATTCTAATGTTTGGAATGATCAATCTTGCTCCTGGTTCACCAATTGAGCAAAAAATCCAGCAAATGAGATTTGGTGGAATGGGTGATGCTGGAGCTGGAGTAAGTGGTAGTACTCATAAAGACAGTGCTGTTTCTGAAGAAGTTATTGAGGCTTTAAGAAAACAATACGGATTTGATAAGCCACTATATGAGAGATACTGGATTTGGTTATCAAATCTTTCTCGTCTTGATTTCGGGGAGAGTTTTACATATGAAGAACCAGTTCTTGATGTCGTAAAAGGAAAACTTCCTGTCTCAATTCAATTTGGTGTCATTTCATTTTTCTTTTCATATTTAATCTGTATTCCTCTTGGAGTATTGAAGGCCATTAAGCATGGTTCAAAATTTGATGTGACAAGTAGCTTTCTTCTATCTGCTCTTTATTCAATACCTGGCTTTATGTTAGGTATTTTACTCCTTGTATACTTTGCAGGTGGAACTTTCGTTGATTGGTTTCCGATTGGAGATCTCTATTCAGATAACTATGATGATCTAACATTTTGGGCGCAGATGGGAGACCGTGTTTGGCACTTCTTCCTTCCTTTAATTGCCTATATGGTTGGTCAGTTCACAGTTCTAACTCTCTTAATGAAGAACTCAATGCTTGAAGTCATTAGCCAAGACTATATTAGAACAGCAAAGGCAAAAGGACTTTCTGATAAGATGGTTTATTTAAAGCACTCTTTAAGAAATGCCCTTGTTCCAATTGTAACTGGCTTTGGCCACTTTCTTTCAATGTTCTTTGCTGGTTCACTATTTATCGAAAGAATTTTCAATCTTGATGGTCTAGGTCTTCTTGGATACCAATCACTACTTGAAAGAGATTATAATGTTATTATGGGATTATTCTTCATACAAACAGTACTAATGTTCGTTGGAAACTTAATTAGTGATATTTTGTATGTCGTAGTTGATCCAAGGATAGATTTCGAATGATAGAAAAATATATTGAAAACGAACTAACTCTAAAAAGATGGAGAAGATTTAAGAAGCGCAAGACTGCAGTTATCGCTTCGGTACTTCTTATCCTATCTTTCATTATGACTTTTGCTGCACCATTAATTGCAAATAGCAAACCTCTATATATGAGCCATAATGGAAAATCTTACTTTCCAGCTTTTGTTGATTATCATCCAAAAGATTTTGGTATCACAGATAGTTTCTATGTCGATTATCGAAAAATGACTCTTGCTGAGGACACGCTTGTAATATGGCCAATAGTTAAATGGAATCCATATGAGAGTAATGATGTCGTGGAATCTTATCCTTCAAAGCCAACATCTTCAAATTGGTTTGGAACAGATGATAGGGGACGTGATGTATTTACTCGTCTTCTCTATGGCTACAAGTACTCTATTGCTTATGCAATTCTGGTATGGCTAATATCAACTGTTGTTGGTGTGATGCTTGGTGGTCTCATGGGATACTTCGGTGGAAAAGTTGATTTCTTCGGACAGAGAGTTGTTGAAATTTTTAATACAGTACCGGTTTTTCTACTTCTTTTAACAATGATTTCTATTTTCAAGCCGAGTCTCTTCTTACTTGTTTTAATTTCATCAATTTTTGGTTGGATGGGAGTTAGTTACTATGCGCGTGGAGAATTTTTAAAAAATAGAAACCTTGAATTTGTTGAAGCGGCTAGAGGTATGGGAGCGAGCACTGCGAGAATCATTTTTAAGCACATCCTTCCAAACTCACTTGGTCCAATTATTACATTTGCTCCATTTACAATTGCCGCAGGTATCTCGGGCCTTGCAGGTCTTGATTATCTAGGCTTTGGACTTGAAGTTCCTACTCCATCATGGGGAGAATTACTTGCTCAGGCCCATAAGAATTTTACTATCGCTTGGTGGCTTGCAACATTTCCATCGGCAGCACTATTTTCAAGCTTATTCTTATTTGTACTCGTTGGTGATGGTGTAAGAGACGCTCTCGATCCTAAGATGCAATAAATATAAGAGGGTAAGATGAAAAGATTTTTTCTATTTCTCTCCCTCTTACTCATTTGTTCAAATACGTTTTCTAAAGACTTAAGAATTATTTCTACAATGCCATCTCTTACTGAGATGGTTTATTTCTTGGGCATGGGTGATTCATTAGTTGGAGTCAGCCCTTATTGCCAATATCCTGAAGAAGCCAAGAAACTTCCAAAAATTGGAACGGCTCTAGTTCTTGATCTTGAAAAAATTATTCAACTAAAAACTAATCTTGTACTGCTTCCGACGACCAAAGATTCGAGGTCCCTCGAAAACATCAAGTCGCTTGGACTTGATCATGTCTTAGTTGGGTATGAAAGACTGACTGATATAACGAAGAGCTTATGGGAACTTAATGCTAAGTTTAAGGGCCACAAGGATATTCAAATTAAAGAATTTGAAGAATCATTTATTCAGCATGAGAAAATCTCTAAACGCGTTCTCATTATAATTTCAGAAGAAATAAAATCAGGGAAAGTTGTCTCCGTTAGAGCTGCTGGATCAGAAACTATTTATGGTGATTTATTAGATAAGCTTGGTGTCGTTAATAGTTTGTCTGCTTCCTATTCGCTTTATCCTGAGCTTGGATTAGAGCAGCTATTAAAGCTTAAGTTCGATTATATTATTAGAGTTGGAGCAAGAGAGAATAGAGCAGCGAGAAGTGCTTGGAAGGATTCTCTTTTTGCTTCGAAAATGAGATTTATTTTTAAGGATTATGCCGTTGTGACAGGGCCAAGACTTCGTCTATTATATGATGACATGAAAAAGGTTGTGAGATGATAGACATTGAAAATGTGTCGGTAACGATAGCTAACAAAGAAATTCTAAAACCGATTAACCTTAGTTTTAGTAAAACTGGGGTTGTTGGGATCATTGGCCCAAATGGCGCGGGTAAAACGACTCTCGCTAAAGTCCTTTGTCACTTAATTGAGTTTAATGGACTTGTTAGACTTGATGGAAAAAATCTCGATGACATTGATGCTACCTCAAGGGCCGCAATTATTAGTTACTGTGGAGAACTGCCATCTGATATTGAATTGAGTGTTAAAGACATCATTTCATATGCAAGGGTTAATAAAGTTGAAGACAAGCAATTACTTCAAGATATTTTAAGTATATTTGACCTTGAACCAATCTTAGATCAAAAGATTTACACTCTAAGTGGTGGAGAGAGACAAAGAGTTAATTTGGCCGCTGCTTTTTATCAAGATAGTAAGGTTATCATTCTTGATGAACCAACAAATTTCTTGGATCCTCTTCATATTGATATGCTCGAAAAAGCTATTCTTAAACAATCTTTAAATCACTTAGTGTTAGTTGTTTCTCATCATATTAATTTTATCTGCAATACCACGGGGAGAGTTCTAGGTCTTAAGAATGGTTCTCTAATATTTAATGAAGAGATTTCAAATTTATTTGAAGATAAACATCTCGATAATTTGTTTGAACGGGAATTTAAATACTCTCAAAATGAAGAAGGAGTATTTGTAAAATGAGATTGGTCCTTCTTGCCGTTGTATTAATGTTGAGCCTTGTTTCAATTTTTTATTCCGACGGAACATTTTTAAACCCACTTCAGTTAAATGAAATTGATGAAATAATTGTTAACACCTTGCGTGTCCCTCGCATTTTACTCTCTATTATTATTGGTGCCACTCTTGCCAATATCGGTTGGACATTTCAAATTATTTTTAGAAATAGCCTCGCAACACCTTATACACTAGGTATCTCTTCTGTTGCGGCCGTTGCGCTTGCTCTTTCGGAATTACTCTTTGAACTAGGTTACACTGGTAATAAGTTTTTCATCTTTGCTCTTATGCTCATCCCTTTATTCGTACTTTTATTAAAATTAAAAAAGGGAAATTTTCGTAATCAAATCCTCATGTTTGGAGTATGTATTGGAATTTTCTCTTCGAGTGCGATTATTCTCATTCAGTCGCTACTTGGAAACGAGAGTGTGTCAAAATTAATTCGATGGATGATGGGCAGTCTCAATATTGTTGGGCTTCGTGAGCTTTATTTTCTTTATCCACTACTAATTCTTACTGCAGCGCTTATGTATTTTAAAAGGAAGGAATTAACTCTACTTTCTATTAGTGATACATTTGCTCACTCTCGAGGAGTAAATACAAACTTTGTATTTAAGTACTATATTCTTATCTGTTCTGTTGCCGTCTGTGCCGTGGTTTGGATCTGTGGGCCGATTGGTTTTGTGGGGCTAATTATCCCTCACCTGACAAAGAGATTCTATGGAGCGGATATATCGAAATTTCAAATTCACAATCTTTTGATTGGTGCGATTTTCTTGGTTCTTTGCGATTTCTTTTCTCGCAATATTTTAACTGAAGTTCAACTTCCTATCGGGGCGATCACAGCAACAGTGGGGGCACCACTATTGCTATTACAAATTTTAAAGTCTCGAAATTAACGAGACTTTAATGCTTCTAGTTTGACCGATGTTTTCATTTTTTTCTTATCTCTAAGGTAGCTAACTTCAACCTTGTCTCCGATTTTGTATTCAAATAATATATTGAATATATCATCAAAACTGTTAACACTTTTGCCATCAATGGCAGTAATAATATCTCCGACATAAATATTCTCCCTGTCTTGAGTCATTCCTAAAAGTCCAGCTTCCGCAGCTGCACCGTCTTTAAATACAAAACCTATTGGTAAACCCTTTTCAACTTGGATACCGTAGTAATACTTTAATTCTTCACGACCTATTGGACGTATTCCTAGACCAGCTCTTTTCACTTCTCCGTACTTTATCAGCTGTGGGACGATTGATTTGATTGTATTAATTGGAACTGAAAAACCTATTCCCGCACTCGAACCAGAATTTGAAAAAATCATTGTATTCATCCCAATAACTTCACCTTTGGAGTTAAGCAATGGTCCTCCCGAGTTTCCTGGATTGATAGATGTATCTGTTTGGATCATATCAAATATTTTAACTCCACCAATCCCTGTAATACTTCGACCAAGGGCCGAAACAATTCCTTGTGTTAAAGTATTATCGAGACCGAAAGGGTTACCAATCGCCACGGCCTTCTGTCCAACCTGGAGATCTTTAGAATCTCCGAGAGTTACATTAGTTAACTGAGATGGAGGATTTGTTAATTTTAAAACAGCAACATCCTTTCCAGGTTCTGTTCCAACAAGTTTTGCTTCATATTCCTTTTGATCCTGATGAAGTTTCACTGTGAATTTTGAGCCACCTTGTACAACATGAAAATTTGTAACAATGTAGCCATCGTTATTCCATAGAAATCCTGTCCCTTCACCCTCGACAACTTCCATTGGATTGAGATCCATAAAAAAGCCACGCCTTACTTTTTTTATATTTGAGATGTGAACAACTGACTTAACATTTTCTTTGAAAATCGAAATCGTATTCTTTTCATTTTCAAGGAGTGCCTTATTTTCGTTAATTTCAAATAAAGCAAAAGATTGAACTTGCAGTAGAGCGACTAAAAAGGTGATCAGACTTAGATTTTTCAACAACGCCTCCTTTCTTTGACTGAGCTTCCTATATATATGTATAATTCTAAAAAATTTTATGCTCAAGCTAAGTTTTTGTAAAAACTTTGTTAAGCAGTAAACAATAAAGGGTAAGTTCTTGAAAATACAATATTTTAACCGTCCAAATGGTCAAGTCGAAACGGAAAAAGTCTACGGTGATGCTGGTGTGAAATGGCTTTATGAGTCTTTGGGGGGAAAAATTTTATCACCTCTTTTAGCGACTGCACCTATTAGTGTTATTTATGGATTAATGCAAAGTTCTTCTTCGAGTAAGAATAAAATTCCAGAGTTTATAAAGAATTTTGAAATTCAAATGGATGATTATCTTCCAGAAGAGGGAAGAGACGAAAATGATCCTTATTCGAGTTTCAATAAATTCTTCATTCGACAGTTTAAAGATGGAAAGAGAGACTTTATTCAGGCACCAAGTGAAATGCCTGCATTTTGTGAAGCAAGATACTTTGGTTACGACTCAATCAACGATGAAGATACAATTCCTGTGAAGGGGAAATTTCTAAATGCAAAAGAGCTCTTGGCCAACGACAAGTGGACCGAGACCTTCAGCGATGGGCCCCTCCTTCTCGCAAGGCTTTGTCCTGTAGACTATCACCGATTTCATTATCCTGATGGGGGAAAAGTTCTCGATTACTATAAAGTCTCTGGTAAGTATCACTCAGTAAATCCCATCGCACTTAAAAAAAGAAATGATATTTTTTCTACAAATATTAGAGAAGTTACAATTCTTGAAACAGAGAATTTTGGAAAACTTGCTTACGTTGAAGTAGGTGCCATTTGTGTTGGTCGAATTGTTCAGTCGACAGATTTAAAAACCTTTAAGAGAGGACAGGAAAAGGGCTACTTTCTCTTTGGTGGATCAACAGTGATTGTTATAGGAGAAAAAGGTAAATGGGCCCCATCCAAAGATATTCTTGATAATACAAAGAAGGGAATGGAAACTTACCTCCATATTGGAACCCAGGCCGGCGTAAAGCTCTAGCTTTTTCTAGATAAGTTCAATCGTTGCAAGAACAGGAAAGTGATCTGAGGGATAAATCCCTCGATGACTATCTCTGTGAAGATCAATCGCATCACAGCTAATATTCTTTGAAAGCATTATCCAATCGATTCTCGTGCCGTCATTGCGCTCGCCTGTGAAATTGTGGTGAGAGGTCTCTTCTTCCTTCTCATGATCAATCCACGGATCATAGAGGTCGAGTTTCGAAACGATAAGCTTTCTCACATCCTCTCTAGGGGATTCATTAAAGTCACCACAAAGTATCATATGAGTACAATCATTTATTTTAGAAATTTCGTTAATAAGCACACCAATCTGCGCTTCTCGAGTTTCACTATGAATATGATCTAAATGAACATCGACAAAGAGCAATGTTCTTTGTTGGGAACATTTAAACTTTGACCAGGTACATAGTCTTGGAAATGCACTATTAAATGACTTTGAGGCCACTACACCTGGAGTTTCGGAAAGCCAAATATCCCCAGAATCTAGAAGGTGAAGATCTTCTTTGCGATAAAAAATTGAAGGATACATTCTCTCATCAATCCAAGAACGATGCCCATCTGCGATATCAAGCTCTTCAAGAAGAGACTTAAAGTCATAGAGCTGCCACTGCCATCCTTCCTGAGTTCCTAGAAGATCAGGATTAAAGGAGTTAATAACATCCGCTAGGATTTCACGCCTGCCTTTCCAGTCATGATCACCGTCTTTAGGGTTATCGAATCGTATATTTGAGCTAGCAACTTTTAATTTCATTCTTATATGAGAACACATTTGTTTTTAAATGAGAACAATTTAAGGACAAGTAATCATAATATCAATGGTTTATGTGTCCGAAATGTTGGCATTCATTGTGCTTATAGGAAACTAACTTAATAGGGAGGAGATTGAATGAAGTCTGAGCAGAAGCGATTAATTGAAAGGTTTAAAGAGTTGTACGGAAATCCTACATATAAGGAAATGGCCGAAATTACAGATATTCAAATGACGAGGGCATTTAGACTTTGTAATGGTTTTGAAATGAAGCTCACTGAGTATCTTAAAATTAGTAAAAAAATTGATGAGAAGATTGCTGAGACTTCAACTATTAAAGATACATTCAACACATGCTTAAACGAGCTATCAGCAAATGCCTTAAAAGAAATTGAAAAATTCTGTGTACGTAAATTAGAAGTAAAGCAAATATTGAAAAGTTCTATTATCAAAGAAGTTGTGGCTTAAGGAGAAAATATGAAAGGTTTAGTTTTATTAGAGAGAGTCGTTTTAGAATCTATTTCAAAAAATAATAATAATGTTTCTCTGATTGCACGTGATGTAGAAATTGATTCATCGATCGTGCTCTCAGTTCTTGCAAGGCTAACGGCTAAGGGTCTCGTAACATATATTGCTGGAAATTATCAGATTGCTCAAAATCAAATTGCTTGGCATGCCGCTAATCGAATTGAATCTGTAAGAGATGAGATTAAGGAACTAAATGATAATATTGTCGATACTTGTTTCAGTGAAGAGAATAGTAATATCTATAAATTACAAAAAATCTTACTTAGTGAAAAAGAAGAGAAGATTTTGAATTCACTACTTAATAATGTTGAGTCTTATATAACGAACTTAAGAAATGATCGAAAAAAAGATAGAAAGTTTCACGATGTAACTTCTAAGCAGAAGGTTGTATTTTGGGGACATACAAATTATGGACAGGTTTTAAATAAATCAATAGAAAAAGTTAGTTAGTAACTCTTTGCGGATCTTATTCTTGGGTCCGCTTAATTCTTTCAAGTTCATCTCTAACTTTTTCAATATCACAGCTTCCGGCCAGGCCACAAGTTGGTGAGATTATTTTATACCCACTAAATTCGATATCTTCGTGCTTGCCATCTTTATCTACACACCCTGGGACAAGTTTCTCTTTTTCGCTGATATTCTCATGAAGATTAGGATTTAAGATATAATCATAAGAAAAATACTGGATATTTTTCAGATCATGGTCATCAATATTAAAATTGGATAAATTTGCACAAGTGTGAATACTTAGGTCTTTACCAATCATATTTATTTTTAAAAGGCTATCATGCTGCCAAACTGGCTCATCGATAAAGATGAGAACTTCTCCTGAGAAGTTGTGAGATTGTATCAGAGTCATAATCTTGTGGTAATGATTAAGCTCCAGCTTTGTTGTTGAAGGACCAGCTATTTGCACTTTAACGATCATCTTATTTTGTTTCGTGCAAAGGTCATAGAAGTCTTGAAGGTATTTAAAGTTAGCTTCTCTTGCTTGCGAAATCATATCGCCATGAATACTAAGTATTTGAGGGAAGAAGGGGATATCAAAGCTTAATGAATACTTCAACGCCTCTTTAATAGACATCTCTGGTAACGAACCGATTCCTGTTGTTTGGGGATTACCCAACATAGCCATGAGTCTTAAGCATATCGTCTAAAATATCTCTGAGTTGATACTTAATCATTTTATTTTCAGGGGACTGAGTACAGCAGCTGATGTAGCCAAGCATTTTTTGGAATGTCGTCGAGCGAGAATTATCTTCAAGCCAGTGATGAAATATTGAAATAGCTTCAATCCATTGCGAAAGTTCATATTCAGAGTCATCAACAAAGTCAAAGAGTAGAGAACCAGACTCTTTGTGGTTTGGATTAGATTTATAAGCAAGTGAGAGGTAGTGAAATAGAGGACGAAGGAATTCTTCATCCTGACATTCCGTGAGTAGTAGTTTTATCTTCTCATCAGAGAGAAACATTTGTGAATAAGTACTTCTTATATTATCGAAGTACTTATCTATGAATTGATGTGAACTGTTCTTAACCATTTTTTTGCTTCATCTAAACTCATTCCATTTCTATTTGCATAGCTTTCAAGTTGATCATCACCAATCGAGAGAATATTAAAGTACTTACTGTTTGGATGTGAGAATAAGTAACCTGAAACAGAACTTGCTGGCATCATGGCCATATTCTCTGTAAGTCTTGCACCTGTCGTATTATCAGCATCAAGAAGTTTCCATATCTTCAATTTCTCTGTGTGCTCAGGACAAGCTGGATATCCAGGAGCCGGTCTAATTCCTTGATACTTCTCTTTAATCAGATCATCGATATTGAAGTCATGCTCACTTTCGATTCCCCAGTGCTGGCGAGCTCTCTTGTGGATTAGTTCTGCAAAAGCTTCAGCTAGGCGATCACCAACAGCCTTAACCATAATCGCACTATAGTCGTCATTGATTTTTTCAAACTGCTTCGCAAAATCTTCTACTCCGTGAATCGTAACAACAAAGCTTCCAATATAATCTTCAATAGAAGTATCTTCATGAATAAAATCACTAAGAGAATAGTAGCTATCCTCACTCTTTGTCTTATTCTTTTGCTGTCTTAAGAAATTATATGTTTCAATTTTATTTCCATGATCATCAAAGAGGTGAACATCATCTCGATCACGTTGCGCGTTCCAAAAACCTAGGGCCGCTCGTGGAGTGAAGCGTTTTTCTTTGATAATTCTTTCAAGAAAGCTTTGAGCATCTTTAAATAACTTCTTTGCCTCTTCACCGTAAACGTCGTGAGAGAGAATTTTAGGGTAAACACCTTTTAATTCCCATGTCCAAAAGAACGGAGACCAGTCTATGTATTTTGAAATCTCTTCAATTGTAATATCTGTAATTTCTCTCTTTCCCGTGAAATCAGGCTTGATCGTCTTCTTTACATTTGGAAAGCGAGGTCTACGCTCATAGGCCTCTTCATATGAAATGACTTGATTTGTATTATTTTTTGAGTTTTCAAAATATTGTTTTAGGTTTGCTTGTTTGATTTTTAATTCTTTTAAATAATCTTCTTTGAAAGTATTACTTAATAAATTATTAGCAATCTCAACAACCAAAGAGGCATCAGGGACCTGAACAACTGGGTTGTTAGTATGCGGTGCAACCTTTACTGCTGTATGGGTTTGACTTGTTGTCGCACCCCCTACAAGAACAGGAATGTTAAGACCTTGTCTTTCAAACTCGGCAACATTATGAATCATCTCATCAAGAGATGGAGTAATTAAACCACTGAGACCAACAAGGACCGCATTGTGTTCTTTACATGCTTTTATAATGGCATCGCACGACACCATAACTCCTAGGTCAATAACGTTATAGCCGTTACATGCGAGTACAACACCAACGATATTCTTCCCAATATCATGAACATCACCTTTAACCGTTGCGATAACAAAATTCATTGCACTCGAAGTATCTGACTTATCTTTATCCATAAATGGCTCAAGATAGGCCACGGCCTGTTTCATAACTCTTGCACTCTTTACAACCTGAGGGAGAAACATTTTCCCTTGACCAAAAAGATCTCCAACAACTTTCATTCCCTCCATTAAGGGGCCTTCAATAACGTTGAGTGGTTTTCCAAGCATTTGTCTTGCTTGTTCAACATCCTCTTCGATAAATGTTGTGATCCCTTTTACAAGAGAGTGGGAGATACGCTCTTGAAGAGAAGATTGTCTCCATGTTAGATCATCCTCTTTCTTCTTTCCTTGAATTCCCTTAAACCTTTCAGCATAATCAATGAGGGCTTCAGTTGCATCAGGATTTCTATTTAATAAAACGTCTTCAATTTTTTCTTTTAGTGTCGATTCGATATTTTCGTAAATTTCTAACATCCCTGCATTTACAATACCCATATCAAGTCCTGCTTGAATAGCATGGTAGAGAAATGAACTATGCATGGCTTCTCTTACAACATTATTTCCTCTAAATGAGAAGGAAACGTTTGATACTCCACCTGAAGTTAAAGCGCCTGGACATTCTTTTTTTATCTCTCTGACGGCTTCAATAAAGTCGACAGCATAATTATTATGTTCTTCAATTCCTGTTCCAACAGTGAGAATATTTGGATCAAAAATAATATCATTTGGATTGAAGCCAACATCTTCAACGAGAATTTTATAGGCACGCTTACAAATTCTGACCTTGTCGGCTTGCGTCGCAGCCTGACCTTCCTCATCAAATGCCATAACGACTGTAGCGGCACCATATTCTTTAATGAGTTTTGCGTGTTTTTTAAAGGCTTCTTCACCTTCTTTCAAAGAAATTGAATTTACAATTCCTTTTCCTTGAATACATTTTAGTCCTGCCTCAATGACTTCCCATTTCGAAGAGTCGATCATGATAGGAACTTTGCAAATATCAGGCTCCGAAGCCACAAGATTTAGGAATTGAACCATACATGCTTTAGAATCAAGTAAGCCTTCATCGAAGTTGATATCAATAATATTTGCACCATTTTCAACTTGTTGTCTTGCAACGTTGAGTGCCTCATCGAAATTGCCTTCTTTGATAAGTTTTGCAAAGCGAGGAGAACCAGTAACATTTGTTCTCTCACCAACCATAATGAAAGGACGACTACCTGTCGAACTTAAATTTAGTGGCTCAAGCCCTGATAGCTTTAACTCTTCTTTAATCGTTCCAATATGTCTTGGTTTAATATCTTTTAAATGTTTAACAATTGAAGCAATATGCGCAGGAGTCGTTCCACAACAACCACCGACAATATTTATTAGTTCACTTGAAGCAAACTCTTCAAGAAAGCTTGCTGTCTGAGCAGGTGTTTCATCATAGCCAGTATCACTTAATGGATTAGGAAGTCCGGCATTTGGATAGCAACTGATGTAGCAATTTGATATTTTTGAAAGCTCTTCAATATATGGTCGCATCTCTTGTGCACCTAGAGCACAATTAATCCCAACACTGAATGGCTTTGCATGTGACACTGAATTCCAGAATGCTTCAACCGTTTGTCCCGAAAGGGTTCTTCCCGACGCATCTGTAATCGTCACTGATAACATGACTGGGATATCTAAAGAATGCTCTTCAAGATACTTATTCATAGCAAAAATTGCAGCTTTTAAATTTAGTGTATCAAAAGTTGTTTCAGCGATGAGGATGTCTGCTCCACCGTCGATGAGTCCCTTTGTTTGAAAGTAGTAATTTTCGACTAGTTCATCAAATGTAACACCTCGATATGCGGGGTTATTAACATCTGGAGAAATTGAGGCAGTTTTATTCGTTGGGCCTAAAGCCCCTGCGACATAGCATATATGCGAAGGATTCTCTTTCTTAAAATCAACACATGCTTCTTTTGCAATTCTTGCGGCATTAAAATTGATATCGTACACAGCATCTTCAAGTTCATAATCCGCTTGCGCTATCTTAGTCCCTGAGAATGTATTTGTTTCAATAATATTTGCACCTGCTTGCAGGTATTTTGTGTGTATCTCTTTAATGATCTCTGGACGTGTAATATTGAGGAGATCGTTATTCCCCTTGAGATCAATTTTAGAGTCGATAAAACGATCGCCCCTAAAGTCTTTTTCTTCTAATTTATACTGTTGGATCATTGTCCCCATTGCACCATCAAGAAATACAATTTGGGATTTTACTAAATTTTCTAATTCAATTTTTATACTCATTAAAAAAACTTCTTTACGACTTGGGCCACACTCTTTGCATCATTCATAACGTAGAAGTGTAGGGATGGGACTTTTGCATTTACTAATTCTTCGCACTGTTTAATTGCATATCTAATACCAATTTCTTCGACATGGTTAGGGTTTGCATGTGCTTCTTCAACAAATTCATCTGGGAAATCGACATAGAAATTACTCGGAACCGAATTAAATTGCTTTAAGTTCTTTATAACTTTAATTCCTGGGACGATTGGGACGTTAATTCCCGCTTCACGGCAAAGAGAAACAAATTCAAAATATTTATCATTTTTAAAAAACATTTGAGTCGCAATATAGTCAGCTCCAGCATCAACCTTGTCTTTCAAATGTTGAATATCGAGTTTTAAACTTGGCGCTTCGAAATGCTTTTCTGGGTAGCCAGCAACACCAACTCCAAAATCGAGTGGAAGCGATTGCGATAACTCATCAAGGAACTTGCCATTTTTGACGTCGTTAATTTGTTTTACGAGATCAATGGCGTAATGATTAACTGATCGAGACTTGTCATACTGCTTATTGTAATTTAGTCCGTCACCTCTCAAGGCAAGAACATTGTGAATTCCAAGAAAGTTAAGTTCAATCATGGCATCTTCAGTTTCTTCTTTTGTAAATCCCTGAGTCAAAAGATGGGTTACAGTATCAACTCTAAATCTATTTTGAATAACTCCACAGATACCAATAGTTCCTGGACGTTTCTTATATATCTTTCTCTCAATTGTTCCATCTGGCCTTTCGTTGTAATAGGCCCCGGCCGGGTGAGCTGTAACATCAATCCAAGATGGGTTATGTGGAAGTAGTGTTTCAACTACATCGGTAACTGCAGTAATTGTTTTTCCTCTTGGCGGAGGTACAATTTCAAAACTAAAAAGTGTGCCATTTGATTTTGAGATATGCTCAATAACTTTCATATTCTTTCCAAAGCTGATTTTAAAGGGATTTAAACCATTATTTTACATGGAAAGGGTCGAAAAAGAAAGTGAAGGTTGCTTGTGCAGCCCTCACTTTAGATGAATTTTTGGTAGGATTAAAGAGGAAGGGAAATGGTGAATTGGGTGATGACATTTGGGATTGATCGACATGAAATATCGCCCCCCGCATTTCTAATTGTAGTAATTGCATTTGTTAGTCCTAGTCCTTGCCCTCCTTTTGTATAGGTTTGACCATAGTGGCCAATTTTTGAAATCGTATTTGCGTCAATTCCTTTTCCCGAATCAATAACTTCGATCTTTAAAATACTTCTCATAATCTTTGCGCGTAGAGTAATGCTTGTGCTATTTGCGTTCACTGAATTGTTGATTAGGTTTGATAGAATATTCTTTAGCTGTTCTTCACTTAAATCTATTGTTATCCATGGATTATTAAGTAAGATCGCTGTACTTATTGAGCAGCTAAGTTCTAGTTCTTTTTCTTTCTTTAGAGAGTTGAACATATTGGCAAGGCAGATCGTTGTTGTTTGATTTTGCTTTCTTGCTGAATTTTCAGTAAGTGAAACAATGCGGCTCATGCAAGACTTATACATTTTGTCAGACTCTGTTGGTGTAAGTCCGTGCTCACTTGCTAATGCTTGAAGAGCTTGTAGAGGAGAGCGAATATCGTGAAGAAAATCTTTTACTGGATTTGACTGAATCTTTGCTGCTTGAAATTTTCTACTATTTAGTTCTACGATATTTGCTGTGTTCATGTTTCCCCCAAACTCATCTTGTTAATGTGCCTGGAATGTAATTCAGCTTCACATTTATTGCGAAAAAACTTCGTACTGGAGCAGCATTTTGTAACCCACGATGGGATACTTCATGTGATTTAAGCTGCTTAGTGGCATTGATGGACTAGGCTTGTCGGTTACTAAATCACTAGGAAAATAGTAAGTATGTGATTTTTAATAAATATTAGATATAATAGAAGTGTGGATAAATCATCTTTAATTACTATTGAAAGTGAATTTATCAGCGCGACAATATCACTTGTAGGCGCTGAGCTTAAAAGTTTACTTGATCTTGAATCAAGGGTTGAATATATCTGGCAGGAAAAGAAGGCCATCTCTCCAATTTCTTCTCTATTTTGTTTTCCCGTAGTTGGTAAATTAAAAGACGATAAGTATCGAATTGGACGAAAGTATCATCAGATGCAAAAAAATGGTTTTGCAAAAGATATGAAGTTTCATGTTAAAAGCCAAATGAAAGATCAAGTTTCACTAAGTTTATCTCACGATAATGATACTCTCTCATGCTACCCATTTATGTTTAATTTAGTGATTACCTTTACTGTTTATGGTCCAAAGCTTTCAGTTTCCCTAGAAGTTAAGAATATGGATAAGAAGGAAATGCTTTTCTCTCTTGGCTATGGAACAGTTTTCAATGTTCCTCTATCTGTTGAAGCCCTTGAAGATTACTATTTAGAATTTTCAAATAGAGAGGAGAGGGGAGCATATAATCTTGATAATGATCTTGTAAATTTTGAACATGTCGACAATAAGAAAATTTTAAATGATAAGAGAATTAATTTTAACTATGATCTCTTTAAGCACGGAGAACTTGTGTTTAGAGACTTATCTTCCTCGTCAATTGCATTGAAAAATAGAGTCAGCGAAAAATCAATTGCCATCAACTTTGAAAGTGTTCCGTATATCTCATTTCGCTCTTTTCCAGGAGCTAATTTTGTACAAATAACACCATCATTTGGTGTTACCGATGCAACGGATACAACAGGTGATCTTTTGACTAAAGAAGGTATTATTGATCTTGAGCAGGAGAAAACATTTAAGATGGATATGGTTTATCACATCCGTTAAAATGGAAGTAATTCTTCCGCTCTCGTTTCAAGACTGTAGTATGGATTCTTCTCATTTAAGCTTTCACCTGAAATAACTCTTCCATATAATTTTAAATATGATTTTGTGTATGCTGATATTGCAAATTTACTTTGTGCATACTCAATAATTTGCTTAGCACCGAGATGAAAGTTAAAATCGGAAACAGCGTCAATAAACTCAGCTCTACTTTTGCATGATCTACCGGCAGGGCCGATGACTTCTGGTAAACTGCCATAGTGTGAACCAATAACTGGAAGTCCTTGTGACATTGCTTCTATCATCGCAAGACCAAAAGGTTCATGCCATCTTACGGGAAAGAGAAGTGCATCACACTTTCGAATAAGTTTTAGTTTTTCATCACCGCCAATGAGTCCATGGTTATGAATATATTTTGAAAAGCTAAATGATCTTCCTCCTGCAATGTGGAGGTGCTTCTTTGATTTTATTGCTGCTGTTTTACAATCTTTTAAATTTTTAACACTCCATGAAGCCTTGGCCAAGAAGAGGAGGTTGTTACTTGATTTATGTAAGTGTTTTGGACGCGGGTACTCATCAAAATCAATCGCATTGTAAACAAATGAGTTCGAGCTGTGAAGTTTAGCATGTGCTCCCGAAACAAAAACTGCATTCTCATGAAAGATTTCGCCAGGCTGTCCATTACCGTGAATTGTACAAACTTGCGGGATATCGATAATTTCTTTCGGTATTTGGTAGCTGATTTGAAGATGGATAAGATCAGCATCTTTAGGAATAAGTTTTTCCCAGCCATTTCGTATAATAGACTTATCAAGAGGAATCAGTTTGATTCCGTAATCCTTAACATTAGATTCAGGGTGACCAAGAAGAATAACCTGATGACCAAGGCTTGCTAGTTCTTTCATGTGCCAAAACATTATCCGTTCTGTTCCACCATAGGTTTTAACTGGTAGTGGTGCGTGGTGGTAGAAAACAATTTTCAATCTATTCTCCGCTGAGTCTGTAAGTCATAAATTTTTGAAAACTTTAATAGGGCCGAAAGAGAGTTGATGCAACAAATGATAAAGCCATAGCGTCCATCAAGAAAGCCTCTCTTTAAAAAGTAATCTTTTATAAATTTTAATATCGGTCTTGTCACAATTTTAAAAACACTTGAGCGAACACCACGAGAGTAAGCCTCTTTTGCAGCTATCGTTGTAAATTTATTTGTCTGAGAAATATGGTCTGTAATCGAGTCATAGCTATAATGAAGTAAGTTTCCAGGAAGATACTGAGAAGATGAGTCTGGCGCCATTTCGATAATGTCGTGAGGATTAACTCCCGACCACGTCGCCTTCTTTTTATTAAATAATCTAAGTTTCTTATCGGGATACCAGCCACAGCGGTAGATCCACTGGCCATTATAATTAGTGAGTCGATTAAAAAAATATCCATCTTTATTGAAATTAGATTTGAGCGCAATAATTTGAGCACTTAATTTTTCATCAAGAGCCTCATCAGCATCAAGAGAAAGGACGATATCATGACTCGTTTGAGTGAGCGCAAAGTTCTTTTGTTGAATATGCCCTGCGAATGGATTTTCGATAAATTTAGTCTTATATTTAAGACATATTTCTTTTGTCTTGTCGGTTGAGAAAGAGTCAATAACGACTATTTCATCGACGACGTCCATTATTGATTTTATGCAGCGCTCAATGTTGTGTTCTTCATTAAACGTTATAATGGCAGCAGAAATCTTAATCATTGATAGGCCTTTATGAAAAACGATTCACCCACAATCTTAGTTGTTAAATATCGAGCACTCGGTGACTCGGTAATGGGTTTGTCTACTATCTCCTATCTTCGTTCAATTTATCCAAATAGTAAAATTTATTATGGAATTAGAGACTGGACAGCAAAGCTTTACAGTGAAGTTCAAACTGATGCTGATGGTATTATTCCAATCACGATTGAGAAATTATCTGATTATTATAAGCTGTACAAAGTACTTAAACGATTAGAAATAGACCATGTTCATGAGCTGCATCTGAGTGGAAGAACGAAGAAGTTTTTTACTTTATTTAAGTACATACTAGGCTTCAAGTATACTTTTCATAATCACCACGAAAAATTTGGTGACGTTATTGACCAAGGATTAATTAAGCCGCTTATTCAACGAGACCTTGATGGTGCCTATAGCTATCTTGGCCAGAATAGAGCGATACCGACATTCTTAGATTTTGAGCCAAGCTTTAATCATTTGAAAAAAGATGAGCATAATAGAGTGATCTTTGGAGTAGTTGCAACTCGAGAAACAAAAATGTGGGCAATGCAAAGTTATGTTGAGCTTGCAGCTCTGATAAAGAAAGAAAATCCTGACACTCAAATTATTGTCCCGCTTTCAAACTCGTTAGAAGACAAGAAAATTGAAGGCGAAGTTACGAAACTTGATGTTGAGGGAAATCTTGAAGTTGTCAGGATACCGCTAGAGAAACTTCCAAAGTACTTTGCTGATTCAAAGTTATACATTGGAAATGATACAGGTCTAAAACACATTGCAATTGCGAGTGGAATCAAATCATATACATTATTTGGGCCAGAGCCACCAAATGAATGGCATCCATATTCCGAGCAGAGACACCCTTTTTTCTACATTGAAGGACTCGAGTGCCGCACTAGAAAGGCTCACTACTGTGGGTTGTCGACTTGTGACTCTATGATATGTATGTCAATGACAAGTCCTTCGCACGTGTATAACGAAATTAAAAAGGAATTATCAAAATGAAAGTTTCAGGGTTTACATTTATAAAGAATGGTCTGAGTCTAGGATATCCATTCGCAGAAGCGATTGAATCAATTGCCCCACTCTGTGACGAAGTTGTCATCAATGTTGGATTTGAAGATCAAGAGTGTACTAAAGATGATGGTACTTACGAATTTTTAAAGAAAAAATTTCCCGAAGAAAAATATAAGTTTTTAAAATCTTTTTGGAACCCAGAAGTACAAAAGCAAGGTTTGATTTTATCTGAACAAACAAACATTGCTTTAGATGCAATTACTGGCGATTACGGGATTTATATTCAAGGCGATGAATGTTTACACGAAAAAGACTATGCAGTGATTAGAGAAGGCTTAAATAGATTAGAATTAAACAAAAATGCTAATGGAATTGTTTTTAATTATCATCACTTCTATGGCAACACAAATATTGTAAAAGTTACGAAGAAAACTTATCGCCATGAAATTCGTCTGGTCAGAAATAAAGTTGGAATTAAAAGCTGGCTCGATGCTCAAGGTTTTAGAAATCAAGATGATTCAAAAATTAAGTGTATTAAAATTGATGCGAATATTTATCACTATGGATGGGCTAGGCAAGAGCAGGTGATGAGCAAGAAAACGGAAGCGTTTACAAAACTCTATCACGGTAAAGATCACCAATCTGAGGAATTTCATTACTCACGCATTTGGGGACTTCGTGCTTTTAACGGGACACATCCGACTGTGATGTCTCGTTGGATAAAAGAGAACACGAATGATATTGATATTCTCTCTCTTCCTCTTGATCTGTATTTGAAAGATGCACGCGTAATTTTAAGTGACTTTATTGAGTACCTAACCAATATTAGAATTGGTGAATATAAAAACTTTATCTTGGTGTCTTAGATGTATAGAATTGAATTAGAAGAACTAAAGAAAGATATTTATAAAAAGCTTCATGAACTTAGAAGCCGCGAATTAAAAGTAGATATTAAGTCTGACCTTTCACCTGTTACTGAATTTGATATTTATGTGTCAGAAAGAACACAGGAAATTTTTTCAAAGAGACATGGTCATTTAAACTTCTATAGCGAAGAAAATCCTGAAAAATTCGAGTTTCCCGTTATCGTCCTTGATCCTATTGATGGTACGAGAGAGTTTGTCAAAGGGTATGGAGAGTGTGCTGTCTCATTAGCGATTTTAAACTCTGCAGATATAAACGATCCAAAGAGTTATGGTTGGATTTATAATCCGTTTACAGGTTTTGAAATTTCAAGTGATTTACATATTCCAATCGAACCTCGGACAGTTGTTCCTCCAACAATTCATGTGATGGTTTCTCGAAGTGAGTGGGAAAAAAATCTTGTCGACCATCAACGTAATGAACAAATTAGTTTGACTCCAATGGGAAGTATTGCTTATAAGCTTGGACTATTGGCAGGTGGCGCTTGTGATGTCGTTATTTCTAAGAGAAATAAGAATATCTGGGATATTGCGGCGGGAGTAATTATATGTAACTCACGTGGGATTAAGTCAATGTCAGAGGGAGAGGAAATTACTGAGCTTGACCTTAGAAGATATAAGTCTCCATTTATCTGGGGAAAGGCTAGAGAGATTGAACTGGCGAGCTACTTACTTTAGTTTTTTAAATTAATTACAGCTTCTTCCCTGATACTTTTGGCGAGTATTTTTAAACTGATAAGACTTTGAATCTGGTTGTCCAACGCGAAGATGAGAAATTTCTAAAAGTGCCGATCCATCTTTGGCCATTGAAATATTAAACACCCCACTATCATCATCTCCTTTACAAGAATACTTTGATCTTATTTTGTCGCAGAAGAACCAGCCCTGAAGCTTTTGTCCATCTTGTTTAATAGTGATCAATGAAAGTTCTTTCTTTGTTTTTAAGTCAATTTCGAAGGAATCTAGCTTTTGAACCTTGAAGCTAAGGCATTGAGCAAAACAACTAAAATTGATAAGTAGTAAGGTTAAAAATTTCATCATTAGTCCTCAGAGCACTTGTTTATGTCTTCCATTTTACTTTTTTCGCCATAATTAACTAATAGAGATGGACCATTTTTGGCGAGTTCTTCGATCATCCAGTAATTCTTTGAGTCTATTGAAGGACAACCCCAGCTTGATCGATAAGGAGAGACATGAAGATACTTCATGTCGTTAGAAGCGTTATTATTTGTTCCCTGAAGTCCAAATAGTTGTATTCCATGAGCATAACTTTTACCCGTTTGAATCTTTATAAAGGAGCGCAGTTTCTTATATTTTTCATTACCTGGTTGATAATCAAAGACTTGGTAATTCGTAAGGAAGGCACCAAGAACAGTTGATTTTTTTCCCGAAACATTTGCAAAGTCATTTGTGTACGTACCTGTTCCCATATTGAAGTAAGTCTTAACGACTTTTGGCTCGACACCACTACAAAGATCAATATAGTACATTGTCCCGCGGTACTGCATCTGCTTCTCGCGAGTGTCATTGATTACAATCTGGCACTTGTTTACAATTCCATTTTTAACTTTATTTTTAAATTTTTCTTCATTGGTATTTGCAAAGGAGTAATGATTTTTTGGTTCTCCCCACTTAAAACATTTACTCGTTTTAAAACTTGTTAAATTCTTGTTAAAAGATTGAAGCGTGAAATCGAGGGCGTCTTTAGGAATACCTGCTTCATAAAGTTTATCGCAATTTGCTTTCCATGAATCATCAAGTCCGTTATTGCAAAGCGGATAGGTTGCCTTGTAAGAGTTTTCTAAGCAGCTTGGGCATTCAGGTTTTGGTCCAGCGAGAATATCCGAGACTTGCCTCTGTATTTCCATGTCACGGGCGAATACAACACTTGAAAAATAGAAGATAAGAATTCTTAACATAGTGAACTAGTCGGTTTTTAGAGAATATTTCTTTAACAAAAAGTGCTCTTTATTAAGCTAACGTACTAAAATTAGTTAAATAAATCCTCAAAATCTTTCATTGTGAGTTTACCAGTGAATAGGTTCTCATCATCATCAGGAAGAAGCTCTTTAAATAGTTCTCGCTTCATATCTTGAAGTTTAAGAACTTTTTCCTCAACAGTCCCTTTGATAATAGGTCTAAAGACAGTTAGCTTATTTTGTTGTCCAATACGGTATGCTCTATCGATGGCCTGACTTTCTACCGCTGGATTCCACCATGGGTCCATAATAAAAACGTAACTTGCCGCCGTTAAGTTAAGCCCAACACCCCCGGCCTTTAATGAAATTAAAAAGAGGGGAGTTTCACCTGACTGAAAGGCATCAACAGACTTTTGTCTCTTCTTAACACTTTGAGAACCATCAATACGAGAATACTTCCAGCATTTCTCATTGAAGGCCGTTTCAATAATATCAAGATAAGTTGTGAATTGAGAGAAGATGATTGCTTGATGACCTTCTTCTAAAATTTGTTCAATATTTTCCATCATGAACTCAATCTTAGTTGATTCAAGATGTCTGAAGTGTCTGGTGGCATTATTGTCGTGGCTTTGCCATAAACAACTTTGTCTAAGTTCGAGAAGTCCTTTTAGGATTTCTCCATACTTTTTCTGCTTTGGAGAATTAACAATTTTCATCTTAATACTCTTGAGCTTGTCTTTGTAAAACTTGTCTTCTTGTTCGTTGAAGCCAAGGTAGACATTATTTTCAACCTTTGGAGGAAGATCTGTAAGAACTTGAGTCTTTGTTCTTCTTAAAATAAATGGAGCAGATGTCTTTCTTGCGAAAACTCTACTCTTTGGTGTTGAAGTCGATCTTAGAAATCTTAGATCTCCCCAAAGTCCCGGGATTGCCAAATCAAGTATGTTAAAGAATTCGGCAAGATCATTTTCAACAGGAGTACCAGTTAAGCAAATTCTAAAATCTGCTTTGATCTTTCTCGCGCTGTAGGCACCGAGGGAGCGTATATTTTTAAGATGTTGAACTTCATCCATGATGAAGACATCAAAGTTTTCTTCTTCAAAGAAAGAGTCGAGCTCTTTTTTTAATATCCCATAACTTGTAAGGATAATTTTCTTGTCCTTAGGGATTTCTCGATTCGTTCCATGGAAAATATGAACATCCATATTTGAAAATTTCTTAAATTCATTTTCCCAGTTGAGAAGAATCGATACAGGGCAAACAATCAGAACGCGCCCGATGCGATCTTGGATACTTTGTAAAAAGCAAATTGTTTGAATCGTCTTACCAAGACCCATATCATCAGCAAGACATGCTCCAAGTTTATTTTCATAGAGAAATCTTAGCCAGTTATATCCAGTTTTCTGATATGGTCTAAGCTCAGCATTAAATTCTGCTGGGAGGTCGTATTGAGGCATTGTTTCAAGATTTTGCAATCTTTCACATAGTTCAATCTCTTCAGGAGTTAGCGCTCCTTCAAGTCCAAGCTTTTTAAGTTCAAAAAGTTCAAAAACTCTTGCGCGATTAAATGGTAAAATGAATTTCTTGAATCGACCTTCATTTATCTCTTCTTTCGTCTCTAGTTTTGTATATTTTGTAACGAACTTTAAAAGATCTTTTTGTTCTTGAGTAAGAAGAACAACTCCATTTTTTGTAATGGCAATATTATTTTCAAGGTCAGCGTTGTTAAGAATCTCCATGTCTTCATCAGAGATCTCTAGTTCAAGGTCAAACCATCCGCTGCGACCGATCTGTTTTCTTTCAAAACGGATTCTTGAACTCCAGCTGCTTAATTCAGCTTTATTATAAAATACCTGAACTCCATAAGGAGCAGTTGCCGTATAAAACTTTGATAGACCTGTAACAATGGTATTCATTGATACTTGGTAGATGAGTTCATTCGTGTCTTTGTAATAGTACGAATAGCGAAAGAACTGTTCCCCAAAGTTATTGACCATTAAGTTGAAAACTAATTTTTGCAAATTATTCTCATATTTATAAAGAGATTTGTTTTCGTGATCAAAAGTTAGTGTGTATGGCCTATCTGCAAGATTTGAGATGGCTCTAATCCACATGTTTTTCTTGGACTTTCCGGAAAGAACTTTCTTATATGAGTCAGATTCAATTTCAAAGAAGCTTACAACTTCCTGAAGAAAAGAATATGACTCTGACTTCTTTCTGAAAATATCTAATGAACCACCATCGAAAGTTAATTGAGTAAGAAATAATGGAGGTCTTGTTCTGTTTTCGTCTTTGTTGTAATAATCAAATGCAAAGTTACTATAACCCTTACGATCACTTGTTGAAATATAAACTCTAAGTTGTGGTTCCTCTACTTCGGAAAAGTTAACTTCTTGGTCTTCGATTTGATATTCAAATTTATCTGCACAACGACTATCAAGAGAAAGATTTAAAAGATCATCAATTGATAGAGTGTAGATATTCGCGCGAACAGTCGAGAAGAATTCTTTTATTTCCGATGTTAGAAAATATGCTTCACCTGTTTCCCAGTTAAAGAGGTAGAGGTTTTCAAGAATCGATATTTTCTTATAAATCTTTCCATCAACGTTAAAATAATACTTAATGCTTTGTTTAACATCGTCCTGGAAGTCTGCTGAGAATTCCTTGTTTGGACAAATATTAATTATTATTTTTCCCTTAAAATTTTGAGGTATTGGGAAATCAATTGTTTTCTTCGTTGTAAGTGTATACCTAAGTGTGGAATACATTGGAGATAGGGGAGTATTCTCAAGGTCATTTGGGCCATTGATAATTGTTGAATACTTTGTAGGGTGAACACCTGTTGTTCCTACAAATGGAAGAGTTGTTCCATCATCCTGCTTTGTACCTTTCGTTGATTGATAATGAAGAAACAGGGCCGCAGTATGCTGGCAATGAGTTTGTTCATGCCATTCTGTACAGTCACAATTTGTTGAAAGTGGACCTTCTTCTGTCTCTTCTAATCTTTTCTTATATACAATTTTTGATTCGTGAGTTTTATTATCTTTTACAATTCCTGTGGCAATTAAAAAGCCATCCATATCACCTTTTTGAAAGGACAATGAGACCTTTCCTTGCTGAAGGAGTCTCTTTGCTTTTTGTATAATAAGAGGTGAAAAAAAGTCAGTATTGGTACTAATAATAAGCTCGTTTATTTAGTGATATTAAAGCTTCTATTATATACGAAAATTCCTGAAAGTTATATCAGGAACATATTAAACTTAATATCTGAGTGAAAAGCTTTTAAAGGGCAAAAAAAAAGCGCCCAATGGACGCTTTTTAGTTAATTTGATTTAGTTTTTGTCTAAGTAAGACTTAAGCATCTTCGCACGCGAAGGATGTCTAAGTTTTCTAAGGGCCTTGGCCTCGATCTGTCTAATACGCTCTCTTGTAACGAAGAAATCTTGACCAACTTCCTCAAGAGTGTGATCTGACTTCTCACCAATCCCAAAACGCATTCTTAGTACTTTCTCTTCTCTTGGAGTAAGAGTTGATAGAACAGCTCTGGTTTGTTCAGAAAGAGTAATACTCATAACTGCGTCTGCTGGAGAGATGATCTTCTTATCTTCAATAAAGTCCCCTAGAGATGAATCTTCTTCTTCACCAATTGGTGTTTCAAGAGAGATTGGCTCTTTAGAGATTTTTTGAACTTTCTTAACTTTATCAACTGGCATTTCCATTTTCTCTGCAATTTCTTCAGGAGTTGGTTCTCTACCTAGTTCTTGGATAAGTTGTCTTTGTGTTCTTACCATTTTGTTAATCGTTTCAATCATGTGAACAGGAATACGAATTGTTCTTGCTTGGTCAGCAATCGCTCTTGTAATGGCCTGTCTAATCCACCATGTTGCATACGTAGAGAATTTGTAACCACGACGATACTCGAATTTATCAACGGCCTTCATAAGTCCGATGTTACCTTCTTGAATAAGGTCAAGGAATTGTAGTCCTCTGTTTGTATACTTCTTAGCAATAGAAACAACTAGTCTAAGGTTAGCTTCAACAAGTTGAGCTTTCGCTCTATCTGCTTTCTCTTCACCCTTTAAGATAATTTTGTATACCGTTTCGATATCTTCAAAACTCATCCCAGCTTCAATTGAAATTCTTCTAAGTTTTCTAAGGATATCTTCTTGGTTTCTTACAAGTTGTTCAATCTTAGCATCTGTCGTGAAAAGATCTTTTGCAAGTGAGCGTTTAAACGCATCATCTTCCATGATCTTATCGTAAAGAACTTTGTACTGCTCATAGTCTTCAACTTCTAAGAACTTGAAGATTCTATCTTGTTGCTCGTAGAGGTCTTTGAACTGAAGGTAGTATCTCTTTACTGGCTCAACGAAGCTGTTAATGATCTTTCTATTGAAAGTCAGGTCAGCTAGTTGCTCAGAAAGGTCATTCATGTTTTTAGATTGTTCAGCTGTTAGCTTCTTAAGAGTACCATCTTCATCAATAATTTCACTTAATAGCTTTTGTACTCTGTCACAAATTGCAAAAATTTGGTCTCTAACTTTATCAACTTCTTTTTGTGATGATTCTTCATCTAAACCTCTAACAAGGTCTCTAACAAATTCAGTGTGACTTTCTAGAGATTCAATTTTCTCTTTAAGTTTAACAATTTCTTCAAGAGCGTGGGCAGATTTTAAAGAAGAAAGAATAATTTCTCTCTCTCCGTCTTCAATTTCTTTAGCAATAACAACTTCGCCTTCTCTTGTAAGAAGTGCGACTGAACCCATTCTTTTTAAATAAAGTTTAACTGGATCTGTAGATGCGGATTTTAGTTCTGCTCTTTCTTCTTTTGATAGAGTCTCTTCAATTACTTCTGTTCCGTCTAACTTGATTCCGTCATCTTCTTCTTCGAATACATCTTCTTGTACGTCAACTTGCGCTTCTTGAAGGGCAAGCATGATTTCGTCAACAAGATCTGGATCGATAATGCTTGCTGGAATTGCATCATTAATTTCTTCCGGAGTTAGGTAAGAGTTGTCTCTCCCTTTTTCCAGAAGCTTTGAAAAATCTCTCGATTTTAAAAATGTCATAGCGCTTGACATGGTATTCACTCCTAAGATCTTAAGCCCTTTTTACAGGGGTCCTTTCGGATTATTTAGACTGTACAGTTTCTTTTCTATTTGATGGATTTCCATTAAAAGGTTTGAGAGTTCTTCTTCTGTTTGGACATATTGTCTTTTGGTTTTTAGAAGCTCTTTTTTTTCTTTCAAAGTTTCCTTTATCAATTTTTTTTCAAGATCAACTAAGATCTTTTTTGCAGTATCTTTTTCAATTGAGAAATCTTGAGATTTGTTTACTCCTTTGAGAGCAACTTCTTCAAGACCATACTCTTTTGCAATGTTGACTGCAAAATTCTTAAACTCTTTTTGATCGATTTCAAATATGATTTCTCGCAGTTTAAGAATATATTGTTTTACCCTATCAGAGCCCATAAAATCAAGTAATTCGCTCATTTGATCGTGCTCAAGACAGTCGGGATGTTCAATTAGTGCTATTATTAAAGTTTCTTCCACTTTTGATAGCACTTTAGGCTCATTTGGCACTTCTCTTGCATATGCTTCCATCTCATCGAAGGCCATTGATTCGTCGTAAATTCTGTTTTCTTCTTCGGTGTTTTGCACTGGTGCTGAAGGGTATTCTCTTGAGTTACCTAAGAAATTTTCATAGCTTTCAATAATTTTTTCTGGAGCTGATTTTAGACCAAGTTTTTGGGCCCACTTCAAAACTCTTTCAGTAGCTCGGAGATCGGTTTTTAGTGGAGCGATGATTTCAAATGCTTGTTCGAGCACTTTTAGTTTTGTGTCAATGATATCTAAACCTGTTTCAGGTAGTAGTTTTTCGAATTGAACATCAATAAATGCTTTTGAGTTATCAATCCTGTCCTGAAGAGCTACAGCTCCTTCACTATTTAAGAAATCGTCAGGATCTTTATGTGGCGCGAAGTCAACAAAGTTTGGGATGATCCCATTTTGCAAAAGTTGTTTATTAACCCTAACCGAAGCATTGAATCCCGCTTGATCACCATCGAGTCCAAGAAAGATATTCGAAGTTAACGACTTTAGGGCACGCAGCGAGTTGTCGCCGAGCGCGGTGCCCATAATCGCAACTGAATGTTCAAAGCCTTTCTTGTACATTGTAATTTGATCCATATTCCCTTCAACGAGAATGACAGCATCTCGCTTTCTAATGAAAGGTTTTGCAAGATGAAGACCATACAAGAGGTTACGCTTGTTGAAGACAAATGACTCGCCTGAATTAAGATACTTAGGCATCTGATCATCATGAATCGAGCGACTTGTGTAGCCAATAACCTTTCCGTAATGGTCCCAGATTGGAAAGATAATACGATCTCTAAAGGTATCATATTGGGACTTATTTCGATCATTATACTTAAATAGACCAATCTCCAAACTCACCGCCATAACCTCTTCTTGAGCTTTCTTTGGCAGGGTCGAGATATAGTCAATGATATTATTTTTCTTCGGAGCGAAACCAAGTTTATATATTTCAACAATCTCTTGAGAAAGGTGGCGCTGCTTAACAAAATCTTTAAATGGCTCACAGGCTGATTGTCCGATTTTGTAATAGAGCTCGCTTGAGGCCTTGAGTATTTTTTCGGCGTAGATTAACTTTTGCGACTTTTCGGTCTTTTCAGTGAAAGACTCAAAATCAATTCCAAATTTTTCACTGATATCTTTTAATGCCTCTACAAAATTAAGATTGTGCAAGTTCATCACAAAATCAAAATGAGTTGTACCTGCACCACAAGCAAAGCACTTGTAGATTTTCTTGTCGTCAGAAACAGACATTGAAGGATTTGTGTCGCCGTGAAAAGGGCATACACCAACATAACCAGAAGGTTTTCTAGTTAAATTAATTCCATATCGAGAGATTAACTCCGATATGGGAATTTCGTTGACGATTTTTTCACGCAAGTTTTGTAGCGACATATTACCTGAATATTTTTTGTACTAAGAGCTCTTCTTTGATTTTAAGATAAAAGCCTTAATATTGATACCTTGTTCTAGGAATATCTTTTCAAACTTTGTTGTAAAAGTTTTCAAAAAGTTATCTTCTGTGTCATTCCAAAGATCAGTTGTCATCAGTTCGACATCAAAGAGCTCTTGGTTCTCAATCACTTCTTTCATCCACTCACCGTAGCCATCATGATCTGTCTTGATATAGAAGTAACCACCAGGCTTTAATACCTTATGAGCTCTTTCTAAGAAGTTGTGCTGGAAGAGTCTCTTTTTTAAATGTCTCTTCTTTGGCCATGGATCAGGGAAGAAGTAGAAAAGTTTATCTAATTCATTCTCTTCAAACATGAATTCAATTCTTTCACCCTTCGCTCGTAGGTAGCGAAAGTTTTGATATGGGTGACGTGCAAGTTTTTTTGCAAGTGCGTAACTTCTTTTAAATCGGTAGTCGAGTCCTACGAAATTATCTTCAGGATACTTTTCACAGTAATCCAACATAAAGTGACCATAACCACTTCCAATTTCTAAACATAGAGGGGCTTCTCTTTTAAAAATGCCTTTATTCCAGTTTCCTTTATTTTCTTCAGCTTCGTGATCACGAAGAACGAATTCGTCAAACTCAGTAAGTTTGTCGTGGTATGGATTTCTGTGAGTATACTCAAAATCTTCTGTATATGGCTTGTCCACTCTGTCTGCTCCCTAATTTATTGCAGTTTGTTATCAAAAAAGTGAGGCTTAGTCCATCATTTTCTATTTTCAAAGAGCTGAATCTTCACTGTAAGCCTCTGAATTTAGATTAATATTTATTAATACCTTAAAAGATGAACGGTTAAGGTATAATCAAATGTAAATTTTAAGAATGAGGTACGTCGATGGATTATCAAATAGCAGTAAAGGCAAATGGAGTTGGAACTTCTTGGTCGTGGGTCAAGAAAGTAATTTCCTTAACGAAGAAAGAATATTGGATGTTCTTTATGTTCTTCATCATCGCGTTTGTGATCTCGATGATTCTTTCAGCTGTTCCATTTCTTGGTCTTTTAAATATTCCTATCGGTGCAATCACTGCTGGAGGATATGCATACTGTGCCTACAAAGTTGATTGTGGAGAAGATGTCTATATCGAAGATTTATTTTCCGGTTTTAGAAGAAGGAGCTGGGATTACCTGAAGGCTCTCGCTGTTGTGTCCGTTGCAGTTGTTATTGCTTTAATTCCAACTTTTATTTTAGTTGGAACTTTTTTTGCTATTGGTGTAAATAGCCAAGAAAGTTTTATGGCCGTAACAGAGCAGACAGTAGGTATTGTTTTATTTATTGTTTCTGCTCTCGACGCTATTTTACTTTCACTTTTAATGATTGTGATTATGTTTATTTATTCGAATGCCATGGTTGTGATAGCTCTCTATGATTTTAGCGTAAAGGAAAGTCTTAAGTTAAGCTTTGAAGCTTGCAAGAAGAATTATCTCGCATATATTTTCTATAGTTTTATTTGGATTGTTATCTTAGCGATAGCTGCTCTTCCACTTGGTCTTGGATTACTCGCTCTTATCCCAACAACGATTTGTTATAGTTATGTTGTTTGTCGAGAGGTGATTACTTTAGAGCCGTCAGTTGAAATTAAAAAAGATGAAGAAGCTACTGCTTAATTTCAGGCTCTGCTGTTAAGAGATTACTAATCGCTAGAGCCGTTTTTTGTGCGACCTCTGGATCCTCGAGTTTAGATTTGATCAAGTCTTGTAATTCTTTAATTGAGATTGGTTCTTTTTCCATCCTATCAATATAGGATGTTTTATTTAGAGAGGGAAGGGGTTGTGAAATTATTTCTTTGAGTCTCCATTAAGAAGCTCGCTAATGATTTGGGCAGCTTTTTTTGCCATGGCCGGGTCTTGAAGTTTATTTTGGATAAGTTTCTTCATTTGCTCTACAGAAGCCTTATCCGCGACATTCTTAGTATTTGAATTCGTTGTATCTTTTCTTGCTTCCATATCTACCTCTTTTGTTTTTTTAGATGAAGCCTCAGTTTTTTTGGCTGAAGCTTCATTATTTTTAAATAGGTTTTGGAATTTTTTAACGCCCATGACTTCTTAAGCTGCTGCTTCTGGGTTACCTTTTTTAGTTGTTCTAATCTTTGATACTCTCGCCATGTGATCTTCGATAACATTGTATAGCTCTAGGCTTGTTGTATATGGGTCCATACCTTCTGGCATTGTTGAATAAACAGTTTCATTGTCGATCTCTGCAAAAATATACCAAGTGTTACCAAGTTTTTGGAAAAGTACTTCAGTGTTGTTGTGTAATTGAGTCGTCATAAGATCCCTCCTAGAGATTTGATTATTAGGCATCGTGCCCTTGTTATTAAACTTATCGAGGGAATAAAGATTTAATTTAGAAATTTAGAATTAATTCTGGGGCTAGGTATATTTTGCCGAAAAGTTAGTATCTAACTGTAAATCCAAGACCATAGCTAAGAGCGAAGTCAGCCTGGACGGCAAAACTATCAGATGGCCAAAGCTCTTCAATTTGAGCCGACGTCGAGGAATTGAGTGAATAGGGGGAATTGATTGTAAGTTGTGGACCATGGTAGAAATCGAGGTCTGGTGAATCAAAAATTCTTCTGTGAATGAAGCTTACACCTGTTCTCATTGAGATATAAGTCCCACTGAACTCTCTCTCTTCGGACTCATCAGTACTCACTCTTTCTTGTGAAACGAATGATCTTTGATAAGTGAAAGATGCATCGACATTAAAGTCTATTTCAAAACCATTTCTGCGATAAAAAGTGTAAAGAAAGGAAGGTCCGATGGAGATCTTTAAATGACTTTCTTTAGAGAAAACATTTTCACTTACTTGAATTTCGTTACGCTCCGTCTGACCACCGAAGTGAAATCCATAGTAAACACGATCTGTCTTATCAAAGCTTGGATTTCGTAGGTATCGCATATCAAGTGCAATCGTTGGGTTATATTGCTCTCTTTTTACTTGATCAGAATATTCATAGGTATTTATTGTCCCCTGACCATAGTCAAAGCCAATAATAGCCTTATTGTGGCTGTAGATTTTAAATGGATAAGATTCAGGCATCGGCTCATCAAGTCGATAGTCTGTAGGATCATTTGGATATGCGATATTATTTTCGAGCTCTAAAAGATTTTTCCTAACGATTTTTACAAATTTCTTATTAACATACGCCTCTCTGCCGTCACGGGTGAGAGTCAGAAAGTAGTCAGTATCAGATTCAAGCGAGTTGTCGTGAATGTGTATTTTTTCGCCTAGTCTCTTCGTTTGCAAAATTGGACCATTATCATTAGGCTCGCTTAGAAGTGGTATTTCAAGTGCTTTTACCAGTCCTGTTGCGGCATAGATATTTGTAGAAAAATATATTGCTAGAAATAATTTGTTCATAGTTGGATATCAAAGGAGTAACCAATTTTAAGCGTGTAGCTTGTTTGGTAGAGGTTAGTATTTTGTAATTTACTTTGTACTAAGTCGACATCGGCCGGAACAAATAGCCGCTCTTTTGAAAGATCGAGACCAAATAACCATTTACCATTTTGATAGGTTGCTCCAAGATTAAATTTATTTTCGACGAGGGTAATTGAATAATCGCTGAGATTTGCTTGACCAAATAATGTTCTCTGGGCTTCAGCAGAAAGAATAAATTTATTTCCACTTTCTAGTTCAAATGTTTTAAATAATTTCATTCCAAGATTGGCATATGACCAACTAAGAGAATCTCCTGATAATTGATTGAGGCTAAGAGTTAGAGCAAAAGGTATTAACTCTTGCTTCTTAAAACTTGCTTCAATAGTAAGGCCCGTTGAACTTTGTGTTTGTTCATCCTCAAAGAAATTAAAGAAGTGAGAGCCTCTTGTTAACATGGTGTTAAGGTTTAAAACCTTATTCACATCAATTTTTCGATACTCAAAATTTTCTTTGCTAAAAGGAATATGCTTAGGGGTGATATCTACAATATGATTGATTCTTTCAATGTCTGTCGAGAGACAAACCAACTTAGCCTGATTATTCTTATCGAGAATAAATGTGTATAAGCTTCCGCTTTCAACTTCTCTTACCCTGATAACGAAATTTGCGCTAGCAGAGTAAAAGTTCTTTCCTGCTAAGTCTTGGAGTAGAGCCCCTTTTCTTAACACGGCAGTAAATTTTTGAGCATCGATTTGATCTTCTTTATATTCAAATCGCTTCGGTGGAATCTGTATTTTTTCAATGACCTTGTCCTTGTCCATCTTGATCAGCTTGTCTAAAATTTCAGCTGCAAAGATAGAGTTGGCCAAAAGAAAGGCAAAAATCAGCTTATGCATTTTAACGCCCTAGTAAAAGCCTCATGGTTTGTTTCGAAGTGAAACTCGTCAGAGGTCATTTGTTGTACTTCCACCCACTTATATTCAGTGTGTTCATCAGGAGAAATTAAAATATCCGGAGAGTCTGAGAAGGCGAAGTAACATTTCTCAACGACATTTCTCTTCCAGCGGTCAAAGAATTCTATTTGATAATCTATTTGTGAAACATGCGAGTGAATACCAGTTTCTTCGAAAAGCTCTCTTTTGGCAGCATCGACGAAAGTCTCCCCTTCATCAACCGAACCCGTTATGTTTTGCCAAAACGATCCGCGCTCAGGTTTTGTCTTCAAAAGGAGACAGTAGATTTTATTGTTAGATTTTCTAAATACAACAACTTGGACTTTTCTTGCTTGATCACTCATATCAATAATTATAACAAAAATTGGTAAATTTTCTCTAAAGGCATCTTTTTCTTAACTAGTTCTTACATTTTGCGCTTTTTGCAACGCATATATTTGATAGTTTTAGTAAGTTTTGATATGAATGTCGGATGGATATTTCACTCTTTATTGAAAAATTAGCGCTCTGCCTCCCTGGCTTTCTATTTGCTATCGTCATTCACGAAGCAGGACATGCCTGGATGGCCATGAAGTTTGGAGATGATACGGCCAAGTATCAAGGAAGACTCACGCTAAACCCAGCTGCTCACTATGATTTAGTGGGAACTGTTATATTTCCACTTATTGGTTTAATGATGGGGCCAATTCCATTTGGTTGGGCGAAACCAGTTCCTGTTGATCCTCGCCGTTTCAAAAAAATGAAGGCCGGAATTTTTTGGGTAAGTTTTGCAGGACCCGGTGCTAATATTTTAATGGCACTGATATCAACAATTTTATTCGCTTTCTTCTATACGAAACTTCCATTGGATTTCATTGTTAGAAAAGAGCTTATTAAGATGAGTGAGTACTCAGTACTTATCAATATTGTACTGGCCGTTTTTAACTTGATTCCATTTCCGCCTTTAGATGGATCTAAGATGGTCTCAACTTTCCTTGATTATAATATGGCCAGAAAATATGAAGAACTACAAAGATATAGTTTTGTATTTATTCTATTACTTTGGTTTACAAATATTTTTTCATATCTCCTACAACCGGCGCTTTACTTAGGTTATGCGGCGATGAATTTATTTGTTTGGATGATGGGGTAGGCTAAATGTTAGATACAACGATTAATGTAAAAACTGATTTCTTTGATGGTCCACTATCACTGCTTTTGATGCTTATTCAAAAAGAGCAGATGTCCGTTAAAGAACTCGACTTGACGACAATTACGAAACAATACCTTGATTATCTAGCGGATATGAAAGAGCTAAACTTTGATATTGCAGGTGACTACCTCTATCTGGCTTCAACTCTTGTTCTTTTAAAGTCTAAGAACTGTATTACAGAAGAAGAGAATACTGCATTAATGTCGGAGCTTGGTGCAAATGACTCTTTAAATATCACTAGCCATGCGGAATTGATTAGAAGACTTGAAGAACTTCAGCATTTTCAAAAGATGGGACAAAAATTGTGGGACCTTCCAAAGAAGGGAACAGATATTTTTATTAAGCCAAAAGTAAATAGACAAGAAATAGTGAATTCTATTTTAACTCCAATGGACCTTGAGAAGTTAACTCTTTCAATGGTTGATTTTCTGTTTAGAGAAAATAGAAAGTATACAGTGGTTAAAAGAGACCGTTTATCAATTAAAGAGAAGCTAAATTTCTTAAAGAGTAATTTAAGCATTGGAAATAAATCAAGCTTAAATGAACTTCTTGACTCCGACGGTGGGAAAACAATTGATAACGTTGTTATTACTTTCATCTCGTTACTAGAGCTTGCAAGATTAAAAAGAATTGAGATTTTTCAAAATGAAAGTTTTGGAAATGTTTATGTGGACGTTGTTAAGTCTCTTGAAGATTTTGACGTTGAACAAGCTGATGGTTTCGATGAGGAAGATGAAGGCGCAACAAAGATCGATGCCGAAGACCTTCTCGCAGCAGCTGAAGAGGTTGTCGTACAATCTCGAACAGAAGAGTTAGAAAACACACAACAAGACGAAGATAGCATTCTACAGTGAGAGACAACATGAATGAGACACACACAACGGAAGAAACAATGGAAGTAGTAGAAGTAATCTTAGCTCCAACTGATGATGAGATGGAAGTTGAGCTTGTTATGTTTCCAAATAATGAAGACCTATCATATCCAGAAGAGCACTTAAAGCTTGAACTTGATTATATGGATGAGAAGCTTCAAGAAGATAAACTTTGGAAGGCAAGAACAGGTTTAAATGACGACACTATTTGTGGGGCCATTGAAACTATTCTGTTCATGAGCGATAAACCAGTTGCACTTCAAAAAATTAAGCAATTGATTGACGAGGATATGCCTCTTCGAGTTGTTCATGAGTCAATCACACGTCTCCAAAAAGAATATGAAAGTAAACACCATGGAATCAGACTGCAAGAAGTTGCAAATGGTTACCAATTTAGAACGAAAGCTACTTATGCAAAATATGTTCAAGACTTATTTAAAGTTAACGAATTAGTTCTTTCTCCCACTGCTCTTGAAGTTCTAGCTGTAATTGCTTACAAGCAACCAGTTTCAAAAGTTGAAGTTGAAAAAATTAGAGGAGTTGATAGTTCTCATATCGTTAGAGGACTAATGGACAAGAGACTTGTTCGTGTTGTTGGAAGATCTGAAGAAGTTGGTAAGCCAGTACTTTATGGAACAACAGAAGAGTTTCTTGAAGTATTTAACCTTGCAAACTTAGATCAACTTCCACCTGAGCACGAGCTTCAAGAAATGGCCGTTGCTAGTGTTGGTAAAATTACTGATATCTCAACACTTGTCAGTACAGATATTAAAGCAAAATTTGACGCTGATGAACTTAATGAACTGGATTCATTAAGTGATTCAATTAAGTCGATTGAAGCTGAGACTGAATTTATTAAGTCTCTTAAGGTTGAAGAGAGAAAGAGAATAAGAGGTGAGAGTGAAGTGGTTAAAACTGCTTTTGATCTTCTTGAGGAGTTTCTTGATAAGACTCTCGTTTCAAAAGAAAATAAGAACTCTGTTATCTCAGAAATTTTTACAGCTGTTACGGATCCAAAGGTTATTACTGACTTAACTGCTGGACCTTTCAATATCCCTGAGGCAATTGAAGAGGAAGAAGAATTTGAAATGCTTGATCTTGATACAGGTGAAGTAATCAAATTTGATAATGAGGAAGAGTCTGACATTGAATTAGAGATGGAAGATGATTCTTTGGAAGTTGAATTTGAACTCGACTCTGAAGATGTTGAGGCCCTTGTTGCTTCATCTCTTCAAGATAATGAAGAAGAAGTTGAAGTTATCAATATCATGGGTGATGATAGCGAAGACGAAGCACAGAAGTTGGCCCAGGCCCTTGATGATGCCTTCGCAAAATTACTTGGTGGTAACTCTTTAATTGAGAACGAAATGGACGAAGATGAGATATCAAGTGATATCGATTCGATGACAGATCGAATGATTGATGAGGCAAAGGACTTTGATATCGACTTAAGTTTCATGAAAAACAATGACTTAAGTGATTCTGACGAGCTTAGTTAATCTTTGAAAAATATATCTATGCACTTGCATAAGCCCGCACCTTAAGATAAGTTCGGCGGGCTTAATCTTATAATTTCAAACGGCCGTGATGGCAGATTGGAGGATCAAATGAAATCAGTTAGATTACAAAAATTTATTGCAGATTGTGGAATTACATCTCGAAGAAAGGCCGAAGAATTTATTTCTCAAGGGAGAGTAAAGGTTAACGGTATAGTTCAAAGAGAGCTTGGCGTTAAGGTTGATCCTGAGACAGATGCTGTTCTTGTTGATGGAAAAGTTGCAGACCTTGGTGCAGTTGAAAAAATCTATCTTGTAATGAATAAACCTCGTGGTGTTATGACAACAGTTAGCGACCCAGAGGGAAGAAAGACAGTTATGGACTTTTGTAAGGAAGTCAGTGAGAGAATTTATCCAGTTGGAAGATTAGATTATCTTTCAGAAGGACTTTTGATTCTTACTAACGATGGTGATGTTGCTAATACAATTATTCACCCAAGTTCTGATATTGTTAAAGTTTATGAAGTAAAAGTTTTTGGTGCGGTTAATGAGTTTCTTCTTAATAACTTAAGAGAAGGAGCATTAATTGATGGTGTTAAGCTAAAGCCAAAATCAGTAAGAGTTATCAAGCAACTTCCAACTAAGACTTGGATAGAGTTTAGAATTACAGAAGGTAAGAATCGTGAGATTAGAAAAATCTGTGAAGAAAATAATGTTGTTGTTGATAAGCTTAGACGTGTTGCAATCGGTGGATTACCTATTGAAGGAATTGGACCTGGTAAGTTTAGAGCAGTTTCAAAGAAACAACTTTTAAACCTTATCGGTATTGATGCAAATGGTGTAAAAATTGTTGAGGAAGCTGAGTACTTCTCTGAAAAGAAAACAGTATCTTTGAAGAAGAAAGGTGTTCAGTCTTGTACCGCTGCAGATGATAAGGCTTTTGAAAAATTTAAACGTGAAACATACTATGATTCATTGAAAAAAATTACAGAAACAAAAACTCTTAAGGCGAAGAAAGAAAGAACTGAGGCTTATGAAGTTAAAGAAGCTGAGCACAAGAAGAGAAAAGAAGCAAAATACAAGAGATTGAAAAAGAAGGCGATTGCCAAAAAACACTCTCACGTACAATTTGTAAAATAAGATCAGGCCTCATTAAGAGGCCTTTTTTTTTGCCTAACTTTAAAGGCAGTGAAGAGTCAATATTAGATAACCATGTCACTCCCATAACCGCCCGAAATAAAAAGTAAACTCAAATTTATATTTAACTCCACCCTTATTAAAACCGAGTAGGACGGTAAGGTATATTTATGTGAGGAAGACGATGAGTAAATACATTTTGAAAATATTGGCTGGGCTACTTCTATTTATGAGTACTTATTCATACGCTCTAGAGGAGAAGAACCTAAATGCAGAAGCCAGCGCAAATAAGTATTTTACTAATATCTTTGCTAAGAACTACTCTGATTTATTTTTCAAAAATATTGAAAGGTATAATGCTAATAGAACGAGTGTGAATCATCTCTCCCGTTTATTTAAAAATGAAGCAGATAAAGCAGCAAGTAAAGAATTCTTTATAAAAAATGGAATCAAGTACTTACCTCCAATTATTTTAAAAGGGACTACGGCTTATCTGAAATTTAATTCGACAAGGATTACTTTTACAGAGGAGTCTCTTCTTAATAGAACCTTGTACGTAAACGGTAACGAAGTAATTCTTAGTGATGGAGACTTTAAAGACCGTCTTGATAGCTTTAAAAAACAGTTAGGGGATAAGGTTACACATTCACGTTTTTTAGATCTACTAATTTCTGCTGCATATGCAGATGGAATGAAGAAGTTTGAACACGGTGTTTTTGGAGCTTTGATTGTTCTAAATGAGAATTTCGAAGAGAATAGTTGGTGTATTAGTTGTGAGGATGAGTATGCGGAGGCGACCAAGAAAAACTTCGACAAGATAATGTCAGAGGTCAATAGGCTCGCGAATGCTTGTGAAAATGGTGAATCAGTTGATAGTATTGTTTACGAAATAGAGTCCTCGATGCCGGATAGGGAACAATCATACTTAAAGCTAAAAATGAAGCAATACTTCAAAGACTATGATGACTCTCGCTTAAGTTGTGAGTCTTTTGTCAGCAGAATTAGTAAAGATGAAATCAAATCTCAAATGAAAGCAATTAATATTAGAACTGGATCGCTTCGGGAGGAATTTGAAAGAGAGAATCAGGAGAAGTATCAAAAGTTTATTGAAGGAAAATGTAGTCCGTATATCAAGTTAAGAAATTGCTTGGTTAACGATTCTTATACAGCTCGAGATGTTTACGATGATATGAGAAAAGAAGATGGTAAGCCTGTACTCAAGTATCGAGAGAAATTGAAGGATACCAATTATAAAACACAGAAAAATTATCGAGATATTAGTAAATAATAGGCAAAAAAAAAGCCAAGCTTAAAGGCTTGGCATATATTTTATTGAGATTGTGTGATTGGTTGCGGGGGCAGGATTCGAACCTACGACCTTCGGGTTATGAGCCCGACGAGCTACCAGCTGCTCCACCCCGCGATAAATTATTGAAATCTTATCAACTTCTTTATGGATATTAGATCGTTTCATATGGATTGTCAAAATATTAATCATAAACTTTAGTCGGACATAAATATCTAAAATAACATTAAATTCTGGCGATAAGAAAGGGAGCAAGGGATTTGGTCCTTAAAATTTTTAGCTGATGGAGTTTAATATGGGTTTTGGAAAAAGTAAGAAAGTTTTAATTGAAGTTGATGCATCTGAAATGTCGGCAGCTCAGGTACGACTATTAAAATCGATTAACTCGATGATTGCTAATGTCATTACCACAGATGAAGAGGCAGAGTTCTTTGAAAGTAGTGCTGAAGTCATGAGAATGTGCGCAGCCCTAATCAAGCAATCTCACTTTGCAAATGATCTCCAATTTAATGGTATCCCATACGCAGATCAAGCAATCGAATACTCAATGGATATTTTAACTGAAAATATGACGAATGCTAAAATTGTTCAATACGATAACTAGAACTGAAAGACTTTCATAAATATAAAGGGCCCAATATGGGCCTTTTGTTATTTTTAACTCCTAAAATTGTTTAAAATTCGATATATTAAAAAAAATAGGATTTAAATATGTCATCAAAAATTTGTTTAACAGGAATTAAACCAACAGGTATGCCTCACTTAGGAAACTATATGGGAGCGATAAAACCGGCTATCGACACCGCAAATAAGGGCGAATTTAAAGGGTACTACTTCATTGCTGATTACCATTCATTAATAACTATTCACGATGGTAACCAACTTAGAAGTGATATTAGAGAAGTCGCGGCAGCATGGCTGGCAAGTGGGCTTGATCCTAAGAAGGTTGTTCTTTATAAACAAAGTGATATACCAGAAATTTTAGAGTTAAATTGGATTCTTAATTGTTTTACAGCTAAGGGCTTAATGAATAGGGCCCATGCATATAAGGCATCCGTTCAGTCAAATACTGAAGCTGGAAGAGATGAAGACCAGGGTGTTAATCTTGGACTTTTCACTTACCCAATACTTATGGCCGCAGATATTTTACACATTAACTCAGATATCGTACCTGTTGGAGAGGATCAATTACAGCATATCGAAATAGCTCGAGATATTGCTTCAAGTTTTAATCATAGCTACAAGAAAGATTTTTTTAATCTACCAAAGGCAATTATTGCAGATGGAGAGAATAAGCTCCTTCCTGGGCTTGATGGTCGTAAAATGAGTAAGAGTTATAATAACCATATTCCATTACTGCTTCCTGAGAAAAAACTTCAAAAGACGATCAATAAAATAGTGACTGATTCTACTGGACCGGAAGAAGCTAAGGACCCTAATGATTCACTCATCTTTGATATGTATAAATTCTTTTCTTCAAAAGAAGAGCAAAATGAACTAGCAAAAAGATTTAGAGATGGTATTGGTTGGGGACATGCGAAGGCCGAGCTCTTTAATGTTGTAAACAGAGAAGTTGCCCCTATTCGTGCAGAGTATGAGAAACTACTCGCTGATCCAGGTTATATCGACAGCGTACTGAAAGATGGTGCAGACTCAGTCAGAGAAATCTCAAGTCGCAAGCTTTTGGAAATTAAAAAAATTATTGGCGTTTCAAGCTAACCACTCCCTTGCATCAATTTAATTTCTTGATACAATAGATTGTATTAAGGTGGTTGTATGGTCGTATTTCTTTGGAATCTAGAAAAACAATTTCTCTATGAGATAGAAGGTCAGGCCGTAATTGGACGAGTCATCGAAGCTGATATTCTCATCGAGGACGAGAGTTTATCTCGCTATCACTGTAAATTGTCTTTTAGTAAGTCTGAAAATTCTTATCTTTTGGAAGATATGGGATCAAGTAATGGTACCAAGTGTAATAGTTACCCAGTGGTTGAGCCTATTCCATTAACTCCGGGGGATATTATTACTGTTGGCGCAGTAAAGTTAATGTTTCTTACTCTTGAAAATTTAAAAAATAATAATAACTCTACTTTCGTAAATTTAGTTCCTGCCTTTCTAAACGAAAAAATTAAAGAACTAGTAAAGACTCGAGCACTTGCTCTGTATCGATATGCTGTTGCTCAGCTGGATTTGTTCTATGAACGAAGAACAGAACTGAAGGTTCAGTCGACAATCTTAAAAGAGAAAGATAGCGAACTTGAAGTTGTGAATAAGAAGAAGTTAGCGGTCGATGAAAAGAAGCGCGAGCTTGATAAGATGTATCAAGAGAAGCTTGCTGCTATTAATAAAAAGTATGCTGAGATCGAAAATATCAAAGATGAAGTTATTGAAAAGTATCGTCCCTCATTAGAAAAGGTTACTTCTGTAATTTCGGCTCTTGATGGAGAAATCGGTAAGTTTTCAACGATTTACTTTGTTGGTCTTCATGATGACGTAAAACATAATCACACTTTACTTCATGAATCGGATGAATAAAAAAGTGTCTAAACTTTATACGGCCATTATAAACTCTTCAAATTAACTGTAAATAGCAGCTCTATATCATAAACTTCTATTAAATATTATAGGAGTTGGCCTTGAATCGTTTAACAAAACTTATCGCAGTTTTATCTTTATTATTATCTCTTAGTTCGCATGCTTTAATTATAAAAGCAGAGGAAACTGAAGGAAGGTTTCTAAAAATTAATGAAACGGATAATGGTTATCAAGTTAAGACCTGTGAGTTAATGCTTGATACCTTAAAGTGTGATCCTCTTTTTGGAGAAAATGTCTATTTTTCTCGAGCAGATCTTGATGGAGTCTCTTCTCAAAATTATCGAAATAGCTTATATGCCGTTGCTGGTGATGTCGGGGCCGTTGTAGCGGGCTTTGTTGTTGGGACATATGTTGGACTTGGTGTTGGAATGTATCTTCTTGCTTATGATGGAGCCGCCCTTGCTTGTGGAGCATTTTTAACGGGAACAGTTCCTGGAGTTATTACTGGAGCCGCAGCTGGAGCTGCTTTTGATGCTCTTGATCCTTTTGTTCACCGCGATCTTGGTATTGCTTTTGATGCGGCAATTGAAACCGCTGATGAATCAGACCTTGAAGATGTTGATTCTCACTACGTTCAAGATGAATTAGCAATTGTTATTGAAGATATCAATTATACTCAACTAGAAGATAAATTTATTGGACAGCTGAAATCTAAAATTACAGCATCTTCAGAAAATGGAGAAAGCCGCTTCTTTCCTTGGATAAATCTCTTTTAGTTCTTGTGATAGGGATGACCATCAAAAATAGTCTTTGCTCGATAAACTTGCTCGACAAATAAGAGTCTTGCAAGTTGATGTGGGTATGTCATCGGAGAGAGTGATAGTTTAAAATCACAATCTTCTAAAAAGTCTTTTGGAAATCCTGCCGCTCCGCCAATTAAGAATGTTACACCTTTTTGCTTGTTCTCAATGACATCAAAAATAAAGTCTGAGAGTTTCTCGCTCGACATTGTTTTGCCGTGCTCTGTAAGTGTAACTATATATTGCTTTCCATGCTTTTCTTCAATTGATCTACATTTATTCTTGAGTTCTTTTACTTCAGCATCAACATCTTCTTGATGGCCTTTGCATTCATAAATGGATAGGGAGGGGGATTTAAGCCTTTTGAGGTAGTCATTTTCAAGAGAAAGGATATTTTTATCTTTTAACTTTCCAATAACTACCAGATGAAGGTCTTTCATTTTCTAGAAGTAGCCTTTAGAAGCTGTTTCTGGATTATTTTCTTCATTATCTGAAGAGTAGTAGTATTCATTTGGTATTTGAATTGAAGGGGCATCCCAAAGATTATCAAGGTCGTATACACTTCGTGCAGTCTCTTGGAAAATGTGAACGATAAAGTCTCCAAGATCAATCAGAAGCCAATCTGCTCCGTTATTGATACCTTCTCTTGAAAGAACTTCAAGACCAACTCTTTTCATTTGTGTTGTTATCTCTTGTCCCATTGCTGAGGCCTGTGTGAAGTTAGTCGCAGACGCTAGGACGAAGTAATCTCCAAGTGAAGTTGACTTCTTCATGTCTAAAATTTTAAGGTTAATACCTTTGAAGTTTCCGCAAATCCAAGCGCATGCCATTGCTTTTGCAAGTGTACTTTCTAATTCTTTATTAGCTAAAATTTCATCGATATTCTTATTTATAAATTCGTTACTCATTATCTACCTTATCTTTCTTGTTTGCTTCTTCTACTGTTTGTAGCATTAAACTCTTTAATAAATCAACATTTCGACCAGAAACAGACGATAAAGGCAGAACTTTTCTGTCGAGTTGATCTTCAAAGAATTTAACGTACTTATCAATTTCCTCTTCGGTCATTGCATCAATTTTCGTGAGACACACGATTTCTTTTTTCCAGTCTAGTGTGTCACTGTATTTCTTAAGCTCATTTCTAATAATTACGTATTGTTCAAAGGCTTCAAATTCATCAAGACACCATGATACGTCAACTAAGTGAACAAGAGACTTCGTTCGATCGATATGCTTTAGAAACTTAATCCCAAGGCCTTTACCTTCTGAAGCATCTTCAATTAAGCCTGGAATATCAGCCACAACGAATGATTTTTCACCAAGAGAGACAACTCCTAGGTTGGGCTCAAGAGTTGTAAATGGATAATCTGCAATTTTTGGCTTTGCTGCAGAGATCGAAGATATTAGTGTCGACTTTCCTGCATTAGGAAGTCCTACGAGGGCAATGTCCGCTAGTAGTTTAAGCTCGAGTTCAACCTCAAGATCAGTTCCAATCTTTCCGTCAGTATATTTTCTTGGGGCCTGATTTGTTGCTGTCTTGTAATTATAATTTCCAAGACCACCACGACCACCTTCAAGTAATAGTGCTCTTTGTTCGTGTACTGTAAGATCAGCTAGGACTTCGGCCGTTTCGGCATTACGCACGATCGTTCCGACTGGAACTTTTATTACAAGGTCCTCACCGTAGGCACCGTGCATCTGTCGTCCAGCTCCATTTCCACCATCTGGTGCCTTAAAGACTTTCTTACCTCTAAAGTTAACGAGTGTGTTTTCACCTTCGTCGGCCTGGAAATAAACACTTCCACCGTCACCACCATCTCCACCATCTGGTCCTCCGAGAGGGACGTGTTTCTCTCTTCTGAAACTCGAGCAACCGCTTCCGCCGTTACCTGAACAAATAGTAATTTTAACTTCGTCAATAAATCTCATGATAGCCTTAAGTAATAGTATTTTTCGCGAGTATAAAAAAAAGGGAATCTAATGACTAGATTCCCTTTCTTATTTACATGATTTAATTTTTTTAAATTATGCTGGAACTACAGAAACAATTTTCTTGTTCTTATTGTAGAAACCAAACTTAACTGTACCTTCAACAACTGCATAAAGAGTACAATCTTTACCTTCTCTAACGTTTTTACCTGGGTGAAATTTTGAACCAGCTTGTCTTACGATGATGTTACCTGGAATAACAACTTCTCCACCAAACTTCTTAACACCGTACATATTTGGGTTTGAATCCCTACCGTTACTTGTCGAACCACCGGCTTTCTTGTGTGCCATATCTTAAACTCCTGAAATATTTTAAAATAAATTATTTTCTATTATAAAACGACTTTTAAAATTAAGCTTTGATTTCTTTAATTTTTAAAGTTGTAAACTCTTGTCTGTGTCCGTTCTTTCTCTTGTAACGACCTGGCTTTCTCTTGAAAACGATAATTTTTCTAGATTTGTCATGTCTTACAACTTCTGCAACAACTTTTGCTCCAGAAACAAGTGGCGTACCAACAGTAAACTTTTCTCCACCTACGAATAAAACTTTATCAAGTTCAATTGTAGTTCCTGCTTCTTGTTGTAGTTTTTCTACATCAATAGTCATACCTGCTTCAACTCTGTACTGGTGTCCAGAAATTTCAACGATTCCGTACATAAAATAGCTCCTTATGAGTGCAAACTTAGGGGTTTCAAAGATGTCTTTGAAAGCTTGTGACCCCAAACTTGAATTAATTGGTCATCGAACTAGGATTTTTATAGCTTTTTGGGCCTTATGTCAAGTTTGAAATATCTTGCCACAGGGAATTTAAAGCGTTTTTAAATATATTTTAGTTAATGCTTAAAGATCATTTTGATTGTGGCGATAAGTTCAACGGGTCAATTTGTCATTTAGGCAAAGGGTAATGTTGATGAATGCTGTAACTACTGAAAAATATGTATATTTTCAATTTATTAAAAAATTGAATCTTCCAATTTATGTAAGATTTAATGCTTCCGATTTTGATCCTGATATTACGGGATTTTTGAGGACAATGAAATTTGATGAATTGAATGAGAAAGATTCTAAAGACGCTGAGCATAGCATTGCTCATAAAGCTGGTGCCAGAGTTCTAACGGTTTCTGAGGCTTCGGTTATGGTTGCAAGACAAATTGCTGCTTCACGTGAAAGCGATAAGTGGGGACCGGAGAGTTTGGTTCAGAAGCAGGGCTATAGTGTATATCGCTATCGCAATGTTGCGATGCTCGTCTTCTCACTTGGTACAAGTGAGTGGAGAATGGGCTGCTTTTCTGATTTTGGACACGTTGATAATGAGAAAGCATACAGAATTATTATGAATAGATTTTTAAGTTGGTCTTTAGTAAGTCACGGCATTGTTGGCTTTTGGGGAACTCCTGTTGATGAGGGAGCTGTTATTCAAAGAGCGATTGAAACTCGTGGTGAAGCAGTTTTCTTCGATGTCCACAATCATCGAATTTTATCTCTCGAGGGTGAAAAGAAACTAAAGCATAATTTTTGTTTCATAAAATTAGATAATCATATTAAAAATCTTAGTCGAGATATGAAATTTGAAGATCTTCTAAGTTTTCTTTCTGTTAACTGTACTTACTTTGGATTACAGGGACTACCTGCACCGGCAAGACAACTTGTCCAAGCATGTGCCAAGTACTATCTAGGCAAAGTCTTTCCGAAGGAAAACTTCAAGCCAAGGCAAGATGCTCGTTTGGAGTAGTCACGGCTAAAATTTCTATGTTAAACTCCTTCATGAATTAAAGAAGGAGTTTTAATGCACGCACCAGATATCAGTCCAGTTTTGATTTCTCTAGGGCCAATTCAAGTACGTTGGTATGCACTTATGTACGTTGTTGGTTTTATTCTTGCGGGTTATTTACTAAAAAGTCTGATCAAGAAAAACTTTCTAAAAATTACAGAAGAACAAATTGATTCGCTTACTTTTATCATGGGTCTTTGCATGGTTTTAGGGGCGAGATTTATTTACGTCTTTGTTTATAACTGGTCTTATTATCAACATAATTTGAGTGAAGTTTTCTCTGTTTGGAAAGGTGGCTTAAGCTTTCATGGAGCGGTACTTGGCTTTCTTGTTGCTGGCTTTATTTTCGCTAAGAAAAATAAAGTTGAATGGGGACAAGTTATGGATAGTGTTTGTTTGGTTGGAGCTCCTGGTATTTTCTTTGGAAGACTTGGAAATTTTATCAACGGTGAACTCTATGGAAGAATTACGACAAGTCCAGTTGGTATGATTTTTAAAACAGGTGGACCTTATCCGAGACACCCATCACAGCTCTATGAAGCATTCTTTGAAGGACTGATTCTTTCAATAATACTTTGGGTTGCTGTGAATAAAGTTAAAAAATATTGGCAGATTTCAAGTTTCTTTTTAATTGGCTACGGAGCATTTCGTTTTGGTGTTGAATTTTTTAGAGAAGCTGATGCGCAATTAGGTTACTACTTCGGTTTTATGACAATGGGACAAATCCTATGCATGATTATGATTGTTGCTGGAGTTGCTCTATTTATGACTGCTGGAAAGTTAAATCAAAAAATTCATAACTGATTCTTATTAAATTTTTCTAACAGACTCTCTTTGAGGAGAGTCTGATCTTTACTCGATATCACGTGGACAAAAATAGGAAAGCAAGTAATCGTACATGCTCCACTATATGTGATGATATTACCGTTCGCATTACTCCACATGTAGAAGGAAGTACTATTTTTATTGTAGAATTTATTTTGTTTTCCGAAACGGTTAATTAATGACTGATGAAATGTATCGTGAATAAAGTAATTTGGTAGGCGAGCGAAATAATCAACTACCTTTTGTTCTTTGATCTGAAAATAGAGAGGGAATTTATATCTCTGATGGATGATGTCGACTTCGTAGAGCTCTGTTGAGCCAGACTTATTAATAAGTTTAACTTTTGGATAAGTCTTTTTTATGTCGCTTAAATTTTTTCCAGGATTGAAGACTTCAAATTTATCGAAAGTAAAATTGTAATTGGGCTCTTCGATCAAAGCTTTTGCCGTGTTTACAAAAAATTGGAAAGTAAGGACAATAGTTAATAAATAGATTTTAGACATAGTTAATTAAATCATTTTTTGAAATCAGTTACAAAAGGGGCATTAAATGCAGCAAGTTTCCAAGAAAGAGGCACAAAGAATTGCAATCGGTATGTTTGCAGGTTTGGCACTAGGACTTATCTTATTCTTTACTGGATACGGTCATGTGGTCGATTATATGAAACCAATTGGTGATATATTCATTAGTCTTTTAAAGATGGTGATCATTCCTCTCGTTTTCTCATCTATCTTCATGGCGATGTACCACTTAGGAACTCCTGAGTCTCTCGGAAAAATGGGTGTAAAGGCCGTTATTTACTACTTCATGACAACTGCTATTGCAGTTCTCGTTGGGATTATTTTTGTAAACCTTATCAACCCTGGTGTTGGTGCTGATCTTGGTACTGCTGGTCTTCACGGTTTAAACGAAGGGATGCAAGCTAAGGTCTCTCAAAACTCTGGTGGATGGTTTGCTCTTTATAATGCAGTTAAAGAAGTCATTCTAAATGCAGTACCAAAAAATCCTGTGCAAGCAATGGCCGAAGGACAAATCTTACAGGTTATCGTCTTCTCAATTCTTTTTGGGATGGTTGCCCTATATCTACCAAAAGAAAGTGAGCCAGTTGTAAAAGTTATTAATGCACTTGAAAAAATGTCACTATTTCTTACTCATGGAATTATGAAGTTTGCACCAATTGGAATTTTTGTTCTAATGACTGGGGTGCTCGCAAAATCAGGATTCTCTGCAATTATCTCACTTTCAAAGTATATGCTTACTGTAATTCTTGGATTAGGTTGTCATGGGTTATTACTTCTATTTATTGGAAGCTGGAAATCTAAAAAATCTCCAATGTTTATTATAAAAGGAATTGGGCCAGCTTTGATAACAGCATTTTCAACAGCTTCATCGGCTGCAGCTCTTCCTATTACAATGGCAAATGTTGAAGAGAATTTAGGCGTTAGAAAAGATACAGCTAAATTTGTTCTACCTTTAGGTGCAACAATCAATATGGATGGAACGGCTCTCTATGAATCAGTCGCTGCAATCTTCATTGCGCAGGCCTATGGGATCCATCTTGGAATCAATCAGCAATTAATCATCTTCCTAACTGCATCTCTCGCCGCAATTGGTGCTGCTGCAATACCTGGAGCAGGACTTATTACGATGAGTATTGTGCTTTCTGCCGTAGGTCTACCAATTGAGGGGATCGGCCTAATTCTCGCAGTTGATAGGGTACTTGATATGTTTAGAACAACAGTGAATGTGTTCGGTGATAGTGTGGGAACTTTAGTTGTCGATTCTATGCTTGATGACTCAGATCTGAAGGTAGATACAGAGGTAGTTGCAACTAATTAAAATTACTACGGGAGTACTTCTAAGTAATTGAAAATCAACAGGAAAATATTTAGTCTGTTGACTCTGAACGCTAAAAAAAAGACAATAGTAGAGCCTCTTTATGATGAAGAGGCATAATTTTGTAAAAAGGATTGGAATTTTCATGTTAAGAAAATGTTCTAAATTTATAGCTTTAGTGCTTGTTTTGAGTTCGTGTTCTGTTTTGAACACGAAGCAAGATACAAGCTCAGAAAGCACAGCAGCTTCAGGTGAGTCATTGGAAGCACCTGTCACGGAGTCTGCGCCGTCTTCTAATAATTCTCAAATCATTGGGAGTTCATTAATTGATGAGCCGTATCACTATGATGGAAAAACATACTTTCTCTATGGTGCTGAACATTTAAAACTCGATAATTACTACTATGACATCCCTGTCGTTTATAATGATGCTGTAAAAAAATGGATTAGCTACTTCTTAAATCGTGGACGTGGATTCTTTGAGAGATATTCTGCTCGTGCAGGTCGATATGCTCCTCTAATGAGTAAAATTCTTGGAGAAAATGGTTTACCAAAAGATCTAATTTTTCTAGCGATGGCAGAGTCTGGTTTTCAAAGTAAGGCTAAGTCATGGGCAAAAGCTGTTGGTCCTTGGCAATTCATGCCATACACAGGAAAGAGATACGGTCTTAATATCGATTGGTATACAGACGAAAGAAGAGACCCAATTAAGTCTTCCCAAGCTGCTGCAAAATACCTAAAGAAGCTCTATGGTGACTTTGAATCGTGGGAACTTGCTGCTGCTGCATACAATGCAGGAGAGGGGAAGATGGGGCGTGCGATAAAGAGATATGGAACTGAAAATTTTTGGAAACTAAGAAATGGTCGCTATTTAAAACCAGAAACTAAGAACTATGTTCCTAAAATTATGGCCCTCGCTATTATTGGAAAGAATTTAAAATCTTTTGGATTTGATGATATTGAATTCCATGAGCCGTTAGATTACGAAGAAATTTCTGTTGATGGTGGAACTGACTTATTTAAAATCGCTGAGCTTTTAGAAGTTGAGTTTGATGAACTTCATTATTTGAATCCTGAGCTACTAAGATGGTTTACTCCTCCGACTGATAAGAAATATTCATTAAGAATTCCGGTTGGTCTAAAATCTAAGTGGGATGCTTGTTGCCAGTATGCAAATTACTTTGCCTCTGATTTTCAAAAATATCGTGTAAAAAGTTCGAGATCAGACTTAAAAGACGTTGCTCGAAAATTTAAAATTAAAGACGTGAATGTTTTGACTTGGTTAAATGATGGTCTTTCAAAAAATACTAATCTTAAAGCTGGTCAAGAAGTTGTTCTTCCGTTTAGAAATGGGCAGAGTGTAAGAGCCGAAATGTATGCAGACCTTTACGATATGCCTAGAAAGAGTGTTGTAAGACGTCGTAACTATCGTTCAAGAATTAAGCTGGCAAGAGCTAGAGCGAAGCCAATCTCAAATCCTAGTCGATACTATACAGTTCGCAAAGGGGATTCTCTTTGGACTGTAGCCAGAAAAAATGGGATTTCACTGGATAAACTGATTGTTTCAAATCTTGATATCATTAAAAATAGAATGATTCGAGCCGGCGATAAGCTAGTCATCGATTAAATAAATAACCCGAACTTGATTCGGGTTTTTTTTTCTTTAAAAACCCCGTCAGAATAGGTATCTTAGTTCATTCGACAGAACAACGGAGATCCGCACCCATGGCCTTTAGTGACATTCTTAAATTAAAAAAAGTTCAAGAAATAAAAGAAGAAAAAATATTTATAAAAAATGCAATAATTGGTTTTGGTGTATTTGCTATTGATTTATGCTCTCATCTAAATAAGTTAGAGCCGGGCTCTTCTAAGATTTTAACAGCAGATGCGATAAATGAGGACAACCTGAAGCTTTTAGGACCATCTCTGATTAGAGGTGAGGATAATATTGCTGAAGTTTCAAAATTGATCCCTGATCTCGAAGTTTATAAGAGTCAATTTTATAAAGAATTAAAGTTTCATGAGTTTGGAAAAAGAACCAAGCCACAAAATCTTTTGTGGGGAGAAGAGTTCTTTACTGCAGATCATGTCAATGCAACTCTCGAAGATCTTCTTCCTATTTTAAAAGAAGAGAATTTAATTGAGAGAACCATTGAACAAAGCTTAGTTGTTAAGATATCAAAAATCGAAAAAGCTGTACCTGAAGAGTTAATCAATCAAGCAAATTTTAAAATTACTTGTACAAATGGACTTGTTATTGAATGTGAGCAAATCTTCTATTCTCATACTCCTGACTCATTCTATGAGCTTTTCAAAGATAAACGCGTACTCTCTGATAACTTTGTAGCATTTTGTGAGTCAACTAAAACACCATGTGCTTTATATTTTCAAATGGAGCTTGAAGAAGCTATTGCAGATAGTAAAAATACTTACTTTTTTCCGCTAAGTTTTACCCACGATTGGGGTCACTTTATCGGTGAGTTTGAGAATTTGGAAAAAGGTCAATTAGCTCGTTTCGTTACCTTTATTAACAAGGAAGAGACGACAGAAGAGGATATTTCTAAAAAATTACGTCTTTTGAAGAAAAATTTTGAAAAAAGTTTTGAAAAATTTGATGAGAGAAAATGCCGAGAATATGTCATTTTAAGAGAAAATACATACTGTCCAAAAATTGACGATAATTATCTTGCTGAAGAGAAAGATGAGCTTGAGAAGTTAACTTTTATCGGTTTTAACGCTCCATTTTCAGCAACATTAAGAAAAAGAGAGAACTTCGAAGATTCCATTCTTGGGACATCTTTACTGACAAGAGCGCTTCTTGTGCAGCGCTTAATTAAAGGCGAGTCGGCCATCAATCTTTAAAAATTCTCTAATTTCAGGGTGTTGACAAATTTGTCAAAGGCCCTGAGAATTTTAGTAAGTACAAAATTTATTAATAGTTACTTAAAGAGAGACAGATGAAATCTGTTATATCAAGGAGATTTTAAGATGAAAAAAACTTTAGTAATTGCAGGACTTGCAGTTCTTTCAACTACAGCTTTTGCTTCTAAGGCAAGACTTCAGGCCCTTGGACAAGATGGTAGAGCTTCTCTATTTCTTGACGACACAAGAAGTGTATTTTTAAACCCAGCAAAGTTAAACACAATGAGTGACTATGTTACTGCTGAGTGGGGAACTGGTTCAAGAGCTGACGATTCTGAAGCTGCTCCACATGCTGAGGGTGGATTCTTTAAAAAATCAAATGCATTTGCTTACGGTGTATATGTAGGAAATGAATATGGTACAAATAATACTGTTAAAGATTCTGATGGTGATGCCGCAGACACAGCTGACTTTGCTACGACTGATAACGTTACTGAGTTTTTCTTAGCTGGTGATATGGGAATGAAGTGGGGAGCTAGATTTTCTTTCTCTTCAAATGAAAACAAGCCATCAACAGGGATTAAAAAAGAAAACAGCACAATGGGGCTAGGGCTTGGTGTTGAGCACGGAGCAATTGAAGCTTATACAAACCTTGTTCTAAAAGACGAGTCTAAAGGAGCTACTGCTGCTGGTGATAAATTTGATGCTGAGACAGGAATTAATGCTGGTCTTTCATATGGTATGAACAGCATGAAGTTCTATGCTGACTACGATAAATCAGGATATAAGATTACTGATGCAACAGGAACAACTTCTGACGTTGCTAGCTCTGAACTTGCAGTTGGTGTAGCTAAGACTCACGAAATTGCTGCTGGTTCAACAATGTTCATGGACATTAGATACAATATGACTAGCTGGGAAGATAAGAAAGCTACAGGAACAAATGATAAAGAAATCGATACAACTTCTCTACCATTAACAATCGGTTTTGAAACTCAAGCGACTTCTTGGTTAACTCTTAGAGCTTCTGTTGCACAAAATATCGTAATTGGTGATAAAGAAACGAAGAAAGGTAACGGAGATAAAACAGAAGAAACAGTTGCTAACTCTACATCAGTTAATGCTGGTGCAACTTTTACTTTTGGAAAATTAATGATTGATGGTGTTGTTGGTAACACAAGTGGAAGTAGAACAGGTAACGTAGGAACTAAAAATGGTGTTCTAACAACTGACAACCTAATGACTAGAGTTGCGGTAAGCTACTGGTTCTAATTTAAACATTTTTTAGGAGATTAAACTTATGAAAAAAATAATTTTATCAGCTGTTGCACTTTCGACTCTTTCAATGAGTGCATATGCTTCTAAGGCAAGACTTGTTGCTCTTGGAGACGAAGTAGAAGACAATTACTATGTAATGGATTCAAGATACATTTTCACAAACGTATCATTCGCAAATGAATATGCTAATCAAATCTTTCTTGAGTGGGGAGGAACTGCTTCAGCTTCAGCTTCAACTCTAGACACAGATTCTGATCCTAAAGCTCAAGGGGGATTCCTTAAGAAGTCAGGCAATTACACTTATGGTGCATACCTTGGAAATGAGTCTAACGTTTCTTCATTCTTAAGAATCTTAGCTTCATCTCAAACAAATTTACTAAAAACAGCGGATAACCAAGTTGATCTCTTTCTCGCTGGTGGAAATGATCTAAAGTGGGGGTTTAACTTCCTATACGCTGGTGCAGAAAAGAAGGAAACTGGTAAAGAAACAATAGATGATTCAGCAATGGCAATGAGACTTGGTGCTCACCAAGATAATTGGGATGCTTTTGCAAATATTTCTTTAAAGTCTGAATCGGAAAATAAGAATGATACTTCTAAGCCAAAATTTGAAGGAAAGCTTGGCTTTCAAGTAGGTGGTTCTTATACAATGAGCGATGTGAAATTTCACGGTTCATATAAGAAATTTGATTGGGAACAAACTCGAGCTAATGTAAAAACTGATGGTGGATTTACTAGGCTTGACCTTGGTTTTGGAAAGAATTACAAAGTTGCTGATGAAGGTTCAGTATTTGCTAGAGTTCAATTCTCTAAGTTAAACGTAGAATTAGACTTTGCAGGAGGAAAATCTGAACTAGATAGTAGTATTCTTCCATTAGTAATTGGTTATGAAGGAAAAGCGACTTCTTGGTTAACTTTAAGAGGTTCTGTTTCTCACAACCTTTACTCAAAAGTAAAATCTAAAAACCTAAGTTCAGTAATTCAGGGTACTGTTGGTGTAGATACTGTAGCAAATCTTCAGTATAAAGCGCTACAGTCGTACAACGGATCTACTGCTGATGGTGAGTCAACAGTAGCTAACTCTACAACAATCAATGCTGGGGCAACTCTTGAGTTTGGTGCTCTTTCAATTGATGGATTTGTTGGTACAACAACTGGAAATAGAACTGATGATGGTGATGCAACTACTACTGATCACGATACTAAGAAAGGTGTTCTTTCTACAGACAACCTACTTACAAGAGTTGGGATGACTTACAAGTTCTAATTTGAAGGATTCATTTAGAAAATTTTAAATAGGGGAGACTTCGGTCTCCCTTTTTACTTAAACGAAATATTTCTTAAGGCTTCATAGGCAACAGTCGTTGCGACATTTGATAAATTCAAGCTTCTTACATGTTCAGAAAAAATTGGAAGCCCAAAAAGTCTTTCGGGATACTTATTAAAAATATGCTGTGGAAGCCCTTTTGTCTCAGAACCAAAGATCAGGTAGCAACCTTTCTTATAGCCTTGCGAGTAGAAAAGTCTGTCAGATGTTTTGGTGTAGAAGTAAAGGTCTTCAAGTGCGGGCTTTTCGCCTTCGAGGAAGTCTTCGTATGTCTCGTACTCGACAAGATCAACATGCTTCCAGTAGTCAAGTCCGGCCCTTCTCACGGCCTTTTCACTAAGGTCGAACCCGTAAGGTTTGATAAGGACGAGGCGCGCTCCTAGAGCAATACATGTGCGTCCAACACTCCCGGTATTTCCGGGAATGTCAGGCGCATAGAGTACAATATTAAAAATTGATTGATTAGGCATTTGTCTTTAAGAACTCAAGAAGTGATCTTACGATAGTTCCTGAAGCACCTTTTGCTGGACAGTATGGAAGGTGAGATTGGCTGTCACCAACACCTGCGATATCTAAGTGGGCCCAAGCAATATCATCTTTGATGAATTCCTGTAGGAATGCAGCAGCTTTTGCTGTTCCACCCCAACCTGAGCCACCGATATTCTTAAGATCAGAAATTGTTCCTTTCATGTCTTTTTGCCATTCAGGGATGATTGGTAGTTGCCACATATACTCATCAGCAGACTTTGCAGATTTTAAAAGTGATTGAGCAAGTTTTTCGTTGTTAGACATAAGTCCACAAACTTCACCACCAAGAGCAACAAGACATGCACCTGTTAAAGTTGCAGAGTCAATGATTGCATCAGGTTTTTGGTCGCAAGCATAATCTAAACAATCAGCAAGAACGAGTCTTCCTTCAGCATCAGTATTTAAGATTTCAACTGTTTTTCCATTTCTCGCAGTGACAATTGAGTCTGGCATGGTCGCTAATTCATTAACCGCGTTGTCAGTGATTCCTAGGATGCAAGTGATTTTAACATTAAGTCCTAGGTTTGCAGCAGCTCTAAATGCAGCATAAACTGTTGCTGATCCGGCCATGTCAAATTTCATGTTCATCATTGAGCCACCTGGCTTTAATGAATATCCACCAGTATCAAAAACAAGACCTTTACCAACAAGAGCGATGTGTTTTGTTTTAGAATTTGCTTTTGATGGAGTGTAAGTTAGGTGAACAAGTTGTGGTTCAAAACCTGATCCATCATTAACTGAAAGGAAAAGATTCATTTTCTCTTGTTTCATTTCTTTGCGGCCAAGAACTTTACATTTTACACCTTTGATTTTTGCAACGTCAGCCTTAATTCTTTTAGAGTACTCAGTACTTCTAAGAACGTTTGGCGGCTCGTTAACAAGGTCTCTTGCATAATTGATTGCATCTGTAACAGTTAATGTGTCATCGATAATTGATTGAAGTTTTTTTGCTTTTGCTGATTTTTCAGATGAATCAAGTACAACTTCTTTAAGCTCTGCTTTCTTTGAATCACTTAAATATTTATCAAATTTATAAGCTGCAAGTGTGAATGCTTCTACAAGGATTTGAAGTGATACTTCAGTGTTGCCTTTAGTTTGAAGACCATCAAATTGAAGAGCCACTTTAGAATACTTCGCGATATCTTTACAAAGTTTAGCAAGTTCTTTTCTTAGTGCTTCAGAGTCAAGCTTGGCTTTTTCTCCAAGTCCAAGAACTAGAATTTCGTGACCATTATGAGTGAAAGTAAATTTTTCACCTTTTGTAGCCTTGAAGTTCTTTGAGTTTTTAACTGCATCAAAAGCGTCTTTGATTTCTTTTTCCCAGTGATTGTTAACAATCCCTGCATCAGTTGTTGCTACTTTCTTTGCTGTAGCTTTCTTTGTTGTTTTCTTTGCTTCTTCTTTTTTCGCTGCTGGCTTTGAAAAAGCCCCAACAACTACAAGGTCAGCAACAGTATGCGTTTTCGCATTTAAGTTGAGAGTGAACTTCATTTGAGCTCCTTAGTTGGATATTAAATTTATAATGTAACGACTTTTCGGCTAAAAAGCTTAAGTTGTTAATCTTTTTACGACGAGGTAAACTAACACAGTTAAATAATTTTGACAAAAATTCAGGAGTAAAGAGTGTTTAAGCTCTATCAAAGATATCTGGCAGCTAGTTTCATCCCTCCTTTTGGGATGAGTCTCTTCTTTTTCGTGTGTTTTTTGCTAACAACTCAACTTTTTAGGTTGATGCGTATAGTTACAAAGAAGGGTGTTGGTATTAATGTAATGCTGGAGCTTTTTGCACAGATTGCCCTCGCTTACTTACCAATGGTCGTTCCTTTAGCTCTGTTATTCGCGATGATTTATACCCTAAATAAATTAAGTGAGGATTCGGAGATTGTTGCGATTCGAGCGATGGGAATAAGTAAAGAGAAGTTATTCGCACCATTTATTATTTTAGGTCTGCTTTGTTCGATTTCAATTTTTAGTGTCAGTCGAAATATTATTCCTCACTCGACTAAGTTATTTCAAAATACTCTTGTGAAGATGACATCAAGTGGATTTCTTGCAGATATAAAGAAAGAGAAGTTTTATACGGAAATTCCTGGAGTCATATTATTTGCTGAAGATGTTTATGATGACGGGAAAAAAATGGAGCGCGTCTTCATCAAGATTAAATCAGGAAATGGAAAAGAGAAAATAATTTTTGCAAAGAGGGGAGCTCTGATTAAGACCGAGGATCTTGAAAATCCTTCTCTGGATATTAGGCTCGATCTCTTTGAAGGAAATATCACCTCTTTAGAAAATGGTAGCGAAAAAGTAGAGAAAATAATTTTTGAAAAATATGAATTTCCAATTGTTTCTGATTCTAGTGCTAGGACTTTGAATAAAGACTCAATGAGAACTAATAGTGAGATTCTGACTCGGATTGCTAAGTTTAAGAGTCAGCTGAAAGATCTCGATCCTAATTCGCGTGAATATGAAGATATTCGCTACCCATTAAGAAATGCTCAACTTGAGTACTGGAGTCGCTATAATATTCCACTTCAGTGTATTGCATTCGTTCTAATAGGTTTTGTTTTTGGAGTAAAAAAAGGAAGAGGGAAGTCTGGCAACACAACTCTTATCGCATTCTTAGCGGTTATTCTTTATTATACAAGTTTCTTTGGTGGAATCTCTCTTGTAAAGAAGTCAGGCCTTGAGCCATATGTGGCGATCTTTATGCCTACTATCGTTACATTTATCTTTGGAAGTTATTTTTATAAAAAGCTTGATTGGGCAAGCTAGTTGCCCTGCAAGTACTCTTGTGATGTGATGACTGATCCATCATTTTTAAATATGAAGAGAGGAAGTTTAAGTTTCTTTCCAAGTTCTTGTGGGAAAACTAAGCTTTTAACGCCACTTTTTGTATTAATATCAAGGAGATTATTATTAAGGAATACCTTTGTCGCGTTGGCATTTCCTAAGAATACTCTAACATCATCACCTCTTATTATCAGATAACGTCCTTGTTTAAGAATAAATTTCTTTGTTTGTTCATCATCAGACTTATAAGTTATCCAAGTATCTCCAGTAGTAGCAGTAATGAAAACATTTTGTTTTCCTTCCGTTAAAATCTGGTAACCAGAAGGAATAAGTTTTTTTGCCTCGTCAGCTTCACTTGAGATTTTGTAAAGAGGATATGGAAGGTTATAAAATTCGATATCATTTTGAACTTTTTCAATTTTCTTTTCGACTGGTTTAGTCTCAGCAACTTTTTCAATTTTCTTTTCGACTGGTTCAGCTTCGATTTCTTTTTCTTCAGCTTTTACTTCTACGACTTTTTCTTCGGTAGCTTCTTCCTGAGCAATTTCAATTTCTTTTTCTTCGACTTCTGGTTCAGTTGTCGCTGTTAAAGGAGTTGTAGAAGTAAGAGTCTGTGGTGTAACAACTTCTTCTTTAACTTCGACTGCTTTTTCACTACTTCGGTTATAAGCAATGAAGCCGCCGATTGCTACAACAGCAACGACACCAAGAAGTTTAATTTTTATATCAGAACTTAACTCCATTGAAGGTGATGATTTTGAAACTTGTGCAGCTTCGACAACGACCTGTGGAACTATTTTTTCTTCTTTGTGAATATCTTTACCATATAGCTTTTCTAGTAGCTCGAGGCAGTAGTTAAGGTCGGTATCTACAATTTTGCAGTAAGATTTAACAAAACCTTTAACATATGCAATGTTAGGTAAAGCGTCTCTATTATCTTTTTCAAGTGCATCTAAGTTTGTACTACTAATTTTCGTATGTCTGCTTATTGCATCGAGACTGAGAGATTTCTTCTCGCGAGCCTTTTTAAGAAAAGAACCTAGTGTATCATTTTGTCTTTCTTCGTTCATTGGTAATACAATCCCTTCATTGGTATATGTTTCAGTTTCAAAATCCATTTAAAACTCACTCGAATCAAAAGCATCTATTTTTTCGACTTTGTTAACACTTAAAATTCTACTTTTTTTTATATTGTTTTTTCCATTAAGTGCCGGTGTAAAGTATTCTGACTTTGGAAATTTATCGATTACATAATTGAATTTTTCTCTAGCCTCATCGTCTCTTCCTAGCTCTGCAAGAAGTTGGCCCCATTCGAAAAATGCTTGAGGATTTTTTGCACAATTTTCTCTTGTTGCAACTTTGAAAGTCTCTAGAGCTTTTGCTGTTTGTCCGCTTAAACGATATTCTCTTGCAAGCATATAACTTGCCGGACAATAATCGGCTCTGTTTCCTACCGCTAATTCAAGATACTCCATTGCTTTTTTTCTATTTCCTTTTTTAAAGGCGATAAGGGCGAGGTTGTATTGAACTCGATAAGTATGTTGGTAGAGGAGGTCATTAAGAATTATTTCGTATTCTTTTTGAGCAAGATCAATTTTATTTTCAGTATAATAAATAGAGGCAATATTATTTCTTGCATCTGAATTATTTTCGTCTAAATCAAGTGAGTCTTTTAACATTTTCATTGCGATATCAGGCTTACCTTTGAAGTAGTAAGCCATGGCAAGA
>CAZQJK010000011.1:0-67090 GCA_964593545.1 uncultured Bacteriovorax sp. | reverse complement strand
TGGAACTTCGACAGGTTCAGGAGTTGGTGGAGCAATAATTTTTCAAACATCGGGATTAGGATCAGCTGGAACATCTCAAAATGCAGCGACGGAGAAAATGAGAATAAGCTCAGCTGGTAATGTCGGGATAGGAATATCTTCACCTTCAAGTTTATTACACTTATCTGAACCAGATGACTCGTGGAATAGCTCTATTCGAATGGATCGTTCTTGGGATTCAGCGACTGATTATTTTCAAATGATGTATGACTATCAAGGTTTAAAGATTAGAACGATGGCCGATGGCACAGATGAGGCCCATATTATTTTCAAGCCTAAAGATTCTGAAGCAATGAGAATAACAGAAGGTGGGAAAGTTGGAATCGGTGCGACTGTGCCTACAGAAAAACTAACTGTCGCTGGAAAAATAAATGTTACGGCCGGAAACGATTTTTGTATTGATGGTGGAACTTGTTTAACAACAGTTGCTGCTGGAAGTGGTGAAACAAATACAGCTTCTAGTGCAGGCGGAGCTTCACTTGTTCTTGCGAAGTCGGGAGTTAATTTACCATTTAAAGGTCTAACGGCGACAAGCGATATAGCACTTACTCAAAATGCCAATGATATTCAAATAGGAGTTGGAGCGACAAATGGAGCAAGCCAACTTTTAAGACTAGATGCTTCGGGAAAAATTCCAGCGGTTGATGGTTCATTAATTACAAATATACCAAACGATACTTTATCGACTTTATTAACAGGATTAATTCCTGGTTCTGATACCGTTTTAAGTGCAACAGATTCTGTGCTTGGAGCTTTTGAAAATCTTCAAGCACAAATTAGTGCAACAAGAACAATTGCAAGTACCAATGATACGGACCTCGATTCAAAAGTTGATAAGACAACGACGGTTAATGGCAAGGCCCTTTCAAGCAATGTGACTTTAATAACGACAGATGTTGCTGAAGGAACAAATCTCTATTACACAACAGCAAGAGCGAAAGCGGATGCGATCTTAAATTCGACAGCGGGGTCGGAGACAGATCAAGGTGCCTCAGTCGCTGCGATGAAATCTTATGTTACAACTTCTATTGCAGGTAATGGGGTTTGGGCGAAGAGTGGAAGTGATATTTCTTATTCGTCAGGGAATGTTGGGATTGGAAAAAGTACACCAACAAAAAAGCTTCAAATTCAAAGAAATGCAACTAGTAATAATGAAATTGGTCTTGATGGCTTCGCTACTGGAAGTGCTTACTCTGGTTTAATGGTAGGTAGTGATTTTGGTGCTGTGATTGAAGGACCAACCAGTGGTCAACTCGTGTTGGCCCTTAGAGATAACGATGTTAATGATGGGTTTCGAATTATAAGTGGAGGGGGTAATTATATAAGTGATTTGACATATGATACTCCGATATTAACTGCTCTTAGTAATGGGAATGTTGGAATTGGTTTATCTACCCCAGCAGCTAACTTAGAAGTCAAAAATATTATTAGTATAAAGGATACTGCTAGTACATATGGTTCTGGGTTTTCTACTTCTCTTGTCGGAAGAGACCCAAATGGTGATGTTTGGTCTTTGGGGGCAGGTTCGTCTACATCTGGCTTAAAATTAAATACAAACTATTCATCTCTTCCTATCTCTTTCTCAGTCGGTAATTCAGAAAAAGTTCGTATTATTAGTAGCGGAAATGTTGGTATTGGAACAACTTCTCCTAATGAGAAACTTCATGTTGTAGGTAATATAAATCTTACTGGAGATCTTTATAATAATAAACATTATAAAGAAGTTATTTCTTTTGCAGATGGGTGGGCCATTGGAGATTATATTGAAGTTGTACAAAGTTCTCCAACTGCTGCGGGGGCAGCTTCTGGATGGCTTGTTAATATCTCTGGAACGAGAGGGAATTGGACTGAAAGTCATACTTATGAGTTTGCAACAAGTCATTCCGATGCATCAGGATGGCAAGAAGTTCTTCATCGCTCTGAATCGGGCTATATAGGCGCATCGAAGTGTTTTACATTAGATGTATTTGGAAATGGAAATACTCCTAAGTTTAGAGTTCGAGCTATAAAGGCGAGTGCGTCTTGTGGTGTTACTTCATCTCTCGGTCTTGTGGTTGATATTACATCACGTGCAGAAAATAGTAGCTGGACTGATTTATCGGCGACGGGAAATGATTTAACGGTAAGCCAGATTAAATCTCACGGTCTAAGCTTTAATGTCGTTACGGGGCGGCCAGATGATATTTCGGGTAATCTTGCTATTCATGCGAACTCTTCTGGGAAGGTTGGTATTGGAACAGCAAGTCCTATTTCAAAGCTTCATGTTTCAGGTGGAGATGCAATGGCCGCTGGTTACAATAGAACATTAACTCTGCATGCAAATCACCCTTCATTACAGTTTAAAGGGATTTCAGATTCAAATCATTCTGCGGGGATTTTATATGATGCTGCTGCAGGAACGGAGGGACTGAGATTTATTGTCGGTGCAACAAGTGATGATGTCTATGGTACAGGAGTTAATGTTTTAAATTTACAAGCAAGTGGCAATGTTGGAGTTGGAATATCAACACCTTCCTATAAACTGCACGTCAATGGTTCTGTAGCTGGAACTTCAGCTTATGTAAATACTTCTGATCAACGATATAAGAAAGAAATTAAACTAATAGATAATGCGCTTGAAAAAATTAGAGAACTGAATGGGGTTGAATTTGTTTGGCGACAAGAAGAATTTAAGGATATGAAATTTAAAGAGGGTAATGATATTGGTGTTATCGCACAGAATATTCTTGAAGTTTTTCCTGAAGTAGTTGAGAAAGATGATGAAGGTTATTATTCAGTTGCTTATGCAAAGCTTGTGGCACCTCTTATCGAAGCAACCAAAGAACTCGATCAAAATCTTAAAATGTATAAGTTAATGTCTGATGGTCTTTCTGAAAAAATTGAGGCTAACTCAAGAGAGATTGCGAGTCTAAAAGATGAGAATACGGCACTCAAACTTAAAGTTGAATCACTTGAAGAGAGAATCGAAAGACTAGAGAAATTATTATCTAAATGAAATTACACTCAATAATTCTAATCCCTTTTTTAGCAACTTCGAATTTCTTAGATCTGAAATATTCTAAACTTACTCCAAATCAAGTGAAGCTAGATAAGGTTGTAGAGATCACAGTTGATAAATCAGCGTCTCCCTTATTCTTAAAGGCCAGTGAAGGGCCAAAGCTTTGGTCCGAAGTGATGCTTGAAGGTACTGTAGCGATCGAAAGAGAAATCGGTAACAATGAAAATGACAGTTACTTTCAGCTAGGTGTGATTTATGAGGGGGACTATCGCCCAAACGGTTTTGTTAAAGCTTTTTTGCCCGAGTGGCTTTTAAAGGTTCTTACTTTAAGTGAGACATCAGGTGTTTCTGAAATTGATTTCTTGGATATCACAAATTCGAGAGAACTTGATAAGTCAGATAATATTCGTGATATCAAACTTAATTTTAAAACAGTTGGCCGTCTTGAAAATGGAAAGTTTAAAATTTCGACAAAACTAAAAGAAAAGAAAGTTCTGGGATTTTGGCTTCGAACAGATGGAGATGATAGTAAGGCAAAATTTAAATTGATAATTGATCGATTTGAAGTAAAATAAGCTGAGGCCCACAGACCTCAGCATATGATTTAATAAACTGGAAACTGCTTACATAACTCAACAACATTCTTTCTAATATTAGAAAGTTCACCTTCTTGATCATGGGACTTTAGTGCCATCACAATCCAATTGGCAATTAACTTCATTTGATCTTCTTTAAGACCTCTTGTTGTAATCGCTGGTGTTCCTAAACGTACACCGCTTGTGATAAATGGAGATCTTTTATCACCTGGAATCATGTTCTTATTACAAGTAATTCCGGCAGCTTCAAGGGCATGCTCAGCTTGCTTGCCTGTAAGACCTACTGAATCTGATTTTACGAGGATAAGGTGGTTATCAGTCCCGCCTGAAACGATCTCTACGCCAAGTCCCATTAACGATTCACATAGCGTTTGGGCATTTTTGATAACTTGTTTTTGATAATCAACATAGCTTGAGCTTAGGGCCTCTTTAAATGAAACCGCCTTCGCTGCAATAACGTGCTCAAGAGGTCCGCCTTGGATTCCTGGAAAAATATTAAAATTAATTTTCTTTGCAAGCTCTTCATCATTTGTAAGAACAAGGCCGCCTCTTGGGCCACGCAGAGTTTTGTGAGTTGTTGAAGTCACAATATGAGCATGAGGAATAGGTGAGTTGTGAACACCTGCTGCAACAAGACCTGCAATGTGGGCCATATCAACCATGAGATATGCGCCAACTTCGTCGGCAATCTCTCTGAAGATTTTAAAGTCAATCGATCTCGGGTAAGCACTTGCACCTGCAACGATAACTTTTGGCATTTCTTTTTTGGCGATATCTCTTACCATATCGTAGTCAAGAACTTCTCTTTCAATATCAAGTCCGTAAGAAACTATATTGAAAAGTTTTCCAGAGAAGTTTACGGGTGACCCGTGAGTTAAGTGTCCACCTTGTGCTAAGTCCATTCCCATGACCTTGTCACCCGGATTGATAATTGAAAAGTAGGCACCCATATTTGCTTGTGAACCAGAGTGTGGTTGTACATTGGCATATTCGCAGTTAAAAAGTTTCTTAACTCGATCAATTGCAATTTGTTCGATCTTATCAACGATTTCACAACCACCGTAGTATCTCTTATTTGGAAGACCTTCTGCGTATTTATTTGTTAGAATAGAGCCCTGTGCTTCCATGACTGCTTTTGATGTGTAGTTCTCAGAAGCGATTAATTCTAGACCAAGTTCTTGTCTTTCAAGTTCTTGATTTGTTAAATTAAAAACTTCTTCATCCATTGTCTGTAGTGACTTCGAATTTTGATCAAACATTATTATACCTTTTTAAAATTAGTGAAGAGTTTGTTGCTCCAAAACCGAAAGAGTTATTTAGGGCATACTCGACTTGTTTTTTTACCGCAACATTTGGTGTGTAGTTCAGATCACATTCAGGATCTTGATTTTCAAGATTGATTGTCGGAGGAATAATTCCTGTATGAAGTGTCATTGCTGTAAAAACAGTTTCAACTCCACCAGCAGCACCGAGAAGGTGACCAATCATTGATTTCGTTGAACTCACATTGATTGATTTTGCGTGATCATCCCCAAGAACTTTCTTAATGGCCTTAGTTTCAGCGATATCTCCAAGAGGTGTTGATGTTCCGTGTGCATTCACATAACCAATATCCGTTGCAGTGATTCCTGCATCTTCAAGGGCCTTCTTCATACAACCATAGGCTCCTGAACCATCTGGGTGTGGAGCTGTAATATGGTAAGCATCTGAAGAAGCACCGTGACCTACGATTTCTGCGTAGATTGTTGCACCACGAGCTTTAGCACTTTCAAGATCCTCAAGAATAATAATTCCTGCACCCTCTCCCATAACGAACCCATCACGTCCTGTATCAAATGGGCGAGATGCTTTTGTTGGTTCATCATTTCTCTTAGAGAAAGCCTTCATGTTAATAAAGCCACCCATTCCAAGATTACATACAGTCGATTCAGTCCCACCAGATATCATCACATCATGGCGTCCACTTCTAATTTCCTCTACAGCTGTTGAAATAGCGTGGCAAGAAGATGCACATGCTGAAGCGACAGTGTAGTTCACTCCCATGAAGCCATACTTAATACTAAGTACACCTGTGGCCATGTTAGGAATAATTCCTGGAATGAAGAAAGGAGAAATTCTTCTTGCGCCTTTTTCGACAAAAGTTTTTGCAGTATCTTCAGTCATCGTCAGTCCGCCCATTCCAACTCCTAGGACAGCACCAACTTTATAAGGATCGTACTTTGTTAAATCAATCCCCGAGTTCTTGATCGCTTCATCTGTAGCCTTTAATCCAAAGTGAATAAAGCGATCATATTTCTTTGCTTCTTTTGCTTCAAAAATATCTTCTGATAGCTCGAAGTTTTTTACTTCTCCTGCTATTTGAATTGGCAGAGTCGAAATATCGTAACCTTCAACTTTTGAAATTCCAGACTTTCCTTCAATTAATCCATTCCATACATCATTTAAATTGTGACCCAGAGAACAGATTGTCCCCATACCAGTAATTACAACTCGTCTTCTCATGTATAACCTCCATGAATGGCTATAATTTGAACTTTTCAGGCCAATTTTGGCAAGTCGCAAAAGGTCGAAATTTCAAGTATTTGAGATATTTTCAATAGCTTTCTTACAATAAAATTGTGCTAGTTGTTAATTTGAGTTTTTTAGTCAAGTTATTCTGGTCATTTGCCGAAATGTAATTGTGAAATACTTTGTTTTAACCATTTTTACATTCAGCATCTTTGCCGTGGAAACTATCAAGGTGGGGATTTTTAATGTTGAGCCATTTTCATACATCAATCCAGAAGGTGAGATGGATGGTGTTACTTATAAATTCTTACGGAAACTAGAAGAGGAGACTCAATTTAAATTTGTGTACACAATTCTTCCTTATGCAAGAGTTGTTGGAAACCTTAAAGATGGTGTGGTGGACTTAGCGATGTTCTATCCTTCTCATCAAAATAATGGAAGCTTTATTAAACTCACTCAGACCTTAGGTAATGATAATATTATCGTTCTTCGAACAGATTTGCAGGCCAAGAGTTTAGCTGACGTTAAGGGGTTAAGTATTGCGCGCATCAGAGGTGGAAAGTATTTTGAGGATTTTGATAATAATGAACTTATAAAAAAAGTGGACGTCGTCAATTATTCTCAATCCATTTCCCTCTTTCTTGGAAAGAGAGTGGATGGTTTCATTATACCAAGAGTTGCTCTTAATCATTTGTTAAAAGATAAGAAGTTCCATAAGGAAGATTTTAAAAATACCTTCTTTGTGAATCATAAATACAACTTTATCCATGTTAGAAATAATCTACCTGTGGCGATAAGAAATAAAATTGTTGAAAGCAACAAAGCGATTATAAAAAAATATCAATATAAGAGACTAGAAGATTTACTATGAACAGAATACTGATTTTGCTATGTTTCACATTCTCTATTCATGCAGCTAAGGTTGTTCTTACTGATGGACGCAAGTTAGAAAGTTGCACCGTTGGCGAAAAGAATAATGAAGTCTTTTGCCTTAATGGTAATGAAAGTGTTTATATTTCATCACCGTATGATAGTGAGCCTATTGCTTTTGAATTAAATGATAGCCTTATAAACTCAAGAGTGAAGGTCAGTTACATTGATCATATTGTTGGTGATGATGGTGATTTTCTCTATGCTCAAAATGGATTTGATCTCATCGATAATAGTCAACATGATATTAAGGGAAAAGTTTTAGATATCACTTATAATCAAAAATTGGCAAATACTCTGCTACCGGAAAGCTCCGCGGACTTTCCCAATATTCTTGAAAAAATAAAAAATGTAGCACAACAAAATATTAAGAGGCTAGAAAAGCAAGAAAGTGAAGATGAATTATATATCAAAGTAAATAATAAGAAAGTGAATTGCCAAAGACTCAAAGGGAATGGTTGCAGTTTAACCGAGTGTGGAGATTCCTTAGTTCTATTTGGTCCTTATGGTGGAAACGCTGGCTTTATTAATCTTCCTATTAGTAAGGGGAGAATTGACTTTACTCTACCAGAAGTTAATGAAGTTTATTTTTCTAATGATGAGTTAGCAATTGGATATCCTGTGGATAAATCTATTAATGCTGTTCGAAATACGGTTCCATCTAAATTTGTAAATCATTCGAGTTTTTCTGAATATATGAAACAAGGTGGAGTCAGTTACATTAAGAGAGCAGTCCAAAACTGTAAGGGAATTAATGCAAATATTTTTGATAAACTATCGGCAGATGTCATTAACGAATATAAGAATGCAAGTATGATTGAGCTTGTTGATTTCATTGACGGAAGTGTTGAATCAATTCTTGTTAACGAACTTGCGCTTCCTGAAATTGTTTGTACTCATAATGGCGCTTATTACAATCCAGAGGCCTATAAGAAAGTCGCCGGCAAACAATCTAAGCAACTCTCTGTGATATCAATTGAAAAGGCACAGGAGCTATTTAAAAAGGCGAGGCAAAGAGACGACATCGCATGGGGATATACTGAAGATGGATGCTATGCTCGCGCCCATTTAATGGCGGAAATGTTTGAGGATGAAGGAATAAAAACAGATAAGGTCTGGGCACGAGGAAGACTAACAATTCCAAATGGCTATGGACAAACTTGGGCCTATCACGTTGCACCTATCGTTCACGTACTTCAAAATGATGGAACAGTTAAAAAAATGGTGATTGACCCTTCGATCTCGACAGCTCCGACTGATGTTGATGAGTGGCTCTCGACAATGAAAGTCGATCCGGCGAGCGTAAGAACTCATGACTATCCGGCACCTTTAAATGGAGTAAGTTTTGGGCGAGTGAGTGTGAGTTTTTCAAATTCAGATCCGTACTGGCCAGGCTATGATCAGTATTCACGTGAGACAAAAGACTCAATGGCCATCTCAAGGATGGACGAATATTTAATGTACCAATAGGGAAGAAGGTTGAAGATGAAATTGATAATGGTACTTATAATTGGAATTAACTCGTACGCCATGATTGTGCACAAGAATGTTCGAATTCAAAAAGTCACAAAGAAGGAAAAATATCTCGAAGTGAATATGGTTGGGATGGCCGCAAACTATAAGGCTGACTCTAAACTTGGTAAGTGTTTATTTAATTCGGTGGTAAAAAAGAGCGAAGTTGGAATTGAGTTGGATGTGAAAAAATTAGAAATAAAAAAATGTCACGCTCCAGAGGACTAGTTAAAATGTCCCGTGGAGCATGAACTTTAAAAAGCTTATTGTTTCTTTTCAAGATAAGTAACAACGTCCTTAATTGACTTAAGACCTTCAGCATCTTCCTCTGGGATTTCAACACCAAATTCGTCTTCCATTTTCATCATAAGTTCTACGATGTCTAATGAATCAAGGTTTAGATCGTCAACGAAGCTCGTCTCAATGTTAATCTTTGCGATATCAATTTTCGTTGCATCACTTACTAGTTTAATTACTTTTTCTTCCATAAGTCTCTCCTATGTTTAAAGCCAAGATTTTAATCATTTTATATGTAAAGTCCACCATCAATTTTAATTACTTCACCTGTTATATACGAAGACGCCTGACTTAGTAAGAAGCATGTAAGATTTGCAATATCTTCAGACTTACCAAAGTCACCCAGGGGAATTGACGAAAGATACGCCTCTTTTGCCTTATCTTCAAGAGCATCTGTCATATCTGTTGCAATAAAGCCCGGACAAATTGCATTTGCCCTTATATTTCGGCTACCTAGCTCCTTTGCAACCGACTTTGTAAAGCCAAGAAGTCCAGCTTTTGACGCCGCATATGCAGATTGTGAAACATTTCCCATTAGTCCGACAATCGAACTAACATTCACGATACTTACATTTTCGGCCTTCAGAAAATATCTTGAGCAGATGCTTGTTAGCATCATTGCGCCCTTGAGATTTGTTCCAAGAATTGAATCAATATCACTTCCTTTTAATCTCAATAGAAGTGTGTCTTTTGAAATTCCGGCATTATTTACAAGTCCTTCAATTGGTCCAAACTCTTTGATGAATTCACTAACAGACTCTTTCATTTGTTCTTCATTCGTAACATCAAATTTTAGTCCTGTTACATTTGAAGCACCGAGAATTTTTAGTTCTTCACTAAGTGTTGCGGCAACTTCTTCTTTTCCTTCTCTATAGTTAAAAATCACGTGTGCCCCTTGCTTTGCAAGGCCTCTTGAGATCTCAAGTCCAATCCCGCGACTAGCACCAGTTACAAGTACTTTCTTATTCTTTAAATCATTGTATGTTGCGATCATTTAAGTGCCTCCACAAGTTCTTCAAATGCACCTTCTTTATCAAGGCTTATAACTTTATTTGTTCTGTTAATTTTTCGAGCTAATCCCATCAAAACGCGACCAGGCCCAACTTCAATACAAAGAGTATTGTCAGGAAGAGATGAAAAAGATTGGGTCCAAAGAACAGCGCCATCAATTTGTTTGATAAGATTTTCTTTAACTATATTTCCATCAGTTCCAACATCATATTTCTTCGCGTCGATATTGGCGATATATGGAATCTTCGTGTTCGTGAAATTGATGCCACCAAAGAATGTCGTCATATTCTCTCTCGCTGGTTGCATTAAAGAGCTATGAAATGGTGCCGATACTTTTAATTCAACGGCACGATGGGGATCAGCGTGATTTTCACTTAACCACTGAACCGCTCTATCACAGGCCTCAGCGTGTCCTGAAATAACGATTTGATCAGGGTCATTAAAGTTTGCAGGCATGACCTTGTTATCTTCTGTTGAAGCTTCAAGACATGCTTTTTCAACAACGTCCCCTGGTACTTTTAATATCGCATACATCTTTCCCATTCCTGCAGGAACAGCTTCTTGCATGAATTTTCCGCGATTATTGACGGCCTTCAATGCATCTTCAAAGCTTAACGCCCCAGCTGCAACAAGTGCTGCGTACTCACCAACTGAATGTCCCATAACAGCAGAGATTTCGACATTATGTTCTTTTAAAATATCTTCGAGTTTTCTAAAGAGACCTACCGAGTGAGTAAGAATTGCTGGTTGAGTATTTTGAGTCAGAGTTAGGTCTTCCTCTGGCCCATCTGTCATCATCTTCTTGAGATCATAACCTAGAACTTCATTTGCTTTATCAAGTAGGGAAGAGTCGATATTACTTCCCATCCCAACATATTGAGACCCTTGTCCCGGAAATAATAGAACAACGTTTTTCATAATTTCTCCATTAATTAGTAGCGAAGTAGTGTCGCACCAGTTGTAAGTCCTGCCCCAAAAGCATCAAGAAGTAGAATTTGTCCTCTTGAAATTCTTCCGTCGGTAATCGCCTCATGCATTGCGATTGGAATAGTCGCAGCAGAAGTATTGGCATACTTATCAATATTAATGATGACCTTCTCTGGATTGATCCCAAGAAGTTTTCCAGTCGTTTCAATGATTCTTACGTTTGCTTGGTGAGGAATTAGCCAGTTGACATCATCAAGAGTCATATTCGCTCGCTCAAGAACAATATTTGCATTTTCTGCAAGCGTTCTTGTCGCAACTCTAAACATTTCTTTCCCCTTCATTTGCATGAAGTGAACTTTGTCTTCGATATGCTTGGCCGTCAAAGGCTCTACTGATCCACCAATTGGCTGGTCAAAGAACTCTTTTCCTGTTCCATCTGCTCCGAGGTGAAGAGAAAGAATGTCTGACTCATCAGCTTCATCTTCATTTCTTCCAACGACTGCAACACCACATCCATCACCAAAGAGAATGCAAGAGTTTCTATCTTCCCAGTTCACTTCTCGAGAAAGCATTTCACTTCCAACAATTAGAGCATTCTTGATAGCTCCCATTCTAATCAGACCAGTGGCCATATTTAGGCCATAAACAAAGCCAGAACAAGCAGCTGCAATATCAAGCGCAGCACACTTATTAGTAATTCCAAGTTTTTGTTGAAGGATACACGCGGTATTTGGAAGCCTGTAGTCAGGGGTAACAGACGCGAAGATAATCATGTCTATATCATTAGGCTCAAGATCTGCGGCCTTTAGAGCATCTAATGTCGCGTGATAGGCCATATCACTTGGAAACTCCCCACCTTCTGTTGAACAAATATGTCTTTGCTTAATTCCCGTTCTTTCAAAAATCCAAGAGTCCGAAGTCTCAATAGTTTTCTCTAAATCAAAATTCGTTACAACATTCTTAGGGGCATAGATTCCAGTCCCTTTAATTTTGACTTTATAGTTCATAATCACCTCGATTTTTTTTATGGTGTATTCTTTGCGTAAAGTTACCATTTGGCAAGTTGCAGGGTGCGGTACGGGCAAAAAAAAAGGACCTCAAAAGAAGTCCTTATTTTATATGTAAAAATAATTTTTTAGAAATTATTCAGCAGTTTCTTCTGATTCTGCTTTTGTTTCGAAAACTTTTTTACCTTTCCAATAACCAGAAGGAGAAATACATCCTTTCTTAGTTAATTCACCTGTAGTTGAATCTGAAACAACAACATTGTTAGCATATAGCTTGTGGTGTTGTCCTGCTCTTCTCATGCCTTTTTTCGATACACTGGTTTTCTTCTTAGGTACTGCCATTTTTCACTCCGTTATATTCAACTTGAAATACAATTTATAGTTATGAGCTTACTCTTGTACATTGGTTTTCGCCCAAAAACAAGCTTTTTTAGATAAGATTATTTATTTCTGATGCCCACAATCTTCTTCGTTTAGGTTTGCGCCACATGTGTGACATAATCCCTTGCATGCTGCATCGTGTACTGGATAGTGATCCACGGCCAAAAAAACAGCTTCTTTAATAATTTCAGACACTTTTGCCTTCCCTCTCGTGTGATAGAAAATATCCGCTTGATCACCATTAATATAAACCTGATCTAGTTCTTCATAATCAGGGTCATTTTCAAAACGCTGATTAATGAATGCTCCCTTAAATTCTGCATTGAAAGTTTCATGCATATCTTTAAGGCATCTGATGCAGCTTGCTTGGTAAGATCCCGAGACAGTTCCATCAACCCAAAGGTATTCTCCGTATTGTCCTTCGGCGTCTCTTTTAAGGCGAACGGATGCGCTTATCGTATTTTCCGCAACTTGTTCTCCTTGATTTAGTTCCTCGCTAACACTTTCGATAATCGGCGATAGCCAAGGTGTATTTTCAATTGTGAGGTCTAATTCGTCGTATTCGTCATTAAATTTTGAAATTAAAATTGGTTCAACTGCGATTGGATTATCATTCTTTGTCATCTTTATAACTACCTTCAGCTAGAAAAAAATTTATGCCTCTTGTTACATCATTATAACTAAAGAGTGAAGCCTTTTAACTGCTCCAGCTAAATGGGGACAGGAATTATCATGATTTAACTACTTACTTAGTAAAATTGTCGTGTTTGACGCTTAAATTTCTCTGTTTTTTGGGCCGCGAGAAATTTAAGCAGGAATCTTCAATAGATCACTAGAGCAAGCCTAGAAATTATCCCCATTTAAAGGGAGCAGTTTTTGTATAAAGTTTAGACAACTGTATATGTTTAATTTGTAGACATCTTTCTAAATACTTTTGTTTATGCAGATCGTGTTCACTTTCTTTGGCATCAAGTTTGCTTATAGAACAACAATTATTTTTATTTCTTAACTAGACCTTGGAGGTTTCGATGAAATTGCTACTTGTAGTGTTAACTGTTTTTACTTGCTCAACTTTTGCTGCTGATAAGAATCCTTCATCAGTTGAATGTATCAAAAAAGAATTTGCAAAGACTCAATCAATGGAAAAAGCCTACCAGGCTTGTTCAATTAAAAAATAATATCAATTCAATAAAAATATAACGGAGACAACAAAATGAAAAAACTTTTCATCACAACGCTTTTACTCGCAAATGTATTTAATGCTTACGCCGATATTGATCTTAAAGATGGGTATGCAGGTAAGTCAAAAAGAGAGTTTATTAGAACTCTAAAATCTGGTCAAAGAATCGAGCTTGATCTTGGATCACCAAAATATGTGGAAGAAATTCTAATTTTTGCAGAGGGAAAGCAATCTCGTTTTTCTTTTGCGGATGTCTATGCTGATGGTGAGTTGATCTCAACGCTAGGGGTTCCTGGATTTGATCCTGATTATCCTGTAGTTGTTAGAGGAAAAGTTAAAAAAATTGAAGTCGTTGCTCGTGCAAATTCAAAAGTAGCTATTCTTGATTTTCAAGTATTCACAGCAAGAAAAAATTATAACTCTTACTCGCAGCTTTCATTAGCTGAAAGATCGCAGTTTAGTCTTGATGATTGGGGAAAGCATGTTCTTGAATCAGTTCACGAGATGTATTTTATTATGAGAGATCAGGGGTTAATTACTGATCAGGACTTTGTTGATTATATTCAACCAATTAGAAGAATGGCCATCGAAACTCAAGCTTCAGACGATGCAAGAGATGCAGACTCACTGAAGACTTATATGAAGGCAAAAAAGCTTGCTCAAAAGATCGTAAGTGCAGCTCCGCTATTTGATAAGACACTCATGGTAATGGATCAGAGACTTGATATGCTTTCAATTGATTTAAAAACAATCAAAGAAGATATCAGCGAAAAGTATGACGTAAACGTAGAGTAAGCAACCACAACTTTAATTTGGAGAATAAATATATGAAAAAGATATTAGTAACATCACTCGTAGGATTAGCAACATTATTACCACTAGCAACACAGGCGGAAGCCGTTAAAGGAGACACTGGAAGATTTTGTCCAGGTGCTCAAGTCGTTAAGAATCTTGATGGTGCATATGTGGAAAGAATTTTCATTGCAGCGGAAGGAATTAGAAATGATGGATTCATCCATGTTTATGCTGATGGTGTAAAAGTGCAGAGAATTGGAATTCCTGGATATGATCCAGACTATACATTTAGAGTCAGAAGAAATGTACAAGAGATCAAACTTACTTTTGAAGGAACATGCGCGAGAGTACTTGATTACAAAATTTTTACTCCTGCTCAAGCACCAAAAGGTCCAAGATATAGTCGCGATAGAGCGATTGAGACTTCTTGGGGAGCCGAAGTATTAAACCTGATTGACGGAATTGATGATTCGCTTGTGAATGACGATCTTACTGTTGATCCTCTTTATACAAGTGTTTTAAAGCCACTTAAGAAAATTGCAATGTACGAAAGAGCTTCAGAGAATGAAAGAAATACTCGAAGCTTAATTAAAACATTGAGAGCTTTAAAAATGGCGAAGATCATTCGTGATAACAAAACATACATGTTTAACAAGCTTGAGCGTGGAGAAAACGAATACCTCGTTGCAGATCTTCTCTCTATCTTAGAAGACGTGCTCGAGCATGCCGATGTGAAGCAAAATAAAATTCAAGAAGCAATTGACTTTATTGAATCAGAGCTTGCTGAGTAAGGAGAGGGAGATGAAATTATTAACTAAAGGACTTGTCGCCCTAGGAGTTTTGTCTTCTGTGCACGCGACAGATCTAATTGTAAATCTAGACAGTCTTGATAAGTGTAATTTTGCAGAAAGTTGTAAAGTCGCTGACAGTGGACTTGTACTATCTTGCTCTAGTGGAAGTATGAGGACGGACAGCGCAGGAGTTTATTGTGCAAATTCAAATACAGTTCTTGCTATTCAATCTCAAAAGTTTCCAATTACTCAAATGAATTATGAGTGGAGGAGTGCTACCTTTGATTACTCAACACCTGGAGTAGTTCTTGCTAAAAATACTTCTTCAAGCATTGGTAGTACAGCTGTGCACGATGTTCAGGGATACATAAAGGAAATTAGAGTTCGTAGAGACTCTTCCACGATACTTGTGAAAAAAATAACTTTGAAGAAAACAATTCATGGTGATTTAAAGGGAACGGCTACTTCATTAAATGATGCACTTTCTTCAACTTACTTTTTTGTTTCAGAAGAATTGAAAAACTTCAAAAATAACATTGCTAAGTCTCATATAGGGCATACTGAAAGATTTCAAAAAGCATTGAAGGAAGGTCAGGAAATTTTAAATAAAAAAACTAAAGATGGAAAGTATGAGTTTTCAATTCTTGATTGGAGAGTTCAAGAAAATGCAAGACTTCTTGTCGCTTTCGGTTCGATCTTAGATGAATTACTTACTGAGTACGACCATGTCACAACTTTAAAAGAAGCTATCGATAATATGAGAACTCTAGTGTCTGAGCTTCGTGACTCATATGGATGGGGAAGAAGCTTGAGTGGAAAAGTGTCTAAAGCCTCTTCAACACTACTTGATGTTGTAAGACTTGAGCTACAAGAACTTGGTGCCATTAGAATGTCGCTTGGAGATTCTGTTACATCGTATACAAAACTTTTAAAAATTACAGGTTCTTTGAAGGCCAAAGTTGATGCAGCTAAATCCGGTGATATGAGAGCACAAAGAGAAATCTTTAACTTCGTTGATGCTTGGAATGAAGCCGGTTGGCAAGCAGAACTTGATAAACTAGTTCATGCAGGGCCAGATGTTAAGAACCTTGTAACGCCAAAACTTACAATGCTACTTCAAGCGATGGAGTCTTTAGAAGATCTTTCTGAAGCAGGATTTGAAGTACCAAAATTAGATTAGGAAATGGAGAATAAAATGAAACTTAAAAAGATATTACCAGTAATGATGTTAATAAGCTCTGCTTTTGCAGCTACAAGTTATGAGCAAAATAGTGGAAATTCTATTACCGTCGATATGGTCTCATACTGTTCGAGCAGGATTAAGGGAAATGAATGTATCTATAATGGAGATGTTCAAGTTTCGGTATCTTGCTTGAGTGGAAGATTAGCGATTGATGGAGGTACACTATCTTGTTCAACGAGTAGTGGAGATATGCTTATTACATCAAATATACCAATTAGTGGTATCGTTGCAGGATCAAGTTATAAAAAAGTAAGAAGTGGTGCCTACACTCCGATTGATGCGGCAGATAGTTACTTATCAACTGATGACGGTGCAGATAATTACTCGATAAAAATCGAGGGAAATGGTACGGATGAAGCTGAAATATATAAAGTTAAAGTCATCACTGGAAATCCAAATTATCTTAGCTCGAGTTTAAAGTCTTCAAGTGGAGTTTTAAAGTTAGCCTATAAAGGTGTTTTAAGAAATCTTGAAAATTTTGAAAAACAAATTGCAAAATCTCATCGTGGCCATCTCTCTCGCTTTGAAGCAGCATTAAAAGATGGAGTATCTTTAATGGAAGCGAAAGATAAGCAGGGACAGGCGATAAATAGTTTAGTGCATTGGAAAATCCAGGAAAATGCAAGAATTGTTGTCGCATTCGGTTCTATTTTAGATGAGCTTTTAACTGATTATGATGATGTACAAAGTTTAAAGCTTTCAATTACTTCAATGAGAACACTTGTGGGTGAATTGAAAGAGGCATACGGTTGGGGAAGAAGCTTAAGTGGTAAAGTTTCAAAAGCGTCTTCAACACTTCTTGATGTTGTAAGACTTGAACTTCAGGAGCTTGGAGCTATTAGAATGTCTCTTGGAGATTCAGTAGCAAGTTATACAAAACTTTTAAAAATCACAGGTTCTTTAAAGGCTAAAGTTGATGCTGCAAAGTCGGGTGATATGAGAGCACAAAGAGAAATCTATAGCTTTGTCGATGCGTGGAACGAATCAGCTTGGCAAGCAGAACTTGATAAGCTTGTTCATGCGGGACCAGATGTTAAGAACCTTGTAACGCCAAAACTTACAATGCTACTTCAAGCGATGGAGTCTTTAGAAGATCTTTCTGAAGCCGGATTTGAAGTACCAAAATTATAGAATATACTGGCCTAGTCCTTGGACTAGGCTTTTTTTGCAAATAAAATGAGTATCGCTTATTGCCTGCTGCCTTATCTAAGTGTCTGTTTTTCCGATGCACATATCTTTTACTTCTGTAAATAAATGAAATTCATCTATACTAGATATATGAACAAACTCATCATTATTGTTAGCATTTTCAGTCTTATATCCTTTTCTGCTTTTTGCGGGACTGAGGGGATTGTTGGTGAGTATGTTTTAGGTGATTGCCAAAAACTTGAAGAGGCCCAAAAGGCCAAATGTGAAGCTGATCTCGAAAAAGACAAGCTCGAGTACCAAGTAAAGAAAACAGAAGCTTCTAGTACGCAAGATCTTGGTAAGGATACTTCAAGTTCAAATGCTATGGGGGCTGGAATTGCGGTTGCTGCTACGATTGCAATGGAGATGGATATTCTAGGTTCGTTAGGACTTGGGATTTCTTTTGAAGGTTCGTGTTATTCATGTAGCTTTGGAACAGTGGTCTCTGTATATGCTTTCTTATATCAAAAAAATCGCCATGATAAATATGATAAATTATTTCAAAACGCTAAGACGAAATTAAAAATTCTTTATGAAAGAATGCATAATCAAAAAAATGATATTCAATATGACGTGCTCTTGGCCGAAATTGAAGCCTTTGAATTAATATATAAAGCAGCGAGTGAGAAAGCTAAGTCTCATAAGTCATTAAAGACGATGTTTAATATGGTCCAAGCTGCAGCTGCTGTTGAAGTTATTATGTGTTCCATGCCTTATAGTGGTTGTAGCCCAGTTCCTCCCGCCATAACTCTTGCTGCTGCGTCTATGTCAGCATCGGCAGAAGCGAAGGCACAAAAAGATACGCAAAAGAAAGTTGATATTGCAAAAAATGGTCTTGATGTTACTCGTAAACTCGCGGCAAAGTTTCATAAGCAATATCAAGAAGGAGATGAAGGGGAGTTAAAACTTGCGGAAGATGAAATCAATGTTCCGATTGCTAAGGGGGAGCCATTTCATGATGCTACTGTCGAATCAGAAAATCATTTATCGAGTAAACCAAAAATTGTCGCAACAGGATCAAGTTCTTTAGGCTCTTCTTTGAAATCAAATTCAAAAGAGAGTAATTCAAAGTTAACCTACAATGATGGAGTTTGCTTAAGTAGTTCGAGTAAAATTGTGGGCTGTGATAAAATTTCATCGACTAATACTTTTAAAACACAACCTCTTACTCAATCGAGTAAACTGGCAACGCAGGTTGGAGATAAGCTACAATTTAAGAATGTCCAATCATCTTTGGATGATGCCCTTAAGGGTGACTATACAAAACTTCAGGCCTATGCATCTGAAGACCAGTACCGTTTATCAAAAAAAGTTATCGATAAGCTACTGGATAAGGCACTATCATCTAAGTCTTTACAAGGTAAGGCCCGAGATCTAGTAAAACAAACAAAAGAAGGCTTTACTCCAAAGGAAAAAGCTGACTTTCTCATCGAGTCGATGTCTCCAGGTTTACTTGCCGCAAATCGAGCGATGTTTAAAAATGATCTTGAAAGTACAAGAAAAGATGAATTGGCCAATGAAGTCAATACTGCTAAATATATTGGAGACTCAAGGAAACTTAACGAAATATCTAAAGGCGCAAGTCAATCTACAAACGATAGCTCTTTGGATACTTTAGATTCTCTGGGAGACCTTGAAGGAATCGTGTCAGAGAACTCAACTTTTTCAAAAGGCCATAAAGGATCTTTGAGTGATGGAGTCGATGGTAGTGTTGACTACTCTAGATACAATATTTTCTACACGAGTGAAATAAATAGAGAGAAAAGTGCTAGCCTTTTTAATGTCATCACGAAACGATATCAAAGTACTCTTGTGCTCAGAAGACTTGGTGTTGATTAAGAAGCCTTAAAAGAATATTATAGTAATTCAAAGACCACCAGATGTGGTCTTTTTTATTTTGGAGTATGAGTGAAATTATTTTTGTGTGGATTTTCAGGTGCAGGTAAAACAACATTAGCTGAGAAATTATCTTCAAGTGATAGCTTTGGTGTTTTTGATCTTGATGAAGAAATTTTCAATCGGATGGGAAGTGGACACGATCACCTTGGTGACTATATTGAAGAAATTGGCCTTGATGAATTTCGAAAAGACGAAATCGATATGATTAAGGTTCTTCACCAAAACTTCAAAGATAACTACCTTATTGTTCTTGGGGGAGGGGCGATAGAATCACCAGAGATCCTTGAACATATAAAAAATATAAATGGAAAGCTGATATATATTTCTACCGATTTTGAAACTTGCTACAGTAGGCTTCAAAATGAGAATGACCGTCCTTTGATGAAGAAAGGAAAAGTATACATGAAAGAGTTGTACGATAAGCGACTACCTATTTATAAACAATCGGCAGATGTCGAACTAAGTGACTCGCAAGTAGCAAATCTTTTTAAAATTGCAGATCTTACTGCTCTTGTTGATAACTAGGAATATATTGTGAAAAATATTTTTGCGCTCTTATTAATTTTTCAATTTGTTTCCTATGGAGACGGATTTGAAAGAGAGATAAAGAAAGAATATGAAGAACTCTTAAATAAGAAATATGCTCTTCTTCCTCACAAGGGAACTTTTCTTATTCCATTTTCTTATAATAACACTCCAAATACCGATTCTTATAAAATATTGACTCAGAGAAGTGAATTTCAAGACAGGGGAACATACAACAAGAGTCTCGAAGCCGAGCTTCAGATCAGTTTCCTCTTTCTCGTAAGCAAGGGGACCTTTGGTTCTAATTTCAATGTTTTTGTTGGATATACTCAACAGTCTTGGTGGCAGGTTTACAACAAACCATGGTCGAGACAATTTCGTGAAACTAATTATAATCCTGAAGTATTTGCGCGAAATGTATTTAATGAGCCAGTCAACTTCTTAGGTGGCAATATTGTGGCCCTGGATTTTGGTTATATGCACCAGTCAAATGGTCAAATTCAAGAACTTTCTCGTAGCTGGGATAGGCTCTTTGTAAGGTCAGCCTTTGTTTTTGGGAAAACAGTGATTTCTCCAACTCTTTGGTATCGATTGCCAGACCCCGACAAGAAAGATGAAAACCCTGATACTGAAAAATTTATTGGCTTCGGTGAAATTCGTATTGATAGGGTGTATGGACGAAATCGCTTTGGGCTTCGTGTTATCCCAGGGACTCATTCCATGGGGGCCGAGATATCACACAGCTATCCTTTAAGTGAGGGGGTGAGACTTTTTACCAAAATTAACTATGGATATGGAATGTCTTTGATTGATTACAATCATAAAACTCAGCGTATTGGGGTTGGGATTACCCTAACGGACTTACTATCAGCTGTTTCAAACTAAGTATAAACTGCTCCCTTTAAATGGGGATAAATTCTAGGCTTGCTTTAGTGATTTATTGAAGCTTGTTGCTAAAATTTCTGGCGGCCCAAAAACCACCGTTATTCGAGCTTCAAATAAGGCTATTTTACTGAGTGAGTAGTAAAACCATCGTAATTTCTTTCCCCATTTAGCTGGAGCAGTTAAAGGAGTTAAAAAATAGACGTTCGAGAAAAATTGTGGTGAAATAATTCAGTGAGCCATCGTGCAGGAGCTGGAAAATGACACAAAGCAAATTAGTACCTCAAGTCGCAATACTTTCAACGAGCTTAAAAACGGCTAACGAGTTAGGAAAAGTTTTCAAAAAACTAAATATTGTTCCTGACAGTTTTCAAAGTACTGAAGATTTTCTAATTTCTCAAATTCAAAATAAGTTTGATTTTATCATCTTTGATATTAAGTCATGTATTTATGAAAATGCACCAATTGTTCTTAGAAAAGAAGTGGCACACTCTCAATTTGCTTTTTACTTTGATGATCAATCTGCAGATATGATTGCTCCAACATATTCAATTAACCATCTCGGCTACATTAATGCGAGTAGTGATATTCTCGGACAGGTTAAGAATATTCTAGTCAGATTTAACCATGCTCAGAAACTTACTAATGAAGTTGAATACTACCAAACTTTCAAGCATGACTTTGCTCCCAAGCAAGATGCACTTTTAAAATCCCATGAGGCGATGAGAGAGAAACTCTTTTATCAAGATGAGATTTTTTCAATACTAAAAGATATTTCAAGTGGAATCAAAGAGAAGAAATCTTTTACTGACATCGTTGCACAGCTTTTTGATGGCAGAGACTATATAAGAGGCTATTCACTCTTAGAATTACATGATGGTGGAACTAAGCTTGTTGCCGAAGAAATCAATGGTCGCAAGCGATTAAATATTCCTTCAATTTGGCTTGGTAAAAAGAATACCGAGATTGATGAGCATGCAATTGAGTTAACTCAAAATATTGTAGCAACACTTACTAAGAGCCCAATTATTACATTAACGCTTTCAAACGATAACAGAAGTATCTCTTCGCTACTTCTTTTAGAGATTGATGATTCAACTTTATTTTCTTTTGATTGGGAGATTGTTGAGAGCTCAATGTCTGGAGCCTATGCGATGTCATCAATGCATCAAGAAAAAGTTGTTGAAAATCGTGATATCAAATCAACTTTTGAGTTACTTGATAAGTTAAAAGACAAGAGTTCTAATTCTCATCTTTTGGCCTTTGATCTCTCAGATATTTTTGATTTCAAAGAACTTAGACAAGATGTTGAATTTAACTGGTCATTATTTTGGAAAGATTTAAAACTTAATCTTGCCATGATTATTTCTGATGGAGAGATGTATACGACAAGTTTAGAGAAATTTATTCTTGTAGTGGATGACTTTATCTTTGAAGAAGCATTTGCAGCAGCTAAAGAATTCTGTCAGAAATTATCTCTAAAAAAATATTTTTCAGGACTTGAGCTTTTTGAAATTCAAGCGGTTAAAATTGACGTGAAAGAGATTCCTTTTTCAGAATATGCGCTTATTAAAAATCTTGATAGTGGCAAAGGCCATAAAAGAGAAGCTTATCTATGAGAATCAGAAGTCAAATGGAGATCGATCTCTCCTTGTTGGCATATAATTACTCCTGCTTAAAAGAAATCGCTCCAAATAACGAAGTACTTTTCATGGTGAAGGCCGATGCTTATGGGCATGGCATGGTTCCGATAGTTAAATTCGCTCATTTTGAGTTAGGAATCATGGAGTTTGGATGTGCTTCTGTTGGTGAAGCACTAAAGCTTAGAGAAGAAATTCCTGATGGGGATTTTGAAATTTATGTTTTTTCTGACGTTCAATTAGTTCTTAAACAAGCAAAAGAAATTTATCTTAATTATAGGATTATTCCTGTTATTTCAAATGAGTCGGACCTCGATTATTTTCTTGAGGATGAAGACTTTAAAAATTTTCCATTAACGATTAAGTTTAACACTGGAATGAATCGATTAGGGATTCACTACTCACATGCTGAAGAAGTTGTTAAGAAACTAAAGCAACATGGACGTAGAGAGATTTATCACCTTCTTTCTCATTTTTCGAGTGCTTCATTACCAATGGAAACGAATAAGAGAAATGTTGAGCAGAGAACAAACTTCAAAAAAATCAAAGAAGTTTTAATTAATTCCGGTATTTCAATACTAAAATCTTCGATGGCCAACTCTGGAACGATTGAGCAAGGTTATGGTCTTGAAGAAACTCATATTAGACCAGGTCTTATGATGTATGGGCCGACATCAATGCTTCCGCAGTATCGTCATTTAAGTAAGTGGAAAGGGAAATTGATATCAGCGCTTGAGACGGTTGTGATTAATACATTTGATATAGAAAAAGGTGCTCCAATTGGTTATGGAGCTTCACCATGTCCAGGTAAAGGAAAGATTGCGATCATTGCCCTTGGTTATGGGGATGGCTTTTCGACACGCTATCAGAATGTTGATATTCTCCATGATGGCAATGTTGGCAAAGTTGTTGGACGTGTGAATATGGATATGGCCCAAATCTTTTTTGAGAAGGGTGAATTTAATATTGGTGATCGTTTCGTTGTTTGGGATCATTCGAGTGAAAATTTTTCAAGAATTTGTGATCAATCTAAAACAATTCCATATGAAGTATTTATTCATTTGACGCCACGTGTTCCGAAGGTCTATTTAAAACGCTAAAATTCCTAGCAAATTTTTTCATAACGCTTATAATAGTTTTATGGAAGTAGCTAAAAATAGATTAGTCTCATATATTGAAGATATTGGTTCGTTAGTAATTAAGAACATCGCAGGTCTAGGTAAAATTTTTCATTTTATCTATGAGTTTTTCTACTGGGTTGTAAGACCACCATTTCGTCGAAAACTATTCTTTGAACAATTACATTTCATTGGGAATAAAAGTTTATTTATTATTATCTTGGCCGGATCATTTACCGGAATGGTTATGGCCTACCAAACATATTTTGGTTTTAAATTAATTAATGTCGACTCTCTCGTCGGTCCAGTTACAGCGTTGACGCTCGCAAAGGAGCTTGCTCCTGTTCTTGCAGGTTTAATTGTCGCTGGTCGTGCTGGTGCTGCGATGGCCGCACAGATAGGAACAATGAAAGTAACAGAGCAAATTGATGCCCTCGAAGTTATGGGAATAAATAGCGTTCAATACCTTGCAGTTCCTCGAATTGTTGCTGGAACTCTAAGCCTTCCATTATTAACGATCGTTTTTCAGTTTGTTGGAAATATCGGTTCATTCATTGTTGGAACTAAGGCCCTCTCTATTGACGAAGCATTGTACTTTTCTAAAGTATCTGACTTCATGTTTATCGGCGATATCATGCAAGGGGTAATCAAAGCATTTTTCTTTGGTTTTGTGATTTCTGTTATTGGAACATACTTTGGATTCTCTGTTACTAAAGGTGCTGAGGGTGTAGGGAAGGGAACAAATCTTGCGGTTGTGTGGGGAATGATTTCAGTTTTAGTTTTAGATTATTTTCTAACAAGTTTTTTAATTCAAATTTTATAAAGGATTTACGTTGTTAACTTTTGAAGATCCAGTTGTATCAATTAAGAATGTTACCAAAGAATTTGGGAATCATACGGTTTTAAATGATTTAAGTTTTGATATTCCAAAAGGTAAAATTACATCAATTCTTGGATTTTCCGGAGCAGGAAAGTCAACTTTATTAAAACATATTCTAGGACTTCATCAGCCAACAAGTGGATATGTTGAAGTTCTTGGAAGAAATTTGACAGAGTTAGATGAGATGGAGCTTCGAGAGTTTCGTCAAAACTTTGGAATGCTTTTTCAATACGCGGCTTTGTTTGATTCAATGACAAGCTTTGGAAATGTTGCCTTCCCATTGCGTGAGTTTACAAAGCTCACAGAGGAAGAAATTAAAGTTAAGGCCGATGGATTACTAAGAGCTGTTGGACTACAAAAAATATCAGATGATAAACTTCCAAGTGAATTGTCCGGTGGTATGAGAAAGAGAGTAGGTCTAGCGCGGGCATTAGCATTAAGTCCGAGAATTATGCTCTACGATGAGCCAACAACTGGACTTGATCCTATTACGACGAAAATGGTTAATGAATTAATTGTCGAAACAGGAAAAATACACAAAGACATAGAATTAAGCTCAATTATTATTTCACATGATGTAAAAGCGACGCTAGAAATTTCCGACTATGTGGCTTTTCTCAACCGTGGTAATATTGTTGAGTACTTACCCGCTAAGGATTTTAAAAACTCTAGTAACCCACTGGTTAAAGAGTTTATAAACCTCTAGGAGAGAGGAAATAAATGAATGAATTTAAAGTCGGCCTAATGGCCATCGGTTCGATGATAGCTATTGTAATCATGTCACTCATGGTTACTTCTAATCAATCAGGATTTGGATCATATATTACGTATCGAACTATTATAAGTGATGCCTCTGGAATCTTTCCAAAAACTCCTATTAAAGTTGCTGGTATTAATGCTGGTCGAATAAAATCAATTGAATTGCAGGGAAATAAAGCACTTATTAATTTTGAAGTTTTAGAGAAAGTAAAAATTACTGAAAACTCTGAACTAAAAATTAAGTCAGTAGGTTTTCTTGGAGACAAGTTTTTAGAGATTTCAGTTGGAACATCAGATAAGAGACTTTCAGAGAATTCATTTATTGAATCAATTGAAGGTGGTGGTATTGAATCACTTGTAAAAGATGCAAGTGAAGTTATGAAAGATGTGAAAGTTATTGTAAGTTCAATAAAAGAATCACTTGTTCCACCAGGTGAAGAGCCTCCAATTAAAGCAATTTTAGCTGATGTTCAAGACATCATGAAGAACACGAAAGAAGTTACTCAGTCATTAAAGAAGGTTATCTCTGGAAATGAAGAAAAAATGAATAGCATCATTGCTAATTTTGATTCTTTCTCTGAGCAGCTTGCATATCAGATGAATAAAGATGAGCCCGCCAGTGCGATCACTGATCTAAAGGGGATTCTTGCAAAAACTGATAATATGATGAAGGACCTAGAAAGTATTGTCCGGGATGTACGAAATGGAAAAGGTACTGTCGGTAAATTCTTAGTGGAAGATGATATTGCAGATGAAGTGAGAGAAACACTCGCAGGTGTTAAGAAGATTGTTTCACGTGTTGATAATATTAGAACAGAACTTAGTGTGTATACAGGGGTAAACTCGACGGCCGGTGGGAGTGAAACGACTGCGGGACTTAAAATTTTTCCTGCACCGGAAAGATTCTATCTTCTAGGGATCTCAACATCTGAATTTGGTCCTGAATCAGAAACAATTACGAAGACTACAATTAGTGGCGTTGAGACTGAAGAAACAAAGAAAATAAGAGACAAGGATTCATATCGTTTTAATGTTCAAGTTGGTCGTAAATTACAGGACTGGACATTTCGTGGTGGTCTTATTGAGTCAACAGGTGGTTTAGGAGTTGACTATAACTTTAATCGAATTGGTACAATGGTTAGTGCTGAAGTTTTTGATTACAGAGAAGACCTCGGAGCAAACCTAAGACTATCTACTGAAATTCAGCTATGGAATGTTTTCTTTGGAAAGTTTCAAGCAGAGGATATAACAAACAAGGCACAGTATATTTTTAGTGCTGGTTTAAAATTTAACGACGAAGACTTAAAGGGTCTTCTTGGATTCTTCTTATAAACTATGTCTAATCAAAGCATTTGGTTAATACGAACCAAACAAAATAAAATTTTGGGACCTGTGTCTAAGAATAAGATACAGGAACTTCTATCAAAAGGAGCGTTGACTCCTGACGATGAGATTTGTTCTGGTAACGGCTATTGGTTTTGGGTAAAAGAACAAGAGCTCGTCGATAAATTTGTCTATGGAGAAGAAACCCAGCCGTTTAATCCGGTTAGTGAAGCTTCTACGATAATTGCTGTAACAGGTTATTCAACTGATGCTCCAGAGTATGAAACGCCTCCAATGGCTCCGGCTCCTGCCTCTCCGGTTGTAATTACTTCCAAGGAAGATGACGAGGAAACACTCGTTCCTGATGAGGGTGATCTCGAGTATCCAAATCCGGAAGACTATAAAGATTTAAAAGTTGAGGCGATTAAGGTTGATGTTGATTTAAAGCCTGAAGCAAAGAAGCTTTCAATCGTGGAGCCTGAAAATACTGAAGATGAAGAAATTATTATTCCTGAAGCTGATGATTTAGAATATCCAGATTTCGGGGAAGTTGAAATTTCTGAGAGTGATTCAGATTCTGACTCTGAAATCGACTCTGTTTTAGAGGATGAAAAGAATGAGCCTCTAAAAAATGTTGATGATCTTGAAGATGAAGAGTTAGAGGAAGAAGCCCCGCAAATTTTGGGGGAAAATACTCCTGAAACTACTGAAGAAAAAATCTCGAAGAAAGCAAAGGCAAAACCAGTTCTTCAACAAATGCCAAAGCCCGTAAAAAAGAAAAAGAAAAAAAAGAAGAAGTCTGAGAATACTGAAGAAGTTCAGCAGCTAAAAAAGAAAAATGACAAAGTGTTACTATATCTAAGCGCGCTTGCGGTTTTTATTCTATTTTACGGGATTTATTTCTACTATACCTCCATCCTTGGAAAGAGCATTGTTCGTAGTGGTCTAAATATTGTTATTCCAACTGCACATGCTCAAGAAGTTCGTCTTACTCAAAAAAAAAAGTCTCCACGAGTTGGGGAGATATTCATGTCAAATATTCACTGACGGGAGTAGAACTCGAAATTATTGAATATCGAGGAGTTCCCAAAGATTGCCTTGAAGCTGAGAGTTTCCAAACCCAGATGTTCTACATTTTAATGAGAAGAACAGGTAATTTAGAAAAATGGGATAATTTTACGAAACTATGTTCTGGAAGTTTTCCTCCTGCTCTGAAATTGATCTCTGACACAGATATCAGCGAAGCCCAGATTGTGCCAAGTTTACTTCAACTTAAAAATACTGATTTTAATATTGAACTGATCAACAAATACAAGAAAGATATTTATAAAAAAAATGAAGGCTACCTGGACGATTTTATATTCTTGATGAATCTAGAGCGCTCAAAGAGTGAGATTATCCATCGAGATTACAAGAAGTATTTTGGTAAGAATTCCTATGCTGATCTATTTATCTCGATGATTGTTAATATTCAAGTTGGAAATTTTAGAGGGGCGGAGTTTTATATTTCTAAGATGTTAAGTATCCCTCCTCGTTACCTTTCAATTGAAATTGATAAGAATGTTGCTCCAAAAAACCGTGATACTTTAAAGAAATTAATATTAAAATCCTTAAAGTGGGTGTGGGAGTCAGGAGTCGATGAAAAACTTAAAGTTATGTTTATACAGTCATTTGATACACTGGAAGATAGCGAACTCTCTGAACAGATTAGCTCATTCTTAGGAGAGCTATTCGTGACAAATGTTGAATTCTCTCTCGCTGATTATAAGTACTCCTTATCTCATCCAGGATATTGGTTCGAAAGAATTAAAGATGATTCCCAAAAAGAAAATTTATTAATTGAATATTTTAAGCTACCAATATCGAGAAAGGTTGAACTCGTAAACTATGGTCTTTTTAAATACTTTTATCCACGAGATGAAAAAGATAGAAAGGCAATAATCGAAAAGATTGTTAGCAATTGGAATAATGCTACAATTTATGAAAAAGAATCAATTCTTACATCACTTGAAAATCAAGTGATAAAGAAATCACTTGTTCCAAAATCGTCAATATTTAAAAATCCAACTTTCAATATAAAGAAAGATGAGTACGATAATCTTACAAATAAAGAAGTATACGGAACTTATGGTATGATCAGGTTATTAGAACTTGGTTATGAGAAAAAAGAAAACTTAGGTTGGTTGCTCTTCTAAGGAGAAGAAATATGTCTCAGATCTATATTTATCCTACAGATACCGTTTGGGGAATTGGTGGTGATATCTATGATATCCAAACGTACAATGAAATCGCACGAATAAAGCAAACTCCAGTTGATAAACCTTTATCAATTCTTTTTAATACGATTGAGATGGTTGAAAAACACTTGGATCTTTCTTCGCATGAGTTTGATGTGATCGAGAAGTTAAAAGATCATGGTATGACCTTTGGATTTGCGAAGTATAAATTTAAAAGAGATTTGCCAGAGCTACCTTTTTCGGACACCGACTTTGTTTGTCTAAGAGTTTTAAGCTCGCAGATAATCGATGGAATTCTAAATGAGAATGACGGCCCGATTACTACAACTAGTCTAAATATAACTAAGCATTTACCGATGATTGATTGTGATGAGGCCCATAATTTCTGGAAGAAATACGCATCAAATGCAAAATTCTTTGAGCCACAATTTGATATGAGACTGAGTGGGAAGTCCTCATCAATTATTCTTTTCTCAGGGACTGGTTATTCTGTTGTAAGAGAGGGAGAAAATATTGATGATATTGTTGAGATCCTTGAAAAAATAGCCAATGGTTAACGAAGATTTTTTTCAACCGCCATTTTATCATTTCAATGAAGATTCAATTGCTCTTTCTAAGTTAGCTATTGAATATGCAAACAGAAATAGAATTACGAATTACTTGGATGCTGGGGCCGGATGCGGTGTTATTGCGATAGAAGTTTTAAGAAATAGCGAAATTGCTTTCACCCACTTGGTTGAAAAACAAGAGGCCTTTCATGAATCAATACAAGGTAATCTCAAAAAATATATTTCTGAAAAAAATGTTAAAATCACCATCGGATCAATTCTTAATATCGAAGAAATAGAAACCTATGATTTGATAACAATCAATCCTCCATATTTTAATAATAAAAATTCTCGACCATCTCATCTTGCACAAAAGAATATCTGTCGACTTTATGATGAGACAGAACTTTCTAATCTCTTTGAAAAATTGATATCTTTATTAAGTGCAAATGGAATTATATTTTTCTCATTTAGAAAAAATGAAATATCAGTAATTCAAAAAGTTGTTGATAAAATGAATCGTCGTCTTAATTTACTTGAAGAATTGAATGGGGCGAGTCTATTCAGTATCATTTAACTGAATATAGATCGAAACAAGCTTTTCTTTTAACTCTGGATCTTCAATATCGACGAGGTTTTGAAGTGCTTGTTGCTCAAGTTTCTTATACTGAGGTGACTGCTTGTGCCACTTTTGCTTGAACTCTTGCTTAACAACTTGTTTTTGAGTCGCTTGTTTTACTTGCTTATGGAAGTAAGCATTGTCTGCCTTGAAGAAAATTTTTCTTATATGACCTTGCATCTGTGGAAACGTCTTCTCAATTTTCATGATAATTGGAGTTTCCATAAAAGACAGTTGTTGTGCATAAACAGGGTGCGAAGTTAGCACGGTGAGAGACTTATTTTGCATCTTAAGTGGAATCGTGTGTTCGGCCAGCCTCTCCCCAACAATTTCAGACCATCGATTAATGAGCTCAAGAAAATCAAAGATATCTCCGCCATTAGAATTAACGCTTTTCTTGGAGTAATTTGTATATGTTCCAAAGTTATTATCATTTAATAGGTCTTTAATAGACTTCATATATACCCAGCATTAATTATTGGACGAATTCTTCATTTTTAGGCCATAGTATGATTATGAGATCTATTTTTCAATCATTAGTAATATTATTTCTTCTTACAAGTTGCGCAGGGTATAAACTACGAAGCAATAAGAATCCTTTGGCCAAGGCCGATGTGCATTCAATTGCTGTTCCAGTTTTTATAAATAAAACGAGCCTCGAAAAAGTTAGTGCTGTTTATACGAGAGAAATTATTTCATCACTTTCAGCATTCAAGAACTTGAAAATAACTGCGGGGAATATTACTAACGAAGATGCCTTACTGCTTGGAATTATAACTCCGAAAACTGCAGATAAGCGCGGAAAGTTTATCAGAACAAGTTCTTTAATGACTGAAGAACAACAAACTGCGATTGGTAAGAGAAATGCATTTGAGGTACCAACTTCTGGTGGTTACACAGTTAACGTCGAAATTATTGTTCTTAAAAATCCTACGGCTGAGGAAATAGAATTTTTTACTAATTACTATAATTTTAAAGCAACTGACTTTCCTCGTACTGTTTTTCATCACACTTTTGCCATCGATGGATCTTATTCGATTGAAAACCCTGTGGGTGATATGAGTAGTGGAGCACCTCTTAGGGGAGTGCAAAACCAAGGTAAACTTAGAAAGTCGCTCGTCGATAGCGCAAATACTTTGGCCACGGACTTTCACGAGGTTATTACAAATGCCTTCTAAAATATCTTTTAAGGCCCTTGATAAAATAAAAGCAAGTATTCCTAAGAGCGGAGCTCTTTTTATTGAGTTCCCTGATTGTTTCCTTGAGCGAATTTTTATCGATAGAGTTGAGAAGGACTACAAGAAAGTATTTGCAATTGATATCGACAGAGATTGGATTGAGAATGAACTTCTCTCGATTGGTCTCTTTGGAAGCGAAGGTCCATTTCTTTGTCTACTTAGTGAGCAACTTCACGCCAAAGTAAAAGACAGGCTTAAAGAAGTTGAAATCCCCGCTGATGTAAATATTATTTTTTCAACTCATCAAAAAATAGCTGATAAAGAGCTGTTAAAGAAATTCGAGCATATCCATGTCGAAGGACCTAAGTTTTGGGAAATGAGTGATTACTTCGACGTTCTCGCTAAGTTTTTTAATGTAAAACTTAGCTTTGAGATCAAGGATCATCTTATAACATCTCTTGAACCAAATGCTTACGAGTACTATAATGCGCTCATGAACTTATCGTCGTATAAACCTGAAGAACTTAATCTTGGGCTCGTTCGCACTCTCGTTAAACAAAAGCATTTAGACAATTTCCAACTGGCAGACTTTTTTAATAGTAAGAATCTTAAGAGGTTTTATCTCTCTCTCTTAATTATTGAAAATGATTTCGATCTCTATAGGGGATTCTTTAGTTTCTTACAGGGACACCTTGTGAAGATTATTGATCCAAGTTACATGTCAGGTAAGGCGAAATTATCAAAGTATGACCAGGGCATTTCGCTTGCTTCAAAGAAATGGTCAAAATCAGAAATTACAGATTATCTCGTTAGATTTGGTAAGTATGAATTAATGTGCAAACAAAAAAACGAATGGTTTCGTGACGAATTAAGAAAAGAATTTTTGGCAATTTAGTCTTTAAGAAATAAAAAAAGAAGAGAGTATGAACTCTCTTCCATCTTTAAGATTTAATTATAATCTTTAGATTATATCTTATTAACTGCGTCAGCTAAACGAGAAGTTTTTCTAGCAGCAGCATTGTGCTTGATAACTCCAGTTTTCGCTAATCTTGCAAGAAGCTTTTGTGCGCTTACAAGAAGTTCACCAGCTGTTTGCTTGTTACCTTCAGTAATTGCAGTTCTTAATTTTTTAATTGCAGATTTAACACCTGATTTTCTCGCAGTGTTTCTTTCGTTTCTAACAATCGATTGCTTTGCTCTTTTTTTTGCAGACTTGTGGTTTGCCACAATGAACTCCTAACGTTAACTTTTAACTGTTTTTTAGAAATCAATTTATAAGAATATTTTTGGAATTTGGCAAGATAAAATTTGATGCTGGAGCTATTTTTTAGGCCTCGCATTAACTATCTTAAAGAGATTCTGTCTAACTTCTTAAAATCTATGAGATTCTAGCCTAGAACTCCCAATTAATCTAGCTTTAGTTGTGTTGGCAAAAGGGTGCCGGCCGTGTATTATCTTCAGGATTTATCATCTCTATATTTCAATTTTCAAAGGAGTTTCCATGTCTAAGGTGAAGCTAGTTGGCGTTGTTGGCGCAGGTCAAATGGGGCGCGGAATTGCACAAGTCGGTGCAATGAATGGATTTAAAGTAATTATGTTTGATATAAGCGCAGACGGACTTAAGTTTGGGCACGATTTTATCGCAAAACAATTATCAAAAGGACTTGAGAAGGGAAAGTGGGACCAAGCTTTTGTTGATACAGCTCTTGGTAACCTTTCAACGACAACAGATCTTAAAGATCTTAAGGATTGTGACCTTGTAGTTGAAGCGGCTACAGAGAATAAGAAAATTAAATTTGAGCTTTTTAGAAATCTTGATGAGATCGTGAAGCCAGATGCAATTCTTGCTTCAAATACTTCTTCAATTTCAATCACTGAGATCGCAGCAAATACAAATAGACCTGAGAAGGTTGCTGGTATGCACTTTATGAACCCAGTGCCGGTAATGAAGCTTGTTGAGACAATTACGGGATTAGAAACGAGTACTGAGACGATCGAGCTCGTTGAAGCAACTGCACAGCAAATGGGCAAAACGGTTGTAAGGGCCGATGATGTTGCAGGTTTTGCTGTTAACCGTATTCTTATGCCAATGATTAATGAAGCTTTCTATACACTCTATGAGGGAATTGCAGATGCCAAAGGTATTGATAATGCAATGAAGTTAGGTTGCAATCAGCCAATGGGACCGCTAGAGCTTGCAGATTTTATTGGTCTTGATACATGTCTAGCAATTATGGAAGTTTTACACGAAGGATTAGGGGATACTAAGTATAGACCTTGTCCTCTTTTAAAGAAATATGTAACAGCTAAGAGATTTGGACGTAAGTCTGGAAAAGGTGTTTATGAGTACTAATAATTTTGAAACAATTGCTTTTGAAACTTTAAACTCTAAGTTTGGTGTTTTAACTATTAATAGAGAAGCAAAATTTAATGCTCTAAATTCTCAAGTTCTAATGGAGCTTAAAGAACTACTATCAGACCTTCGTGACAACCGTGAAAAACTTCAGGGAATGATTGTTACTGGAGCAGGTGAGAAAGCATTTATTGCAGGTGCTGATATCGCGGAAATGAGTTCGATGGAAACGGAAGAGGCATTTGACTTTGCAGAGCTTGGCCAGGAAGTGACGCTTCTTTTTGAATCTCTTCCATATCCTGTTATAGCATGTGTTAATGGTTTTGCTCTTGGTGGTGGTTGTGAAATGGCCATGGCGTGTGATTTTATCTACGCAACAGATAATGCCGTATTTGGGCAACCTGAAGTAAAGCTTGGACTAGTACCTGGTTTTGGTGGAACACAAAGACTTGCAAAACTTGTTGGAAGAAATAAGGCAAAAGAAATTATCTATACAGGAAGAAATGTTAAGGCCGCTGAAGCAAAAGAGATTGGCTTAGTCGTTAAAACATTCGCTACTAAAGATGATTTAATTGCAGCAGCAACAACAACGCTTGAAGAAATTTCAAAGAATTCTCCTCTTGCTGTTGGGCTTTCAAAATTTATTATGAATGAAGGTAATGATTTGGAAATTCCTGCTGGACTGGCAATCGAAGCTAAGCATTTTGGCGATATCTTTTCTTCATTTGATATGAAGGAAGGAACGAAGGCATTTGTTGAAAAGAGAATTGCTGATTTTAAAGGCGAATAAGTAAATTAAGGAGAATATATGATATTAAATGACTATCAAGAAATTAGAGATATGGTTGCGAAATTTTCAGATACAGAAGTTGCACCTCTTGCAGCAAGTATCGATAAGAATGAAAAAATACCAACTGACCTTGTTGCAAAACTTGGTGAGAATGGTTTTTTAGGAAGTTATGTTCCTGAAGAGTATGGTGGAGCTGGGATGGATTACACATCTTACTCAATTATCGTTGAAGAGATTTCACGTGGCTGTGCTTCAACAGGTGTTTTAATTTCTGCTCATACATCTTTAGGGATTTACCCAATCTTGGCTTACGGAAACGAAGCACAAAAGAAGAAATTTCTTCCAAAGCTTGCAAGTGGTGAACATATTGGTTGTTTCTGTTTAAGTGAACCAAATGCTGGTACTGATGCAGGATCATTAACTACTTTTGCAGAAGATAAAGGTGACTACTATGAAATTAGTGGAACTAAGAACTTCATCACAAATGGTAAAGAAGCAAATATTGCGATCGTTTTTGCAAAGACTACAAAGACTCCAAACTATAAAGGTATTTCAGCTTTCATCGTTGATACAAGCACTGAAGGATTCACAGTCATGAAGTGTGAAGACAAGCTTGGGATCAAGGGCTCTTCAACGGCTCAAATTGCTCTTGATAAGGTTAGAGTTCCTAAGGAAAACCTACTTGGAGAGTACGAAAAAGGCTTTAAAATAGCGATGGGAACACTTGATGGTGGAAGAATTGGGATTGCTTCTCAGGCCTTAGGGATTGCTGAAGCGGCATTTAGATATGCTAAGTACTACTCAAACGAAAGAGTTCAATTTGGAAAGCCACTTCATGCACTTCAGGCGATTCAGTTTATCCTTGCGGACATGAGTACTAAAATCGCTGCTTCGCGTCTTCTTATTTGGGAAGCATCAAGAAGAAAAGATGAAGGAGTTGAGTATTCACTTCAATCGGCTCAAGCAAAGTTATTTGCTGCTGAGTCTGCAATGTGGATCACAACTAAGGCCATTCAAGTTCTAGGTGGGAATGGTTATACTAAGGAATATCCAGTCGAGAGATATTTTCGCGATGCTAAAATTTGTGAGATCTATGAAGGGACTTCAGAGATTCAAAGAGTGGTTATTGCTGCAAATGAGCTTAAGGAGTATAACTCTTAATACTTGCTTGCTTGTCGTGTAAATGATACTTAAATAGACTAGGATTTGGGTAAGTTAGGCTTACCCTTAGCTTATCTGGGGTACAAATTGTTAAAAAAGATTTTGGAGAAAGTTGGTATGGCCAAAAAGAAGACTGCAAAAAAAGCGGCGACGAAAACTACTAAGAAAGCAGCAACTAAAACAACTGCTAAAACTACGAAAAAAGTTACAAAAAAAGCAACAGCTTCTAAAAAAGCTCCAGCAAAAAAAGTAGCAAAGAAAGCAGTTAAAAAAGTTGAAAAGAAAGTAGCTAAGAAAGTAACAAAGAAAGTTGAAAAAAAGGCTCCTGCAAAAAAGGCAGCTTCAGCTAAGAAAGTTACAAAGAAAGCGGCTCCTGCAAAAAAAGCAACTCCAGTAAAAAAAGCGGCTCCTGCAAAGAAAGCAGCTCCAGCTAAAAAAGCAACGACTGCGAAGAAAGCTCCTACAAAGAAAGCTACTCCAGTAAAAAAAGCGACTGCTAAGAAAGTAGAAACTAAAAAAGCTGCAGCTCCAAAAAAAGCAAAGAAAGAACCTGTTAAAGCAAAAAAGAAAGCAGCTGAAGTAGAACTAGAAGAAATTGATGAAGTTGTACAAGTTGAAGAAGAAGATGAAGACGACTTCTCTGATGATAAATTCAGTGGAGATCTAGACTTTGATGATTCTCCAAAAAAATCAAAATATGAAACAGACGATGAGGAAGATCAACCAGAGTTTGACTTTAGTGCAAAAGCTGAGAAGAAAGTACTTGCTGAATTCAAAGATACTCTTGTTGAAGAAGTTGAACTTCTTGCTGAAGACCATAACTTAAAAGAAATTTTTGAAGCAATTCAATCTCTTGGATTCTTTGTTTCAGACGCTGATGACTGTAGAGAAAAAGGTTGTGATAATCCTTCGACAACTTTAGGCTACTGTCGTTACCACTATATAACTAATTGGAAAGCAATTAAGAGAAAGCAATCAATTCTTGAAGAAGGAAAGCTTCAACAATTTATTGAAGAGCTTGTTGCAAAATACCCTGCGAAGTTTATCGAAGGAATTCTTTCTGATCTTGAGGATGAGAAAACATTTATTAATGTTCTAAAAGAACTTAATATTGATGCTGATGATAGCTTTGATGATTTAGATGATCTTGATGAAGAAGATGATCAAGACATCGCATTTGAAACGAAGTCGACAGTTAAATTTGATGATTAATTAATATAAGAAAGGCCTCATTTGAGGCCTTTTTTTTTATTTGTACTCGATCGTTTGATATTCCATTGGACTGTGGCAAGTATCATAAGTTGCTTCATGTTGAGCAGATACTTTTACAACTTTTGAAACGTTAAACTTATTTGAATAAAGAGCTTCCTCATGTTCAATTGTTGCTGAATATTTAACCGCTTCATACTCTTCACAAGTTCCATCATTAACGACTACGTCTTTTTGAAATGTTGTAACATATACTGCTGAGTAATCGTGATAATCAAATTCTTCTTCAACGACTAAAAGCTTAACGGTCTTTGTTTGACCATTTACTGTAACTACTGCTTCTTTCTTGTTTTTATCAAGTGAAACAACTTCGATATTGATCGTTTTTAGAAGTTTGTATGATGAGTTGTAAGTATTTAGATTTAAGTCTGACTGTGCTTCAAAGCTTGCCGCGAAGCTTGATAGCGATAGAAGTGCTAAAGCACCAATGATCATTGATTTCATAAATTTATCTCCAGTTTTGTTTGTCTCTATTTCCCATTTCGCTAAATAAAAGTAAAGTTAGGATTTTGTTATGTAAAATAAATACAATGTTCAAAAATTCTATGGAATAATAATTTTATGAATTTACGAGAACTTGGAAATTTAGATGAAGAGGCCTTTAAAAAAGGGCTAAGTAACTGGAATCGAGAAGACTGGAGCTGGTTTACCTTTGTTTATAAAGAGGGCATGACTCATTCAGAGCACCTGCAAATACTTTCAGATAGTAAAGACATCAATAAAATAGGCCCAGGAAGAGTTCCCTCTACGATGTTATACGCTTTCGATGAGGGTGTAATTGTTGGTCGTGTATCAATTCGTCATGAACTCAATGATTTTCTACTCCTACGAGGTGGCCATATTGGATATGCCGTTAACGAGATTCATCGCAAGAAGGGTTATGGGAAGGAGATTCTAAATGGAGCCCTCGAGTACTGTAAAAATCACTTAAAATTAGAAAAGGTTCTCATTACCTGTAGTGAGGATAATAATGCTTCGGTGCGCATGATTGAGAATGTCTCAGGTAAGCTTGAAAATACACTTGATGATCCTGAATCCGGAGAGCGTGTTCGTCGGTATTGGTTAGAGTTGGTCTAAATTTTACTTTCAATTTCTTTTTCGCTAGCATTTATATGTAATATTATTTTTACATGGAGTTAGTATGAGAAAAGTTCTGTTTCTACTTTTTATTACCGCAAATGTTTTTGCCCTAAGATTAGAGGGAATGGTTAATTATGGGCCTTACATCAATTGTGAGATCTATAATGATTTTCATGTTCCTGTTAGAGTAAAAAATTATGAATACACGATCAGACTAGTTAACGGTCAAGTTCATCGTGAAAATTTATTATGTACTTTTAATTGTGATATTCAAGATTATAGTTTTAAGAGATTTTCTGGACCTGTGAATTCACCAATGGTTTTTGATGCTAGATGTAGTGCTAATATTACTAGACTGGCCGGGCCACCAAGAAGAAGAAGATAGTAAAAAGGCCAGTGTTACTGGCCTTAATTTTATTGATTTAGTAGTTGGTCGGCCATAATTGTCAGGCCAACATTTTCTCTATTTATTTTATAGTATATTTTCTGTCCTTTGAATTCTTCCTCTTCCCATGAATCTTTGTAGTCCATCCATTCTGGAGTTGAGAAGTAAGTATCAAAAAATCCACCAATTGAATCAACAAGTGAGTCTAAGTTCTTTGTATAGTCTTGTCCGTCAGCAAGGTCGATTGAAACAAAGTATGTCGTTGGTATTGTCGATTTATCTTTAACATTCATTAGACTTGCAACAACAACTAGCTCACCCTTGTAAAGACGACCATAAACTTCAAACTCATGAGTCTTATCTTTAAGCTGAGTTTGATATGAAGTTTCAAGTAATTCTTTAACTGTTATTGACCACTCTTTTGGTAGTTCTAAAAGGAAAGTTGAGTCTGTTCTAGATAGCATTGGTATACCTCGTTAATTTTTGCTCACTTTAGCTAAGAATCTGCTTCTGTGTCAATTGCGCGCTGTGTTTTTATTTGGAACATTGCCCCTCAAAATATTGAGAAATGATGGTTATAATGTGTGAGATTTAATAAGAATAGGAGATTTTATGAGCGTTTATATTTTATCTGGAGCAAGAACTCCAAGTGGTAGTTTTCTCGGGTCTCTTTCAACTGTTTCTGCACCAAAGTTGGGGGCAGCAGCAATTGAGGGAGCAATCACAAAAGCTGGAATCGATAAGACCAAAGTTGAAGAAGTATTCATGGGAAATGTTGTGACTGCTGGTGTTGGACAAGCTCCTGCAAGACAGGCCGCTATTTTCGCAGGTCTTGATCAATCTGTTCAGTGTACAACTCTTAATAAAGTATGTGGTTCTGGACTTAAGGCAATCATCTCTGCAGCGCAGTCGATTAAGGCAGGAGACAACTCTCTCGTCGTTGCTGGAGGTATGGAGAATATGTCTCTTGCACCACACTTGATTATGAACTCAAGAACAGGAGTTGCTAAATTTGGTGAAGCGGCGATGAAAGATGCTATGCAATGGGATGGACTATGGGATGTTTATTCAAATCGTCCAATGGGAAATTGTGCAGAAGAATGTACACAAAAGTATGAACTTACTCGTGAAGCACAAGATAACTTTTCAATCGAATCTTTTAAGCGTGCTCAAGCCGCAATTAATGATGGAGTCTTTAAAGAAGAAATCGTTGCAGTTAAGATTCAAGATCGTAAAGGAGAAGTGATTGTTGATTCTGATGAAGGTCCATTTAAGGCAAACTTCGAAAAAATTCCAACACTAAGACCAGCATTCGAAAAAGATGGAACAATTACTGCTGCAAATGCTTCAACTATTAATGATGGAGCTGCCGCAGTTGTTTTAGGTGGAGAAGAATACAAAGACCAAGCAGAATTTAAAATAGTTGGTTATGCTGGTCATGCACAAGATCCAACTTGGTTTACAACAGCACCAGTCGAAGCGATGAAAAAGAACTTTGAAAAAACTGGATTAAAAGTGTCTGACATTGGTGTGTTTGAAATTAATGAAGCTTTTGCTGCTGTACCAATGGTTGCAATGAAAGAGCTTGGTATTGATCACAAGGATCTTAATATCTTTGGTGGTGGTGTTTCTCTTGGTCATCCAATTGGAACTTCTGGTGCTCGTATTATCGTGACTCTTATGTCTGCGATGAAAAAGAGAAACTGTAAGTACGGAATGGCCTCTATTTGCATCGGTGGCGGTGAAGCGTTATCATTGATACTAGAAAAAATTAAATAAGAGTTCTTGTCCCTCGCGGATGAGGGACTAATTTCTTTCATGGAAGAGAGGAAGTGATGGCAGCAGCTCAGGATGCATCAGGTGGAAAGTCTGGTTTAATTCAATATAAACCAGGCGATACAATTTTTAATCAAAATGATCCCGCGGATTGTCTTTATATCATTCAAAAAGGGCAAATCAGATTATTTATTCCAAAAGGTAAAGGCTTTGTTGATCTTGCTATTTTAAGATCAGGAGAGGTTATCGGTGAAATGGCTTATTTTGATGAAAAAGCGTCGAGACGTTCATGTTCTGCTCAGGCCATTGTGTCGACTGAAGTTATCCGAATTTCATTTAAGGCCTTTGATAAAACAATGCAGGGACTTAATCCTTGGTTTAAAACAATTATTAATACACTTGCAGATAGACTTAGAAAAACTAATGATAAAGTTAAAGAGCTTGAAACAAACTCTGTTGGATTTGGAGTGGGTGGAAAGGTCGCTGACTATAAGTTCTTTCACACTGTTGATGTCTTAAAAATATTAGGAAGTCTCTACCTTGTGACTAAGACTCACGGTGATGTTTTGGCCGATGGTCGTTATCAAATTCATACCAACAAGCTAAAATATTACCTCTATGATGTTTTCTCTGTTAAAGAAATTAAGTATGAAGAACTATTTAACCTTCTTCAGCAAGAACATTATATTCAAATTGCTAATGATGAAGATAACCTTCCAAAAATAGCTCAATTTGCTGACCTTGAAGGTCTTAGAAGTATCCTCGTTTTTCTAAATCAAGAAAAATTAAAAGAGGAAGATAAGAAAATGAAAGTTTCTCCCAAGACGGAGAGGCTTCTTGGAAAAGTAATGGAGCAGGCCCGCACGAAAGGAGCCACTCCAGAAACTGACAAGGCTCAAATTGATCTTAGCACCATTCTTGATGAGTTTAAGGAAAAGCAAGTTGGAATCACAGACGAAGATTTAAAAGATGCCATCAGTGTTGGTCTTTGTGACGATATCGTTGTTGGAGATTTTAATAAATTAGTTTTTACTGTCTACTATAAGAAACTTTTAAAAGTATTTCCAGCACTTCGATTACAAAATGCAATTGATGCTCATAATAAGAAGAAGGCGGGGAAGCAGTACTAGAGTAAATATGGCCTCCATTTTATGGAGGCTTTTTTGTATCCGAATTCTTGTCAGCCGAAATTCACTAAAGGTAAGAAAAATTATTCCTAGCTTCCTATTGTACTTATAATTCAAAATCAAATCGTCTCGGATAAAAAGTTCAATATGAATACAATTATCATGGTCTTGTTACCAGAAAGATCTATCCAGATGGAAGTTATTCAACTTTTTATATGACTCATCTGGAAATGATGTGCAAATCGTGAATGCAGAGTGATAGGTCGTAAAACATGAATACGATGAATTTAATAGATTACCTTCAGTAATATCAAATAAGGACGAGAGGACTCCTATGTTTATTCTGAAACGGAAAACTCTTGATTATGATACAAATGGTAATGTGGTGAAAGAAATGCCCCCGAAAGATATCGGAGGTGTCTGTTTTTTATTTTTAATTACCTGTTGAAGAGTAGTTAACTTTAACTGAATCACCACTTCGATAAACTGAAGAGCCATTAAGTTTTAAGAAGTAACCTGTTTCATACTTTCCTGGAGTTTTCGGGGTGTAATCACCAGGGCCTTCAATTCTAATATTAAAATTCGTAAGTCTTGTTGGTGTCGAACCTGACTTAATAAGTTCCCAACCGTTCGTGGTACTCTGCGGAATATTTGCACCATTCTTAGTTACTCTAATCGTACTTTCATTAGGCTTGTCAGCAAGTTTTACGTAACCAAAATGTTGAGTTGCAGTTGTATAGTTAACAAGTAGACATTCTGGATAGATTACTTTTGCATCTCCAAAAAGCTCAATTGCTTGGCCAGAAAAAGGTTCTCCAACAGTAGGAAGAAATCTTGTGTTATAAGTACCATTTGATACATATCTAAAACCAGAAACTCTTTGTCCTGATTGATCGATATCATTTGAACCGTCAGTATCTCTCGTGATAATAGTACCTGATGGAATTTCATAAAACTCAACACCATTAGATTTTGTGATTGATATTGAATCAGTATCAACTTCTTTTGTACTATCAGAAAGTGGCCAGTAACGGTATTGATGCTTTAAGATCGCATCAGAGATGGCATCATTTACTCCACTGAAAATATTTGCATAGTCACCTGAACAAATATTGAATTTATCATCTTGGCTACCAATTCGAGTAAAGTCGAAACCATTCGTGTAAGACTGATTATAAATTACATCAGAAACTTTATCATAGACAACTGACTGTTGAGAGTTACTTGAAACACTACAGTTTGAACTTTGTGCTGTTACAGTTAAGTATCTCATCATGAGTGAGTTTAAAACTGGAGCACCAGAGCAGCTAGAATTAAATGTAGACTGTGATCCATAATTAGCTTTATTGTAATTACCCCTCATGCAAAGAAGGTCATGGGCTTTTGCTATCGCATAGTTTCTTTTTGAGCCATCATTACATGCATAGTTTCCAGAAGTACAACCATCGTCGTCTTCATTAGACATTGTGATAATTAATGTATAAGCATTCTTTCTAAACACTCCATTTGATTGATTATATCTTATTAAGTCTATAGCTCTCTTTGTTCCTGATTCATAAGATGAACCCGACGTAGGAAAACTGTCAAGTACTGAAGCTGCCTGACTCCAGTTAATTGTTGAAATACCATTTCCTGGGACAGTTCCCTGTCTCGAGAAGAAATAAGAATTGTTATTAACGTGTGATGTATTTACCGGGATTAGTGGTGCCATTAAAACGTTATAGTCATAACGATCACTGATCGTGTTTATCAGATTATTTAATGCTGATTTTGTCTGAGAATTTAAATAAATACTGCTTGATGAATTATCCCACAGAAATAGAAGGTCAACAGGTGGTCTAACATACGTGAATTTAGAGCACTGTGATGCCGAAACAGAGCTACTTGAGCTTGGGTTAGAGTTACTACTAACAATTGGTGGTAGAAACTCTTGTTTCGAGCAGGATTGAATAATAAATAGTGTTACAAGTAGAATTAATTTTTTCATACTTTAGACATTTCGGAAGCCTGATAAAAAAACTTTAGTAATTAAGATAGGGTAATTTTTAACATGCTGTTTCTTATAGAAATTCAACAGGTTATTATATAGTTATAGAAATAGCGGGAGATTAAATACATATGACAAATTGGTACTATGTTGAAGGCAGTGAAAGAGTTGGACCAGTGGCCGAAGATAAGCTTGCTGAATTAATTTCATCTGGAATGTTGAATGAAGAAAGCTATATTTGGAAAAAAGGTTTCGATAACTGGGAAAAAATTAAGGATGTAGATGAAGTACAGCATATGCTCGAAGTTAATGAGAGTGATGTATTGGCCGATTTACCGCCGATTAGTAATGATGGATTCCCTCCTGTCATAAATAATTCAGAGGTCAAAGTTAAAACTTTTAGTTTTGACTCTTTAGGCGCGAATGACAAAGTAATATCGATAAAAATTGGTATTGATCGAGGAGTGGATGAGACGGAATATGGTCCATACACGTTAACAGAGCTTAAAGCGGCTTATAATGAAAATCGCGTTAATGAAAAAACTTTGATGTATATTCCTGGAATGAAGGAATGGATTTTCATTGGAGATATGCCAATATTTGAAAAAGTTTTTGGCGAAGCTCCACCTGTTATTTCTGATATTGATCGACGTCGAAATTTAAGAAAGCCATTTGTCGCTCGCATGTTCTTTCACGATTCTAAAGAAGTTTTTGAAGGAGTATGTCGAGATATTTCTGTTGGTGGGATGCAAATATTAGTTTCTCATTCTCCATTTGAAGTAGGTGATGAAATTAAATTAAATGTTCATCCAGACAACGACGCATATAATTTTGTTGCAACAGGTTTAGTTGTGAGAAGTCTTGATGCTGATCAAGGATTTGCATTACGTTTTGTTGATTTATCAGATGAAGCAGAGAGAGCAATTAATAGTTATATGAAATCAGATTACTAAGATGTTAAATAGCAATGAAACTATATCAAAACTTAAAGTATCTTTGAATGGAGATAGTCTCTATTTAAAGACTCGTGGAGAAGAAAGTTTCACTGAACATATCATTTTCTTTCACGATATCGGAGAGTATCATGAGAGATATTCTGAATTTCTAAATTTTCTCTATGATTCAAAAATTTCCACGACCATTATTGATCTAAGAGGTCATGGATTAAGTAATGGCGCACGAGGTGTCATTCCAAGTGTGGATAGTATTTTTAATGATAATAAGATTATCTATGAACATATAAAGAAAATATTTCCAAATCAAAAAAAAATAATATCTGGTCATGGAGTGGGAGCTCTGATCGCTCTGGATTTTTTTGTAACTTATAACGAATTTTCTGGTCTTTCATTATTTAACCCTGCATTAAAGTTTAAAGACACGGTTAGGCACAAGCTTGATAGTATTTTTAGTAAGATGGGATTTATTGATAAGATAAAAATTAATCATTTAATGAATCTTGATGATATTAGTGACAATATTGATCTTGTCAAAAATCATAAGCATGACCCGTTAATTAATCGTAAAATTAGCTTAAGTACATTTAAGGCGGTTGAAGAGCTAATAGAAAAATCAAAAAATAATATATACTATGTTAATAAGCCTACATTCATTGCAATAGGGGAAGATAATCACTTGCTTGATGTTGATGCTCTACTATTGTTTACGATGTCAGTAGAAAAGAAAATACTGACATGTGAAAAATTTAAAACAGTAGGTCACGAAGTATTTAATGAATTAGATAGACAGGAATGTTTCAATTCAATGTATAATTGGATTATAGAAAACTTTAGAAGGTAATTATGAAAAAAATCACAATCATTTGTTTTGCAATATTTCTTATCGCCTCGTGCTCTAACCTTACAAAGAATATGGTAAAGACTGGTGATTTTTCAATTCGAAGTGGAGTAATGGGAAGCCATGAGTGGGATGAGTCACTACAATTTAAGAGAGTGTCTTGGTTTCATGAGTTAACACTTCTTTACGACATCGTTTACACGGATATTGACGAGAAAAGTGCCTTTTATAGTTGGTTTGATAATGATGAGAAGAGAAGGATTTCTGAATGTAATGAAAAGTTAATTACATTAAGTTACTACCTCGATAGCTCAAGAATTTCTCATACAATGGTCAAAAATAAACTACTTGATCAAGGGTATGAAGAATATTCAGTTCCAAATTTTACGAGGGCCTTAAAAACTCATCCCGATTTTGAGAAATTATCGTTATCACTCTATAAAGTTAATTTATATTGTCACAAGTCAAAAGCAACTGCCGAGATTTACATCGATTTCCCAAATTTCGAAAAAATAAGACTCTAGTCGTGAAATAATGTTTAAGTTCTGACATATTTACTCCGTTAAGAGACAGTAAGGAGTTAAGAGCTATGAGTTCTGATAAAAGTTTTGATCGCTTCGGGCGTTACCTCATTCTTGATCACCTCGTTGATGGTGGGATGGCAAAAATTTGTCGCGCGCGTTTTCTTGGTGAACAGGCCGATAAGATTGTTGCGATAAAAATGGTTCAACCACAGTTTTCGAAAGATGAATCATTTAAAACAATGTTCATGGACGAAATTAAGACTACATTTGGTCTGTTGCACCCTAATATTGTTCAAACTTACGACTACGGTCTTCAAAATAATCAACTATTTGTTGCAATGGAATATTGTGATGGTAGAAACTTAAAACAATTTCTAGATAAACTCAAAGAAAGAAATTTCGTTTTTCCGGTTGAGATTTCTTCTTATATTGCTATTCAGACCTGTCTTGGTCTTCACTATGCTCATACATTTACTGACAAATTAACTGGTAAACCAGCTAATATTGTTCACCGTGATATTTCTCCACATAATGTTATGCTCACCTTTGATGGTGCCATTAAAGTCATCGATTTTGGAATTGCGAAATCTGAAACTAATTCTGAAGCAACTCAAGCAGGAACTATTAAAGGGAAGCTATCTTATCTTGCTCCGGAATACCTTGATGGCCTTGAGCTTGATCCACGCTATGACTTGTTTGCAGTTGGTATCACACTATGGGAAATGCTTTGTTCTAGAAAGTTATTTAAGGCATCAAACGATCTTGCAGTATTAAAGAAAATTCAAGAGTGTAAAATACCTCGACCTTCTTCGATTAATCCAAATGTCCCAGAAGAGCTTGACCGTATTTTGATGAAGGCCCTTCAAAAAGATAGAAGCAAGAGATATTCAAACATGGAAGACTTTGCGAGAGAGCTTAATAAGTTTCTCTACTCGACGTATCCAGAGTTCAATGCTTCTGATCTTTCATACTTTGCAAAAGAATTATTTAAAGAAGAAATCAAAGAAGATAGAGAAAAGCTTTATGAGTTTGGTCAAATTGAGCTAAGACCATTTCTTGATGATCTAAAACATGAAAGCGAAAATGGAACAGCGAATCCAAATGGAAATTCAGCTACGACTTCATCAGCGAGTGTTGGAGAAGATACTCAAAAGAGAAAAGAATTAGAAGCTGAGCTTGACTTTGGATTTGATGGAGATTCAAAGAGCGAAGAAGTTGTAACTCAAGCAGAACCTACTCTGACCATTAAAAAAGGTGCTACAAGAGTTGGTGGAAAGTCTGGTGGTACAAGATCAAAGACAAGTGTTAAGAAATTAGACTTCTCAGAAAAAACACGTAGTACAAAAATTAAAAAGGTGAAGAAATCTGGTAAGAAATCTTCATCTAATAAGATGATATATGTTGCTGGAGTAGCACTCTTAGCTGGAGTTCTCGCATATAAATTTATGCCGACAAACATCGCTCCTACATCTGGTGAAGTCCCAAGTGTTGTAAAGCAGGTTGAAAATGAAGTTCAAAAAAACTCTGAAGTAAAAACAGAGCGTAGCCCATCGAGTGAAAATGCTCGAATAAAGCTTAAAAACTTTAATCGTCGAAAAGATAAAATATATATCAATGGAAATCTGGTAAATACTGACGTTTTAAACACTATCGAAGTTCCTGCAGAAAAAAATATCGTGATAAGAATTGTAAAGCCAGGACGAGAGTTCTATGTCGAGCCTAATATTGTCATGACAAGAGGTGAGTTAAGAGAATTTGATGTTCTTGAGAGACCAGTTGCTTTGTATGGCTACCTGACGATGAGTCGTGCTTGTGTTGATGGAAAAATATTCTTCGAATTATTTGGTGAAGATAGAGAAGAAAATTTACCAATAAAAGAAAGACCTGGGATTCCTTTTCCAACGACAATTACCTCAGAAGGTATTTCTGAAGCTCGTGAGCATGAAATTTTCTTACAAAAAGTAGGAAGAGATATCAAAAAGAGTGTGAAGTTTACAATTACAGAGTCAAAGGTCGTCGACCTTTGCAAAATCTTATAAAAAAACTCCCAACAGGGAGTTTTTTTTATTCGTCATCAATATTACTTTGAGTTTGCTTAAATATATTATTCTTTCTCATGCTGAGAAGCTTCATAATATCTGATGCAGTCTCCTCAAGAGCTTTATTTGTAACGTTGAAAATTGGCCATCTTTTATTGTTCTTATAGATTTCTGAAGCCCACTCGATTTCTTCTGTTACTTTACCATCGTCTGCATAATTTCCGGTATGTTGTTCAGCGCCAAGCTTTGTTAGACGATTTCTTCTTATATTGGAGAGGGCGTCGGGATCGATTGTCAGGGCAAATATTTTTCTTTGATCGATCTCAAATAATTCTTTTGGTAACTCGGTCCCTGGAATAATTGGTACATTCACAACTTTTATACCATGTTGTGAGAGATAGACGGAAAGTGGGGTCTTTGATGTTCTTGAGATACCAACAAGGATTACATCTGCTAAGTGTAGGGTATTCAAATTTCTTCCATCGTCATGATTCAGAGTGAATTCCATTGCCGCAACACGGTCGAAATACTCGTTGTTAACTTGGTGGAGGAGTCCTGGAATTGCTTTAGGTTCTTGCTCAAAGTAATTAGAGAAAGTCGTAAGCACTGGCCCCATGAGATCCAGTGAGCGAACGTGCTTTTGTCTTGATATCTCTGAAATATAATCTCTTATTTCTGAACTCACAATTGTATAAATAACAAGGTCGTGATGAATTGCGGCTTCGTCAAAAATTGATTTAATCTGCTCTTTGTCTCTAACATTTTTAAAGCGAGTGAAATACACATCTTTATCTGGGAATTGAGTCATGACGGCACGTGATATTGCCTTTGCCGTTTCTCCTGTTCCATCCGAAATAATAACAATTTTTAATTTCTTTAGTGTACTCATTACTTTGTCCTATTGATGAATTCTTCAACTTTCTTATATAGCATATCTTTTTGAGATAGGGGATCGATTACCAATTTTGGAGAGACTTTTTTTAAGAAAGTCTTTTGTGCCTTGGCAAGTTTTCTGGTGTTTATGTATATAAGCTCTGAGAGCTCTTCTTTTGTACTTATTTTTCCTTGAATGAAGTCGATTGTCTCTTTGTATCCAATTGATGCGAGAGGCTTCTCATCCCCTGAAAATTGTTTAAGGATGTTATCTACTTCTTCTATCAGTCCACCAGTTACCATTTTGTAGGCACGGTTCTTCATTATTTCCCAATGCTTTTCTTTTTCTACAAGAAGGGAAATATGCTCAAAATCAAAATTGGGGTGAATATTAATTGAAAAATTATAAGGCTCATTCTTGTCGAGAATTTCTTTTTGCTTTGAAAGTTTTGTTCCCATCACTTGGTAGTGCTCATAGGCCCGAGTGACTCGATAGTGATCATTGATATGTAAGTTTTTTAAGCTTTCAGGATCATGTTCTTTGAGAAAATCCCAGAAGAATTGAATGCCTTTTGTTTTTACAATATCTTCGATTTCGACACGAAGACTTTCGCTAACTGGTTTGGATTCATACATCCCTTTAATATAGCTGCGCAGATAGAAAGTCGATCCACCAGTCAGAATTGGAATTTTTCCATTTGCATGGAGTTCATTAATCTTAGTCGTGCATAAATTGACATAGTCACTTGCATTAATTTCTGTCGTAATCGAAGAAATATCGATTAGGTGATGAGCAATAGAGGCACGTTCCTCAAGACTAGGCTTCGCTGTCCCAATATTAAGCTCTTTATAAAATAGTAGACTATCGTAGTTAATAACTTCAAAAGAAGCTTGTGGGAATTTACAGGCAAGCTCGATACTAATATCAGTTTTTCCTGTCGCTGTAGCACCGGAGAGAATAAGTACTTTATTTACTTCCATAAAATTTAGATCGAAGATCTTTTCCTGTTAGTTTCTTGGCCACGCTGCATTTTATTAATTCTATCAACCCATTCTTTTTAAATAAGTCGGCCATGAGTTCCTTATCTAAAATAATTTGAGAAAAATTAACATCTTCAATATTTTTATCTTTTAATAATGTTCTAAGTACTTCATCAACGATTTGTATATAGTTATATGATTCAATAAGAGATGGAATGGTTCTAAGGACAAGAGTTGTGTGATCAATACGATCGATTTCAATCCCAATGTTTTCTAACCTTTCTAAATGCTTCTGTTCTGTTTCAGTTGCAACGATATTAAAAGGTTCACTGATTAACAGGGGAGTAAGGTCTTTCTCATCTTTTGCTTCAATCTTTACTAATTCATTCTTTAAAGCAATCTCTGCATTGAGTAAGTAAAGTCCACTCTCGACACTTTCTAGGATAAAGATATTATTACCAGCTGGAATAATTTTATTATCAACTTGCTCTGAAAAGAGACTTCTTTGTCCAATTTCAACAGATGTTCCTTGAAAACGAGATTCATCACTAGATGCTCTCTCCCAAAGTGGAGAACTCATTAGTGTTTCAAATGGAGATGCATTGTCAGGTAGCATCGTTTCCTGAGTATGTTCAATAGATTTACTTTCTTGATTCTTTTTTACAATATTTTTGAGCGAGGCAGAAACAAGAGAGAATACTTCATTCTCATTTAGAAACTTGATGAGAGTTTTGTTTGGATGAACATTTACATCAATTTCATTTTCCGCGACATTGAGTTCGACAACAAAATGTCCAGTCTCGCCAAAGCTCCAAAGCTTTTCCAAATTTCTAACGACGATTTGCTGAAGTTTCTTATCCGTAAATAGCCGGCCATTAACAAAAAGGTAGTGGTGCTTGCCAGTGTAACCCTTTGTTGATTCGAGTGAGGTATATATTTTAACTGAATTTTTAAGGTACGAGTTTGTTTCTTCGACTAATGTAACTTTTCTTGTTCTTGTTGAAATAATTTGTGCTATTCGCTTGATTCTGTCTTCTTTTTCAACTGCTGGATAAATCTCTCTGTCATCATCGTCAAAAACAACTGAGAATTTAATATGTGGGTTTGTAATCAAAAATGCATTGATAATTCTTTTTAATGCATTCTTCTCACTTGTTTTACTTTTAATGAATTTCAGGCGAACAGGTGTGTTATAGAATAGGTCTTTGACATAGATTGATGTTCCATGCTTATTAGGTCTATAGACACTATGTTCGATTGTTTGCGCACCATTAATAACTATTTTTCCACCGGATAGAATATCTTCTTTAGGTGCCGAGTGACATGAAATTCTTGAGACACTGGAAATAGATGCGAGTGCTTCACCTCTGAATCCAAATGTATTTAAACGATAAATATCCTCAAAACTTAAAATTTTAGATGTGGCATGTCTGCAAAAAGCGTAGGGAAGTTCATCAAAGAACATCCCTTTACCATCATCTTCGATAGCGATGAGATCGAGACCATTTTCTTTTATGGTAATTTTTATTTCAGTTGGTTTAGAATCAATTGAGTTCTCGAGAAGTTCTTTTAAAACGTTGGCCGGTCGTTCTACAACTTCACCGGCCTTAATTTGATCTATGAGATGTTCTGGTAATAAATTGATGCGGTTTTTGTGTTCTACTGTTTCCATTGAAGGTTTTATTATTCCTTATAGAAACTTACTTGGTTTCTTCCGCCTTCTTTAGACTTATAAACAGCATCATCAGCTCTTTTGAAAAGATCTGTTCCCGTGACGACACCTTGTCGATAGTCAGCAACTCCGATTGACGCAGTTACAGGAAGTTTATTTGATTCATAGATGAAGTCGTGAGATTCAACTAGTTTTCTAAGTCTCTCTGCTATTTCATAAGATTGCTTTAAATTAGTTTTTGGAAGGAGAATAACAAACTCTTCTCCACCGTAGCGTGCGAAAGTATCATCTTCTCTGACGCCATTTTTTCTAATAACATCTGCCATATTCTTTAAAACATAGTCACCAGCATCATGGCCATAGTTATCATTTAGCTTTTTAAAATGATCGAGATCAAAAATAATTAAAGAAAGTGGAGTACCAGTAACTTTAGACTTCTTAACTTCTAGATCAAGCTTGTTGTTAAAATATGTCTTGTTGTAACATCCTGTATGTCTGTCTGTATTAGCTTCAAGGTTTAACTTATCATAAGTAAGTCTTTCGGGATCACCTTTTGGTAAGTACTTCAAAGCGATAGAACCTACTTTTATTGTGTCACCTTTATCAAGAGATTTCTTACCGTCAATTTTTTGATTATTTAAAAAAGTACCATTTCTTGATCCAGCATCTTCAACAGTGTATCCATCATCTTCTATTTTAAGAACAAAATGTTCACGTGAGATCCCATTGAAATCAAGAGTAATATCATTTTTAGCACTTCTTCCACAGCTTATAGCTGGAGTCGTTAAATCAAATAGAGTTCCATTTAATTCACCACCAACAACAAGTAGTGCTGCTGGTTTTTGTGAAGCTTCATTTTCTGCTGCAGAAAGAGCTGCTTTAATATCTGTAAGAACGATGGTCGAATCATCACCCATAATAATCCCCGTAACCTTTTGGAATGATTTATAAACTTCTTTGAATTTTATCTAATTCACGGTTTTTTTTCAACCGGGTAATTAGATTCCTTTAACTGAGTCTAGCCACTCGAAAGAATAAATTTTTCCTGCTTCAACCCCTGGTTGATCAAAAGGGTCAATCTCTAGCATATGACCCGTAATTGCAGTTAAGAGCTCAAAAAATATAATAAGTTCAGAAAGGCTATTTTCATCAAGTTTCTCTAATTCTAGGTGGATATGACTGACACCCTGTTCATTAAGTGCCTTTAAAGTGCCAAAAAATTCAGCATCCATCAGGTTCTTTAATGTGTATTTGTTTAGCGCTTTTAATTTAGGATGAGTAAATTTATTGGACAGTTTCAGTGTGTTATTAACTTTTTCCACGTGAACTAGAAACATTAGTTTATTGAGTGGCCCTTCCATAAACAGTTGCATCTGAGAGTGTTGGTCCGTTGCACCGTATGCCGGAATTGGTGTTAGCCCAATTCTTTCCCCTTTTTTCTTCTTTCCAAGACTTTCTGCCCACAGTTGGACAAACCAAAAAGAAAAATCCCTAAGAAGTGAGCTATATGGCATCAAAACAGTTTCATTAACGCCTTCGTTATAAAGAGAGATAACTTTTGAAACAGTTTGAATGAACTCATCACTTGCGAGTAATTCATGTGAGTATGAATGTGCATGGCTACATAATGTTTTGATATTAATTCCTGCGAATATCGCTGGCAGTAGACCCACTGGAGTAAGAATACTAAATCTACCTCCAACATTTGGAGGAACATCAAGACATGTGATCTCAAATTCATTTGCTAATTTTCTAAGATCATTCTTGGCCGGATCTGTAGCAAAAATAAAATGATTTTTTAAATCTTTTTCAGTGTATCCAAGTTCAAATAATTTATTTGTAATAATTGCAAACTGAGCAAGCGTTTCTGCTGTTCCACCAGACTTCGAGACAACATAGAATAGTGCATTTTTAACATCTATTTTCTCGAGGTCTTGTACTGTCTTATCGGTATCAACATTATTAAAGAAATAAAATTTAACATCACTTTTTTGAAGAGATGAGATTAGCATCTCTGGCCCTAGGGAACTTCCACCAATACCAATTTGCACAAATGTATTGATATTAGAAAAATTTGAAAACACATCTGTACATTGAGTTATGTAATCTTTGTTATTTAATGTTTCGGCGAAATCATATCTTTTAGATTTTTGAAAGTTCGTGATTTTTTCAATAATGAGGTCAGCTGGAATTTCGTTAGTTTTTTCAAATGTATGGAAGTTAATTTTCATTTTATTTCTCGTATTGTTTTTTAAGATTTCTAGCAATTACAACTTTTTGAATTTGGTTTGTACCTTCGACAATTTGTAAAACCTTAGCGTCTCTCATAAATCTTTCTACTGGATATTCTTTTGTATAACCAACCCCGCCTAGGATCTGGACAGAGTCAGTAGTTACTCTCATGGCCGTGTCAGATGCTTTCATTTTGGCCATTGAAGCAAGTTTCGCGTCTGGCTTTCCGGAGTCGACACTGCGGGCTGCAGCCTGGACAAGTAGCCTCGATGCTTCTACTTCAGTTGCCATGTCGGCCATCATAAATTGAAGACCTTGAAAGTTGAATATCTCATTTTTAAACTGACGTCTTTCCAAAGAATAACTTATCGCCTCATCAAGGGCTCTTTGAGCACAACCAACGGAGATTGCCCCAATAGCTGTTCTTCCTTTTTCAAGTCCACCCATTGCAACGGTAAATCCTTGTCCTTCACCAAGAAGAATATTCTCTTTTGGAACGAAACAGTTTTCAAATATTAGTTCGCGAGTAGGTGAGATCGTCCAACCCATTTTATTTTCTTTCTTTCCAAAGCTAAACCCTTCGACACCATCTTCAACGATGAATGCTGAAATTCCTTTCGCCCCTTCTGCTCCTGTTCTTGCCATGACGATATAAGTTTTAGCAATTCCACCAGAAGTAATCCATAATTTGGAGCCATTAAGAATATAGCCACCATCGACTTTCTTTGCAGTTGTCTTTAGTGAGGCCGCATCTGAGCCAGCTCCTGATTCAGAAAGCGCAAATGCTCCAATGGCCTGACCACTTGTTAAAGGTGGAAGGTATTTTTCTTTTTGCTTTTGATTACCATAAATATTTAGTATCGATTGAACCATTGAAGAGACAGAAATTGTCACTGCATAAGGAACTGAACTTTTTGCGATCTCTTCAAGTGCATAAGTGTAGTCTTCGCATGACAAGTCTGAGCCACCAAAGTCTTCAGAAACAGTCATCCCTGTAAAGCCAAGTTCTCCTAATTCATTGAATATTTCCATTCTGAAATTAGAGTTTTGATCATCGTGCTCCATGACTGGTTCAATTTTATCGAGTCTGAACTTTCTAAGCCCTGCTACAATTTCTTGTTGCATCTCATTCATTTCATGTCCTTTCATTATGTTTCCCAGAGGTTATCAAAATTTTCACAATTCTGGGATAAAAATTAATCTGTCTAAGTGACTGAAAATTCGTGGATTGTGATATCTTCTTTCATTCGCTCGGTTTTTTATGATCTTTGTCATATAATATATTTAGGGGGCATATGTGAAAAAAGAAAAAAAATTAGCTCAAGACATTTCGATTTCAGTTGAAGATGAGCATATCACTGATAGTTTTCCGCTTATGGTTATTATCTGTTTGTTCTTTGTTGTGACTGTAATGCATCTCTTTATTACACCAAATGCAATGGCTTTTGCTGCTTGGTTTAGTAAGTAAATAAATATAGAATGTAGTAATGACTACATCTCTTAAAAGAAATTCTGGTCTCGATCTCGTTCGGGCCATGGCCATTTTACTTGTTCTCTTCTTACACCAAATTGATGCTGTTCATACCACTCCATATTCTTTAAAAGTTTTGGCCATCTATGGATGGTCTGGAGTGGATATATTCTTTGTTCTCTCTGGGTTCTTAATTGGCTCTCAAGTTTTCAAGTCAGATTTTTCGAGACCTTATTTTGAATCGCTAAAAGAATTTTGGACGAAGCGGTGGTTTCGCACGCTTCCTCTTTATCTCTTTGTACTTTTCTTCTATATGGTCATTAAACCTCTTGTTCTTGGTTTTCCATTTGTTGGTGATAAGTGGACATATTTCTTTTTCCTGCAAAATATCTTTGGTGTTCAAGACTTTGCTCAAAGTTGGTCTCTGTGTATTGAAGAGCACTTCTATTTATTTTTTCCAATTTTAGTTTATTTTTTCACGAGTGTGAGACGTAAGCCTTATCTCATTTTGATACCTTTACTGATTTCTATCTTAATGAGAGTCATTATAATTAGTAAATTTAATATTCAAGGTGAGCCCGAGCTTAGTCACTTAATTAGGTTTCCGACTTATACAAATCTTGATGGGATAAGTTTAGGGGTTCTATTATCTTTTACTCAAGCTAGGTGGAGACCTATTGCCGCTAAGTATTCGAGTGCTTTCTTTGGAGTGGGGGTTGCCTTTTTTGCTTTGACTCTATTTCTATGTGGAGCCGTTCCTACTGGAGCAGGAGCAGTGATCTATCCTACATTCTTAGCGATTGGAGCTGGCTTAATGGTTATTGGTGGTAATTATATTCAAGTCCCAAAAATTTTAACTCCATTATTTTATTGGATCTCAATATGTTCTTACGGGGCATACCTTTGGAATAATGTATTCATAAGAATTATTCAGAAGTATTTTGTCGGATTTCATTGGTTACTTGGTTCTGCTTTCTTTTACTTGGGAACATTTTTGATGGCATTCATAACTTATAAATTAATTGAGCAACCATTTTTGAGATTGAGAGATAAATTTTTATTTAATCGTTAGATAATTTTCACTACCACAGTAAAGATCGCCCTTATCTTTTAACTCCTCTGTGAAGTTATAAAAGAGAGTTCCTTTCTTTGTTTTGTTATAGATATCTTCGGCATTATGCTTTGATACCATCGTACAGCCTTTTGACATGTACCTGATTTCTAAACTTTGCTTGGAAGTGTTGATCATATCATTTGAACTTATGTAACCTTGATCAATGCGTTCATCATTCCAATCCGTAGAGCCTACGCCAGGATGAAATACAATTTCTCTATCGCGGCTATTGTCATTAAGTCCAACTTCAACACCATCAAACTTCATTGTCCATTTCCAGCCACGTTTACTTTCTAATCTTTCTCCACTGATCATAAATCCTTGTGGCGTGAGATTTGAGTTTGGTGTGTTGCTGAAGTATTCGGCAATTGTAGGCCAATTAAAATGTTGTGGAAAATTACCCGAACCATGAGCAGAGTAGTAGCTTTGTACTTCATTTGTCTTGAGATTGATAAGATAGAATCTTTGATCAAGAGCAGTTTGGGTGAAGTCTTGAACGACTAAGAAATTATCATTTGTAATTATTGTCGATGAAGTGAGCTTGCCTCTGATTTTCTTATAGAATTTTGTTTTTCCGATGTGCTTTTGATGAAAGCACAAGGCTTGTGAAATAGCTTCTCTTGAAGCCCCAAGCTTTTGTGCATTCTCAGAAATCGCCAGTGAATCGATGGCAATGGCCTGAAGGCTTATAAGGATCAAGATGAGCATTTTCATAGCATCTGTATACCATGGATAGGCGAGGAGAAAGAAATTTATGTAATAAATTCACGGGTTTTAAGAAGCAATCATAATTGCATAGAAGTGACAGGCACTTCCGGCCATGACAAAGAGATGCCAAATCGCATGGTTATACTTCATTCGATCAAAGAGGTAAAAGACCACACCAAGACAATAGAAGAATCCACCGATTTTAATAAAGTTTAATACTTCTGTGGAGATACTCTTAACAAAAGGATTCCATGCCGTGACAATAAACCATCCCATGGCAAAATAACTTATAAGAGAAATAAATGAATTCGGATTTTTAACTTTTAGCTTATAAAATGTTCCAAAAAGAGCAATACACCAAACGGCTGCAAGAACTTTTAGACCAACAGCACCCTTGAGGTTTAAGAGCATGAATGGGGTATATGAACCTGCGATATAGAAATATATACAGACAAGATCGACTTTTTGCCATTTGAGTTTTTTGATATCACTTTGTACAAAGTGATAGACCGTGCTTGCAAAGTAAATCGCGAGAAGAGAGGCTCCATAAACAGTGTAGCTTACTAAGTGAAGAAAACTTCCAATGATAACTGATTTATAGATGAGATATGAAACAGCGATGAGACCAATAAAAAGTCCAATCCCATGAGTTATTGTGTTTGCGATGTCTTCTTGTTTTGTATAACCAGTAATATTTTTTTCCATACTATGATTATATCTATCGTTTGGTATTTTGGGCCATAAGAACTATTTTGCTTATGGCCACATATTCCTTATTGAGACAGAAGATTCTTAGCAATGATCATAATCATTACTTCGTTTGTTCCTGCACCAATTTCATTGAGTTTATTATCTCTCATCATTCTTTCAACAGGAAACTCTCTAGAGTATCCATAACCACCATGTAATTGAATGGCATCGAGTGCAATCTTGGTCGCCATCTTAGGTATTGCAAGTTTTACTTGAGCTGCAATTACTGGCCCTTTTTCACCTTGGTCATAACGGTAAGCTGCATTGTAGAGGAAGTTTCTCATCATCTCAGTTTCTGTTGCCATCTCTGCGATCATTTTTTGAATTAATTGATAATTTCCAATTGTTTTACCAAACTGCTTTCTTTCGTTTGCATATTTAATACATTGATCAACACAAGCTTGTGCAATCCCAAGTGAAATTCCTGAAATTGTAATTCTTTCGATTTCAAGGTTCTTCATCATGTGATAGATCGAGTCACCTTTATTACCAACGAGATGTTCTTTTGAAACTTTTGCATTATCAAAAACTAGTTCACCAGTTGGTGAAGCTCTCATTCCCATTTTGTGAATAGGGCTTCCAAAAGTAAAATGCCCTTTTTCTTTTTCAAGAATAAAAGTTGAAAGATCTTTTCGATCACTTCCTGTTCTTGTGTAAACATAAGCGATGTCTGCATATTGAGCATTAGTGATCCACATCTTTGTACCGTTTAAAAGATAGTAGTCACCCTTGTCTTCAGCTTTTGTTTGAATCCCAACGGCATCCGATCCATATTCTGGTTCACTCATTCCCATACAACCGATATGTTCACCAGTGATCAACTTAGGAAGATATAACTCTTTTTGTGCATCTGAAGCATTGTTTTGAATATTATTTACGCAAAGGATTGAGTGAGCAAGATAAGATAATGTCGAGGAAGCACAAGACTTACCAAACTCTTCCATGACAATCGTTGCAGCTAGTGCGCCCATTCCTGCACCACCATACTCTGGGTCAGCAGTGATTCCAAGAACACCAATTTCACCCATCTTTTTAAAGGCTTCCATGTTAAATGATTCTTCGTTGTCATGTTTTTCTGCAACTGGTGCTAATTCATTTCTTGAAAAATCACGACACATTTTTTGGATTTGTTTTTCTTCCTCGCTGAAGTACCACATCGACTTTATCCTTTGAAAATTATCTTACAGATAAAATCTATAACTTCTTACACAAACTGACATGACGCGACGGGCTTAAACTATTCAAATTGGGTATAGAGAATTACTTTTTGAAGAGCTAGTCTTAGAGCTTCATTTATTGGATGAACTTGAGCCCCTAGTCCGGGGTTGATCCCTATTATTTGACGTGCATACTCACCAACGACCGGAGCTTGATCGAGTGCGATATTCATTATTTTATCGGGATAGATCTCTTTTAGCACTTTGCAAACGCTGAGTTTCTTATCTCCTGCTTTTCCTCTTACCGCAGCGAGACCAAAAGATCGGCAAACAGAGGGTCTTGTTTGGTAATTTTCACAAAGTCCTTTATTGCCATTATCAATATGTGGGTTAAAGAAAATACATTGCACTTCATTTTGATTACCGAGTTTATCGTAGGTGACTTCATGCTTATTTTCTTTAAAGAGTCGAATCGCTGTTGGAAGCATTTCTAAAACGGTTGCACTGATCTCTTTTGATAAACAACATTTTCCACATCCTGTGGGGCAGGGCATTTCTTGGTCTAATTGAAATTTTGAAAAGGTCTCATTAGACCTTTCATATATTTGTTCAACTTCTTCACTTAATCCTTCCAACCACTTCATTGTCCACGGCCTTCAAAACGAGAATTAAAACGAGCAATAAATAATTCAAATATTATTTAAAAGCAATATGAAAAGTGTAACTTTTAAAAGAGAATTAACACTAACTAACTTAGAGGAGATAATGATGAATATTTATAAGAAATTAGTTCTATGCTTTATAGTTCCAACCCTTTTCGTTTGTGCAGGCCAATTACAGGATAAGCTTGATGCTAAGAGAGGAGCTTCTAAGGCACCGGCAGAAGTAAGAAAAATCATGCAAGATTCATTAAAAACACTTAAAGATTCAGGCATTGAGAAAAAAGCTGTTTCAAAGAATATGGATCTTCCTAAGTTTATGGTTGGTCCTCAAAGCATCACTGATATTTATAAAAAAGGTCCAGTTGTTGTTAAGTTCTTTAGAGGAAGCTGGTGCCCATACTGTATTCTTGAACTAAAAGAGTACAAAGAACTTGCAAAGAGATTTGAAAGCTCCAATTGCTCACTAATTGTCATGTCTCCAGATACGGACAAGGAAAATTTAAGAACTCAAAAGAAATTAGATCTTCCCTTTAAAATATATAGCGACAAAGACAATATGATTGCAAAGAAATTTGGGATTGCGTTTAAAATAAAGGACGATCTTAACACTGTTTATAAGAAGTTTGGAATTGACCTTGTTCAGAATCAGGGAAACTCAAATCATGAAATTCCATTGCCAGGTACATTTGTTGCAAATAAAAGAGGAAAGATAACATATGCTTTCATCGATGCTGATTATACAAAAAGGGCCGAGCCGCTAGATGTATTAAGAGAATGTCAAAAATAGTTATATAAGCTCTAATTCTGCCAAGATAGCCAAGAAAGTGAGGTAATTCATCATTACCTCACAATTTCTATGTGACTGAAATTACACAATATAATATTTTTTATTTATGGAATTTATCATTTATACCGATAATTGACTAATATAGTTTATGTTCGGGGTTTTATTTATGAGAATCATCATCACTATCCTCATTCTCTTTCAATGGAGCGCTTTCGCAATCGAGAAAGCAACAATTGATATGTTAAAAGAGGCAAACCTCACCGTTGAGGATTATAATAATTGCAAACGAATACATCCAAAGCATTTTAATGTCTGTCTGAGAGACCTACAGCATCGAAGATTAGTTGAAAGTTCAGAAATTGATAAGCAGGATAAATCAAATCGACATATCACTTTAACAGATCAAGAAATAGAAAAATCTCGTCGTGCTTCTGATTCAACGGATGTTGATCGACAAGTTCTCGATGTCCTTGATCAACCAGTGCTTAAGTCTAGGCCAAAAGTTTTCCAGGCAAGAAGCGAGATATTGGCCAATGGAACTCAACTAACAACGGGAGCTGTTGTAGGTGCAGTTCGTCTCGATACAGAAGATCAACAAAAGGTGAAAGATTGTATCAGCTCTGGTGGAAATTTCTCTGTTTGTAGAGCTGAGGTTCTACTTGAGAAACGAGTGGCGTTAGTGAGTGAGAGCGTGAAGCAGCCTGTTCATGAAATTACAATGATGGAGCGGCCAGAAGTTTTAATAGGTCTCGTCGAAGATTCTAAAGCTCTTGAAAAAGAAGCTCTTTGTAATAAGGCCTTTCGCTATGAAGTGATAAAGAATGTAAAAAAATGTATTCGTGATATCGAAGAAGATCAATCAAAGGCTTTTAAGCTTGAAAGAGATGTCGAGTTTGAAATTGTTGATAATACAATTGATGATCAGAGAAAGAGCTATTTTGAAGAATGTAAGAAACAATTCAAAATTGGTGATGAGCGGGACGCTTGTAAGGCTGATGCAAGAAAGAAATTAGTTAAAGAAAGAAGTAAATTAGAAGAACCGCATAAAGTACGTTTCGCTATTTATGAGAGTAAGGCCGAAAAAATTGAAAATAATTTCGAAGTTAAAAGAAAAGAAGTCGTTTCAAAATATTGTGGGGAAAAACCAAATAATTTCAGTCGATCAAATTTAGAAAAACAACAGGAAAGTAAGTATCGAAGATGTGCTTACCGCGAAAAGAAGAAGTTTGAAGCTGATGTCATCGCGGAGATTAATACTCAAAAGTCTGCTTTATCTGTCTCCGACGTCGAAATTTCTGAGGTTTCAGTGAAATGCGAAAAAGGAGCATTTAATTTTATCTCTGGAAGCTATGATGAATGTATTGATAGAACACTAGCGAGTCTTCAAGACTTGAAACCGATTGAAGAAATTGCTGAAGTGGTACCAGAAAAGAAAGTAGAAGCTCCTAGATTTAATTGCAGTGACAATGTGAACAAAGAAATCAAGGCCCTATTGTCCAATGATTCAGATAATATAATAGGTAAGATGTTTCATCTCACGTCACTTAAGATTGCAGCAAAAGTTATGGAAGATAATAAAGAGATGAAGGCTAAAGCTCTTTCTTTTGAAGGCCATATCGCAAGAAATAAAGGGCTGTATAATACACAAAAGGTTAGTGAGCTTCTAGCGACCTATCGAAAACACGGAAAGCTTCTTGATGCAGAGTTTATCGAAAATAATATCCAGAATAAAAATCCAAGTTACTACAAGTCGAGAATGACAAATGAAAATATCTCAGCTTTTTTACTTGCTGATATTTACGGTAATCCGAAAGAATCGAAGTTTAATGAGGCTGATGCTGCAACAGCATGGCTAATGGGAAAAGTTGGAGAGAATAGCCCATTTCAAGCAAAATCCAATGGAACAAACTTATTAGATATGTCAGTTCTCGTATATCGTAATTTAAGTCTTGTAAAAGGAAGTCGTGATGAGTCGGAAGCTCGAATTAAAAAGCTTCTTGATGAAGAGGGAAAGGCATTAAGTTTAAAATTTAATAATCTTAAGGAAGTAGTTGAAAATAAATTTTCCTCTCAATGTTCCGAATTTTTTGCTTCTTCATGCTGGAAGAAAGATGATGCCTTTAATGATCAAATTGCTGCAACATTTATGAGCTTAGGATCTGAACTTCAAGGAAAAATCGATATTGGTAATGATCTTTCTGGTTCGATTGGAGGAAAATACAAATTTGATTTTCTTCCTCGTCAATTTGTTAAGTAGTAACGGGTCTTAATTAGACCCATTTTTTTGCTTCTCAATTCTTGTTACAAACTCTTTAATGACTAAGTTGTATAACTCTTCCCCAAGAACTTTATCTTCAACATTTAAGTCAATATTTGGATTATCATTAACTTCAACAACATAAGCTTTAGAGCCATCATCTTTTAAGTCAACCCCGTAGAGACTATCTCCGATTAAGTTTGCCGCTTTAAGCGCCGTCTTGACGACGTAAGATGGAGCGTCTTCAATTCTCATCGTTTCAAAATTTCCAGAAAAATCATCATTGGTTTTTTCCGTACTGTGGTTGTAAATTTGCCAGTGCCCCTTACTCATATAATACTTACATGCAAAAATTGGCTTCTTTCCAATTATCCCAATTCTCCAGTCGTAGTCTGTGTAGAAGAATTTCTGAACCATCACAAGTGAAGATTTTTTTAAGAAGTCTTTTAAAAGAGCAAGAAGCTCTGTTCTATCCTTTGCTTTCTTAACTCCAATTGAAAATGAACCGTCAGGAACTTTTAAAACCATAGGATATGAAAGTGTTTCTTCAAGCATTATAAGTGTTTTCTCTTTGTGGTCTGATACAAAGTGACCAGGAATAATTGGAACATTATTTCTTTCAAAAAGATTGGCCAGGAAAATTTTGTTTGTACACTTTAATATTGAATCTGGATCATCAATAACAACAAGTCCTTCGGCCTTTGCCTTCTTTGAAAACTTGTAAGTTATATTTGTGATACTCGTTGTCTGTCTAATAAAGAGGGCATCAAATTCACTAAGTCTTGAGAGGTCTCGTTTGGTAATAGTCTCACAATATACAGATTGCTCTTTACATGCTTTTGCAAAAGCCTTGAGAGCGTGCTCATCACTCGGCGCCATCGCTTCTTCAGGATCAACTAAGATTGCAAGATCATAACGATAAGTTTTACTACTCTTTGGAGTTCTCCAAATTTTTGTACTAAACTTCTCTAGCGCTTTGGCAAAAACTGTTTGATCGGTATCAGTTAGGCTCTTTAAACCTACTTGAATAACAGTATCAACTTTCCAAAATGACTTGAATGAAATTTTAACTTCAAGAATTGGACATGGATATTGTTCAAAGATCTGACGCCCAATTGATTTTAAAAGTTTATTCTCGACCTCGCCAAAGAATATTTTAAAACTAAAAGATTTAACGTCGATATCTTTTTGAATTATTTTTGGGGCAATCTCTTTGATTTGTTCATCAAACTCTTCAAGGTCGTAAAGATAAAATCCCTTTTTAGAGAGATCATTGATCACCTTCACTGCTGGCATGATTTTGTGGCTACGAGCTTCTGCTAGTAGACTGCAGTAGTATCCCATCGAGAGATAAGAGGTATCTTGACAAAGATTAAGTACCCTTGTCGATTTCATTTCCTGATAAGATTTTGAAAAGAGATAGTCATTGGCCAAAATAAGTTGATCTGTTGGAAAGTAAGGCTTCCAGTCATCAATTTTATCAACAAGAACGAAAAAGTTAGTCATTTTAATTTCCTTAAAAATTAGATGAAATGAATATACCAAAAACTAATTATGAGGTAACTTAAATTATTAAGTATTTTAGGGGATATATGAATATTAAATTTCGCCTGGCAGTTAAAGAGGATGCAGCAAAGCTTTTTGAAATTGAGGAGAAATCTTTTACTTCAGATTGTTTAAGTTTACGCCAGTTTAACTACTTTATTAACAAAGCAAATAGCTCGCTTATTGCTGCCTATGAGAAGGAAAGCGAAGTTCTCCTAGGTTATGCCCTTATTCTTTTTCACCGTGGTACTTCTCTCGCTAGGCTTTACTCTATAGCGGTTGCCCCTGAATATCGAAAGTTTAAAGTTGGCCTAAAGCTAATGAGGAAAATTGAAGACGAGGCCCTGGAAAGAGGGAGTACTTATATAAGACTTGAGGTTAAAACAACGAATGACCGTGCAATCAAACTCTATGAAGAATTAGGCTATCGAAAATTTGGCCACAAAGTTAATTACTATGAAGACCATGAGGATGCGGAGTGTTACGAAAAGAAAATCAGAAAATTCGAATCTCGCCCTAAGATTAAAGTTCCATATTATCATCAGAAAACAGAATTTACCTGTGGACCTTCATCTTTAATGATGGCGATGAAGGCCTTTGATAAGTCTGTTCAATTTAAACTCTCAACAGAAATGCAAATTTGGAGAGAGGCCACGACAATTTTTATGACTTCAGGGCATGGTGGTTGCGGCCCTCATGGACTGGCACTTGCCGCCAAGAGAAGAAACTTTGAAGTTGAACTCTATTTAAACTCTAAGGCATCCTTATTTATAAAAGGCGTTAGAGATAAGAAAAAGAAAGATATTATTGAAATTGTTCAAAAAGAATTTGAAAAAGAATTGAAGCAAACGAATGTAAAAATTTACTACGATGAATATAGTTTTGCGACGCTTAAAGATATTTTAGATAGTGGTGGAATACCTTTGGTTTTAATAAGTGCATATCGTTTAACAGAAACGAAAGCACCTCACTGGATTGTTATCACAGGTATTGAGGAAGATTTCATTTACTTTCATGATCCAGAGATCGATGACAATCAAACGCCATATGATAATATGGACATTCCTGTAAGTAAGATTGAGTTTGAAAAAATGTCAAAATTTGGGACTGGTCAGCTCAAGAGTATTGTTGCTATTTATTCTAGCTAAACCATTGCCTTTGTTCGAAGATTCTTGCTATCATTATTGATAGGAGATTACGAAATGTTGACGACACCTGTTATCAAGGATGATGATCTGGTTTTTCCTGGAGAAGGATGGTTTCTCTACTGGAAAACCTCAGCTTCACTTTGGAAAACTAAAATTGAAGAGCTCTCTGGAGCATCAAAAATAATTATACCTATCAATTGGAGCTTTCACTCGGATACAGGTGAAAGATTTGATTTTGCTAATGAAAAACCAGAAACAGATTTAAAGAAGCTAAGTGATATTTGCCAGCAATATGACAAGGAAGTAATTTTTCTTCTTTCGCTTTCTCCAATGCCATTTCTTCCTAATGGTGGAATACCTTTTTTGCTTGCTCGTAATAACTCCCAAAATCAAAATGGAGTCAATAAAGCATTTGCAGACAGTGAAGGTAATATCAATCAAATATTCTCTTATTTTGATCCCCGCATCTTTACAGCTTTTACAAGATTTTGTCATGAGTTAGGAACATACTTTTCTCGTGCCGGTATAAATGCTGGTGTGTGGGGCATTGACTGTGGAAGTTTTGAGGAAGGTCATTTTCATTCATTTATAGAGGATTTTTCTCCAGTGTTCGAAAAAGGCTTCTCTCGCTACGTTCAGGCAAAGAAAGAAGATGAGACATTTGCTTCACAAAATATTGACCAAGAAGTTGAGGCCAATCTAAAAAAAGATTATCAGAAAGTAATTTATGACCTCTACCTTAGTGCAGCCGAAAAAGAGCTCTCGACATACTGGCAAGGTGTTAAGAAATATGGTTTCTTACTGAGTCAGACGAATGATATTATTTTTAGATCGATCGACCATATTTCAGATCTTGCCATAATGGATGAAGCAATTAGCTACCTCAGCCATGGTGTTTATCCTTCTTCGATGTTACTTCCAACAAGAAGAAAGAAAGGTATCTTCTCTTCATTTAAAAATAAGATTCTTTCTCGTGAAAGTATTGAGCTTTTATATAATGATAAGACACTAACGAGTTCATTTGATTTTTGTTTTAAACCTTCATATATGATTAAAGTATATCATAACGCTGAAGTGATTAATTCACTCAACCAGGTAACCGAGTCAGGTTTTCTAAAATATTGCGATACTAACTTTAAGTCTAATACCTACTTCTCATCTTATGCAGATTTTAACTGGGAAGATGAGCTTGAATCTGGACATGAGTACTTTTACTTCTCTGGAAAAGATCTTAATCTTAAAAGAATGAGTAGTGCTTTAAAAATGTTCATGAATGGTATGAATATTTTTATCGATAAGAATGGTCTCGATGAATCACTACAAAGAAGATTAGAGTCCTTCTATATCGAAAATGATCTTGAAATCGAAAGGCTAAGGTATCTTACGCAAATAGAAACAATTTCAATGGGCGATGGTCGCTTGTTTATTTATGACAGTTCTGAACTCGTCAGTCTCGAAAATGCCTCGCAGAAACTTGAACAGTTTTGGGGTAAGGTATTCACAAGCTTAGAGATTGAGTACTGTGAGATTGATGCTGAAACAGGTATTCGCTATGTATGGTATCAGCGTAATGTCGGCCATAATGAACTTAAGTATGAGAGGGTGAAGAGAATTAATATCTTTAATCCTTCGAGCTATAAAAAGAAATTTAAAATCAAGTATCCTTCAACTTATGTTTTTCAAAAAATAATTGATGAAGAAAATGTTCAACTCACAAATACGACACATGAAATTGAACTCTCTTTCATGCCAAAGGGGAGTGTTAGTCTTGATTTTGGAGTGATATCTAAATGAATATAGAAAAAACCTTGATAATAAATTACTCTCGCGATCAGCGAAAAAATCTCTCAAGATATATTGAAGTGACCTATTCAATTAAAGGATTAGTTCCACTTGAGGAAGTTGTCGATCTTAACTCCGACTTTAAGGCTATTTATGATGGTACTCGTTTAGGACCTTTTGAAACTGAAGATGAACTAAAAAACTTTTCTCTGGGGCTAAGTACAAAGCTTCGGTATGAAGGTGTTTGTTTAGTTGATAGTGATCTTTTGAATAAGGCTTTCTCTGAAGTTTCAAATATTGCAAAACTCAATCAGTATCTTTTTGATAATGGTGAGAAGCATCTTAATCCAGAGCCTAAGAATAGAGGAATCTTCTCAAAATTTTTTTAAACTGCTCCTATAAAATGGGGAAAGTTTAGTTGCTTTAAAAATCATTTTTTGACTTGCATTACTTTTTTATCCATTGTTTTTAGATACTTACAGTTTTGGTATTACTATATATATTGCAGTAAGTACCTCATGATCTACCACTGCCCAAATTCTGACTGCCATTCCACCACTAAAAACAAGCTGGTCTCCAAAGATGGATTCTATTTTCGACGAAATGATTCAAGAAAAATTCAACGCTTTGTCTGTAAGACCTGCGGACAAAAATT
>CAZQJK010000010.1:0-69058 GCA_964593545.1 uncultured Bacteriovorax sp. | reverse complement strand
TGAGTTTCTTTTTTTGTGATAAATACAGTTTTGATTGGGGCAGCCGTGTTTCATGAAAGCTTTATATGCAAACAGAAAAAAGAACCGAATCGATAACTAATTGAAATATTGGAGCAAACATTTAAGGGATTGCAGGAATGTACTTCTTTAAAATAAAAAAATAGCACCACTGAAAAGGAGCAGCTTATGCCAATTATTGTTGTTGTTAAAAGATTTGGAAGCTAAACAAATCCCTTACTCTCACGGCAGGCAACATGAGTAATATCAGGCACATAGCCCATTAACTAGGAAAATCTTTACCTTAAATATTCCTTCATGATTTAGAATTAAATTACTGATATTACAAACCGAAAAGAACAGTTGTAGACGTGTAAAAAGGACTGAGAACTATTTAAATGAAGACGAATTTTCTAAAGGCCACATTCTTAATGCTTATCTTGTTGGTAACATCATGTGTGCCGTCGTCTCCTAATACAAGAAAAACAGCGGGCACTGGTACGGATACATCAACAGAAACTGATGACGACTCGAGTACTAGTGTTGGGCCGGCACAGATATCTTGGTATGCAAGCTCGACACTCTTTACAGGTGTATTGGCGCAAAACTCAAATGCTGTGACTTCGTTCTATATTCGTGGAGCAACTTTAAGTGATTATATTATTAAGAGAAGTAAGCAGGCACAGACTTTTTGTTTGGTTGCCAACTTTAATAATGCTGCAAATTTAGATAAGAGGCAATTAAGACTAAGAGCATATCCTTTTAGAATTTTGTCGAGTAATGAGTATGCTCTCAAAGTTGAAGTTTCCAGTACTGCGGACAATAGTAATTTTTGTGGTGGAGATCTTGTTCCGACCTATAATTCTTCAAATGATATTATTAGTTATATTAATGAAACAAATTCGGCTTTTGCATATAATGAGCTTTGTACAAATTGTACGAAAGTTTTCCTCTCTGATAGTATCAAGCTTTTTGAGTCGACAAATGGGAGTATTGGAAGTGCGCTACCAATTAGTAAAACCTTATTAAATCTCTCTGCTCTTTCGATTAAGATCGATGTTTCAAATAACCAAACGACGCCAACGAACACATGTAATATTTCAGCATGTCAGGCGGAAGGTAATGATTGTTGTCTTGATGGTCAGTGTGTTAAGGATGGTGCGCTTAGACCAAACCCAGACTCGACTCTACTTGCACAAGCTCTCTATGATGTGTCACAGAGTTATTTAAATTTTAAAAAGTGGCCAACGGTTTATTTTGTTTGCCAAGAGAATACAACACCGCCAACAGATACAGATGAAGATGAGACAGACCCACTCGATCAGGCGGCAAAAGATCTCGCACAGTTGATTAGAGATTATAACTGCCTTGAGGGTGATTCAACACAATGTGATCCAGACTTATTAACTGTACAACAAAAGATTTGGACGATGTGTGGATGTATGATGGATCCAATCACCAATGATCCGTTAGATCCGCGTTGCCCTGATTACACATTGCAGGTTGAAAGAGATAATAGCAACAATATTACAAAAGTATCTTGCTTGATTCCACCAATTGAAACCGAGCCGACGCCATTTCAAAATATGACAATTAATGTCTCCGCGAAGAGCGCTCCACATCGATATTTTAGTGCGGCAGGCACAAATTATTCTGAACTTGAAAGTGTTCCAGCGCTAACTAATCAGGAAGGAATGGAGTTTTCATATCTGGATGAAACAAATAAAGTTGGACCTGAAACTACAACATTCAATATGAATGCTATTTTAGGACAAATGAGTTTGGATTTGAGTGATGCTTACCCAGCAAAAGAAATTGATATTGAAATTGATCAGACATATATTATCTTAGGAAATAGTGGATACTACACTCCTTGCCAAAAATGTCAGACAGACTCTTGGTATAATGTTTTCTCATCACATCCAGAGGTCGCAAATTCATTTGGGCTTGGTTTTCGAAATTACTCAACAAAGAGATATGATTACAACTACAACACCAATAATGCGAACTACGAAGATAATATTTTTGGTCGTGCGTGTTGGCTACCTCCAACGATGATTCCATTTACACACAAGTCAAACTCGAGCGTGCAAACGCAAAGAAAAAGCAGGCTTGATGCGCAAGCGGCTCTCTATGTGAATGGTTATCAAAGAGACTGGTATGGTTTTAACAAAGGAGCCCTGATTGGTTCTTTTGATGGAGTTAAGTGGTTTGCAGTTGGAAATGGAAGAAGAGTACAGTCGACATCGACCAAGCTATTTTTGGCCGTTAATGCGCCATTTGCAGATCTCGCTGAACCAACAAGCTATAGTGTTTCAGTAATCCAAGATCTTGGTGGACAAACAGCAAGTGATTATGACTGGGATTATGATCTTGGACTTAGTGATTCTAAGCAAAATCCAGGAGCGTCTTGTCAGTATATGCACCAATGTGAAGTCGATTCCGATTGTGTAACAAAGCTTGGCTGGGAATACGCTTGTGCTGATGTGACAAGTATTAAAACGACATGGCCCAAATTTGATATTAATGGTGATGAGAAAGCGAGTAACCAATTCGAAAGTATTTCGATTAGTGATTTGATTGTTGGAGGGTTAAGCGGAAGTGAGACAAAGAAGTGCGTCTACCGTGGAGCGGGATCAATTTGCAAGATCAATCCAACAACATTCTCAACGAACAATCAAAAAGCTTTTTCATGCGCGCCAAATTTCTATTGTGCAAGCTTGAACTCTTCGGCCTTTAATCAGGAGCTCAAAAGATCACCAAATGATCCGACTAATATTCTCTATGGCCAGGGTGCAAATGTTTTAGGAAGAGCGAAGAATTATATTAAGGCCAACTCTCCTCTAACAAGTACAATCAGGGACAATATTCTTGAAGGGATTAAAAATGCTCCTGCTACCGTTTCAGCGACAGACTATGGTATTTGTATGCCAGGAAGAAACACTCAGGCAACGACACTACTCGCTCAACATAACACGAGAGATTCACAACTAAGAACAGACTATATCTCACAGGTTGGTGGTTGTGATCCAAGTCTTACGACAGCAGCAAGAACTCAGGCATGTCCAGTTTTTGATGCTAACGGAAATATTGACCGATCAACAACACCGAGCACGACACTAACGAATTCACAAAATATGTGTGGAGGAGAAAGTAAGGTTTCTGGGATATCCGTATTTGATTCGATAGAAAAAAATACGCTCGACTCTGTTGGGCTAACAATAACAACACCTGCTCTCGCTGCAAGTGCATGCTTTAGACGAGCAGGAGCGGTTTGTCACACCGATCTCGACTGTTCTCCAAACTTCCTACATGAAGAAAAAGCTGGGACTTTAGGAATCGAAAGTTTCGGTGGAACAATTGCGGAGCTAAATTTTTGGAAAGAAGGATTAGTTTGTGGTCAATCAGACTCTTCGCCAATCCTAGGAATAAACGACATCCTCTCCTATGAGTCCTATGATATGGGAAATAATCGATGCTGTCGTGAAATCTCAAAAGACTTCACAATGTACACTCAATATAGTGGAGCTGACAACACCAAAGCTCCAGGCTACGATGCTCAAAACGCTGCTCTAAATATCAACTCGGGATCATTTAATCCAGAGGCGAGTGGAAGATATTCGAGATACGAAGTCTCGCCAGGTACAAATACCCCAGCGGTAATTGTTGCGGCATCTCCAGGTGTTGAGAGTGCAGTAACTGGTCCAAGCAATAATGACAATCAATGGAAAACGATCAACCAAACAGGTTCACTAACTTGTTGCGGTGGTGGTTTCGTTAGAAAATTTGAAGATGGTACAAATGATTGGACACAAAGAAATCGATTAAGAATGACTCCTGAAAACTTCGCGTGTCTTAATTATAAAGAGAGAACATACAAAGAAGCACCAAGTACAAATGCCGCAGTTAAGAAGAATTGGACAAGTGACTACACAAGCCTATGCCTCTATCCACAGGTTGACTCGAGCGGAAACCATGTTGGTTGTATCCAAGAAAGTATCATTGATGAAGAAGAATTAACGACTTATACAAAACCAACAAAGTTCACACCATCTGATCCGCTAATTCTATCAATGTCTCCAGGCGACGACTTTGATGGTAATGGAACTATTGATCCAGGTCTAATGGTAAGAGTTGGTGTGCCATACCCTCCTCAAATCGTCGTTGGAGACGGGACAAGTTATACGAATACATTAACGATATTTAGAAATCCGGCGGCAGTTTCTGTACCAGCTGATTCAAATATTGTAACGGTCTATTTTCCAACTTATATTTTAGATAGCTCAAGAGTGACAAATTTAACTTACAGAACTTATGACGAAGATGGCTTAGTTGCGACCTACACTGGTGCAACAGTAGTTTCTGACTGTTCGGTAGCCCCCCTAACACCAACTGTTTGTTACGGAGCGGCCACGAGTGGACGAACATATATAAGCATGTATGTTCCAGCGATTGATGACACTTGGACTTGGGGATATGCTGAGATCGAATTTAGTCCGGTCCCACTCCTTGGAGCGTTAAATCCAGGTTCTCAACAATACTATGAAGATCGCCTTTCAAAATTTGAGTTGATCGGCGTTCCACAAATCAACTATCAACCGGTAAGTTGTAATGATAGTGTACTCGATACTGACCTCGATTTAATCCCAGGGATTTTTGATGATGCGCAAACGGGTGTAACGGCATTTACCGACTTAGATACAAAACTATTTCAGTATAAGACTTCCAACTCACCTATCTCACACTCGCAAATATTCTCTGCGGATAACTTTAGATGTTGTTCAAAACTTGGTTCGAGCGTTGCTGACCCGACAAGATGTTGCTCAGGATTTGGTGCACAAAATGGAACAACAGGACAGTATACTTGTAAACTTCCATCCGGAGCTGACCTACACCTCTACCTTAATAAGTATATCTCTAGTGAGAGTACATTTGATCTAAGTGATGATGAAAAACTTGATGACACTGATTTCAATAGCAGCACGGGCTACCCGAATTACAATGATAACGTTTACTCAATAATCAAGAAATTTGGTGAACAACATTGTTCAAATGGAACAGTCAGAAGCGGTGGTGCTTTTGGAGAATTCCCTTCTCAGCCAGGAGTTGTTGGAAATACAGAGTACAATTCAATAGTGGATTCAGTACTTGATTACGACTCAAACACTCAGGCCGGTTATGGGGCATTTATGAGTGGCTATCGCTGGAATATCCATAGTTACTGTGAATAAATAGAACTGCCCCACCTCAATGGTGTTAGAAATCCTCGAAGCACTGAATCTAAACCTCCTAAAATAATTCTAATACTTGCTCTTGTCATTAACTGGCCAGCTGTGATCTTCAAACAGTTGTAAATTTAGTAGATAATAATTGTTAAGAAACTGGCCAACACCACTCAGAGGGAGCAGTTTAAAGTGAGCAAAGTTTAGACAGGGCCATAAATTTTATCTACTTATTAGACACCTATATTTTTAACCTCCCGATATTTCGAAACTGAAACTGGCATAGCTCTTGCTTATATGAAAGTACTTAGTTTTTAAATTTGTTTATAGGGGAATTAAAATGAAATTTAAAATGATCATCTCAACTTTACTAATGACCTTTGCATTTCAAGGATATGCATCTATTTCATGTTCTATCCTAATGGATGGATTTGATGCTGATGGAAAGAAGACCGTTTTCGATCTCGATAAAGGAGAGAAGGAAAAATATAATAAGTGTGTCGATGGAAAGAAGCTGCTCTCGAATGACTTCAAGGCCTTTGAAGATAGAACGAAAGAGGAAGCACGCAAGAGAAAAGTTGCTTATAAAGAATCTGTGAAAGATAAAGAGAAGCAAAAAGAGCTTGAGGAAATTAAGAAGTCTCGAGAAGAATATACATTCTCAGCTAAAGAGCTTGAAGAAATGTTTAACAAGCCAATATTTGCCTACAGATTAGCAGCAAGAGTTGGGCTTGCCGATAAGATGGAAGGTTTACACCACAAGCTAGATAAACTAACTGATATGGAAGAACTATGTAAGCATATCGGTGAAGAGAATGACATTAAAGGAATGCATGCGAAAGAAGCACGACTTGAAACACAGAATGGTCATGCAGAGATTTCGAGGCTAAGCAACCAAGGTGTTGTGATTCCTGATTCATTTTTTACTTCGTATGAATTATTTGAAACATCAGATAAAGATATTAAGAAAATGAAAAGAGATGGATCCAGAGCAATTAAGATTCTCGAGTTTTCAGAGATCACATGTGTATCGAACTCAAATAAGAAAGATGACTTTGAGGATCTGACACCAAAGCTGACTCTCGTTTCATCAAAAACCGGAAAAGAGATTGATATCGACGCTTCAGAAGACGAAGTTGTTATTGATGATACACTTGATGAAGGACAGAGTAGAACTCGAGATATTTTTGGCGAAGGTGATGCTGACTTGAGTGACATTGAGCGCATGGATACGAGCAGCGAGGTTGACTTGATTTTAAGACAATCAACAGGAAACTATGGAAGTTCACGACCAGTAAAGAAAGTAATTATAAGATAAGCCTTTGGCCCGAGTTTCGGGCCTTTTTTTTTGACCATTTGATATTATTTGCTATCATTAAGAAGTGAATACAATAATCCTAACTCTCCTATTATCTCTTTCGATGACATCTTTGGCCGAAAAGCCTCTCGATATCAAGCCCCTACATGTAAATCAGGGCTGTCCAGAAAATTCGAGTTGTTCAAAAGAACAGGCCGCGCGCTATAAGCAATTTGAGTCAGTCGTCAAGATGAAGAAAGTTGAAGGTCTTAAAAATGTTCTTGGAAATATTGGAGCACCGATAACGGGTTGGAGTCTTACTGATACTCCGGATAATTCATCAACGATCTTTGACTCTGAATGTCCAAGACATCGAGTTGCTGATCACAGGGTTTATGTTTCGGAAATTTTTCTAAGCAAAGCCAAGATTCCTAGTAGCTATATACCAAATTACATTTATACATTTTCTTCAACAAATCAAAAGCCGATCAAGATCATGGCGCCCTACCGAACGCTTCCTCAGGTATTTATTGGTGATACAGCTGTGATAATGATGGATACTGATGGGGTTTATTACAATTACCTAATTAATAGAGATGATAGTAAAATTTCAATTGATTTTAAGAAGTATCCTTATTTTGAAATTCTTGATAGCGAGTGTTCATCTGAACTTTCAAAATTATTTAAAGAAGATAATTCTCATGGGATTTATGAGTACTATATCTGCAAGAAAGTTTGGAATGAAAAAACTAAGAAGTACCAAGATATTCTCTATGGTCGGGGTTGTTAGTTGGAGCTCACGGCCTGTGTCTACAATCTCGAAAATTTCTTCCTCGATGAAGAAAGCTTTATAAATACAGATAAAACTCCTTTAAAAAATGAAAAGAAACTCAAGGAGATGGCGAAGACTTTTGCCGATATCGATGCCGATATTTATGCACTAAGCGAAGTTGGTGGTCTGAGGTCTCTTGAGATATTTAATGAAACTTACTTGCACTCAAGCTACATTCCACTCGTGATTAAAGGTAATTCTGATCGAGGGATCGAGCTTGGTTTCTATATTCGAAAGTCCCTTGGTCTGACGTATGAAGTAAAGACTAATACTAAGGCCGTTATAAACTTTAAGTTCGAAGAGACGGAAAGAAACTCATATGGACTAAGTCGAGACTTACAAGAGCTTTATCTCTACAAAGACAGATCATTAATTTGCATTATTTTTAATGTGCATCTCAAGTCGCAAAGAGATATGACTGGTCGAGACTTTAGAGGTGAAAAAAGAAGAAAGGCCGAATTCACTTACTGCCTCGAAAGATATCATACAGTAAAGAATGAAAATCCAACAACTCCCCTTTTCTTTGTTGGTGACTTCAATGGTAATGCTTCCCGCTTTCAAACAGATCCTGAATTTATCAGAGGGATTCACACCTATGATATTGTGGATGTGCTCGACTATCGAGATATCCCTAGGGAACAACGAGCAACATTCTATCTTTTTAAAGGAAGTGAAAGAATTCCAGTTCAGCTAGACTATGCCTTTACCACTAAGGAGACACTTGCCCAGATTCTTGATGCAACTGTTTATCGCTACAAGAATGAACTTCAAAATCCTAAGTTTCTTCCTCGTTCTCGATTTGATATTTGGGATAATCCTTCAGATCACTATCCACTTGTTTTTACGTTTCAGCTCCTTAAATAACGCTTCGCATTTGACCAAATTTGACACGATTGGTAAAACTCCCTAGCAACAACAAAAACTAAATAAGATATGGGGTATTCATGAAATTCACCACACTATTTTTTCTATGTGCACTTAGTGTTAGTGCTGAAACAGTTATAACAGTTATTGATAATCAAATTGATCTTACTCACTCAAGAATTTCTGGAAATATCTTTTCTAATCAGGCCGAAGTTATCAATGGAATTGATGATGATGGAAATGGTTATATCGATGATATCAACGGATGGAATTTTATCGCTAATTCAAATGAAGTCTTTGATTATAGTGACTATGGTAGTTTTCCTGCCGAAATTTATGAGTATTATAATCTAAGAGCAAAGAAATCTCTTGAGACAATCTCTGATGAAGAATTACTGAGATATAAAGAGCTGGCCAAAGACAAAGACTTTATGAAGAGAAAGTCTGAGTACACGAAGTATGCACACGGAACTCATGTAGGATGCATTGCACTTGGGATCACGAATAAAGATACGAATAAGAATATCAAGCTACTACCTATTAGATATCTTGGGGATGCCACTCAAGGAGCCTTCCTAAAGCCTGAATTTAAAGTACTGGGTGATGATTCAAGCGATAGCGAGAAGATTGCAGGTTTGAAGCAATACTTCGAAAAGTATGCTGTGTGGATGGTTGGGAAATTTGATATTGCAACTTCTTACGCAACGAGGTTCTCTAAAGTTATTAATATTTCTTGGGGACAAAGCTACGCGAGTACCTACGAAGAAGTTGAATCAGCGTGGAAGAAGCAATTCACAAGTCCACTAAATGAAGAGATTGCGGCAGAAATTACGGCAAGCTTCATGTCTTCAATTCTCTCTAATGGTAAAACGATTGTTAAGCGACATGAGGATACTCTCTTTATTTTCTCTGCAGGAAACAAGAAGATGAATAATGACGAAGTACCTCATTATCCATCGAGCATAAAACAACCAAATGTTATTAGCGTTGGTTCATTCTATCTTAACGACAAGGCTTACTTCACAAATTATGGAAAGAAGTCGGTGTCTGTCTTCGCTCAAGGAATGGCAATCAATAGCTGCGTTCCAGAAAATCTCTACTTACCAATAAACGGGACAAGCCAATCAGCACCACAAGTAGCGTCCCTGGCCGCCAATATTTTAGAGAGTGCAAATGAGTTTAAAGTCGCTATTTCGACTATCGAAGTAAGAAGAGTGATCCTAGAGACTAGTGATAAGCATGAATCTCTAAGAGAGATAAGTGAGAGCTCTGGAGTGATCAATGAGAAGAGGGCCATTAGAGCAATCGAACTAATGACATCTCTTTCAATACCAGAGGCAATCGCTCAGTCATTTATCGATATTCCTACAATTTAAGACCAATAATTTTTCTTAGTTTTATAGGTTTTTCTCCGATAGGTAGTAAGAGGCAACTCTAACTTATCGGAGTTTATTATGAGAACAAATCTATCTTTAATTACTATTTTAACTCTTCTATCTAGCTGTGGAAGTTATTATAAGAAGCCAGAATCTATTGAGGCTAAAATGGCACGCTATACATCTAAAGATGAAAGTGTAAATAATGTTCCAGACTATATGGTGAGTTCTTATAAGTACAAAGGCTCAAGATATCCAGCGAGTGCAGACAGAGAAGAAGTTAATGAAAGTAATAAGAGTGTTTACTTTCTTTCGCTCTATGAACAGTACCAAAGCATGGCCGAACTATATCCAACCAATAAGAAAGTCATTAAGTATTGTCCAACATTTCACCAAGAAATATTGAAGAAATCGCCTCGTGTATCGGTATACAAACTTAAGAACGAAATTGATTTTTCAAAATCGAGTATTGTCTCAAGCCTTGACTTCGATGGACAAGAAGCTTCAAAGAAAAACTTATCTCAAGCAATGTCAATTTATATGGATCAAACTTATGCGGAGTTAACACAACTTTGTGAATCAGGAGTGAGTAGTAATTACTATATTTACGAAAACTTTATTACCCTCGCTCAAAAAAATGGTGTCCTTGGAAAGAACCAAGACTCATTAAATGCACTATTTAAAACGACAGTGTTCTTTAATGATGCTTTGATTTCTTCAATTTCTGACAAAGAAAAAATAAGAACGAGAGGAAGATCAATTGCTTCGACAAAGAAGCTTGAAGTTGATTATACCCAAGAAGCTATTAGAAGACTAAGAGCAACTTGGGCGCAAGAATCACTTAAATAGGTAGAGACGATTACGGGATGACATCATCGCAAGATGGTCATCCTCTACACTTACAATTCCAAAAACTGCTGAGTGCACAGATCCAAGATCATATTTAGAAATCGTATTAAAGCTTTGATCAAGATAGATTAGTTCCTTACCAACAGTAGTAATCACATAACCATTTTTCCAAGAGCTCATCGAACTGATTGAAAGGCTTGATACTTTAATCTCTCTTTCAACATTAAAGCTTGAATCAACAACAACCAATTTTCCATCAATCGTTCCAAACACTACTGAATTGCCAAGGAAGTACGCATCTCTATTAGTAGTAAAAGGAAGTCTCTTGTGAAGAGCCCCACTTTGAGGGTCAATAACTTCAGCTTGTCCATTGATTGAACTAACAATTAACTTACCTCTAAAGTATGTTGGAGACATATCAACATCAACAAACTTGTCGGCCGTCGACATTTTCTTTTCCCAAACAACTTGTCCCTCTTCAAGAGAGAAAGCAAGTAAGAAACCATCTGCAAAACCAACATAAACTCTATTTTCAACAATAAGAGGATTAGAAGTTCTTTGCAGCGTCGAGAAAAATGGAATTGATCTCTTGTAAGACCAAAGAACTTTTCCTGTTAAGGCATCGATTGAGAAAATCTTATGATTTCTTGTATGAATAAAGAGACGCCCTTTTTTCACAGTCAGTGTTGAATCAACAGATGAACCGAGATCAAATTGATACTTAAACTCACCAGAAACAATATCTTTTGCATAGACTCGGCCACTAACATCACCGTAGATTAAAAGATTTTCATAAACGATTGGAGCACTTTGAAAACCATCTTTAATTGGCTCACTCCATAGAAGTCGACCATTCTCAAGATTATAGGCCTCCATCGCCCCATTATTATTTCCTGCATACACAATACCGTCATGAATGAGTGGACTACCAAGAGAGATTGGTAAGTTTCCAGTTTCATAGACAGGATCAAGATTCTTTATCCAAGATGGGCTAAAGACTTCTTTTGTTTCTTTAACTCCTTCAGGCTTGTAGTTCATAAGCTTCGCACAAGACGATGCAAGAACAAGAGAAAGAAATAGAAACGAAATTTTCATTTTATACATTTTTTACCAACGTTATTTTAAAGTTTGTAGATAATAGTCTGCTAGAGATTTAAATACACTTTCAGTGTTTAGAGTTTTAACAAATTCGAAACTCTTCTTCGCCATATCTGTATTACCTTTCTTTTGGTATAGTCTTCCAAGGTCAATATAAGTTTTCCCTTCTTGTACTTTCACATCAAGAGTTTGAAGCGCTTCAAGTTTTTTGATCGCACCATCAATGTCACCACTTTTCTCAAGGGCCACAGCTTGTCTTGTGTTAAGAAGTACGGTCTGAAAAGAGTTCTTAGAAGTTAAGTCTTTAATGATCTTTAGAGCTTGAGTATCATTTCCTTTCGAAGTTAGAGCATCAAAAGTTAATAGAGCTGAAGTAAATTTTGCATGATGTGCAGAGTTTTCTTTTGCAACTTTTTCAAAAGCAGCAACTAATCCATCCGCATCTAATTTAGACTCAGTAAAATCCTTAAGCGCCGACACTTCATAAGAGTGATAAAGATTAGAAGCCTTTGCTTCGTTCTTTAAATCCATCGCATGAAAAACACCTGCTCCAAGAATCCCTAAGATAACAAGTAACACGATGATGATCATGATCGCCTTATTTTTTAGGAGAAACTCACCTAGTTCCGTAGTTTTCAACTCTGTTTCAAAGTTTTGCGAATCAGCAGTTTTTGTAGTCATTTAATTTCCTTCCTTAGTAAATGGATATAATTCTCTAGGATTTTATATTTTTGAGAGTAAAGTTGTCAAAAATACTTCTACTAGTTACAATATATTTATTATCTTTTTTATGGAACAAGGCATTATGAATTTTAAAGAAAAAACAGTTATCACAGCAACTCTAATTCTTCTTTCTCTATCCTCAATGGCAACAGAAAGGATTGGAAGGCTTGGTCTAGGTTTCACTAACCAGCTCCAAACCAATATCCCGTCTCTTTCAGTAAAGCTTCAAAGGTCAAAATCGTTTGCCTATAGTGCTTTCTTTGGAATTGATACAGGGGATACAGGAGGATGGAATGCAGGCCTTAAGCTCTACCGTAACATTTTTAACGAACCGCAACTAACATTCTACACCTTTGGACTTGTTGGTCTCATCAACAAGAAATATTCTGACAATGAAGATGAAAGTGGTTTTGAAATCGATCTTGGCCTTGGAAGTGAGTTTTCATTTACAGGTCTTGATAGTCTAGGTTTTAGTGTTGATTTCGGCGTTTCGTTATATAAACTTAAAGAGTTTAATGTTCAGACCATGGGTAATCACTTCCTTTTAGGTTCCGTTCACTTTTACCTATAATAGTGATAAAATTAATTAATGAAAAATATATTTAAAATTCTACTTTTACTTAATCTCATCCTAATCACACCGGCACAAGATTTTGGTGGTGGGATGCAAGGAATTGATGATGACGACTTATCAGTTGGTGGAGATATCTTCAATGACTTCAATGAAGATTTAGAAGAAACTCAAATAAGTGAAGATGAAAGATTTTATAAGTACGGGCGCTACTTCACTTTTCAAGTTGGCTTAGGAATCACTGCTTTTGATGGTAACCGTGGGTCTGCTTATGCGAATGATCCCCCGACCTTCAGCCTTTCAATTAATTACTTCTCTGACTTTCAATCAGCTTGGGGTCTAGGCTTTGCCTTTTCAAAGCACTCTATGTTCTTTGCTGAAGAAACCAAAGGCTTCGAAGGAAAGAGCGCGGCTGGATTTATTGAGGTCTCGATGCTTCGAACATTCTTTAGCTACCGTTACTATATCGATACATCAAATCTTGGAACGGCCATTACTTATTCAAACCCTTACTTTGTTGGTCGACTTGAATATTGGTACGTGACTAATAAGTATCTTGACCAAGATGATATTCAAGATGATAAGGGTGGAGGAATTGGTATGGCGCTAGGCTTTGGTCTAGAGTTTCCTATTAAGCTAAAAGAGTCTTATCTCAACTTAGAATTTCTTCTCCATGACGTCGCTTTTCACGATAAGGAAACACGTGTGTTTACTCCGCTTGACGGCTCTGAAGTAGGATATGATAATCTTGCAGGTTATGGATATACGACAGTACTCTCTTATGTATGGAATTGGTAAACTCTCCACTAAAATAACAGGAAATTTATGATTGAAACATGTTTAGCGTTTTCTTTGAGTGAAAGTTTTGACTTTAAAGGCCTTAGCGAGCATTGCAAAATTCATTTTCATGCAAGATCTTTTAGAGAAGTCATTTCGGTGAATTTCCAAGATCAAGAATTTCATATTTTTGAATTTGGAGTTATCGTTTACTGGGGAACAAATGGTTACAATCCAGAACTATTCTTCTCTCAAATAAAGAAGTTTTTTATCAACCCACAGTCAGAGAAGACCTTTGACTTCTTTAAAGTTACAGTGATTGATGATTCGTCAACAGACTTTAGGATCAGACGTGATCATCTTCAGTTAAATTCCAGTGATCCTCTTCTTCGAATAGCGATATCTTTTGCGATGGCACAATCGGTAAAACTTGGAGAAATGGAAGAATTTGTTTTAAATGAAATATCTGAACATTCAAATATCCCTCAAGACCTTGCAAACAAGGGTGACCTCAATCTGACACGTAAAGAGATGGCTAAAATAAGAGGAAGAATCTTTGTTACAGAATCAAGAATTAATCTTAAATACGACCTTCTTGATAAACCAGAATTTCTTTGGGACCACCCAGAGTACGATGAATATTATAATAAAACCTATGAGTATCTTGAAGTTCATCAAAGAATGACTGTCTTAAATAAGAAGTTATCTGTTTTACGCGATATTTTAAATATCCTGGCCGATGAGCTTCAGTTCAAGCACTCGACTAAACTGGAGTGGATTATTATTATTTTAATTGCAATCGAGATTGTGATGACCCTAGGAGAATACGCAGTCAAACTGCTTAAGTAAAAAGAGGAAATCATGAAGAAAATTGCTTTTCTTGTATTAATTATTGCCTTAGCTATTTTTGGCTACTTTAAGTTTCAAAATAACTACGAGTATATCCAACCAAAAATTGGTAGTGTGACTGACACCATCTACGGCCTAGGAAAAGTAAAATCTAAAAATATTTACGAGGCCAAGGTTGGTATCTCGACAACAATTTCAAGAATTTTTGTGAAAGAAGGACAAGCCGTTAACAAGGGAGCTCCACTTATAGGTTTTAACGAAGCAGGCCTCTTCAAAGCACCATTTGCAGGAACTGTAACGAGTGTTAACGTCGAGGAAGGTGAATTGGCCCAGCCCAATATTGCACTCATCCAACTAAAGAATCTGGATGACAAGTATATCGAAGTCTCACTTGAACAAAGTGCTGCACTAAAAGTAAAGAAGTCCCAAAAAGCACAAATAATTTTCGACATCACAAAAAATAAAGTCATGGAAGGTGTCGTCACAACAATCTTTCCAAGAAATGAAGAATTTATCGCTCATATTGAAGTTGAAAATATTCAAAGAAATATTCTCCCTGGCATGACTGCCGATACCGTCATTATCGTTGGAAAGAAAGATGATGTACTACTCATCCCTCTAAAAGCAACAAGTATGGGACGTGTTACTCGCATAAGAAATCATCAAATGAAGAAAATCGACGTCACCCTAGGGCATAATGATCAATACTGGGCAGAGCTAATTGATGGGGACATCAAGCTCGAAGACAAATTATTGATGAAGAAAAACTAAGATGCTCTTCCTTGCACTAAGACAACTTATTTCAAAGAAAAAGCAGACTCTACTTATTCTACTAGGAATAAGTTTTGGAACAATGCTCTTTATTTCTATTTCGGGGGTCATGCTAGGACTTCGAGTCTATATTTCTGACGCCCTACTTAATAATACTTCTCATATTTTAATTTCAGGAAAAGAGAACTATGTTGATACGTCAAAAATAACAGAGTTAATATCGAATAAAGATGAGATTCTCAACTGGATTACACCCCCAATCGGAAAAAAGGACGAGGCCAAGATCAATAGCTATCAAGGCTGGGTAAAAGTCATTCAAGAAACTCCCCAAGTATTTGGGCACACGCCAAGACTCTCAATTCCGGCCATTGCCATTAAGGGTGACTTTGAAGTCAATATGAAAATTGTCGGAACAATTCCAATTGAGCAGATGAAAGTAAGCCAAATTGAAGACTATGTTAATTCTGGTAGCTTTAAAAACCTCATTGGTGGCGGGAATAAAATTATCCTAGGTGACAAGCTGGCTAGAGACCTAGGTGTTTCAGAAGGTCAGACAATTAAGATTTTCAATAAAGACTCATTCTTCACCTATAAAGTCGTTGGAACATTTAAATTTGGTGATGACTATATTGATGGAGCTTCAGCATTTGCCAATCTTAATGATGTCCAAATGCTCAACAAGACACCTGGAAGAATTTCAGAGATAGCGGTTTCCCTTTATAATATTGATGATGCCGATGAGATTGCACAGAGGTGGTCGATACTTAGTGAGGATGATGTCAAGAACTGGAAAGATGCCAATAAGATGTTTATGGAAATGATTCAGATGCAAGATGCGGTTCGCTTCTTTGTAACATTCTCTGTTCTTCTTGTCGCAGGCTTTGGTGTCTACAATGTTCTTACGATTATGATCAATCAAAAAAGACATGAGATCGCAATTTTAAAATCGATTGGTTACGGTCAAGAAAAAATTCTTAGCCTAGTTCTTTACCAAGGACTATTTCTTGGAATTACGGGAGGAATCATTGGGATGCTTTTAGGGCTAACCCTTACGACGATAATTGGAAATATTGATCTCGGCTTTCAGCTTGGAAAGAGTAATCACCTCCTCATTGACTATTCAGTATCGACATATGTACTGGCCCTTATTGCTGCCACGATCTCATCGATTGTCGCAAGTTTTCTTCCTGCGTATAGTGCGAGTAAGATGACGCCCATTGATATCATTCGGGGGCAAGTATGATTGAGGCCCAAAATATTCTTAAACAATTTGGTGAGCCTGCCCAGACAGTTCTCCACAATATTAATCTTGAAGTAAAAAAAGGCGAGTTTGTCTCAATCAAAGGACGATCAGGGAGTGGAAAGAGTACCCTCCTCTATATTTTGAGCACTCTTGATACACCAACCTCTGGAAAAGTATTAATTGATGGTATCGATATTTCAAGTTTTTCGCAAAAAGAGCTGCATGCATTTAGAAATTTACATATCGGTTTTATTTTTCAATTTCACTACCTCATCCCAGAGTTAACAGCACTAGAAAATATTCTCCTCCCTCCTCGAAATATTAATAAAATAAAAGAGTATACGGACGACGCCCACAAGCTACTTAAAAGGCTTGATATCGAAGATGTCACAAATAAGTTTCCTGCACAAATGTCGGGCGGGCAAACTCAGAGAGTGGCCATCGCAAGGGCACTTATCATGAAACCTAAGTATATTTTTGCTGATGAACCGACCGGAAATCTTGACACCGCCAATGGTGACACAGTCATGAATATTCTCATTGAAGAAAACCAACAGCGAGGAACGAATATCTGCCTCGTGACCCACGATCCTGATTACTCAAAAATGGCATCACGTGAAATATCTCTTATCGATGGAAGAATTGAGGACTAGTCGGACCAATGGCCCGACATGAAATTAATCCCAAAGTAATTCAGAGACACTAATATGACCTTCTACAACCGGGTCATCAATGCGAGGCCTTGAAGAGAGCTTCGCCCCATAGAGGGATGTCCAAATAAACCTAATAAGTAGAAAGCTTAGAGCAAAGAAGCTAAATACTAAATCAATGATTAATCTTCTAAAGCTTAAAAATTCGATTCTTAAATGATCATTAACGCCTAAACATCTTCTCATCTCAAACTCCATTTTCATAAATTAATATTTCGCTAGAATAGCTTCAAATAAGCAGAAGTCACCATCTGGGTGGTTAGGATTTGATTAGTAAACGGTCATCTTATTGTCACCAATACTTGACACAAGTGATCCAGTAAAAAAATATTGTCGATCTGTTTTAATTAGTGCCAAAATTAGTGATTGTCTAAATTGAATCGATATATTTTTTCAGGGAGGAAAAATGATAAGAACTTTTAAAACAGTGATGATTTCTTCACTACTACTTATGAGTACAAACTCAATGTCATGTGATGCTGATGGAAGCACAGGTTTCTTACCTGAAAATGATATGTACATTGGAGTTTCAGAAAAAGCTAACAATGGAATGACAGAAGAGATCTTCAATTCTGTTATCGATAGAGTTGAAAACTACTATTCTTCAGTTGTTGCTGCAAAAGGTGCAAACCTAGTAACACTTAGAAAATGGGAAGATGGAACAGTAAACGCTTATGCAAATCAAGTTGGTAAAACTTGGCAGGTTCATATGTTTGGTGGTCTAGCTCGTCATCAATCAGTATCTCCAGATGGTTTCGCACTTGTTATGTGTCACGAACTAGGTCACCACCTAGCAGGTGCACCAAAAACAACAAGAATGTGGGTACCAACATGGGCATCAAACGAAGGTCAATCTGATTACTGGGCATCAATGAAATGTTTCAGAAGTGTTTATGGATCAGATAATAATGAAGCAATCGTTTCAAATATGACGATCGATGCAGAAGTTACAAAGAGATGTGAAGCGAACTGGAATACAGAATCTGAAGTTGCTCTTTGTAAGAGAGTTTCTCAAGCATCTAAAGGTCTAGCGACTCTTTTAAATGGTGACAGACCAGTATCATTTACAACTCCAGACAAGTCTGTTGTATCTAAAACTAACCACAAGCACCCAGCAGGTCAGTGTCGTCTTGATACTTACTTCAACGGAGCTCTTTGTACAAAAGATATCACTGATGAAACTTCAAACTCAGATGCAAAGGCTGGTGTTTGTAACAGAAGTGAAGATTACAAAGACGGTGTAAGACCACTATGTTGGTTCAAGCCATCTAACTTCTAATTTTAATTAGTACATTTAAATAAAGAAAAGCCCTGCAATTGCGGGGCTTTTTTTTAATAATTAGAATTTGATTATAAAAAACAATCTACTCAAAAAAATAAGCAAATATCATTTAAAAGCGAGATATTCTCCCTCTGTAATCGCAAAGTGAACTTCTTTGACAATAGCTAAGACCTCACCGCTTTTTTCTTCTTTAATAATTTTCAATGACATTGTTCTATCGTCAATTTCTACTTGAACAGCATCAACGTAGATCCCATTTTCAGGAAGAGCTCTTTTACTTACAGATTCTCTGTAGTCTGTATTTAAGGCTCTAGTTCTACTCATGACAATCCCACTTCCATCATTCAATATTGTAGTGAGATCTAATTTATCATCGCCACCAATTAAAGATGTACAATTGATAACACCTCTACTAGTTATAAGTTCGATATCTATTTTATTTTCAACGATATTTTTGGAAAGCTTTCCATAAATATCTTGCTCTTTCGTTTTCACTCCTGAGCGATAATCTGAGATCTCAGTTTCAATTCTAGCGTATGTAATTTCAATACTCATAAAAACCTTACCTCGACGCCTTTGCTTTCACGAACCACTCGAAGACGCTGCTAAATAGTGGGAGTGCTTTTGATTTAAACTCATTATTAATAACTTCAAGGCTTGGTTTATAAAGCGTACCAATAAGCCCCTTTTCAACAATTAAAAGCTCATTCGTCTCTGGCACATACTTAAATACACCATTACTATTTTTGATCGTTAGAATATTTTCATTGCGTGAAGACCCTATCTCCTGTGCCCTTCTTAAGTAGTCTTTCTGAGACATTCCAGGAAATTCCTTTCCATGTTTTTTAAAGTGATCTTGATATGTTTTGTAATTTTTAAAGTACTTTGCCTGTGTTGAATAATTTAATGACATCTTCTGAACAAAGCTCTCATCAATATCGACACCATTGTCAATTTGCTTATTTAAGAAGTCTCGAAGCTCGCCTCTGACACCCTTTTGAGACAAGGCCCCTTGAAGTTTTTTGACCTGTATTACTTTCGCATCAATATTTGCGCAGGACTTCTTCTTCGATGCCCAAACATTAGGCGTACTAAGAATGATAAGAGATAAAACTATTAAAGCGCGCATGTCGCGACCTCCAATGTCATTTTCTCCATTCCATGTCCTGCCATAAACTCAAGATCATCAAGGCCTTTCTTATTATCACTTTTTAAAATCTTAGAAAAAACACCATTGAGCTTTTCTTGTGGGAGCCTAAGCTTCGATAGCACTCCAAGCGCAGACTTCACACCTTTGATGAGCGACACTTTACTCGCAAGAGTTGTTAGTGCTCGAGCAAGTCCTGCTGGACCTCCAGTCAAAATACCGACCAGTGCCGTCGTACCAATTGAGCCGATTAAATTACAAACAATCATCGCCTTCGCTTGAGCAGGCATGGCCACAATCACTTCACCTACTTCTTTAAGGCTTGATTTAATATTCATCACAAATTCTTTGGTCTTTTCAAAAGTCGAAACTGCACTATCCCAAAACTTTGTTGCGGCCTTTACAGGATTCTTAATGAAACTCATAAACCCCGACGCCGCACTCGCAGCAAGTCCACCAGTGGCCTGCCATGCGCCACTCAAGGCTTCATTTAAGCAGCTCTTAGCATTATCCATCAAGAAGTTCATCTCAACGCGATCACCAATTTTAGCGATACTTGCAAGTTGTACACTCGACATCGCTGCAATCTCAACTCCACAACTAGCATAGGCATTTTGAAACAGAGGATTTTTAAAAGTAAATCTAGACTTTGAAAGTTTCGCCCGAATTTGCATAACATACTTATCAATATCTTTTCTTTCGATATTTTGAAAAAGTATCGCCACGGGAATTTCTCCCATCAACTCGTGATAGAGATATCCACCATCCATTGGTCTGACAACTTTATGATAATTTCTTGGAAATTCCAGTCCGACCTTAACAAAGACTCTTTTTCCATTAGCACTTTCAAAAACCTGATCAACAAGTTCATACTCATTATAACGGTGTTGATAGAATGCTCTAAGTTCGTTCAAGTGGGTCATTGTGCGAATTTTATACTTCCCAGTCTTAAACTGATCAAAAGTATCAGAATACTGGAGAGCAAAAATATTAATGGAGAAAAGCAAAAAGGCCATAATAAACTTCATCAATTTATTATGGCCAATATTAAGAAATTTTAAAACTCGGCAAAGCTTACTATAACTAAGACTTAACTTTTGCCATTCTATTTAGAAGGTCTGCTCCCGTTCTAAATATTAAGTGAATTGGCGTATTATCAAGTGGAAATGCTCTTCTAAGACCATTTTTCAAGTAACTACGATAATTATCAGGTACTCCTTGAGACTTATTCGTAAAAAATAAGAAAGTAGGAGGATTCGTTTTAATTTGAGAAGCGTACTTCACTCTAAATCTCTTCCCTTTTGAACCTTTTAAAATAATTGGACGCTTATCAATAAGGTCAAGTATAAATCGGTTAAGCTCACCTGTTGGGATATTTTGCTGTCTAATAAGAATTGTTTTAATTAAGGCCTTCTTGAGAGTCTTAATTCCTTTATTCTGCTTAGCTGAAATTGGCATAATATCACAGTAGTTAAGCCAAGGAATTGTATCTCTGATATTGAGTAACCATTCCTTCTTCTTATTTGCGTCTTTAACTGTATCACCCATAAGATCAATTTTATTAAGACACATAATAACTGAAGAACCTTTCTCTACAGCAATATCAATCAGTCTCTTATCCTGATGAGAGACACCCTTAACAGCATCAATCATAAATATACAAATATCACTTTCAGCGATACATCTTAAAGAGCGATAAACAGATTGTGATTCAACAAAGTCTTCAATTTTCTTTTGCTTTCTAATACCTGCAGTATCAACAATATGAATACTTCTCCAGAAGCTTCCCTCGTCAATCTCTTCATCCTCTTCAGGAACGACGACTTCTTCAAAAACTTCCTCGAATTCTTCGCCTTCATCATCACTTTCAAAAACCTGTTGATAGATGCGAGTACCAGCTTCATCTGCAAATTCTTGTTCATCATCATTAAATTCACCTTCATCAAGATCAAAATCTGCATCATCAAATGCATCTTCTTCATCAACTTCAAGGTTGTATGAACTTACAAGAGAAGTGTATAGATCAGGGTTATTCTGTCTAAATTCTTCATACTGTTGAACAAGTTGATTATCACCACTGAAGTAGGCCAATTTATTTTCTTCAAGTTTCTTAGCATCATGTCCAAAGTAAAGATCAAAGAAACCTTCAATTGGATCAACCGTAGTACCAGCAATATCAGAAACAAGTGCTCTTTGACTTCCGACAAGAAGATTTAAAAGGGTTGATTTACCAGCGTTTGGCGCGCCAATAATAGCTAGTCTTGCAACAACATCTTCTTTCGGTGTTACACCTGTTTGAAGCTTCGCTGAGATCATCGCTCTATCAGACTTAGCAAAGTCAATCATCTCTTGATAGATTGCTTCTCTAAGAGGATCGACACCAATATTATGAGCAGCTGAAACAGTGAACATTTCATCACTATTAACACCAAGTTGGTAGAAATCGATTTCGTCACCTCTTTGAGATTCAGAATCAAATTTATTAACAATCAACCACATCTTCTTTTTTTGTTTTCTGATATAGTCTGCAATTGTACGATCAAAAGGAAGTGCTCCTTCTCTAACATCAACAACAAATAAAACAAGATCAGACTCATCAATTGCTTGGTGAGCGTGCTCAGTCATAATATTGAAGAATTTATTTGCATTCTCTTCTTGAACGTTCTTACCTTTCTCATCAATTTTATCAGGGTAGAAACCACCAGTATCAACAAGTATGGCCTCTAATGGATTCTCTTCACTCACATCTGTGAACTGAGTAATTCCATAGTGGCGATCTCTCGTCACTCCTGGCATATCGTATGTAATCGCTTTATGTTGCTTATTCATTAGTCTATTAAAGACTGAACTTTTTCCAACATTTGGTCTTCCTATCAGGGAAATTACCATTGCTCTCGTTTTCATTTTATATCCTTTTAACTAATTTATTTATTTTGCTTTCCAAACACGAGCTGAATCTTGAGCTCTGTTTAATCCAATTTCTTCAAGTACGAAGTTATTCTTAAACCATTTCGGAGATACTTTTACGTGAAGATTTAAGAAAACCTTACCATCTGTCATGGCCTCAATTTTCTTTCTAGCCCCAGTTCCAATTTCTTTAATCATTGTTCCCTTTGTTCCAACAACGATTGCTCTTTGAGAAGGACGGTTAACAAGAATTGATGCTGAGATGTGGGCAGTAAAGCTATTATCTTTTCCTTTAACATCTTTATACTCTTCGATAACAACCGCAAGTTCATATGGAAGTTCATCTTTTAAAAGTTCAAAGGCTTGCTCTCTAATATATTCAGTTGCAAAGAATCTTTGGTTCTTGTTAGAGATTGATCCATCTTCATAGAAGTGTGGTCCAGGAATGGCCGCATCAACAAGAGCACCTGTTAGTACGTGAACATTATCCCCTGTTTTTGAAGATAAGATAAAATATTTTTGAATTGTTGGAATAATCTCTTTCGCTTTTTCAATAACTGCTTCAAGAGGAAGATTCTCTGCGTTCTCTACTCGATCAGCTTTTGTAAATACAATCCAAGTTGGACCTAATTCACGATTTATATTTTCAACAAAATCAGAGAATTGATTTAAAACATCTTTTGTTAGATCAATTAATAAAAGGTTAAGGTCTGCGCCTTCAATCCCTTCTCTTGCTTGTTGGTTAATTCTCTTGTTTAGTTCCTGGCTTGACTTGTGAAGACCTGGAGTATCAACGAAAACAATTTCCGTTCTATCAACTTGCATAATACAGTGAAATTTATTTCTTGTTGTTTGTGGCTTGCTTGTCACAATACTTAAATCCATTCCAATTAGGTAATTAATTAGTGAACTCTTTCCAACATTTGGAGCACCTAGCACAGATACTACAATTGACTTATTATCCGGGTGTTGATTTTCAATAAGCATACATTCTCCTCATTAATTTCTAATTTTTTCTAATAAATTATTTTCTAAACAGTACTTTGCTAATTCTTTCATCGCTTTTTTCTTTGAGATATTTCTTAGTTCGTGAAGCTTCATGCCACAAATATTAATGCTTACAAGAAACTCCTCACCTTCTTTTTCAGAAAGGTATTCAGGAAGCACTTTAAATCTTTTCATCGTTTCTTCTTGTAGTGTTGTCTTTGGATCAAAAATATCCGCATTTTCGCCATTAAAGAAAACGAGATTATTCTTCTTTTCAAACTCACTAATTGTAAATTCAAGAGATTCAAATGCGCTATTTATCGAAGAATCCAAAGTGATGGCCCCAATAATCGCTTCAAAGACATCGCTGATAACAGAGTCAGTTGGCCCTGTTGTAAGTTCACCCTTACCAAGTAAGATAAATGGTGCAAGACCAAGTCCCTTACCAATACAGGCAAGCTTACTTTCGTTAACAAGGGAGCTTTTAAGTTTTGAGAGCACGCCCTCTTTTTCTTCATTAAATATGGCATAAAGTTTCATCGCAATAAAACTTCCAAGCACAGAGTCTCCAAGAAACTCAAGCCTTTCGTAGTTTTGAAGTTGCTCTCTTGTATATTCATGTACAAATGAACGATGTGTACAAGCTTGAAATAAAAGATTTTGATTTTTAAAGGTATAATTGATTTTTGATTGAAGAGTAATTAAAGAGTCTTGCGCCTTAAACAATTCGCGTGCGCACTGCGTGCCCAATACTGATTTCTCATACAGCATTGCACTAAATTGATTATCCAAAGTATTATTGCTACTTTGCAAGGTCGTCTTCTCCGTTAATTACCCGTTATTTAATTGTTCCTTCTTGTAACACCCCAGGTCTTTCCAAGCAAGAGAAGATTTTAAGTTGTGTAATTTTAACCATCTATGTACAATATTTGAGATCAAAAAATTTGATTTAAATGACACCATTTTAATAGGTTACAAACTTATGGATACGAAATATACGGCAAGCCCACAAAGTGGACCAAGTACAAATCCGGCCATGGCCAAGATCATCAATTGGCAGGCAGAGTTTTACGAGTCGCTAAGATCAAAGGGAAGAAGTCCTAATACGTTAAAGAATTATAAGACCGACCTTGATTGCTTTAATCAATACCTCATCGAAGCTCAAAGCTCGCTTGATATCGAAAACTACAGTATTCCACAAATCTTGGAATACGGTAAATACCTTGAGCACAAATATTCATCAGATAATTCGAGAAGAAGACGTGTCCAAGCACTCAGACTATTCTTTGACTTTATGGTTGAAAAAAATATTTTTAATCACAACCCAGTTAAGAAAGTTCCAACTTCTCCTAAGTTTCTTGATATTCCAAGACCGACTTCCCTGGCCCATGTAAAGACGCTTTGGATGCACCTTCTTGAACAGTCTCGCCCTAAGCAAGCGAAGATTGAACTTTTAAAAATTCAACGAAACCAACTCATTTTCCTACTTATCTATGGAAGTGGATTGAAAGTTTCAGATATCTCTGATCTAAGAAGAGATCATTTTAGTTTCGGAAAATCTCCCCGTGTAATGATTCTTCATCCAAAGAGAGATCCATACTCGGTAGCGCTTCCTGAAATTTTTCAAAAAGTTTATGAATCCTATATTGAGTTATTGGAGCGCGTGAAAAAAGATCACAAGCAATCCTTCTCTCATGTTTTCTTCAATGCCAATGCCCATCGAATTTTAAATGGTGGATTGTCAGCACGTGGAATTGAGCTAATCTTCGATGGTTGGAGAAAAGAGTTGATGATCGAAGTTACCCCAAAATCTCTTCGCCAATCAGCAATATTCACATGGCTACATAGTGGAATTAATGAATCTGTAATTAAAGAATGGCTCGGTGTATCGCCTTCGTATTCGTTGAAACTTTACAGAGATCATCAGCAAGGAAATGCCTTTAGTAATCACTTTATTGAACGTTGCTACCTTGATTTAATGGGGGCAGGTCTTTTATAAGTAGGAAGACCTTCTTCGTGGTCAAGATGCCAACGATCAGTGAAAAGCTCATCTTTTTCAACAAGATAATATTTTAAATCTTTGTCGAGTTCGTCTAGTCGGTAGCTTAACTCTTTTTGAATTCTAATTTGGTCCTTCTTCTTTGCAATAAGTGAATTAAGGGCCAGCTCTTTTTGTTTTTGAATTTCTAAAATTTTGCGATCAAAGGCCGCCGCAACCTGTACTTGCTCAGAAGAAAATCCCCACACAAAACGGTTGACCTTATTTAACTGAACAAGAAAATCTCTCTTCTTTGATAAAAGAGCAACACGGTAGCGAGAGGCATCCTTAACTCTATTTGCCAAACGCTCCGATTCAAAAATTAAGATTGTTCCACGTCTAAAATTATAGGCCTCTCCCCAACACGGCAAGAGGTTTTTCACATAGATTGTAAGGAATCCATCTTCGATGGCGCGAACATTTCCTTGGCATGGCGATTTCGAGCGATCACGCGCGACCCAAAAATTTAGAGGATCAGAGGCCTTAAAGAATTTCGTATTTTCAGTTTCAACCTGAATTTTTAAGATGGTGGCCGTCGCGTCCTTATCACTGACTCTCCCCGAAAATTTAGAGTAATCAATATTAGGGTCGTAGAATGAATCAAGCCCAACAGGCGTATCAATTGTTGCAAAGTCCTCTTCTGTCGGAAAAGTCGATTTATTTAACACTTCATCCTTTCTAATAATTTGAGTTTGATTAGACAGTGCGGAAAAAATAAATAGGCAACAAAGAATATACTTCATACTACCATTTTATGGTGGTCTGACGCTCATGTCCACAGCATGAAAAACTTGTCACTTGCAACTTTTTTTCATAAGCTTTGAGAAATATTTTAAGGAGAATTTATGCAATTTTTTATTGATACAGGAATAATTGAGGAAATCAATCAAGCGAAGGAATGGGGATTTGTCGATGGTGTTACAACTAATCCATCACTAATTGCTCAAACAGGAAGATCACAAGCAGATGTTATCAACGACATCGTGAAAATAATTGATGGACCAATCTCTGCGGAAGTTATTTCAACAGACAAAGAAGGAATGATCAAAGAAGGTGCAGAGCTTGCTAAGATTCACGACAATGTTGTCATCAAACTCCCACTAACAGAAGCTGGAATCAGTGCATGTAAGTGGTTTTCTGATAATGGGATTAAGACAAATGTTACTCTATGCTTTAGTGCTAACCAAGCACTTCTAGCTGCTAAGAATGGTGCGACTTATATCTCTCCATTTGTCGGTCGTCTTGATGATATCGGAGTTGATGGAAATGGACTAATCGCTGAGATCAGACAAGTTTTTGATAACTACGGCTTTACGACAAAAATTCTTGCTGCAAGCTTAAGACATGCTGATCATGTTAAGCAAAGTGCACTCATTGGTGCCGATGTAGCGACGATGCCATTCTCTGTAATTAAGCAACTTTTCAAGCACCCACTAACTGATATTGGGCTAGAGAAATTCTTGGCAGATCACGCTAAAACAAAGTAATAACAAGATCATTTATTTATAGCGTATTCATAAAATTGGGGGCTTAGAAAGCTCCCTTTTTTTTCGTAATTTTTCTTCGAAATAAACCGATTCTCTCTTAGAATAGAAGGACTAGAACTTTAAGAGCGTTTTAGTCAACTTCAGGGGGCAGTTTGAAGTTACTAAGAAGTACATTAACGGTTTTAAAAATTCTTGCAATCGCAGGGGGGATGTCCTCATGTGTGGAGCAGAAAAAAGGTAGCGCAAGTATTGGCAGTCCTTCGGCCTCTGAATATTCCAACCTTCCAATGCGCTGGCCAGATTCAAAACTTCCTCTACGTGTTTATATTGCTGATGAATACCATGCTGAAATTGATTCCTATTCACTTGTTGCGGGGAAAGATCTTTTCCAACAGATGATGGATAAATGGAATTTAGCAGATTCTAATCATACATTCTTTGATACAACGGCGGACTACTCGACGGCCAATCTTGAATATCCCTATCATACCGACTATGGCTCGGGAGATAATATTATTGGAATCTACAAGAAAAGTTCTTCGTGGTTTGCTGATATTGGTTCAGGTGTTTTGGCCGTTACAAGTTATATTATCACGCCGATGTCTGGTTATATGGAAATGGTGAAGGGCGATATTATCGTCAATGAAGCACAATTTAACTTTGTTATCGACTCCAGTGATAGTAGTTACGGCAAGTACGATCTTCCTTCAGTTCTTCTTCATGAGCTCGGTCATCTCATTGGCCTAAAACACACATCAAGCTATTCGATTCCTAGTGTTATGAGACCAGAAATTGGCCACACAGATACGCATCGAAACCCATACACATATGATGTAAGTTCGATCCAATCACTATATAACACTTCATACTCGGCGTTAACGACATCGGCCCTGGCCCTCTCTTCAGAGGATGATGCAGACAAAGAACCGAAGTATTTTCAAGGTTATATAGAATTACGCGCAGATGGAAAGTGTCGACATTTTCTTGAAGGGCAACTCGTCGACGAACATTCCGCTTTTTAACTAACGAAAATTTTTCTCAACACAATTTCTCATTTTAGATTTTGCACGGAACACGAGTTGGCGAAGATTAACATCGGTAATACCGAGAGCTTCACAAACTACATCAGTATCTTCACCATCAACAACTTTCATCATAAAGGCCGAGCGTTGCAAAAGCGGAAGATGCTCCATACATTGTTCAATGATACTCAACACCTCAGAGTTTTGAACAAGTAAGATCGGGTCCATAAATTGAGTATTCCAATGACCATCATCTTGAAAACGAGATTCCATGATTTCTTCGATAGGATCCGTCTTTTGAAACTTGAGGTTGGCACGTCTTAGTTCAGATAATTTATTATAAAAGATTCCAAAGATAAAAGTTCTAATATGACTTCGTCCCTCAAATCGAGGAACCACTTCAAGAAAAGTTGTCCAAGTATTCGCTGCCAGGTCGTAGGCCATCTCTTCAGACAGACCAACCCCAAGCCCGGCCTTAAACAGATGACTGGTATAACTATCAACTAAAATCGAGATGGCCTCTTTATCAAGGGCCACAACTTTGGCGATAAATTCTTTGGAGCTGAAATTTGTCATATCAAAATACTAAATAATAACTTAGTAAAAGTCATTAAAAAAATAGTTTGCAAAATTATATTGTACAAAACATAGTTTTGTGCTATATTCACTAGAACAGGGAGATTCCAAAATGAGTATTTATGATTTTAAAGCAGTAGATATTAAGGGAAATGAGAGATCTTTAGAAGAATTTAAAGGAAAGAGCCTACTCATCGTTAATACGGCCAGTAAGTGTGGCTTCACTCCCCAGTATGGAGACTTACAAGAACTCTATAAGAAGTATGAAGGCAAGTTAGAAATACTAGCATTTCCATGTAACCAATTTGGAGCTCAGGAACCTGGTACGGCCGAAGATATCCAAAGCTTTTGTGATCTTACTTTCCATACTTCCTTCCCTCTTTTTGAAAAGGTTGATGTTAACGGAAGTGAGACACATCCACTTTTTAAATATTTAAAAGAAGAGCTTCCGGGAATTCTTGGTTCAAAGAAAATCAAGTGGAACTTCACAAAATTCCTCATTGATAGCGAAGGAAATCCTGTAAAAAGATATGCTCCAACTGATAAGCCACTTAGTATCTCTAAAGATATTGAGGCGACTTTTAAATAATAGGAAGTTATTTTGAGTACAGACGAACTTTTAAAAATTGATAATCAACTATGCTTTAGTCTCTACCGACTGAGCAAGTTTATTACATCAAGGTACAAGGAATTTCTTGATGAAATAGACCTCACCTATCCTCAGTACCTGGTGATGCTAGTACTGTGGGAGGAGAACAAGGTCAATATGTCTACTCTTGGCTGTAAGCTTTCTCTAGATAACGGAACGCTCACTCCACTAATCAAGAGGCTGATCGAAAAAGAACTTGTGGAAAAAAAGAGATGTAGTAATGACGAACGTATTGTCTACATTGAAAGTACCTCAAAAGGGATTGAGCTAAAAAACAAAGCGATCGAAATACCAAATCGTATGCTTTGTTCGAGCGATATTGATTTCGAGAAACTTAAAACACTAAAAGATGAAATAGATAATTTATATTTTAACTGGAACGGAGAAAAGAAAAATGGAAAATGTGAATAGCGAGATTTTAAAAGCTCTAAACTGGCGTTATGCTACGAAGGCATTTGATACAAACAAGAAAATATCTAATGAAGACTGGAGTGTGATCACTGAGTCAATAAGACTTGCCGCAAGTTCTTTCGGGCTTCAGCCATGGAAGTTCATTCTTGTAGAAAATAAGGATTTACGTGCACAACTTAGAGAAGTGTCGTGGGGACAGGCCCAAGTGACAGACTCATCTCATTATCTCGTACTTGCTTCTCTTAATAAAATGGACGAAGCATATGTTGAAAAATTCGTCTCTTCAATCGCTGAACAAAGAGGTGTTGAAAGAGAAGGCCTTAATGCTTACTATGAAGTAATCAAGGGCAATCTTATTGACGGACCAAGATCAAAAACAATTGAATCATGGGCACAAAGACAAACATATATTGCAATGGGAAATGCAATGCTAACAGCAGCACTTCAACAAATTGATACATGCGCACTCGAAGGTTTTGACCCAAGTGCCTATGATAAACTACTAGGGCTTGAAGGCACTGATTACAATGCCGTTGCAGCAATTGCTTTTGGATACCGAACAGCTGATGACAAATACCAAGATTTAAAGAAAGTAAGATTTGAAAATAACGAGATTTTCGAAACTCGTTAGTCTCTTCCCTTTGTCACCCGTATACAATTGTATGCGGGTGATCTATATTTAGTTCATGCAAGAACTCATCCTCAAATTAACAAAACTAAACACCAGTACAATTCAGTCTGTAAAAGATTTTTATAATGGAGATGACCCTTCTCATGATTGGTTACATATTCTAAGACTCTTAAATCAAGGCATTACGTTTTCAAAAGCTTTAAAGGCCAACAATTCGCTACTCATTCCGGCCATCCTTATGCATGACATGATAAATATTCCAAAAGATCACCACCTGAGATCAAAGGCCAGTGAACTTTCATCAAAGAAGGCCAAGGAAATATTAAAGAGTACAGCATATAACGAAGAAGAGATTGGACAAATCTCTCAGATAATTCTTGAACACTCCTATAGTGCTAATTTAAAGGCAACATCTATCGAATCCGAAATTCTCCAAGACATTGACAAGCTCGATGCAATTGGAGCAATAGGCATCATGAGATGGGCAACTGTTGGAGCGAGAATGAATGCCAAGTATTATGAGCCGATTGACCCCTGGGCAAAAGAGAGAGAATTAAATGATCAGAAATTTTCTTTAGATCATTTTGAAAATAAACTACTTCATCTTAATAAACGACTAAATACAGATATCGCAAAAGAAGTTGGAAGGTCTAGACAAAGTTTGATGCTCCAATTTATAAATCAGCTTAAGACAGAGCTTTAAACTAGAGCGTATCGATTTGAGCTATGGCGTAATCAAATTCCTCAATAGTTGCATTTGTTACCATCTCTGAGATATCCATTCTGATCTCGGCCAGTTCAGTTGGTGCGATACTTGAAGTCGAGCTCGTGCGAGAAAATTGTGCAACAAAAATAACGAGAACAAAGCTAAACGCCATCATAGTCTTAAATAAAACCTTACCATGAAATGGAGATTTCTCTTTTTCAGTTTCTTTAAGAGAACTTGTAAAAGAATAGAAATTCTTATCTAATGCTTTTGGTATTTTCACATCGAGACTTTCCTTTATCTTATTTTTCATATTCAAACTCTTCGGTTAAAATTTCTTTAAGCTTCTTCTTGGCCTTAAAAATGAGTCCCTTAACACTTGGAATTGTAAGCCCTAAAACATCAGCGATTTCTTCATAATCATATTCATTAAATACCCTAAGTGTGATCACATCACGATAAGAGGGATTAAGTTGATCAATCGCCTTTCTAAGACTGTCGCGATCCTCTTCAAAATCACTAAGATCTTCAAACTCCATCGTATCGAGAACTAAGTCGTCAATATCGACGAATGAAACTTTCCTCTTTCTAAAATAGTCATAGCAAGTATTTCGAGCAATTGTCCAAATCCATGTCGAGGCCTTATATTCGACACGATACATCTTACAATTCTTAAAGATCTTCTCCATCGTATCTTGAAAAAGTTCAATAGCATCATTCTCATTGCCAACGAGATTGAAGATATAAGCGTAGAGCCCATGCTTAATATTTTCGTAGAGACACTCAAAACTCTTGATGTCCCCTTTCTGTAATTCTAATAGATATTGTTCATTACTCATTTTATCCATCACTTATTATACGTTGATGCTCAACAAAAGTTTCTCTTCATCATTTTAGGCGCTTACCATTTAATAGCGATCTTACCAACGGACTTACCAGACTCGATATGCCCATGGGCCTGACCAACGTCAAAGGCATCAAAAACCTTTACCTGATAGCCTCTTATCGCCCCCGACTTCACAAGCTTTATCAGTTCAACCATACCATCATTTAAGATATCGAAACGCTCAAATAAGAATGACAAATTAAATGCCATCACACTCTTATTGGCCGAGGTAAGTTCGAGCGGAGAAAAACGAGGAGTTCTAAGATAGTTCCAAGCAAGCTTTATCCAATTAAGTCTTCCCGATTTTGGAAGCATCGTATGAAATCCATAAACCATGAGCTTTCCCGTTGGCGCAAGGTGCTTAAAACTTTCTTTCAACGTCTCAACCCCATTCGCATCAAGAACAACATCATAGCCTTCAGGACAAATTTCAAGAGCTCTTTTCCAAAGATTCTCTTTTGACTTGTCGATGATATGATGACAACCAAGAGATGATAAATACTCTCTCTTTGAAGAAGAGCCAATAACGCCAACGACTTCATGCCCTGCACTTACTAACAGCTGAACAAGTGCACTTCCAACTCCTCCAGCGGCCGAATGAACGAGGACTTTACTATTTGGTCTCAGAATAAAGTTTTGAAAAAGTGCGTGATAGGCCGTCAAGAAAACAGCAGGGAAACAGGCGGCCTCTTCGAAGCTTAGTTGATTAGGCTTATTAAATACAAAATGCTCTGGAAGATTTAAAGCGGAGCTATAGCCATTGAAAAAACTTACACCAAAAACGTCATCACCAACATTAAACTTTGATCCCGCGCTGACTTTGGAAATAACTCCAGAAAACTCAAAACCTGGCGTTATGGGCCATCCAATGAATTTCTTTGCTGATTCATAAATTCCCCAACGCACACATACATCTGCATAATTAACACCACTAAATTGAATATCGACCTGCACTTCTCCATCTTTTGGATCAGAGATTGTTGATTCTTCAATTCTTAGTTGATCATGATCACCCGGCCTATATATCACTACTCTCTTCATATATTATCCTTAACTGCTCCAGTAAAATGGGGACGTATTCTTACAATTTCCTAATAATTCTCTATATCTAACGACTAGAATTTTCCGCTGCCAAAGAACTATAAAGTTATTATGAAGATTGGAGCTGTCTTACTGAAGGATCAGTTTCGTTGTGGCAAAATCTTTCCCCATTTTACTGGAGCAGTTAACATTCGGTAAAATACTGACCATGGTAACTCTTCAATATTTTATCATATATTCCATTACGTTTAATGATTTCTAATCCCTCATTAAAGCTTTTAAGATAGAAGCTATCTTTAAATTTAATATTTCGAGGCGTCTTCTTAGAGACTGGATAGAATACCAATTGATCAATTCTTTGTGCGGGATGATTTCTTGTAAATTGGTACATAAAAACATTCTTATCTGAAATGATAATATCAATTCTTTTCCCAAGTAAAACTTTTGTTTGTAACTCTTGATCAAAGTCTTCAGAATAGTTTGAATTCACTTCAACTGATTTCTTAAATTCCTCTCCAAGAACATCCTTTGCAGATTTAAATGCCCAAACTGAATGGCTAGAGAAGCTTTCTTTTTTTCCAAGATTAATAAGAGAATTTTTCAAGGCCACAGCGCAGTCAATATAATTAATCGTCTGATTTGACTGGAGAACCTCACTACCTTCATAAATAGAGTTAGTTAAATTATCAACAACACCATTAACAACATTTGAATTTAGAAGTTTTACTGCATCTTTATAATTAACATTTCTAATCTCTTTAATATCAAATCCCTTTTCCTTGAAAGACGCCTTAATAATTTCAAGTTCAATTCCACGCTCATCCTTTTCTATATAATAAGGAGGCATCGAATTAGTGAAAGCGATGGCCAGTGCCAACGTCATCTTCGTAAGTAGAATAAGTGTAAATATCTTTAGAAGCATGGAAAAATTTTAGATGAAATATCGTAAATACTCAATATATGGAACTTATGTGCTTCGCTTTCCATAGAGGTCTTCCAACAGCAGGACAAGTCTCAAACCTAGAGTAGTCTCCACTATCGGGAAAATTAAACTTGAGCGTTCCACTCTCCCCTTCTTTAATTGAACCGACAATGAGCGTCTCATTCATAAATGCTGTATAGTACTTAATATTGAAGCGCCAAATATCATGGGACTCAACTCTTAGAAAGGTCGCCTCTCCCCTCGAAATCTCATTAAAGATACCATTATGATAAAAACAAAGCCCTTCAATATTTTCAAATTTCGGCGCTGTAATATAAACAAACCCACCACAGGCAATGATGAGAAGCAGAGCAATTTGCACAATATATTTCAAAGAGTTTTTGATCATATCTAGCCCCCATAAAAAAAGCCCTGCATAAGCAGGGCCATTTCATTTGTAATTATTGTTGAAAAAATTACTTATTTGCTTCGTAGATCGCTTTGAATCCATCGAAATCTCTTGCTGCGATATCAGCTAACATCTTTCTGTTAATTTGGATGTTATTTTTCTTTAGGTTACCCATAAATTTTGAATATGATGTTCCTAAAGACTTTGATGCTGCAGAAATTCTGATAATCCAAAGTTTTCTCATATCTCTTTTTAGAAGTTTTCTACCAACATATTGGTAAGCCATTGCTCTTTTTACAGTTTCAGCAGCTTGGTAATAAGTTTGTCTTCTTGAAAAGTGAAAACCTTTCGCTAATTTAAGAACTTTGTTTCTTCTTTGTCTTGCTTTAAAACCTCTTCTAACTCTAGACATAATCTACTCCATTTTTTTTGACGATTGGGGGCCTACGGCGCTTGTCAAATCTTTCCCAATAATCGGGTTAAAATACAATTACTACTTTCTACTTCTTCTTAGATAGCTTTGCTGCGTAAGGAAGCATTCTTCTCACTTTTTCAGATTCTGCTGCGTGAACATAACCTGTTTTTGAGTTTCTCTTCTTTGCATCCTGTGGTCTCTTCTCAAGAATGTGTCTTAAGTTAGCTCTTTTTCTTTTGAACTTTCCGTTCCCTACAGGTGTGTACCTCTTAGCTGCCGCTTTTCTAGTCTTCATTTTTGGCATGAATAACTCCTAAATTTAACTTCAACAATAAAAATTAATAAGTGTAACAATATTACAAGTATGTATGGATATCAAAATTTAATAAATTTGCAAAGTAAAAAGGAATGGATTAGCGATAAATATTTGATTTAAGATAGACGCATAACGAAAATTCAGCAAGTTACAAAAAAAAACCCAAGCAGCGCTTGGGTCAATTAAACTATTTCTTTTTACTCGGAGCGAGAATAGTGATGATTCTATTCCCCATCAACTTTGACGGACTTTCAATCATCGCACCAAAATCACAGACAGTAGCGATAATGGTATCAAATTTCTCTTTACCAGCATCACGGTAGGCCATCTCACGTCCTCTAAACTGCATAACAAATTTAACCTTGTCACCCTCTTCTAAGAACTTTTGAGCTCTTTTAAGTTTAGTATCTAAATCATGTTTTTCAATATTTGGTCTTAACTGAATTTCTTTTAAAACAATCTTTACTTGCTTCTTCTTTGCTTCAGCTAATTTCTTTTGTAATTCGTACTTGTACTTACCGTAATCAATAACCTTGACAACTGGAGGCTTTGCCGTCGGAGCAATTTCAACAAGGTCTAAACCTAGTTCTTCAGCAATTTCTCTGGCCCTGCTAATTGTTACAACACCATACTGCTCTTCTTCTCCAACTAAACGGCATTCAGATATTCTAATATCTTCATTAATACGAGGTCCCCTGTCTCTGCTAGGTCCCTTTCTGTTGTCTCTAATAAATCACCTCCGGATTTCGTTAACTAAAAATTCAATTTGATTGTAATATCAAAAACTTAAAATAAATAAAAGATAATAATTAAATTTTAACCTAGCTCTGCACGCTTGCAAAGCCCTTAGTTTGTCAAAAAGCACTCAAATCTTACTTCTGGGCCGCTTTCCAGTCTTTTAAAAACTAAAAATGGCCGATCTTCCTCATTATGCTTTGGTAGCGCGGTAATTGAGAGGTCTTGAGCAGTCATAACAAAGCTTCCAATTTTTGATCTTGATAGGTCAACAATCTCAAATTCTAAACCAAATTTTGTATGTCCAACAAAGGCACGGCCTGGAATGAAGAGGCCCTCACGGATCAGAAAGTAGATATTCTCATCGAAAATTTGATTTCGAGGAGCAGCAATAAGATGGTCTAAAATTATTTGTGAGTATTCAAATGCTTCTTCAAAAGTTTTAAAACCTTTTTTGGCGCATAGAAGTCTTAGATTAGAAATTTCGCGTACGTCGTAATTCAAATCAATTCCTTTTGTGTATTAATCCCTATGATTCTTTTCATATGGCTCTACATGTATCGTGATATCAATATTGTGGCAATAGCTAGAAAGCCTCTTTTTAAGGAGGTCTTCGGCCTTGTGAGAAAGTGCATGGGCTTCAATAAGACTAAGCTTGGAATCAACAAGTAAATGAAAATCAATATGCATCCAGTGCGTGTTACCTCTTGCTCTAAATTTATGAATATCAATAATCTGTGGCAGACTCTCAATTTCCTTTATAAATTCTTTTTCAATATCAGGCGAGTGATCAAGAAGATCATTTAAATTACCTCGTGCAATCTTAATAGCAAGGTAGATCAGGTAAATAATAATCAAAAAGCCTATGATCATATCTGGCCATACAAGACCAAATTTTGAACTGATAATTGAAATTAGTACTCCAAAGCTTAGAATAAAATCCCCTTGAGTATGTTCACCATCAGCAGTTAAGAGACGACTATTGAGTCTCTTTCCCTCATTTCGTTCATAGGTGGCCACAAAGTAACTAATCGCCATCGAGACAAGAATCGAGACAATCGGCACGATCCCAAATTCACGAGGAGCAGGTGTACCACTGATAAGATTATCTTTGTGTGTTAGAAAAAGTGAAACAGCAGAAGAAAAAAGGAGAAGGCTTAAGAATAAACTTCCAATATTTTCAAATTTATAATGCCCGTAATTATGATTTTTATCTCCAGGCATACTCGCATAAGTTATTGCCACGAGAGCAACCACATTACCAAACCCATCGAAGACGGACTCAAGTCCAGAAGAGGAAAGAGACAGGTAGTGAAAAGTACTCCCTGCAATAATTTTAATTAAAGCAGAAAGTATATTGAGTCCCATTGTAATGTAGAGAACTTTCTTTATTTGTTTTTCGCGAATATTTAAAGACATTGATTAAACAACCTTTAAATTAAATTTAAGCTGTTCCATTAACTCATCTTCAAGTTTTTCAATGTAAATATTGAGCGCCTTTTCATTTCCAATTCTAAGGGCTCCTTCATCCTTGATAAGAAATCCTTTTTGAATGAAGTATTTAATGGCATTCTTTGCAAGTTCGACATTGTGGCTTTCATAGAATCTAATAACTCTTTGATGTTTAAACTCAGAATCAAAAACTAGTTGCAGACGGTGAATAAAATCATCTTGCTTAAAAAGAGTAATTCCCTCTTTATCAAAACTCTTAATCGTCATCCCAGCAACGAAGTAAGATTCATTGATGTAACTAAGGGATCTTGAAAAGATTCCAAGGTTAGAGGCCACAGCGTAGAGATCTTTATGGGAAAGATTCATACATTCTTCGAGAGAATTGATATCTCTTCCAATAGCATCTGAAAGTATCTTTAGTGTTTGCACAAAGTATTCTTTTAGAGTAGGGAGATAGAATTCATGCTTAAGCTGATCTCTTTGTTCGACAAAGAATTTTTTTAAATCTTCGACATCTTGAATTTTTCCTGAAAATAGATTTATCCAAGCAAGGTTAATTGTCCATGGAATGATAAAGTGATGAAGTATTGTATTTTTAAAAAATAATAATTCACGTCGGGCCACTTTCTTAATTGAATAAAAGACAGTCGAGTTATCATGACGACCAATTACTTCAATTTTTCCATTACCAATCAAAATATCGACAGCACGTCCAAGTGTCTTTTCAATTTTTCCAAGCGAAAGTGTTTCAGTAAAAGGAATATCAAATTTCATACAGTATTGAATAATGGCCTTGGCCTTGGCCGTAATGTCTGTCCACTTTAGTGCACCAGATGTTTCGTCCAAAAGAATAAGAACAAGAAGTGATGTTGGAGTTACAACCATTTCATCACCGACTCTTCTAAAACATTTGAATGCAAGGTCTCTTAAATTCTTCTTATTCTCCTCTTCATTCTCACTCTTCTTTGCCCTAACAGGGTTTCCGACATTGATATGAACATTACCAAATTGATAAGAGATAAGTTTAACGAGACTAAAAAGTTGACCTGTACTCTCCTTAACTTTTGCTCCTCCCTGTAGTTCTTTGGCCAATGATTTTTGTTCTGGAACATATTCATGTGCTATTGAGACAGGAACAAATAAGAGATTAGACTGACGATCTTCAGGAAGATGACTGTGGGCCTCTAAAAGCATTTGATAGAGACCATACTTTGGTGGACGAAGCTTTCCTGTACGAGTTCTTCCCCCTTCGAAGAAGAATTCGATTGGCTCACGATTTACAAGTAAGTAAAACAGATAAGCTTCCATCGTTAGCTTATAAAGAACGTCATTTTGAAAAGATCTTCGAATGAAGAAACAACCTGACTTTCTAAAAATCTTACCAATTGGAAAAATATTTAAATTGTCCCCACCAGCGACATAGAGAGGTCTCTCATACTCTTTGTAGAATTTATAATTAATGGCCACATAGTCAGCATGAGACTGATGATTAGGAACAAGCACAATTGAGTTATGCTTCATCAGCTCCCCAAGATTATGCCCATTATCATTGAAATTGATGCCATCATAAAGTCTTGGAAGAGTAGCATCGAACATTTTCTCAACTGTTTTAAAATAAGTCTTAGAAAAGTCGGCTCTCATTTCCTCAAGGTTTTTAAGCGCCTTATCTTTAGATTTAATCGGATCAGAACTTGATTCAATTCTCTCTTTTAATTTGGGATAGGACAAAACCGTCTTTTGCATATCTGATAGCATATTGTTCCTCTTAGTTTATTTTTCCATGTGGCTTACTTTCACTCATCCCTGAAGATGACATTTCCATAAAAAGCCCGGCTTCAGTCATGGCCTTGATTGTATCAACACCTAAGTAAGTCATCCCTGATCTTATACCACCGATCAATTCATCGATAATATATTCGACAGGACCTTTGCAAGGGATCATCGTATCAACACCTTCTGCGGCCATCCCTTTTGGTAACTCTCCTCGCCAAGAAACTTGAGCGGCTTTTGATGCCATACCACGGTACTGCTTCATTCCGCCTTTTACTTCACCAGGAGTTTCAAGTGCTCCAGAAACAAGAGATCCAACCATGCAAGTATCAGCACCTGCACAAAGGGCCTTAACCATATCGCCAGAATTTTTTAGGCCACCATCAGCGATCACAGGAACTCCATGTTTTGAAGCTTCTTGTACACACATTGCAATTGCCGTTAATTGAGGTACTCCATGACCTGTAATAATTCTTGTCGTACACATTGATCCTGGTCCAATACCAACCTTTACGGCATCAGCTCCACGATCAATCATACGGCGTACACCATCAGAAGTGGCCACATTTCCTGCAATAACATCAATCTTTGGATATTTATTTTTCACATATTCTAAAACTTCCATCATCATAATTGAGTCACCGTGGGCAATATCAATAGTGAGGATCTCAACACCTTCATTGGCCAAAAGGTCTGCTCTAAGTTTTCCTTCTTCCTTAACTCCAATGGAAGCTGCCATCGGTAAAGTTATATTATTATCACGGAAATATTTTTGAATTTTTCTTACGTCTTCAACTTGTTCTTCAGTAGACATGAAACGGTGTAAAATTCCCATTCCTCCAAGGCTTGCAATCTTACAGGCCATATCCACACCTGTAACCGTATCCATATTTGCCGTAACAATAGGAATATCAATTTCATAATTCTTAGTAACTTTAGTTTTAGTTGATGGCATTTTACGTGAATAGATTTCACTATATCGAGGAATCAGTAGGACATCGTCAAAAGTATAACCCTTACCTCTTTCTAAAATAGACTGCGCCTTGAACATTAGTTCCATTTCGTATCTCCTCTAAGAATGTATGTGTTTGAAAATGGTATCATGGGACTAGTCTTGTTTTTAGACCTTGCGCACAAAATAACCTATAAAAATCGATGTATTTTGACTTTTTCATCATAAATTATTTCAATAAATCCTAACTCACCGCCCCCATCATAGAAACTCGACATACCAGTATCAATTCTCCAGACTTTTCCCTCACAATCCGAGTTAATTGTCTTTTGAACGGTATGGGCAATCACCATTCTCTTGGCCCCTAAAATCCCTAAGGCCTCATCGAGCTCTTTGCATGCTTTGTTGCCCTTGGCATATATTCGAGAATAAAGAGGAGAATCTTCCTCAAAGAAATATTTACGACGACGATCACTCCCATTCATCCAACCACTGATATCACCATTGATTTTCTCTAGTCCTTTCTTTGCAAACTTTGGTTCAACACCACCATGAACAAAAATAGTTTCACCAATTTTCAAAATTGTATGATGAGTAGATAAGTAATTTGCAACAGCACCACCGGGGCGAAAGGCCATCACTCTTCCATGTTGATAAAATGGCAAAGCTTTCAGGGCCTCTTTAACATTCTTATTCAGGTTGTCTGGCATCTTTCCAGCATAGCGATCAAACTGAGCAAATCCTTCTTCTGTTACATCACTAAAGTTTAAATCGACATTCTTTAATTCGTGATTCCCTTGCAGAAGATAGAGCTTTCCGCCAGATTTGATTGCTTGTTTTTCTAATTTTTTAAAAAGTTTAAGAATTTGAAGTTCACCTTTTCCACGATCAAGTAAGTCACCGACCTGTACAACAGTGCTATCTCCAGCAATCCAATTTAAATTTTCGTCCGTGATACTTCCACTGATAAGTAGTCTCTTAACAACATTAAAATCACCATGGATATCGCCAATGGCAATGACCTTCTTTTGCTTTGGTATCGCATAATCAAGACTCACTGAAAGTGCAGAGAAACTCGTAAGAATGATTGTCAAAATGGTGAAAAATTTCATTCGATATTAATAACTTATAATGCTCTCAAGAGATATAATTGATGAAAATTTTACTCTATTCTAACAATCTTTTCCTTCAACTAAATAAAAATGTTAAGAAAGCTTACCAGAGGGATCAAATTAATGAAGAAGATAACCAAGTACTTTATCGACAATAGCTTTATCGTCAACCTAATTAGTGTCATGATGCTCATCATAGGTGGTATATCGCTCTTTCATATGAAAAGAGACCTGATCTCAGGATGGAGCTCAAAACAAATCAATATTAGTACATCTCTAAGCGGTGCAGGTCCCGCTCAGATGGAAAAATTCGTTACCTATCCAATTGAGCAGGCCATTAAAAATCTTCCAGGTATCGAAAAAATCACTTCAAGCTCGTCGACGAATTCAACATCAATAAGTGTAAAAATAAAAGATGAATACAAAGATATTTTAGAGCTTGAACAAAAAATAAAAGATTCAATTGGTAATATCAAAGCGACTCTCCCTGACGATCTTGATGATATAAATATCGCCCATCAAAAAATGACTGAGTCTTGGTTTTCAAGCTATTCAATTTTAAACTTCAAAGAAGAAAACCCAGAACATCAAAAATGGTTTTATAAATTTAAAGATAAGCTTAGAAATATTCAAGGTGTCACAAGAATCAGCGACAATATTAGAGAATTTACGATATATATAAAGTTTGATCAAAGCGCTCTTGCTCGCTATGAAATCGACACTAGTACCGTTTACTCTACTGTTAGAGAATCATTTAGGCTATTTCCAATTGGAAGTATTACAAAAGGAAGCAATGACTATCTTGTTGAATTTCAAAATAACGAAGTCACAGTGGAGGACATCTCAAATATTATTTTAAGGACAACGACTAGCAAGAAAAAACTATTACTAAAAGATATTGCGACTGTTGAGAAGAGGCTTTCAAATAGAGATTATCGAGAGTTTACAAATTCGATAGAGTCAGTCTCTTTTACCATTTTTAAAGACCTCGATTCCGACACCATTACATTGAAAGAAAGTGTCGAAGAATTCATGGCCAATGAAAAAGAGCTACTTCCAAAAGGAGTCGAACTTGTTTTAACTGGAGATGGACCGGCATTTATCGAAAGACAGATAAATGCACTTAAATCAAATTCACTATTTGGGATTGTACTTGTTGTATTAACATTGATGTCTTTTCTTGGTTTTAAAACATCCCTCATGACAAGTTTTGGCCTTCCACTCTCTTATATGTTTACCTTCTTTATCCTTGAAAACGCAGGACTTAAAATTGATTTAATCTCAATCGTTGGGATGCTCTTAGTGCTTGGAATAATTGTCGATGACGCCATTATTATTTCAGAGCAATATACGCAAAATTTAGAAAGTGGAATGCTTCCAAAAGAGGCCGCGCTACAAGCTGTTCTTAAGACATGGATGCCAATAACTGGTGCTGTGCTCACGACAATAGTTGCATTCGTCCCACTTCTGATGTCTGGCGACGGCCTCTCAGATATTATGCTCGCTATTCCGGTTGTCGTGATTTCGGCCCTTGGAGTTAGTCTACTTGAGTCGTTCTTTATTTTGCCAAACCACCTTGCTCACTTTGTAAAAGTCGCTCCCGTTCATCACGAATCAAACTTTATGATAAAACTTAAGAATGGTTACTCTAAAGTACTTAGCGGTGTATTGAAGTATCGCTATATTGCACTATTTGGATTACTTGGTCTATTTGGATACTCAGTCTACTTTGCACAAAAAAACATTCCAATGAATTTTAATCTAAATATTAGTAGTGAAAAGATAAGAGTAATCACTGTTCTAAAACACACGAAAGGTCTTGATGACACCAAAGAACAACTCGCTCCCCTTTGGAAAGACTTATCACAAATAGATAAAGAAAAGTTTGACTATATTAATATGTCCATTGGCTATATCTGGGAATCAGGTCGTGAAAAGTCGGGTCCTCAGTATGCTTCATTAACAGTAAGATTCTCTCAACTTGATGACAATATAGAAGATCATAAGAAATATGTTGAAGAGTTTATCAAAGCAAAAATTGAAACGTATACAAAAGATAAGGATAAATCAATTTTCGAACGTATCGAAGTGGGACGAAAGTACGATGGTTTTGATAATGATCAAAGCAATATCGTCAATATCAACCTATCTTCGAGTGCACCATTTGACATCAATGAAGTTTCTCAAAAAATAAAAGACAAATTAAAGGGTTATGATCAGATCACCTCTATCGATCTAGATGATTCTGATTTCATCGATACTTGGACATTTATTCCAAACAAGGCCGAGATTCTCTCTCACGGTCTCTCGATTAGAAGTGTCGCCAACCAGGTTCGAACATTTGTCTCTAAATCAAAAGTCTATGAGAATAATTCAGGACCACAGATAGTTAAAGTTTACGCTTACTCAGAAGAAGGTGAAAATCAAACGATTGAGACCCTTAAGAACAAGGGGATTATTCTTTCTAATGGTTTGCAAATAAAGACCAAGGACCTCGGAACTTGGAAGGTGATCAAAAGACAAAAAACGATTGGCCACGAAAATCTAAAAAGAATCGTGCGTGTAAAAGTATCTCTTAAAAAAGATATTGCCGGAAAAGAGAAACTGATCGAAAGCTTTGAAAAAGATTTAAAATCAATTGAGGCCGATTATGCATATCTTGCTATTTCGACAAAAGATGCTGATGAACAGGCGCAAAAGAATAAGTCTTCAATGCTTAAAAATGTCATCCTTGCTGTTGGATTAATTATTTTCATTCTTGCCGTGATTCTAAGAAGTGTTGTAACTCCATTTATCATTTGTAGTGCAATACCATTTGGCCTCATCGGTGTAATTTGGGCATTTCACCTGCAAGGACTAAAGCTTGATATTATGGCCTTTATTGGAATTATCGCCATGGCCGGAGTTGTTGTTAACGACTCTCTCCTACTTGTTGATACAGTTAACACTTCCAGAGGAAAGAATAAGTTCATCGATATCGAAACACTCATCAATGACTGTAAAAGACGTTTAAGACCGATTCTCCTGACAAGCATTACAACCCTTGGTGGAGTCTTTCCAATGGCCTATGGAATTGGTGGCGACTCAGGATTTACAAAACCTCTAGCGATGAGTATGGGATGGGGACTGTTATTTGCGACTGGTCTAACGCTATTAATACTACCTGCTTACCTACTCGTATTTGATGATATTAAGAAACTCTTTTCTAAGAAGAATAAATCAAATAAAGAACAAGAAGTGACTGCGATGGATGATTGGATAGAAGATCTTTCAGTAACTCCAAAGAAGAGAGATAATTCGACAACGGAATTATTTCAATAAGGTTTGGTAAATATCTCTTACTGAGCCTCTAAGTTTTGCAATCGAAATGAGCATATCAGAAAAGAAGAGGGCCTTTCGTACGTCTTCTTGATGATGCTTATTAGCGTACTCTTCACGGCTAATTAAAATTTCTCGTTTGATATCAAGAGCACGATTTAACTTATCTTTCTTGTCTGTAGCACTTATTGATTTGATTTCAATAACTTCATTGAAGATATCTTGTGAATGATGAAAGAGGTCTCTAACTTCATCAAAATAGTGAATGAGGAGTTGATTTTCGTCTTCCTCTAATTGCCATGATTCATAGAATTTTGTTAATGTGGTGGCCATCTTATCAAGATGATCTGCAACTTGTTCAAGGCTTGAAGAAAGCTTTAAATAGGCAAGAGACATCTCTGAATCATCATCTCCGGCACCATTTGAAATAACTTTTTGAATAAAGATATCTATTTCACGTTGAATATTATCAATGATTCTCTCATAATCTTTTATTTTCGCTAAGACTCGTGCACCTTTTTGTTGAGACTCGAGGTATTCACGACATTTATCGAACATGCGATCGACAATATCCATCAGCTTTGAAACTTCCATCTCAACGAGCACGTAGGCCATTGTCGAAGATAAGAATCGCCCCTCTCCTAAGAATTGAAGCTTAGATTGTTCCTTAACTTCATCATCAGGATAGAGCTGAAGAGCAAGTTTAATAATGACGGCCTTGAGAACAAATGAATAAAGAAATGCCGTGATGGATAAGATTAAACTTCCATAAACAACAGTATCTAATGTTGAAAATGGAAAAATAAAATAATCTTGTAAAATGATCATTAAAGTATAAGAAATTACTGTCGCAATTGAAAAGATCGAAAATGGAGCAAATGCCTTTCTTATGGCAAATGCCCTGGCAGACTTCTTTGCCGTCAAAAAAGTCATCAAGTAGCTTGAGATAATGGCACCGACACAAAGTCCAAAGCTAAAAGAATTTGAAAAGACTTGTAATCTTGCCGAAACACTAACGATGGCCAAAACCATTGTTGAAGAAGTTAATGATACCGCGAGACTTAGGCCAATAATTGTCGACAGAAATAAAGAGATCGCAAGTGGAATCTGGTTAATATAGTCTAGATACCCTACGACTTCACTATGTGTTGAAAGAAGCTTCACCGACTCTTCCATGACTGCGAGACCTAAGAATAAAAGCCCCAGTCCTAGAAGAAACTTACCAATACTTCGATACTTAAATGATCTAAACACCAAACCAAAGATAAGACCGAGAGCAATCAAGTTAAGGCCTCGATTGTGACCCGAAAATGATAGTATAAAGAGAATCGTACTGGCGCCCAAGGCCGTCCCCATCATCATGGGGAGCACGCGTCGATTCTTTAAGAGATTGGCATTAACAAGGCCTGTAATTACAAGAGTCGACATTGTCGAAGAGAAACTTAAAAGAGAAAGTCTGGCACCGTGCCAAAAATTAAGCAGTGGATTTCTTACCCCTTCGTTGTGAACAATATGCTTAACACTAGAAGCACCAATTGTTTGGAGCCCTTGTGATAGCGTTCTTTGACCGAAGTAAAAAATAGCAAGACCTGAAATAAAGTATAAGAACTGTTGGAGTGTTTCCATTAATTAACTCGTCGTGGCCTTTGCAAAAATGATTGGGAGAACAATATAAAGTATTGTATCTCGAATAAGGTAGAAAAGGAAAAAGTATATGAATGCTTTTGGACCTTTATCCCAGAGTTTTTCAATTCCTAGATATTGAACCTTCTTTGACATCGCCACCATAAACTTAGTTTTTCCATAGTGCTTGAAGAAGAAAACCAGTGCTCCATCAACCTTGCGATCAAAGGCCATGAACAGTTCCTTGAGAGCTGCCACTGGACGTAATAAAATTGATGGTGTTTTATTAATTTCTGTTTTCATTTTCATTTTTTTGTAGCAAATACAATATTGTTTGTGAAGCGAAATCGGACACGGCCTTACGTAATATCAAACACTTGAGGCAATAAAAAATATACCCACTTTTCTACATTATCGTGACACTTAAAAGTAGATACTTGTATAAACTGACATAAATGATTCACGCACTAAACCTCATCCATATTCAAGGACAAATATCCGAGCATCCTCTCAAGGTTGATCCGTCGGCTTTTATCCTTCAAACATGTCAAAGAGCAATCGTGATTCAAACGACCCCGTTAGAAAGTTTAGCATTAGCAAATCTTGATATTTTCGAGGGCAAAGATGCCTATGAATTCTTACTTGAAACAATTTGTGGACTAAAGAGTAAGTTATTAGGTGAAAGTGAAATTGTGGCCCAATTTAAAGAGGCCTTCTCAAACTACCTAGCAAATGAACAAAGAAGCTCGGTAATCCTACGTGTTCTAGAAAAGCTTTTTAAAGATGCAAAACAGATTCGCCGTGAATACCTTTTAAAAATTGGTCAACAGTCATATGCAGGTATTGCGAGAAGAATAATTCAGACAAAGGTAGATACCGACTCAGTACTTATCCTCGGCTCTGGGCAACTTGCACGAGATGTGATTAAGCAACTCGAAAAGAAATACCAAATATATATTAGTGCTCGAAATACATCAAAAGTATCTCAGATTCAAAATGAGTTTAGTGGAAGAAATATTAAGACCGTTGATTGGAGCAATAAAGATAGTTATCAATCTTTTACAACAATCATCAATACTATTGGTGCCGACTATGTAATCTTCAATCACGATTTTTTCAAGTCGAGAAAGTCACCCTCATCTCTCTTCATTGACCTAGGCTCACCTTGCGCAATTGAAACATCCTTGATGGCAAATGATGGCGTCTTCAGACTTACAGATGTCTTCAATCATGGAGAAAAGCTAGACCTAGAAAAACAGAGTAAGATCAAAATGGCACGTAGCGCAATTCGAGGTGTTGTCGACAAGAGAGTTGAAACACTTGGACATAACCACCCGTTCTCATGGGAAGAGCTTCAGTTCTCACACTGATATTTTTACACTCCTACGATCACGATTTGACAATATGCACATAAAAAAGATACGACTTAGAAAATGTCTTTTTTATGGAGTATGATTAATGAAATATGCAGTCCTTATTGCCCTTTTATCAGTATCCACATTAGCTAATTATGAGAACTCAAATATTGAAACATCTGCCATCAATATTGAAGGAACATACCAGCAACCAAAAGTATCTCAGGCCGATAGAGTTAGAGATTATCGAAGACAATTAGAAGCACAAAATGAAGAATTACTAAAAAAGAAAATGGAAACTATGCGCCTACAACAAGAATTACTTCTGATGAAAAAAATTCAAAACGCATTTAATCAATCAATGCAAAATATCGACAATATCCAATAAGTCCTATTTCTTTAAGAGCGTAAGATAGAAGGTAGTACCGTGATGTGTACTACTCTCATCTTTGTGAACAGAATCAACGTAGACCTTTCCACCAAACTTATGAATATAGACTTTAATAATATTAAGTCCAAAACCACTACCTTTTTCATTATTAGTTCCGTTAGATGAAGCGTGCACTTCTCCAGTAAAAATTTGATTACGAAAACTCTCAGTCATTCCTATCCCAAAATCCTGAATCGCCAGCGTGATCGATTCATCATCTTCCTTTGCTATGTAGCAATCAATATGAGAATGTTCGAAGCTATACTTAATTGCATTAGAAAAGATATTGTTAAAGACATTCACAACCAGGGCCACTCCATCAGCAATAACTAATCGCCCTACAATATCAGGATTTACCCTAACTATAATATCTTTAGAACTAAGTCGCTCTTCAAATGTTTGAATTGATTCACCAAGCTTCTCTTCGAGATTAATGACATCAAGATTAACATTCAAAAGCTTATTCTTTGCCATCTCAAGTGTTCTAATATTATTTATAATATAGGCTTCATTTTTAATTGCATTTTGCATTTTACTTAAATGTTTTTTGACTTCTGGACTCTCACTATCTTTTAAGGAATTACTAAGAACCCGAATACTATGGTTATTAACCATCGTGATATTTGCAAGGTCATGACATAGGACGCGAACAAGAATATCTTTATCAGCGTGTGATTTTTCAAGTTCGACTGTTTTTTGCTCGAGAAGTTCAGTTCTTTCCTTCACCTTTTGTTCTAAGCCTTGAAGAAATAGTGCATTTTCTAGAGACAGTGCAATTTGTGTTGTTAAAAGCTCCATCGTCTGGGTCTTATCGACAGAGAAAACCCCTTTAAGATCCTTGTTAACAAGAAATAAAACGGCCTTAATATCATCATTAGACCTTAGAGGAAATGCACTGATCGAGAAGATTTTATTATTTAGTAAGTAACTATCTTTAGAAAAATTATTATACTCAGTGGCGTCATCAAGACGTACAACTTCACCTGTATTATAGACATACTCAATAATGGCCTTACTAAATCGTTCCTCGCCAGGATTTTGTGAACCAGCACAAAGAAGCTGGTAATCCTTTCCATTCTTTTGAACAATAAAACCATCTTGTGCATTCGTATACTCAATAGCAATCTGTCGAATATGTTCAATCAAAGCATCGAGACTAATTTGACTTGCAATCGATTTAGATATTTCAAGTAAAACGTTGTGATCAATTTTCTTATTATAATTATTAAGCATAAATTGAGCTGATATCGCGTTGAGCTGTTCTTCTTTCTCTGGAAATTCCCATTGCTGATAGGCCTCAATACTTTTTTGAATAAATCCTCGGGCATTAACATACTTCTTATTTGATATTAAATAGAGAGCATAGAGTTCACTCGCAATTGCAACAATATTGATAAATCCATCTTCTTCAGCAAAATCAATTGAGCGAACATAACAGCTTTTGATGATCGCATCAGAAGAGTCCGTACAAGTACGAAGATACTCTGCTTTTGCAAGATAGAAGCGAGAACGAAAATTCTCTGGCATGACATTCTTTACTTTTTCTAAGTGATGTAAACTACTCTTACAAAGAGAGACTGCTTTAAGATTTTTACTCTTATCATTTTTTCCTGTTCTCAGATACGCCGTACAAATCAACACACTGTAAAAATAGTGTTCGAAGAGAACAATTTGTTTCTGTGTTCCGATTTCGCCAAATTGTTCAGAAAAGAATGCCTGTCCAAGAGCATAGTCAAGGTCTCCTAAGAGGTAGGCCTTCATTGCTTCATAAATATGAAACCACGATCTCGTTTGCTTATCATCACCAAGGTCTTGTATTTTTAGGAATTCATCAATATCAAAACCAGCATCTCTTAAATGGTATTTAGAATCTGTAAGCGATGAGGTTGCAGACGTAAAGCGACGTAGGACTTGCATAATAGGAAGCATATACTGATCCCCTACCTTATCGCAAAACTGGCTATATTCGATAACATTTTCAAAGACTTTAGTTAGAGGTTCCCCGACAAAGAGTTCTCGAGATGTTAGAGAATAGAGGCAATAACTTGCAAAATTAAAATCCCCACAATCCACTCCAGCATGATGACTCTTTCTTAACCATGGAATACTTTCACGAATCGGAGCATGATAGAACTGCACAAAATTATTCCAAGCAAAAAGAACTTTAGAATAATACTGAACTCCATTTAATTTCTTGTTAACTTTTACAGCTAACTTCATTAAAGAGTGAGCTCGCTTATAGTTTTGAAGCGCAACAGCTTCCACAAATCCCATTAATGATATTGCATAACTTGCCACATCACTATTTCCATAGCGAAGGGTTAAGACAAGGCAATTCAAACAATTAAGCAACATTGACTCAGGACTTTGAATAAAACAACTAGGTGACATATTTGATAAAATCTTTAATGCGGCGATGGCATCTTCATTTGTCGCCAAAGGATTACCTAATATCTTCTCATCACTATTAAAGAGAAACATCGTTTTTACTTGAACGAGTTTGGGCATAACTTGAAACATCTTCGCACGATTAGGAAAATTTATTCCATATAGCTTCAAGGCCTTTGCTCCGACGGAGATTGCATCATCAGAACGTCCTTGCAAGGTATAGTAATTCATTAAAATCTCATAGACCTTGGCCTTATCTTTGTTACTTCGCGCTTCACTTAGAATGAAATTGTACAAATTCTCCGCATTATGAGTTTCATTACACAAGTAATAACACTCCGACAGAAACGTCCCAATCAGCAAGGCTTCTTCATATTGTGACGTCCACTTATCCTCTGGTAGGAGGCGATATGAAATTTCAAAATATTCTTTTGCCGCCTGATATGCTGAAGACTCATAGGCCTTCTGTCCCGCTTTCTTGTTAATTTTAGAAATATATTTCTTATCAATATCTTCAAGACTTAGAAGTTTATTAGCATGAAAGGTTAAATCAAAAATTAGATCATCACTATCATCACTACTCATTTGTTTAAAGTAGTCAGAAATTTTTCGATGATAATCGAGACAAGTTTCCTCTTTTATCGTTTCATAAAGAGCCTGTTGAATTTTATCATGAGAAAATTTAAAACTCGATTTTTTTAAATTTTCAAGATCTTGAACTTTAACAAAGCGGTAGTTAATATCCATCGCCACGATTAGCTTTTTCTCTAAACCAATAATAAGTGCCTCAAGACACTTCTCTTTCGTGATATTAAGGGTATGAGTAATAATATCGATATCAAAGTGTGCACCGATTGCGCTAGCGCAACGAAGAACATTTAAAGTATCGCCATCAAGTCTTCTTAAGCTTTGCACAAGAAGTTCAATAAGATTATTAGAGATTTCAACATCACCAATTTTCTTAGAGTCATAATTCCATGAATTAGAAACTTCATCAAAGAATATAACTTCTCTCTCATATAATGATTTTAAGATACTTTGCGCAAAGAATGGATTCCCATTTGTTTTCTCAAAAATAACTTGGGCAAGAGCATGTTCAGACTTATCATTTAAATGAAGAGTATTCTTGATTAATTTTTCGAGATGAACAACTTCGAGATTCTGTAATTCAACATTATCAACAATTCCACCAAGACCGACTGTTTCATTAATACATATTTGCCAGGGATGATTAGGTCCAACCTCATTATTTCGATAACCAGCAATGATAAGTATATTATGATCTTTTATATCGGTAATTAAAAATTTGATGAGACCAATAGTCGAACTATCGGCCCATTGAAGATCATCAAGAAAAATAACAAGAGGTCTTCCATTTTCTTTAAAAATATTGATAAAACTTGAAAAAGTTTTATAAAATAAATTAAGTGATTCTGTTGCCGTTAATTCTTGTTTTACTTTCTTACCATGGGGTACAAGATTTTTAACAGCGGGAATAACGTCTGAAATAAGGTAGATATTATCGCCGACTACTTTTTTAATCTTTGAGATGTAATTTTGTACAATACTTTGTTCTTCAGTAAGAATTTCACTTACAAGCTGTGAGATGGCCTGGTTAAGCGCAGAAAAAGGAATATTCTTCTTTAACTGATCAAATTTTCCAGAAACAAATAATCCATTATGTTCGGTCATTGGTCTTTTTAGCTCGGAGACGAGGGCAGTTTTCCCAATTCCAGAAAAGCCACTAACAAGAGCTAAGCGATTACGTCCAAAAACTACATCCCCATAAGCTTTCATCAGTAGACTTGTCTCACGCTCTCGACCATGAAGTGTTTCATCCACTTTAAAAGTTGCTAATGAGTCATACTTTCCAAGAATAAACTCTTCATTGGTGCGCTTTCCATCTAAGATTTGCAAACAAAAATTAAAGTCAGATATTATTCCTTTCGCAGATTGATAACGGTCCTCTGCATTTTTGGCCAACATCTTATCAATAATTCTTGAGAGACTTGGACAAATCTTTGTATCAATTTCAGATAAAGATCTTGGACATTTCGTAAGGTGGGCATGAATAATTTTGTGATTTTCTTTTTCTTCATCAAAAAGAAATTTTCCAGTCAATCCATAATACAAAAGAGCACCAAGAGAATAAATATCACTTCGATAATCAACACTTCTATTCATTCTTCCCGTTTGTTCAGGGGAAATAAAATGGTAGTGCCCAAGAAAATTATTTAAATTAGTATTTACAACAAGCTCACTACTAATTTCAGAGTAAAGCCTAAAGTCGCTTAGCTTCACAATATTATTTTGTAAATCCACGATCACAGACCTAGGATTTAAATTATTAAAAACGATATTTTTTGACCAAAGAAATTCAAGAGCATTCAAAATCTCTGTACATATTTTAATGACCTCTTCACCACAGAGCAAACGCTTTGCAACTAAATGTTCCAAAGAATTTAGATGATCATTCTTATCGAAACTGAAATCGTGGGAATTGATAATATTTGGATGTTCAATGTTTTTAATTAACTGGAACTCTCGCTTCTTTGCAACAAGTTCAAAATTATCAACGCTCTTCATTGAAAGTTTTTGGCCCTCCTCGAAAGGTAGACCTGATTTTAAATTTGATGTCATAGTATCTCCAATAATATTATCGGCTTAAGAACAAAAACCATTATAATTTTTATTGATATATGGTGTATTTAATTAGAGAATTAAGTAAAATTTATTTTGGTACATCATCAGGAGTATTTTATCTGTTATAGTAAAGAAGTCAGTCTTATCGCTGGAACCACTATCTTCGCAGGAACGACACTCAACTACATCAAATACAAAATCAATCGCCTCAGTGATTTAAGAAAGAAGTCTGTCGCAACCTATCTCTTACTGGCCTATCTTGCTATTGGTGCACACCAATTTCTTGAATTCTTTGCAATTTATTTAAATAACACAATAATCTATAAGATTGGTCTACTTTCCTCAATTTCTGGGATGTTTTTTAACTTAAGAGCGAGTGAGAAATTCTTTGCAAAAAACCTAGGCTCGTCGCTTTTTCTTGGTGTCCTGGCCATGCTGTCCATCCATATTTTTACACGATCGATGTACTTTGAAAATGCACACTTCTATGTGCGCGGTACAAACCATTTCTACTGGGGTGCTATTTGGATGATATTCTTTATCTACTGGAATCTCATTCACCTATTCTACTTTATTCAAAACTATGGAAGATTTGGTGCTTCTAAGATTAGAAATCTCCCTTTTGCGAGCTTAAATATTTCATTCATTCTTTCGGCCATTTATTGTTACATCATTGGCCTTTCAAAAAACTTAGGTCTGTTACCTGCTTGTGGTTCATTTGAAATTGTCTTCGATGCGCCAAGTATTTGGTGTGTCTTTGCAAGTATTCAGGGAATTTTTCTCTATTATTTCTTCAAGAGCTACAACAAAGAAGAACATGAAATTATCTATACGGGTCCACCGAGATTAAAAGCAATGCTTATTGCAATAATTATTACTATAATTATTTTTTTCACATTGCCATTATTCTCAACTCTTTCCTATAAGATGATACTTAAATAAATTATCCCTTTTTTAGTATTGTATACTTGCAGGGATTTCATCAACAGGCATAAAATTTGGCGTACTCAGTGACTTCTCTGTGGCATATAAGTTCTCTCTAAATCTTACGACATCCTGTTTTAATTTTGGTAAATTAAACTGGTAGAAAGCTTCAATCGTTAGAGAAACATTTGTAGGCTTAAAAAACATCCAGTTTGCTAAAATCAATCGAGTCTGATCAAAAACACTTGCGATATCACCGAGCTCCATTTTAAAATCAGGATTCTTATAAGATGGTGAAGCGACACGAACACGAAGTGGATTCTTATTAAGTGGGATTTCTGCATATGTCTTGTGATCTGCACCATGGCCGAGAGTTACATCCCAAATATATGAAGCAATTGCATGATTTAAAATGCCCTCTTCCCAAATTTTCTCACCATTTGGAAATGTCGGCATCTCTGCATGGATGTAGTTGGCCCATCTTGTGACAAATTTATCACCTCGTGGAACCTCGGCCATCACATTCGTCACAAATTCGAGATAAGTCTTATAATAAGTGTCATGAAACTTCCCATAAGCCGTTTCATTTCTTTGTGGGCCCATCAATGGGTAGAAGTATTTTGGATATGCTGGGTTATCAAGAATACCGTGATAGCCTAAAACGACAAGGTCGCGCATGGATTCACCAGTTGCAGGAAAAGGCGCATAAATCATCCACCACTTATTTTGAAGAAGTGATAATTTGCTATTTAGAACCTGCCAATCCAGTTTTAAAGTTAATTCAGTATGCGGATATATTAATTGGAAAAGAATATGATCCTTTGGCACTGCAGTTTTTGTAATTGCATTGATAGCATCCATAGGAAAGTGCAAACGAGGATGTGTCGCCACAATAACATGATTTGCGGCCCCCTGAAGTGAAATAAATTTTGCAAGCATCCAAAGATCACCGTCGGTATGATCGACAACATAATCTCTTAAATTAATTGCTATCAGTTTTAAACCATCTTCTTTTTTTTCAAACAGAGAAATACTAGGCTCACACTTAACACCTCTAACTGGCTTAAGTAATTTCATCCCAACAAAGTCACAAATGTAATAGGACTTTCCCTCTTCAATATATTCATTAAAAATTTCTTTAACATTATTTGTTAGATCATCTGTTAAGAATTTGCTGTAGCACGTATTGTAGTAGTAACTACAAAAATCTTCATCGCTAATCGGTGAAACCTTCCACCAAGCAATTGCTTTAAACAAAGCAACAGGCCAAAGAAAAATCCATGTAAAGACATAACGACTACCAATCATCATCCACCAATAAAACCATTCGACAAATGGAATATGTAATACTCCAGGAGCTTCTCCAAATGGATGATTAGGAGATGGTTGTGGCCATGGTCCTTGCCTATCATAGAGAAAATCTTCCGGTGGAAGATCTTCAAATTCACTCTCAAGTTTTAAGTCATCTGAAAACTTAGTTTTCATGTCCATTTCTACTCCCTAAAAATAAAGCGCCATTCCGATACGCTCTCCATCTTGTTTTATTTTATCACCATTATAAAAATGATTATTTTTCGATTTTTCGTAATAAAAACGTATAAACCATAAATCAACAAAAACACCAATATCTCTCGTCCTATTGTGATAAGAAATCGAATTGATGGAATCACTTGAAGTATTTGAATATTTAAAATTTGTTCCAAGAAAACCTAATAAGTACAATTCAAAATCGATTCCAAAGAAATTAGGAGAAAATTTATTTCCTGCATGATCTGTCACATTTCTTATTCCGTACTGTAGATTTAAATGAGTTGATTGTTGACTTCCTCCAAGCAATCTCAAATTCAAATTATAAGACGTTGTATCAAAGAGTGATTCAGTGTCATCGCTTTGCCCCTCAATCCCTAAGAATGTAAAAAAGGCCTTACCACCATAGCGATTATCACTGTAGTTTGATTTCAAATTAGACTGTTCTTGCTTAAGATTAAATTTGTCATAACTTAGAACAAACTCAAAAAGGTTACTCTCTGTATTAAGCGCTAACCACTGATCCATTAAAGAAATTCTTTGCTTTGTTGCCAACCAATCGGCAAGGGTCCACCGTGATTGAACTTTCTCTTCATGCTTCTTTATAATCACCGTGTAAACTTCATCTGCAAAAATATTGGCAGATAAGAATATGGCGATGATTAAAATTAGGTAGCTTCGTCTCATGATTTCTCCTAATAGATAAATGACCCGTATTGTGGTCAGATATCTAAACAAATGGCATTATCTCAACAAATAGAATTTAATGTAAGTGTTGAAAATTATTCCATTAAGTAAATAAATCAAGTGAATATGAAGGGTTAAGAGATAATAACCGAGCTTAAAGATCACGTTATAAAGAAAGAAGGCAAAGTAATGGAAATTAAAACAGCACCAGTGACATTCACACAATTAAGTATCAACAGTCCAGTTACGAACACGACAAAAAGCAAGTTAGCTTCTTTAAGTATCGCGCAAACTCTTGATAAGCCTGTTAATAAATACTCAAGTAATCAATGGAAGTATGAACCCGTGCAAAGTCACTATCGTAATACATTTGTTGAAGATCAAACAGCAAATTACTTAAAGAGACTGAATAAAATCTAAAGGCATGACATGAAGTTAATCGCGAAATTATCAATTGCACTTATCTGGTGCTTTGCCATCTATGGACAGGTTGCTAGTGTTACATTGAAAAAAGGTATTGCATATAAGATTAGTGATTCCCAACAAATTGACCTCACTTTAAATGATACCGTGAATACTTCTGAAACTATCATCACCGGTGAAAAATCTGTCTTAAAACTAAAGTTTAATGATGAAAGCCAAATCACTCTCGGTTCAAACTCCTCCTTTGTTGTGAGCGAGTTTATTCAAACGGATAAATCGAGAAATATTACCTTCAATCTTTTAACAGGAAAATTGCGTGCCGAAGTGACGAAAACTCCCCTTGAGCAAAATCAGGTAAAAGTTATCACAAGAAAAGTTTCAGTCGGAGTGAGAGGTACCGAGTTTCTTGTAAATTCATTCCCTGATAAATCTGACATCGCTCTTCTTGAAGGAAAAGTAGATGCAAATTTTAATAATAAGCTTCTTGAACTTAAACCAGGTCAGTATCTCTCAACTATTGATGGTGAAATCAAAACTATCCCAAAAGAAGCATTAGAAAAATTAATTAACAACAAGGAAGACTTTCTTCCAGATCTTGAATCATTCACGATAAAACCTGAGCCAGAACTTTCTTCCTCACTACCTAGTGCAGCAACAGGATTAGCTGTAGGAGCAAGTCTTGGACTGGCTCTTGAAAGTAATAAAATAGCAAAGGATGATAATGAAGAAAACGAAGAGAGTAACGATCCTGATGATATCAAATACGCCAAGAAAAATAGAGAACAACTATTAAAGAAAAATCAATGCTTTTACTGGATCTATAAATCACTTCCAGGAAATGCAAAATTAGAACGATTTAGAAGAGAGAGAAAATGCGATGACTACTACTTTGACATGTAAGATTATTATTTCGACATTGATCCTTCTCTCTCTTGCTTCATGTGGAAGTGCACAGATCATACCGACACGGGATGTGTGTCATATTATTCGTCACGAAACTGATGATATCTATCAGGTTAAAATCAATGATCAGCTCATCAATAAGCGCTGGTATCTAAAAGACGATGCGATTGTCATCGCCAAGGATCTTCACTCGAAGAACTTGTGCACTTCGAGTTATCAACTAGAAGGAAAAGAATAAAGAAACACCAAGAGGAATATCTTCTCTCTTATACTTTGATCTCCATACACCTTTTGTATAACCTGTTTCAATGATGACACCAACTCCGTTTAAACCTGTTGAAAGTTCAACCCCAGCAAGAAGAGAGTGCGTTTTTACTTTTCCTTCAATATGCTCAGAGGCCAGTCCATTTCCATGGAGATCAGCTTCTGTATCATATACAGAATAGGTATAGCCTAAGTAAGTGAGAAAGTTTCTTGTTGAGCGATAGCTATAGATTAGAGAAGTTTCATAAGCAAAAATATCGAGATTCGCACGGTAAAGATTTTTGGATGAACCATTATTAACATTGAATGACTCCTTATCTTCACTTGCAGATCCAAGACCACCCATGAAAGCAACCTTATGACCTTCTTGATCTTTTCCGTGATCACCGTAAAATTGCCACTTAAGACCAAAAATACTTGCGGCGTCAAGAAAGTCGCTATAGTACAAATCAAGTTCTTCAATGATCCCCAACGCAGCGTCAATATGTAGACCAGTAGAGTCATAAACACCTTGCTCTGTATCAATTGAAACATTCTCGCCAAAAATTGTATCAGCATAGAGATGTCCCAGTTCATACTTGAGAGCACGACCTCCACCGATGGCCACTTTTCCACCAAGGGTTTTCCCAGAGGTTTCAGCAGTTTGAAAACGATTACCTGGAACATGAAAGTCCAAAGTTGTTGAACACGAACTTAGAAGCATGACAAAGAGTATCAAATTAATTTTTTTCATCCCTCAATTCAATCATAAAATATACGATTGTCCTACATTTTCGTGACAAAAGATCGTAAAAATTTTAGTATCTTAGCCTCATCGAAGGAGTCAATTTTGAGTAAAAAGTCTTATATCATCGGGACGCGCGGTTCCCTATTAGCACTTACACAATGTGGTCAAGTTAAGGACGAGTTAGAACAATTAACAGGCGACAGCTTTGAGTTAAAAATTATAAAAACTCAAGGTGATCAAATAACTGATAAACCACTGTGGCAACTTGAAGGGAAAGATTTTTTTACAAAAGAATTAGATGCACAACTTTTAGAAGGACAAATTGACCTTGTCGTTCATTCATATAAAGACCTTGGTAGTGAAAGACCTGAGGGAATAAAACTTGCAGCAATCACGAAACGAGCTTTTGCCCATGACATTCTCTTTATCAAAAAAACGACCATTGCAAAACTAAGCGAAATGAAAGAGCTTGTTGTTGGAACAAGCTCACCGAGACGAATTGTAAATATCGAAAATCATCTTTATGAATATATTCCAAATGGAGAGAATCTCAAAATTTCGACTAAGGTTCTTCGCGGAAATGTAAATTCAAGAATTGGAAAACTTTTAGATGACCAATACGATGCAATCGTACTGGCAATGCCAGGAATCGAAAGACTTGCACTCACAGAAAGTTCAAGAATAGAACTTGAATCTTTAGTTAAAGATCTCGATTATATGATCCTTCCCCATTCTTCCTTTCCTGCAGCGGCCAGCCAGGGTGCACTTGCCATTGAATCCCTCGAAAATAGAGATGATAACGGCGAGCTTCTTGAAAAGTTAAAACTTATGGAAGACGCAAAAACAGTGAAAGAAGTTTCAAGAGAGAGACAAGCATTTGCTTCTTACGGTGGAGGTTGTCACCTGGCCGTAGGTATTAATGTGACGAAGCATGGTGACTACTATCTTCACACACATCGCGGAGCCGTTGATAACAAGGAAATTTCTTATAAATTACTAGAAGGTAGCTTTCCTGCTCCAGTAAAAGAGATGACTAAGAAGGCATTCATCGGTCTGCCTATTCAGAAATTTTCCAATTCTAATTGCGTTCCTTGCCGACTTCTAAAAAAGACGGCGCTAAAGGTCCAGATCGATACAACCAAAGATATTTTTGTGACCTCAACATATGCCATGGAAACTCTCAAAGACCACTCTCCAAAATCAGCACTCTTTTGCGCGGGAAATAAAACATGGAAGAGACTTGCAAAAGAAGGTTTTTGGGTAAATGGATCAAGTGATTCTCTTGGAGAAGATTACCTTCAAGAACTTCGCGAAGCTAAACTTCTTGCAACAATTTATGGTGGTCGCGATGCTAGTGACAGAGGGTTAGTCTCTCTTACTCATGCAGGAAGCTACTCAAAATACGGAGAAGTTGCCCAAGTCTATACAAAGGATGAAATCGAATTATCAAAAGAAGATGAAAAAGACTTTCTCTCATGCAATGTTTTTTACTGGACAAGTTTCACACAATTTCAAAGTTACATCAAAAGATACCCACAAATCGAAGAGGCCTTTCATTGCTCAGGTCTTGGTAAGACATTTGATGGCCTTAAGGATTATGGTTTAAAAAACCTTAGACCTTTTGGCAGCATGGAAGAATTCAATAATTGGTTAAAAAATTAAAAGGAAAATAAGATGAGTCAAGAATCACTATTTGAAAGAAGTAAAGAACTAGTTCCAGGAGGTGTTCATTCTCCAGTTAGAAGTTTTAAGGGACTAGAATCAACTCCACGATTTGTAAAAGAAGCCGATGGCGCTTACTTTACAGATGTTGATGGTAAAAACTACATCGACTTCTGCATGAGCTTTGGTCCCCTTATTCTTGGGCACAAGAATAAAGAAGTACAAGCTAAGCTAGTTGAGGCCCTTGATCGTGGCTGGAGCTATGGAGCATGTGAACCTTACTCTCTTGACCTTGCAGAGTTTCTACTTGAAAGACTTCCTTTTGTTGATCAACTTAGATTTGTAAATTCTGGAACAGAAGCTGTAATGACCGCCCTTAGACTTGCTCGAGGAGCAACAGGAAAAAATAAAATTATCAAATTTAACGGTTGTTATCATGGTCATGTCGATGCCATGTTAATCAAGGCAGGTTCAGGACTGGCAGGAGAAGCAGAAGCTTCATCAGGCGGAGTTCCTGAAGGAGTTGCTAAAGATACACTCATTCTTGAACTTGGCGATCTTGATGGCGTCAAGGCCTGTTTTAAAGATCATAAGAATGAAATCGCGGCGATTATTGTTGAGCCACTTCCTGCAAATAATGGACTTCTTATTCAAGACCAAAGTTTTCTTGAAGGTCTTAGAGAAATTACAAAAGAAAATGATGCTCTCTTAATTTTTGATGAAGTTATCTCTGGATTTAGAGTTGCCTTTGGTGGAATGGCCGAGAAAACAGGAATTACACCTGACATCGTGACTTATGGAAAAATTATTGGCGGAGGACTTCCTGTTGGAGCAATCGCGGCCAAAAAGTCGATCATGCAAAATCTCGCACCTGTTGGCTCAGTTTATCAGGCCGGAACACTAAGCGCTAACCCTCTCGCAATGGTTGGAGGTCTTGAAACATTATCAAAACTTACTAAAAGCGCTTATCAAACTCTTGAAGAAAATACTTTAAAGGCAGCCTCGATCTTTAAGAAATTCCTAAAAGAATATGATGACGGAAAATTTTCAAACTACAACGTGATCACACATTCATCACTATTTTGGATTGTTCCTGGTGAAAAAATTAAGTGTGCAAATGGAATCCCTGGCAATATCGGAGTCGACTTCACTCCTTTATTTGAGCTACTACTTAAGAAAGGGATTTATCTTGCTCCAAATGCTTATGAAGTTGGCTTTATGTCTTTGGCCCATGATGACAAGGTCCTTGCAGATCTAGAAAAGAGGCTTTGGTCTTAATGCTCGAGCTTAAACAAAAGTCCTCACCTCTCTTTGTCCTCGCTGGCCTCGTGATGTTTATCATCACACTCATGGCCTCATGGTGGCTCTACCTGCTGGTAGGAATGAGTAACCGTCTTCAAATACTTGAAGGACACACCGATGGACCAAATATGGTTAGGCTCATTATGTGGGAAGGCTCGACTTTTATTCTTCTACTGATGTTGATTTTTATTTTCTTCATCGTTCTTTTTTACAAGGACGTCAAAAAAAATAAATCCATCCACGCATTCTTTGCAGGTTTAACTCATGAGCTTAAAACTCCACTTGCAAGTATAAGACTGCAATCGGAAGTCTTACAGGATGAGGCCGCAAAGCTATCAAGTGAAAGATTAGATAAATTAACAACGAGGCTTATCGATGATACGAAGAGACTCGAAACCCAAATGGATAAGATCCTTCAGCTTTCAAGAATTGAAAGAGGCGGAAATTTAAATCTACGAGCAGTGAATGTTAAAAGTCTATTTTCAAAAGTTGCTAAACTCTACGCTCCAGATTTAGATATTACACTTGATCACCTCGATGAATCACTTGAAGTATTAGCTGATGAATTCGCACTCGAAATCATCTTAAAAAACTTAGTTGAAAACACACGTAATCACACGACATCTAAAAAGGTTCAAGTTAGTCTCATTCAAGTTGATTCAAATGCGGTCTTAACTTACCAAGACAGCGGGCTATTTCAAGGCAATGCTGCAAAACTTGGAAATCTCTTTTACAAGTATAATTCATCAAAAGGTTCAGGAATTGGACTTTACCTCTCAAAGAAATTTTTAAAACGAATGAGAGGTGAATTTGAGATAATTCATAACCAAGGGCTAAAATTTATCATTACCCTACCTGTGGAACGAGGAGAAATTAGTGAAGAACGCTAAAATCCTTATCGTCGAGGATGATAACAACCTAGGAGATACTCTTCAAGAATACCTTCAAGGTCTCGACTACGACTGCGTCTTAGCAAAGACGGCAAAAGATGCAAAAGAAACCTTTTCTAAATTTGCTCCTGAAATTGTTCTCATGGATATCGGTCTTCCGGATGGTAGTGGACTTGAACTGGCCGCAAAATTTAGAGATTTTAGAAAAGATTTTGTCTTAATTTTTCTCTCGGCCCTTAACGATCCAGAGACTAAAGTCGAAGGCTTTGAACTAGGAGCAGAAGACTACATTACCAAGCCATTTGCATTAAGAGAGTTAACAATACGACTTGAAAGAATTTTAAAATTCCGTAGTGATATATCATCTGATGATGAAATAGCCCGTGGTAAATTGAAAATTTGGTTTAAAAGATTTGAAGTTGCAGATGCTTTTGGAAAAATCATTCCTCTCTCTCAGAAGGAATGCGCCATCTTAAGGCTTCTTTGGAATAAGAGAAATGACGCCCTCACAAGGGATCAGATCATCGATGAAGTTTGGGGCGAAGACAAATTCCCAAGTCATCGTACGGTAGATAATTACATTGTCCACCTAAGAAAATGGTGTGAGACAGATGACTCGAAGGTCATGGAAATTCAAAGCATACGCGGAATTGGATATAAATTAGTAATAAATGAATAATTAATAAATAAAGGGAAAGCAATGGGATTATTTAACGATAGAAAAAGTGAAGCAGGGAAAACAACGGTACCTGTATGGTTTATGAGACAGGCCGGAAGATACCATGCCCATTATCAAAACATAAAAAAAGATAGTGATTTCATGACAATGTGTAAGGACCCAAAGCTTGCTTACGAAGTAACAATGGGTCCGATCAACGAATTTGATTTTGATGCTGCAATCTTATTTTCTGATTTATTATTTCCCCTCGAGCAACTTGGGCTTGGCCTTACATACGCTCCTGGACCAATTTTAGAAAAGAAACTTGAAACTGTCTCGGATGTAAAAAACCTTAAGATTAAGGCCCCTTCAAAAGATTATTACTCATTTCAAAAAGATGCGTGCACACTTTTAAGAGAAGGACTTCCAAAGAATAAAACCCTTCTAGGCTTTGTTGGTGCACCATTCACTCTTTATAGCTATGCAGTTGAAGGTTCACACTCAGGTGCTCTTTATAGTTCAAAGCTCGGCTTATTTGACGGACGATTTCAAGCATTTTGTGAGCTTCTACTCCCACAACTTCTAGGAGAAATGCGTGAACAAGCACTTGGTGGAGCAGATGCGATGTGTCTCTTTGACACTGCGGCCGGAGAATTATGCTTTAGTGATTACAAAGAATTTATTCTACCGGTTCTTAGAACTGTAACAAAAGAATTTAAAAAAGAATTTCCAACGAAGAAAGTAATCTACTACTCTAAATTTACTCATATGAATTATCTCAAAGAAATTCAAGACGACAATATCGATGTTCTTGGAATCGACTGGAGACACAATCTCCCAGAGGCCCTAAACGAACTAAGCAAAGACTATTACATCCAAGGAAATCTTGAACCGGCCTACCTTGGACTTCCATGGGAAACCTTGGAGAAGAAATGGATGGAATTATTTAGAAGTCTTGAGACAGCGGACGTTGATTTTGATCGCTGGATCTGTGGACTTGGACATGGATGCCTCCAGTGGATACCACAAGAGAATGTGAGAAAGAGCGTTGAGCTTATTCACCAAAATTTTAAGTATTAATGATTTCTAAAACTGACTATCAACATTTAAGCTCTATCTTCAACGGCCCCGAGGGAAGGTATAACTACTTCCCCCGCATTACCGGTTGGAGTGGAGATCTCACAAGTGGACAATGGTTTTCAAACTTAGAAAAGCATCAAGAAAAAAATATCGACCTCTATATCCACATTCCATTTTGTGAGAGGTTTTGTCACTTTTGTGGTTGTAATATCAAAGTCGCGGCAAAGTCAGACATCATCGAAAGCTATATCCAAAAAGTTCATGAAGAATGGGCAAGCTACACTCGATTTGGATTCCGTATAAGTAATCTCTACCTTGGAGGCGGTACACCTAACTCACTGACACCTTCTCAGTTAACGAAGTTACTCTCTCCATTTCACGGGACTTTCGATATCCATACAGAGTACGACCCACGTCACTTAAGTTTTGATTTCTTAAGTATTTTAAAAGAGCGAGGCCTTAGAACAATCTCAATGGGTATTCAAGATTTTGATGAGATCGTGCTCGCAACGATTGGTCGAAAAACAGATTTTCAAGTCGTGGAAGAGAATCTCCGCTTTATCAAGGATCTCGACCTTGATAAAGTTAATATTGATTTAATCTATGCACTCCCAAAACAAGGAGAAAGCTCACTTAAGCTTCTTGATAATTTCCTACAAAAAGATCTCGTCACAGGAATTTCACTCTACCCATTTGCTGAAGTTCCATGGTTTAAGGATTTCTACCCATCATGGCAAAAAGAGAGAATTTCACTCGAACAAAAAAGTTCGCTGCACTATGATTTCTTAGAAACCATGACAAGCAACGGCTTTTCACCCATCAGTTTTGGACATTTTGCTAAAAAACAAGACGGGACTCAATATGAGCGAACCATCATGGGATTTAATCAAAATTGCGAATCTATTGTCATCGCTCTTGGCGTCTCAGCAATAAGTACGACACCAGAGATGATCAAGCAAAATACAAAAATATTTGACCACTATCTTGCCAAAGGAGACACTAGCTTTAGTGGGCATACTAGGACAAATGCCCAAATGCTGCTTGAGCAACTACTCCTCGATCTCAGTGCACAAAAAAAAGTAGATCACTCAAGTTTTAAAATCCCACAAAACTTAATCGAGCAAGGTCTTGTCCGTACACATGAAGAACAAATCCAATTAACTGATAATGGTCAGTATTTTTGTCAATACATCTGCGCAGAGATAGTTAAGCACAATAACTAACACCCACATGACAGAAAATTAAAGAATGTTATATTTTCATTATTTTTTAATTTCGGATATCATTTATCTATATATAAACGACCAGGATGGTACCAATGTTAAATTCAAAACAACTTAGTCTTATTGCGGCTACATTTCTAGGATTAAATGTAACAGCATCAACTCACCCATTTATTGTAACTGATCACGCAATGATTCAAGAAGGACAGAAGTCTCTTTCGTCATTAGAAATCATTAAGCAAGAGCAAGGTATAATTATTGCAAAAGTTGCTGAAGACGAAAAATCAAATCTTTCACATATTGCTCACGAAGATCATCACAGATGTGGTGGATACTTTGCATTTGAAACACTAGCACAAGCGGAAAGCTTCGTTATTGATTCAAAGAATAACGATACTACAAAAGCCGTATTGGCCGACTACACAATTAATCAAGAAGACACTGTTACAGAATATATTGCAAAAGCTCAAGAGCTTAACATCCGTTCAACAATGTTAAAACTTTCAAGTTTCAATAATAGATATTATAAAAGCGAAACAGGTACAGAATCACAAGAGTGGTTGAAGGCATACTGGACTGATCTCACAAAACATAGAAGTGACATCACTGTGGAATTCTTCAATCACTCTGGTTGGTCTCAACCTTCAGTTATCGCGACAATAAAAGGTGAATCAAGTGATGTTATCGTTGTTGGTGGACACGCTGACTCGATCGCAGGTTGGTGGAGCCGTGAAAAAGCAAGAGCACCAGGAGCAGATGATAATGCTTCAGGAATTGCAACAATCACTGAGACTCTAAAAGTATTAGCTGAATCAGGTTACACACCAAAGAAAACAATTAAATTCATGGCCTACGCAGCAGAAGAAGTAGGACTTCTTGGTTCAAAAGATATCGCAAGAACTTTTAAGCAAGATGGTGTTAACGTTGTTGGTGTTCTTCAATCAGATATGACAAACCACAATGGTTCAAACACAGATATTACACTTATCACTGACTTTACAAACGAAGCACAAAATAACTTCCTTGGTAACCTCATCGATAAGTACCTACCAGAACTCACTTGGGGAAGAGACACTTGTGGGTATGCTTGTTCTGATCACGCATCATGGACATCTCAAGGCTTCCCAGCTTCGATCCCATTTGAAGCAAAGAAGAACGATATGAACCACAATATCCACACTGCAAATGACACTCTTGAGAGAATGGGTGGCGAAGCTAATCATGCACTTAAATTTGCAAAACTAGCTCTTTCTTTCGTCATTGAATTAGACAGATAAATACCTAAAAATACAGACCCCCTTTAGCGACCAATTCGCTAATCGGGGCTTCTCCCATCCTTCGTCTTTGAAAATTTTACAATCATCTTCAATCCATAGACGCGATGCATTACAATCTCCTCAAACACGACTCGAGGATGATATGAAATTACTTAAAACAATTACCCTACTCCTGATTATTAACTCTACTTTTGCTGGAATAAAATTTTCTAAAAGTGATGAATGCACAACTTACAAACTCGACAATGAAATTCAACGTGGAGCAAAAGGAGTAGGAATAATTTCGAATAAGAGAGCATACGGAATGTTTCTCGATGATATGAGAATTGATTTCAACAATAGAAATGCAAATTTCATCCTCAAGGAAGCTGTCATCTTAGGATTTGATAGAGAAGTCATCACTAAGAGGATGCACGTTAGCGAAGAAAATAGTAACTTCCAAAATCTCATTGATATGTATCAACAGGACCTAACATTTATTGAAAGTATTTGTGTTGCCAGAGATGGTGAGATCTTAAACTTTCAAGTAGTTGAGTAGCTTAGGAAAATTTACCCAATATAAAAAATATCACATCACCCTTATAATATTTCTTGTAGGGGTGAAAAATGAAAAAATTAATTCTATTCGTATTCTTAATCTATACAGCTAAATCATTTGCTATCGATTTATCCGACTTAAAAGGTTGCTTTAAAACAATCGATATCAATGCAGTAACTCCCTCTCCTGGCCCAATTAAGTGGAGAAATCAATCTCTCTTCGAAGAATTTGACTCATATACTTATAAAACGACTGATACAAATCAATACCTTAATTTGTACGTACTAAGCCTCTTTGAAGGTTATAACGACCCTTACTACAGTTATAATCCAATTGTATTATTTAAGGATAAGGCCGATACACTTATCGAAGAAGATGGCTATCTACTCTATGAAGTCGATACAGACGTCTATATGAGTCGTTCTGGTCTTTTTTCAAAAGTAGATCACTACGTACGTGTTGAGATCAAAAAATTTAAAAATGAATACACAGGCAGTGCTGAATTTAGATCAATTCAAAGAAAATATAATAGAAAAGTTAATTTCACACTCAAAAAAGAAAACTGCATCGAACAAGACTAACTCTAAGGATATAAATGAAGACCGTATTTCTAATTGCTCTCACGTTACAAATATTTGCAAAAGCGCCAAAAGTTGAATCAATTAGCTGGCAAGATACTACATCAGAAAAAAAAGCGATGTTTATTGGAGACAGTGAATTTCTCCCAGACGAATTCGATGGCATCTCACTAACTTTAGCCAACTCATCTTTTGATCATACAATGTCCTATGCACCAAAATATCTTACTTTTGATTATGCTCTAAAAACTTGCCCAGATATAAAATCTTTTGAAAGCTCACTTTTTAGCGATGTCAAAAAGATCAGCACACATATAGGAAAAGTTAAATATCTAAAAGTTAAAGACACATGTAAACTTTTTGTAACAATCAAATCACCTTATACAGACTTTAAAAGTTTTGTTTATAAATTAAAGTAAGAAAACCATGATTAAATTATCAAAAACCATCTTTTTAATTTTTTTACTAAATAATCAAATTCAAGCTGAGCAAATATCAGATGATACAAGACTCAATACTGTTCGAGAAGCGCAGCATACGCTAACTTTAAATGGAGGGAACTGTCTTGAACTAGAAGCGGAATTCAAAAATATAAGAAAATGGTCTGAGAATACTTTAAAAGAAGAAAATATCTCAGAACCTAATTGTGTTTGTGATAAAAAGTTCAAAAAAGGGCGTGAATGTAAAATAGATATCGATAACGTTGCCCCAAATATCGTTAAAATGTACCAAGATAAAACACCAAAATTCAATGGACCAAACTGCTGGAATAACACACTCGTAAGTACTGGTATTTTACCTCACTTACGTTACTCTGATCCTGATGAGATGGAGTTTTGGATGAAGTCCCCTCTTTGTAAAGAAAAGAAGATCACTGATAAAATGGAACCTGGTGATGCAATAGCAATTAGAACCAATGAAGGTGAATACCATGGCTTCATTTATATCTCCGACAAGATGTCATGGAGTAAGAACGGGTATAGCAAAAGAAGTAAGTACGACCTTCAAACAACAGAAAATGTATTTGATGTTTATAAAGTTCCAGAAAATTGTCAAAGAATAACAACTGACCAGGAAGTACCAAAAGAGTGTACAACCTTTGGAAATGTCTACCAATGCCGTTCATGGGATGATTATTGGAATGAAGTCAAAGAGACAGCAAATGTTGATGAAGAGATCGACTCAAAACTAAATAATATCGACTGCCTAACATCTAAATATGTTTTTGGAGATATCTCTCCTAGCCCACAAACAGTCAGTTTGATTGAAGCAAGTTTAGATGCGATTGCTTTTGAGGTTATGGATTTGAAAAATAAGCTGACGGACAAGACTCCTGAAGCTGAAAGTATTTATGTTCAAAGAGCTGTTCACAGAATTAATAGTCTCAAAACTCAATATGAGCTAACCTCGGCATACTACTAAAACTGATCCTTTCCATTGGTGTTAAATCAATGTACCAACTCAGTCTATTTTTGACCGAGTCAGTATTCTACACCAATAAATTCAATCAGATGCATAACTTCTAAAAATATATCACTTGCAAATTAGACTGCATGAAACACGGCTGCCCCAATCAAAACTGTATTTATCACAAAAAAAGAAACTC
>CAZQJK010000009.1:0-81705 GCA_964593545.1 uncultured Bacteriovorax sp. | reverse complement strand
GTCTTAATCCTTTTTAATATTTTGAATAAGATGTTTTTTAACCAAAGTAATCTTAATTTACTTTGATAAGAAGGAGAATAAAATGAATAAGTTAAAGAATGAATCAGGCTTTACGCTCGTTGAGCTTATGGTCGTTGTTGCTATTATTGGTATTCTATCAGCTATTGCAATTCCAAATTTTAAAAAGTATCAGGCAAAGTCAAAGACGTCTGAAGCGAAGCTTCAATTGTCTTCTCTCTATACTGCTGAAACAGCAGCAATGTCTGATTTTGATAGTTTCGGAACATGTCTAAATGATATTGGATATTCTGATCCAGGTAATGGTGGTACAGGAACAAATTATTACGCGATTGGTTTTTCAGCTGCTGGTGCAGCGAATGGAAATATCACGGGTAATGGTGGTACATGTGCAAGTACTTTCAAGTATGATGCATCTCGTGGAGCAAAGGCTCGTAAAGTTGCAGCTATCGAAGCAGGGGATAACGTTCTTCCTCCGGCAATTGGAAATATCTTTCAAGCTGCCGCAAGGGGATCAATATCTGCAGATACTGCAGCAACGATTGCAGGAGATGATGTATGGTCAATTAATCAAGACAAATCTCTCGTTCCAGAACAAGTAGGTTACTAAGATATAATCAGTGGAAGAGAGACTAGTTCTCTCTTCCATTTTTTAATTTTAAATACTTATCAATATTTTCAAATTTACTTCTAAATATTCCGTCTTGTTTATAGTAGAGATTTCCTTCGAAATCATACTTATTACACATATTACTATTTTGACTATTTAAGCATTTAAGGTCTATTTTTGCCTTCAAGGAATAAAGAGTTTTATGAATACGCTCTTTTACAGAACCTGAAGGCATTTGAGTATATGAAGTAAGTAATATGTTGTAGGCCAGTTCATCACTATTTTCATTGGCTAAAATTTTTGAGAGAATTTGAGAGAGGTATTTAAATCGCTTGCCCTTGTCGATAGAAAGGAGCTTTTGGAAATAAGGAATAGCTTTATTACATTCTTTTAGCTCAAAACATAAGTTAAATCCTGCATTCCAGAGAAGATCAATAGAGTCTGGAAAAAAATCAAGACCTCTCTGGTAGTGTTCTTCAGCTCCTCTTAAGTCATCCTTAATAATTGAGAGATAGAGACCACCATAGAGATAATTTTCAAAGAAAAGAGGATCAAGAGTAGAGATTGATTGGAATCGATAAAACATCCAGCTTCTTTCTTTTTTAGTGTGGTCAATATCGGACTGAAGCATTGTTAATGTCCATAAATAGGATGAAATAAGCTTAGGGTTTCCGAGAGAGAGAGCACGAACAATATTAGCATCAATCGTAATTGGTTTCTCATCGCTAATTTTTCTTTCACTTGAAAAAGAATTATTAAGAATGTTGAATATGGTAAAAGACAAAACAATTGCTGTGATCAAAATAATTTGGATTGTATTGTGTTTTAGTTTTATCATGTTAATAATTATATATATAAAATATAAAGGTGGAAAGAGTGTTTGAAGTTAGAAATATTTCAAAGAAATTTAAACCAGATTTTTGGAAAAGTGATTTTACGGCATTAGATCGAGTGTCGTTTAGAGTTGAAAAAGGTGACATTGTTGGCTTTCTTGGGGCGAATGGTGCGGGAAAGACAACTCTTTTAAAAATAATATTAGGTTTTATTACACCCACCCAAGGCGAAATAATTTTTGATTCAAGTCTTTCGAAGCTTAAGAGTCCATTTGAAAAAATCGGATATATGCCAGAGAGACCTTATTATTATGGAAATCTCAGCGGTCTTGAATTTCTTGAGTATTGTGGTCAGTTAAATAACTTAAGTGCTAAAAAACTAGATGAGCAAATTAAGAAATGGACTAAGATCCTAAAGATTGACCATGCTTTAGATCGAAAAATATCATCGTATTCAAAAGGTATGTTACAAAGACTTGGTTTTTCTTCGGCATTATTACATGATCCGGAATTAATAATTCTTGATGAGCCACTCTCTGGACTCGATCCAATTGGGCGAAAAGACTTTAAGGATATTCTTGTCGAACTCAATAAAAGAGGTGTGACAGTTTTCTTTAGTTCGCATATTGTATCCGACGTTGAGGAAGTTTGTCGTCACGTCGTGGTACTACAGCAAGGTGAACTAATATTTTCCGGTGAAATAAAGAAAATTATTTCAGATAATAGCGAGGATTCCTTTTTAATTACTGTCGCCTCAAATACAAGTGTTGAGGAAAAGTACTCATCTTTTGCTCAGCAGAGAAATGCTGAAGGAGTGAGGTTCTCGATCGCAATTGATCAAAAAAATAATTTCCTTAGGGACTGTGTTGAGTTTGGTGGAGAAGTGATATCTTTAACAAGAGAAAGAAAAACACTTGAAGAAGTTATTTATAAATTAAGAGATAAGAAATGAATAAAATATTACTAATTGCAAAGTATTCTTTTAGAGATACCCTACGTAGTAAACTAATGATAAATGTTATATGGGTATCTCTTGGTGTTCTTCTTTTGACATATGTAACGTCTGAATTCTCTTATGGGAACGTTAGTAAGGTTGCTCTTGATTTTGGTTTATCCCTTTCTTCTCTGGCAACAAGTTTCATTGCAATATTTATTGGTGCATCTTTACTTTCAAATGAAATTGAAAATAGAACAGCTTATATCACACTTTCAAGACCCGTATCAAGAATGGCATTTATTTTAGGGAAAATATTGGGAACAAGTATCTTTCTTTTTTTAAATACATTTTTAATATCTAGTGTCGCACTACTTTGTTACGTCGGAGTTGGAGGAATATTTCATTTCTCAATACTATGGAGCATCTTATTTTCTCTTTTAGAGGCGATTATTCTTTTGATGGTTGTTCTTAACTTTTCATTAATATCGAATAAAGTTATTAGTATCATAAACACTTTAGCAATATTTGTCTTAGGACATGCTATACCAACTTCACTAAATCTAAATTTTATAAAAAATCGTCCTGAGCTTGAAAGTATGCTTAAGCTATCGACATATTTTATTCCCAATCTTGATAAAATAAATGTTAAAAATCAAATTATACTTACTAATTTTTCAAACAGTGACCTTATCGTTAATGCCACTTTGTATTCGACCTTTTATATTCTATTTCTTATATTTTTAAGCATTTTGATCTTTAATAAAAAGGAATTAAACTAATGGAAGTCGTATTTTTTAAAGTCTTCGCGACAATATTTGGTTTATTAATAGGTTCCTTTTTGAATGTATTGATTCATCGTATCCCCATTGGTGAAAATTTTGTTATTGATCGTTCTCGATGCCCAAAGTGCCAGACATTAATTAAGTGGTATGAGAATCTCCCTGTGATTAGTTACGTCTTCTTGCTCGGAAAGTGTCGTAACTGTAAGGTTGCGATAAGTCCTAGGTATCCTATTGTTGAATTAATAACAGGAGCAGCAGCATATTTTTTATTTCCCAAGGTTCTTTCCTATTCTTATATAGCAGCATCATTATTATACTTTTCGATATTTTCCGCTCTGCTTGTACACTTTTTTATCGACTTAAAGCACAAGATTCTTCCTGATGGTATTAATATATATCTAGGAGTATGTTTCTTTGTTCTAGCAGTTACTCGTTATCACTACACGCATTGGCTCATTGGCGGCGCTATAGGATTCTTATTTCCACTTGGAGTCACGTATCTTTTCTACCTTTTGAGAAATCAGGTTGGTCTAGGTGGAGGAGATATAAAGTTATTTGGTGTTCTAGGACTTTATCTTGGGCCTATTGGTATCATTCATAACATTCTCTTTAGTTGTATTTTGGGTTCATTAGTAGGATTGCCTTTAATTTTGTTTAAAATAATTGATCGTAAGACGGCCGTCCCATTTGGACCGTTTATTATCGTGATATCAATTTTTCAAATCTATTTTCCCGAGCTCTTTCATCGTTTTGTTTCATTAATTTTCTAAAATTGTAATAACTTCTTGAAAGAAGGAGAAGTTGCAAGTTATACTATAATGAGAAGCATCAAGTTCAAGGAAGAAGGTATTGAGTCTTAATTCAATAAAGGGTGATGAAATTATCGAACTAATCAAGGGATTAGTCGGGGTGAAGAATACCCAAGTTCTAGGACTTGATATAGGACTTAGCCAAGTGAAAATGGCAAATGTAATACCTACAGGCAATGGCTACAAGTTAACTCGATACGTTGCACTACCTCTTCCTGAGGCTACATTAATTGAAGATGAAATTCAGAAAGAAGAAGAACTAAAGCAAACTATTGTTAATTGTCTTGAAGAGATCGATGGTAAGAATAAACAGATATGCTTAGGTCTATTTGGTCCAAATTCAGTTGTTAGAAAAATTCAACTTCCTGGTGGATCAGAAGAAGAAATCGAAGATCAAGTACTTTGGGAAGCTGAACAGTACCTTCCATTTCCGGTTGATGAAAGTAATATTGATCAGTACATTATCGGGGAAAATGCTGGTGGTGGTGTTGATGTTGTCGTCGGAGCTGCCAGGCAAGATATGTTGCTCACATATAAGGGCCTTGTTGAAGATGCTGGTGCTAAGGTTAAGATTGTTGATCTCTCGGCTATCGCTCTAAGCAATATTTTCGAATTTACAATGGCAGATGAAATTCAGGCTAATGAGAATTCTTCATGGTTAATTCTCGATTTAGGTGCACAGAAAACAATTTGTATTATTTATAAAGATGGGATGCCTATGTTTATTAAGGAGATACAAATTGGTGGAGTGATGATCACTGAGGAGATCCAAAGACAGCTTGGAGTAAACTATCAAGAAGCTGAGGATTTAAAAACTATCGTTGATGAAAATGGAAATCTCCCTGAGGAGATAAGTACGATCATTCGTGACCTTTCAACAAAATTTATTAGTGAAATAAAAAAAGTAATAGAATTCTATGTAACTTCAACATCAGATGATTCGTTAATTGGTTGCTATGTGACAGGTGGTTCGGTGCAGTTGCCTGGGATTCTTGAGGGGATTACCGAAAGTCTTGGAATCGATGTAAGTATTTTAAATCCTTTTCGAGTTTTGGAAGTCGACAAGAGCTTCAGTGAAGAAGAGTTGAGTGAAATTGCATACACGGGCTGTATCGCAATAGGCTTGGGGATGAGGCAGGTTAAGTAATGATTGAGATTAACCTTCTCGAAAAGAGAAAACCATTTAAGCTTCCAGTTGTTCTTGGTGTCGATCTTAACGAAGTTAATATCAAGCCAATTGTTATTGCATATCTTTTGACGATAATAATTGATGCTTATGTTCGTCCTGCTATTGGTGGCGATCTCGAAGTTTTAAAAAATCAGCTTGAGACGTTAAATAGTCAAAATCGAGGAATAAAATCTTTTTTAAATAAGAATAAAAGTCTCGCCGATATGTTACTTGAATTTGGTAAGCAGATTGAAAAGCTTAAAGATAGAGAGAAACAGGTAAAGACGATTATTGATCTTAGAACTAATCCCAAAAATATTGTTTCTGCAATAACTAAAATTATTCCAGAAGATATGTGGTTTGACTCTTTTGAAATTAATCAAAAAAATGATGTTAAAATTGAGGGGGGAGCAATCTCTTACCGTAGTGTTGGCGAGTTTATAACGAAAGCAAATGAACTAGAGTTCTTTGGCGGTTCTATTCTCATTAGAAACTCAGTTACAAAAGAAATAACAATAAATTCTTCTCAGTATCGAGTTCAAAGTTACACCCTTGAGGGTAAAGTAACATCATATGGTGTACTAGAGTAATGATAAATATAATTAATAAATCCTATTTAATCATTGTTTTTCTAAGTCTCTGGGGGCTCTATGAGAGATATGAAGAAGTTGAAGTTGAAAAAGATAATATCAATAATCAGATAAGCTCTGTAACTGCACAGTTAGCAAAGAGCAAACGCGAGAAAAAAAGAATTGATGACTTTTTAAAGAATATCGAAATTAAGAAGGCAGAAGTCGAAGAGGTAGCCCTTCAAGTTGAAAAGCTTCAGGCTAAGTTACCGCAAGAGTTATCAGATTCAGAGACAGTCGGTAAGTTGAGAAGTATAGCTGATAAGTTAAAAATAAGAGATATTAGAGTTAATCCTTCAGAGGAAACTGATAAAGGTTTCTACTATGCGAAGAGCTACGAAATTGAAGCGACAGGTACATACTTACAGTTTCTTCTTTTATTAGAAAATCTTTCAGATTCAGAGAGAATTCTTAATGTTAAGAATATTAAAATCGAAAGAAATAGCTCTCAAAGTAAAGGACGTTACGAAATCATTAAGATATCAGCTATTATTGAAAGTTACCGCTATAATCCAGCTTATAGAGAAAGTCGTGGTATTGAAGAGATTGAAAAAAAGTTCGAAGAAAAAGCTAAGGCAAAACCTCAAAATAAGAAAAAGAGGGGGAAATCGTGATAAAGAATATTCTATTGTTGCTTTTGACGACTAATGCCCTTGCTATTAGCCCAGTAATAAAATCAAGGCTTCAAAATTACAGAGATCCATTTAAGCGTAATGTTTATCGTTCGAGTAATAAGGATCAAAAAAGAAAAGAGTTAAAAACTTATTTCTCAAATAGAATAAATCCGCAAAATATTCCTATTGAAAATTTGAAGGTCACAGGAGTGTACCTTGGGAAAGAAAGGCGTGCATTAGCTGTCGACTCAACTAATACTCAAGACCCTGAGCCTTTCATTATTAAAGAAGGAATGAAGCTTGGTCCAGACGCCATTGAAGTAAAGGCGATCCTTCCTGGTGGAATTGTTCTCGTCGAAAAAATCTTAAATGTTTATGATGAAGAAGAGTATCTGGAAACAGTTATTCCTGTATCAGAGTAAAAATCTCAGTTATATATAACTTTGTGAAATTAAAAAGTGTGTTATTATATTATTAGTAACAATTTTACTTATGGAAGAGTAAATTATGATTAAAGGAATTATTCTATTTATATTCTTGGGTGTTATTTCATTTTCAACATTCGCAACGAATATAGTGGCCATCAATTTTCAACAGAAAGATGAAATTAGTTTTCTTGACTTTGTTTTTGACAAAGAAAATGTGAACGTAAGAAAATTTCATGTCACTGATGATAAGCAGATTATCGTCGACATTACAGGCGTTGAAGCTTCACAAAGGGTCCTTCGAGCCTTTGATACATCAGAGTTTTCTGGTAGTGTTGTTTTTGTTTCTGCATACAGGAAGCCTGACGATAATGAAGCAATACGTGTTGTGATACAACTTCGTGATAACGTCAGATCTAAAATTGCAATTAATGGAAAAAGAGCTGTTCTTCAAATTGAGAATCGTTTTGGGGTATTTGCTCAGCGAGATCTCAAGCAAGGCGAAAATCTAAGCGCTAAAACTATTCAAGAAGAAAAAGCGGTAAGAGTAAATGTGCCTAAATCAGAGAGTCTAGAGGATATCCTTGAAAATTTAACCTTATCTGGTCGTAAGAAATATATCGGAAAGAAAATTACTCTAAATGTTAAAAACCTTCCCGTATCAAGTATTCTTGATATGATCGCTGATGCCTCAGGATTTAACATTATTCAATCTGAGGATGTAACGACATTGCCAAAAGCTTCTCTAAATCTCGTTAAGATCCCATGGGATCAAGTACTTGATACCGTTCTTAAACTAAATGATCTTGTGGCCGAAAAAAATGGATCAATTCTAACGATAAAAACTTTAGCAAAAGCAACAGAAGAGAGACTCGCAAAAGAAGCTGCTCAAAATGTTAAAGTTAAAGCTGAAGTACTTGTAACAAAAATATTTCCAATTAGTTACTCTAAAGCTAAAGATGTTTCTACTATTTTTAAAGATTACTTAACTAAGGATCGAGGGGCCCTTTCGATAGATGAAAGGACAAACTCTGTTATCGTCAAAGATACTCAATCTAATATCGAAAAAATGTCAAAAGTCTTAGAATTCTTAGATACACAAACACCTCAGGTCTTAATTGAATCAAAAATTGTAGAAGTTTTTGAGAGTTACGCAAGAGAGATTGGTCTTAAGCAAGGGGTTGGCTTTGGTTATGATCCAGTAGGCAGAAGCTCATCGAGCCGCTCTATTGTTGGAACCGCATCGGGAGCTTCAAATAATGGTGGACCAGGTTTTAGTTTCTCCACAGCTCCTACTGGAGTAACTAATGCGATGGAGTTAACAATTGGAAGATTTGGAAGACTCTTTAACCTAGACTTTAAATTGCAGCTATTAGAATCTGAATCTAAAGGTAAGGTTGTTGCCTCTCCAAGAGTTGTAACTAAGCACAACGTGAAAGCTCAATTGATCTCGAAAGAGCAGACTTCATATGTTAAGACTGAAGGTACTGGAGATAGTGCAACATCATCATTTGAACCAATTAGTGCAACATTAGATTTAACAGTAACACCACTAGTAACAAATGATGGCTCAATTGATCTACAAATTGAATTATCTAAAGAGCAATTTGGAACAACACCACAAGTTGGAGCACCTCCAGATATAACTACTCGAAAAATTAATACTAGTGTTTTAGTCGATAATGGATCGACAATTGTTCTCGGGGGTCTTTATAATTATACTCAGAGAGAAAATCATTCAGGGATACCTTTTTTAAAAGATATTCCATTGGTTGGTTGGTTATTTAGATCGCCATATAATCCTTCGACTAGTAAACAAGAGCTTGTAATTTTTATTACACCTCGAATTATAAATCAAGAAAAAGCTGGATTAGTAAATACAATGTAAATTATGTCAGACTACTCAAACTTAATAGAAAAATATATTCAAACATTAAAGCAAGACCCTCAATCAAGGGTCTTTGCTCCTTTAGGTGAAATATACAGAAAACTAGGATTGATTGATAAGGCACTGGGGGCTTATGAAACTGGTCTTAAGTACAATCCAGGATACAGCCTAGGTATAATTGGATACTCATCTTGCTTGATCGATACCGGAGATTATAAAAAAGCATATTCGGTACTTAAGCCTTTAATTCGTATTAGTGGCGATAATATAAAATTCTTAAAAAATATTGCGACTTGTGCTGAACAGACCTCTGATATTGAAAACGCTCTTAAATATAATAAGACAATTCTATTTTTTAATCCTAAAGATCAGTATGCTTCAGAGTTTGTTGCTAAATATGAAGATTTAAATACATCAGTAATTCGTAAAGATGTTGTCCAGTTTGAAGTTGACTCACTTGAAAATGAAGTTTTAGATGAATGGACACAACTCAGCTTAGTTGAAGAAAGTGTTCCGGCCGAAGAAGAAAGTGAAGAGGTGTATGATGAAAAAGATAGTGATAATGAGTCACCATTCTTTAGTCACACACTTGTCGATCTCTATTTAAAACAAGGTGCAAAGGATAAGGCGCTTGAGATTCTTGAAAAGGCCCTTGAGTTAAACCCAGATGATACGAAAGTCGCTAGTCGGATAGTCGAAATTCGTGAACAGTTGTCAGCTAGCTCTGGACATGATGACTTAATGAAGATCTTCGACCAAAAAGCATCTAAAATTGTCGAAGCCGAGGAAGATAATTCGGGCAAATTAAAAATGGCATATGAGTTATTTCTTGCAAAAATTCAAAGTCGTGCCCAAGAGGTTGTTTTAAAGTGAAAAAGTTTTTGATTATCAATGGACCAAATCTCAATATGTTAGGAAAGCGTGAGCCTGAAATATATGGTAAAGATAGCTTGTCCGATATTGAGAAATATACAAATGATGAGTTAAAAAAACTTGGAAAAACTGTTGAAACAAGTTGGTACCAGTCAAATAGTGAAGAAGAGATAATTGAAAAGATTCATGATACGTTTAGCAGTGATTTCAGTGGTTTAATTATTAATCCTGGAGCTTTCTCGCATACAAGTATAGCTATCTTAGATGCTTTAAGTATGCTGAAAATTCCTATCATTGAAGTACATTTATCCAATACAAATAGAAGAGAAGACTTCAGAAAGACAAAAATTACTGCCCAATCCTCAACTGGTATGATAGAAGGTTTAGGAAAAAAAGTTTATTATCTCGCAGTAATATCGTTAATTGATTAAAAGGAAGATCTCATGGAAATTCAAACTACAGATTTTAGAAAAGGTTTAAAAGTTGAAGTGGATGGTAAACCATACCTAGTAATTAAGTGTGATTTCACTAATCCAGGAAAAGGCTCAGCCTTCTATAAACTTAAAATGAAAAACTTGGAGACTGGAACTCTCTTAGAGAGAACATATAAATCAGGTGTAGGTACAGGCATCTTAAAGCCAGATCTTCTTGAAAGAGAAGTTGAATATATGTATGGTGATCTTGATGGATTTAACTTCATGGATCAGTCAAACTTTGAAACTATTCATGTTGCTACAGATTATGTTGGTGATGCGGCCAATTACCTTCAGGAAGGGATAAAATTATTTGTTCTTTATTATAACAACAAGCCAATCTCAATTGAATTACCAAATTTTGTTGAGCTTGAAGTTAAGGAAACAGATCCAGGCCTAAAAGGTGATACTGCTCAAGGTGGACTAAAGAAGGCAATTATGGATACAGGTCTTCAAGTAAACGTTCCATTATTTATTAAAGAAGGTGAGATTCTTAAAATAGATACGAGAACTGGTGATTACGTAGAAAGAGTAAATAAATAATCTTAATGGCCTCATTCTTGAGGCCTTTTTTTTCTCAAAAAAAGATATATCTTACTTAGGAAAGAACTGCTCTTTGTCTGTATTAATAGGCACTTAGGGTATAATGTAAGTATGAAATTTATGATGGTGATGCATTGTCATCCACTATAGAAACATTTGTGAAAAATTGGTTTGAAGATGGAAATCAACAGCTCTCTTTATATAAGAGTGATGATTCCTTTTTCCAATTTTTCTATGATTATAAAGAACTTTCAGATGATGAGTGTCGTAATTTTATAAAACAATATACGAGAGAAGATAATGGATTTTTTGAAAATATTATTCTCGTTTTATCATATTTTAGAGTCGGTAAAGTAAATCTTTATAAAAAAGAAATTAAAGTTATCTTTGAAAGTTTATTAAAATCAAAAAGGTACACAAGAATTATTCAACTGACAAAAGTAATTGAACTCTTGAATATTCCTAAGTTTGAAAATTTAAAATATCTTGAAACTGTAAAATTAAGAACAGGTGACATTAGAACAGAAAGTTTAGATTACGACTTTAATTCAATAATAGATAATGCAAATATATATTTTCAAAATAAAGATTTGAGAAGAGAGTTTTTTAAGTGTGCCGAAGTCTATCCTTTGCACAAAATTCTTGGAGCTTTCCTCGTTGGCTTAAGTGAAATCTCACAAGCCGATGATCTCTTGGATGAGGTAGTGATTCTTGCGCAAGAAAGTAATAGCTTTAAGTTAAAAGAGCTATTGCTTGAAGTGTACCCAAAGCTAGAAAGAGAATTAAAAAGTATAAAATCAGAAGTAGAGTATGAGACAAAGTTAGAAGCAATTGATGAGAGAAGATCGTCTGAACAAATTAACTATGGACCTCGCGGCAGTTGTAACGACATCCTAGTCGAGCTGGCAAGTGCTAGAGAGTCACTTTATGAGGATGGAATTACTTCAGAAATCTACTTCATGTTAGTTGATAAAATCGCAAATAAATACTTACAGCTTGGTGAAACTAAGAAATATGAATCACTTCAAAATAGAATAAGAGACAGAAAAATAAAGTCACAGTGGAGTGACATAAAATGAGAAGAATTAATAAGTTTCTTGTACTTTTTATTTTTGTTATTGTTATTTTTTTTGCAGCGATCGTAAATTTTATACAAAGCTCCTATTTCGGAACAATAGTATCTAATCAAGTAAATTACAGGATTTCTCAAATTACAGATGCACAAATAGAAATAGAAAAAATTTCATTTTCTCTGTTTCCGCTAAGAACAAGTTTAGAAAATATAAAGGGAACTATTCCTGGGGTTGTCGATGCTTCATTTGGTACATTAGGAGTTGAACTATCATTTTGGGACATGTTTAGAAGTGACTTGCGTATTTCAAAAATCCTCTTTGAAAATGGATACGTTAAAATATTCCCGACAGAAAAAGATGATGGAGATGAACTGGTTAATCCATTTAAAATCATATCTCAACAGGTTCTTCCTAGGTTGCCTTTTGGTCTTGGTGAGTTCGAACTCATAAATGTAGATATTTTTAAAGATCAAAATTTAATCCCTGTTAAAGAGTTTAACCTGAAAATATATCAAAGCTCACTAGACTTTGAGTTTGAAATTTCTAACTTGGAAGTTGAAAAATATGAAATTGATCAAATTAAAGTCCGAGGTGAAATTCTTAACGAGAAAATAAGAATAACTGAAGCTTATATAAGTAAGAACACGGCTGAGGGAAAACTTATTGGCGAAATTTTTATACAGAAAGATTATCCTGTTAATCTCGAAGTAGATTATAGCGGAGATATCGGGGAAATTTTGTATAACACAGATTTGCAAAAGTATGCTGAGTCTGGAATTGCTTCATGCCTTTTAAGTATTGAAGGAGCCGTTCAGAGTCCTAATATTCAATTTCGTGGAAAATTGGAAAAATTCAAAAATATGTATGTTGATGCAGACGAGCTTGAATTTAGAGGAAGTTTTTCAAAAAAGCAGATTAATATAAATAAGTTAAATATCTCTAAAGGATCTGGTTCCGTTAAGCTAACTCAGGACGTTAACATTGATTTGAATAAATCTTCAGTTGGTGAAGTCAGAGCGAGTGTCAAAAATATGTTCTCGCATGATCTTCTATATTTTCTAGGGGAAGATTTCAAAGTTTTAAAAACAAATATAAGTGTCGACGCAGCAGTTAACTTCGATAAAGGTGTTTTTAAAATTACTGGTCTTTCTCCGCTTAACCTAAAAGACGTTAGAGTTGGAAACCAAGATAATGTATTAAATATAAGTATGATTAATCTCCCCGAATTCTACCTCGAGGCCGGCGACACGGTATATTTAAAGGCCAAGGGTCTACTTAACGAAAGTGCGATAAACGTTCAAGGTACGATTGGCGAAAAGTTGGCAATTAAGCTTGATGCCAAAGATTTAGATTTTAAATCCCTTGGGGGAGAAATTGGAAATATTGTTGAGGGACATGGGGATGTGGAGGCTAATTTTGAAGGCATAAGTCCTGACGTAAATGTTCATTTAAGCTCGGGAAAGATTATTAATCTCGCCGTGCTAGGATATGAAATTCCTGATGATTCAATTGTCTCTCTTGCTTATTCATTTGAGCAAGAAGAAATACAAGTGAAGAAAATAAAAACAGCAAATAGTAACCTTCTTGGAATTACAGGGTCGGTAGATTTAAAAAAGGAAAACTTAAATCTTGTAATTGATTCTGATAAAATTCAAATACAGGGGCTTCGCAGTATCATTACACCTATCTGGGATGAGATAAAAGATATTACTGAATACTTCGATGGATGGTTGTCTGGAAGAAGTACCTTAAGTGGAAATTTTAAAAATATAAGAATTGAAAATAATTTAAAATCTGAAAAATTTAGCATCATGAATGAAACATTGAAAAGTATCTCCTTTTCTTTAATTATTGACCAAGACGATCTTAAATTGAATAGAGTTAAAATTTTAAGAGATAACGGTAATATAAATGGAAAATTTCAGCTTGGTTTTAAAGAGGGTGTTAAACTTGTCGACTTTGACTTTGAGGGAATGAACTTAAATGATTTTATTTTTTATCGTAAATTAGGGCTCGGGTATGATGGTAGTCTTAATGGAGAAGTGAAATTAGAAAAAGTTAGAAATGGTTTTAAAGGTGGAGGTCAATTATTGCTTCTAGGTTCAAGTGTTGGACGAAAGAAGATTAAACCTTCAAGTATCATGTTTAGTATTGATAATAATGAGCTAATCACTTCAGGAGCTCTACTAGGATCGCGTGTTAAATTTGACTCTAAAGTATTTCTTGGTGAAAGAAAGAAAGAGTACTCTCGATTTAATACAAATGTCGATATATCAGACCTAAGATTACTTTTAGGAATTCTATCATTACACAATATCTATGATTCTGAATTGGCCGGAGAGGTAAAAGGGCAACTTACATTAGGTGCAAGGATGGATGACTTAAAACATATTGATGCAAAACTCAAGTTAGATAAATTCTACTTGAAAAAATTTAACAAAGAAGTAAGGCTCAGTGAGGAATCTCTTAATCGAATTGAAGTTGAAAAATCCAAAATCAGTACAATGGATATAGGATTAGAAGGCTCTGGGGGGAATTATCAACTTACAGGGGTGGGCGATTTTAATAAGCTTGCAAAGCTAGAGGAAAGTTTTAGTTTTGACCTAACTTACTTGCACTTATTGAGTGATAAAATTGAGAGAGCAAATGGGACAATTAGTGGAAAAGGTGTTTTTACTGGAAATGCAGAGAGTTTCGATAATTCTCACGAAATAGATGCGAATGATTTAACTGTTTTTGTTAAAGATGTTCCTGTGTCTCTTAATAATGTTGAAATGCAATCAGTCTTAACGACGGACTATTGGGAGCTGAAAGAATTAAGTGGCTACTTAGGTGGTGGGAAAATATTCGGAAAAGGTCGAATTGGATTTAAAATTCCTTATCCTGTTGTGAATCTTACTCTTAAGCTAGATGAAGTTACTTATCCGATTGCTGAAAATTCACGTATAAATATAGGTGGTGTGTTTGACCTTGTTGGTTCACAGTTTCCATATTCATTGAGAGGAAGTGCAATTATAAATAGTGGGATTGTTGAAGATGAATTTACAGCTTTTACAGGTAGTAGTGGTTATTTAAAGAGTATTGACAAATATATCGATGTACAAAAGCGTGGGCTCCCAGATATCATAAAACTTAATATTAGTGCGTTAACAAAAGACAATATCCATATCAAAAATAGATTGTCGGATATTCTTGTCAAAGCAAGTGCTAATATCAAGGGTAATCCCATGGCTCCAGATGTCAAAGCTGTCTTAAATGTTATTCCTGCATTTAGTAAATTCAAATTTAAAGGAAATGAATTCATCATAAATGAAGGCGTCGTAACTTATGATGTAAATAGCAATACAAACGTTTTAAATGTTAATTTTACTTCTGAAGCGAAAATCAATCAATATGATATCAAGATGGATGTTGTTGGTAGTGAAGATGATTTAAAAATCAATATGGAGTCAAATCCTTCGCTATCAAAGGAAGACATCTTTTCACTACTCGCTCTTGGAGTGACATCAGACTTTACAAAAAATTTGGAAGAAAAGGATCGTGCTTCATTGACTACAATCGGTTTGGGAACTTTAATAGTAGATCAACTAAAAATTAATGATGGTCTGGATTCAACTCTTGGGTTAAAATTATCTGTTTTACCAGAGATCAGTGAAAGCGATGATACTCCTATACAAGCTTCTAAAAATGAATCTGCAACTCGAGGAAAGACGGCTACAAAGTTGAAAATTCAGAAAAAAGTTACAGATAATGTTGGCGTTACTTTTTCGAACACATTTGGAAATGAAGAGGGGCAAAAGCAAGAAATGAATATTGATTTAAACCTAAATGATAACTGGTCTATTCAAGGAGTATTTGAAACGGGCACAGGAACAAGTAATGAAAATAAGGAAGGAGATAGTGGCTCGGTAGGAGCTGATGTCAAATATCGATGGTCATACTAAGAATTTTAATAATATTAATAGTTGCATTAAGTGCATTCTCTTTCGAAGTGAAAGAAGTTGTCGTGAAATGTGATAGCAGTATTGAATGTGATCAAATTACGCAGAAGTTTAATGAGTTAAAAAATAAAAACCTCACCGAAGAGCAAATATATTCTTTCTTTAACTTTGAAGTTGATAAGCAGTATTATAAGACATTCTTTTTTTCCATTGAGAAATCTACACTTACTCTTGATGTTAAAATAAAAAAGAAAATTATTGGCATAAATTTTGAAGTTAAAGACTCAAGTCTTCAGAGTCGCTTAAGTGAAATCTTTTCATTGAGAAAAGGTGATTATTTTGATGACACGAAACTGCAAGAGGGCTTACTCAGAATCCAGCAATTATACTTTTCAGATATTACAAACGCTATTTCTTATGAAATTGATGATTCTGAAGATGGGATTGACATAAATATTGCAGTAAGTGAAGTGGGGATCAGAAAATTTAAAAATGTCTATATCACAGGTATAAGAGGTGAGATCGAGCAGAATAGTAAATCCTTTTGGCAGCAGATTCAAAATCGTGCATGGGATAAAGTAACTTATAGTAAGCATTTGGACGAATATAGAGCACGTCTTGAAAAATTAGGTTACTGGCAAGTCTCGATAAAAGATGAAATAGATAATCAAAAGACACATGTTAATGTAAAAATGTCAGTTTCACTTGGGCCAAGGTACGGTTTGAATTTTTATGGCTCAACCTATTTTGACCACCAGTACTTATCGAGAGAAGTGAAGAAAATTGTTCGTGGAAATAGAGATATTCTAACTGATTCGGTAATTATTCATACTTTGTCTCAATTATATAAGAATCGTGGTGTTTTCTATTCCGACTTTCAAATTAGAAAAGAAACAGGCTTAGACTCGAAAGGTGACTATTACTTCTTCTTTGTTGATGTGAAGGAGGGGCGAAAAATTAAACTTGATGAAGTTATCTTTTCTGGAAATCAAGATGTTGATAATAATATATTGGAAGACATCTACAATGATAAGTCATCTGATCTTCTCAAGAAAAGCTATCTTGATGTACAGGCACTAGAAAAAATAACAAACAATATTAGGGAGTATTATGTTTCCCATGGATATGTATTCTCATCAATTGAATCACCTTTAATTGCTTTCTCTGAAGATGAGAAATCCGCTTTTGTGACTTATAAAATAAATGAAAACAACCTTTATAAAGTCTCAAATATTAATATTCAAGGTATCTCTAACAGTGATGCGAAAGCAAAGATTATTAATGAATTAGTAAATAAGGAGAAACTATCTTTCAATGTTACAGAGGTTGATAACGATCTAAAAAAAGCCCTCGATATTGTTAAGCAAGAAGGTTACTACTTTGCTTCATATAAGGTTAAAAATCCAAAGGATATAATTGTCATTAATAATGCAGATAAAACTGTAGTAATGAACTTAGTATTCGAGTCGGGAAAAAAATCTTATTTTGGAGATGTTCTCATAACTGGTAATCAAGAGACACAAGATATCGTCGTCGAAAGAGAGCTAAGGATTAAAAAAGGTGAGATCGTCACTCCATCTGCGATGAATGATTTTGTAAATCGTTTAAGAGGTTTAGGCCTGTTCTCTTCTGTGAATATAACTCCTTTTGTTGGAAAAAAACGCGATGATAACTCAGTTGATCTGAATTTTATTATTAAGGTTAGAGAAAAAGATTTTGGTCGAGGGGAAGTCGCTCCAGGGTATCGTACAGATCTCGGCTATAAAGTTTCATTCACGACATCATATAATAACTATAAAGGGATGAATCGAAGTTGGATTACAAAACTACAAGCTAACTATAGAACCTCCTTATCGGATCTCGATGAAGAAAGAAGATTGGCAGATAAGCATCTACTCGAAGGTATTGCTCAGATTCAATATATCGAGCCGTACCTCCTATATGGATTTTTTGATAGTCCATTAGAGTGGAGAACGACAGCAAAATTTCAACGGAAGAGATATAATTCTTTTGATGCAGACATTTTCTCTGTTTCACCAAGTCTTAGTAAGACGGTCAATAAATATTTTCAATATAATGTTAGATATGAACTCGATGTAATTAGACAGTTTGATGCAACACTCGACATCGATAATGACCGTTACAGAATTGGTGCGATAACTCCATCCTTTACGCTTGATTTTAGAGATAATCCGACAGTAACGAGATCTGGTGCATGGTTTAATTTTTCATGGGAATTTGCTAATCCCTATTTTGGATCGCAAAACGATAAAGATCTTACAATAAATTATAATAGAGCCGTGCTAAGGAGTTATTTCTATATTCCAATTGGTAAAATGACCTTAGCTAGTTCAGTCACTGTTGGTGCAGAAAAAAACTTTGCAAATGAGCTTGTTTATAATGATGATGGGACACCATCTTTAGATGCAGAATCAGGTAAGCAGAACACAAGGGGATATATCCCAAGCTTAAAGGCCTTTAGACTGTCTGGAATAGATCTACTAAGAGGTTTCTCAGATAATGAAAGTAACAAGCTCGTAGACGGAACAGACCTCTCTGATGTCATTATTAGAGACAGTGCTTATCTTGTAAACTTTAAGGTTGAAGGTCGTTACTATATAGATGATTCTTCAGTCGTTGCTCTTTTTGTGGATGCGGGCCGTGTCTATATTGATAACGTCGACCTTAATGAACTTAGAACGTCAACAGGTGTCAGCTTTAAACTTTTAACACCAGTTGGATCACTCGACTTTGACTACGGTGTTAAACTTAAAAGGGAAAGAAGTGACGGCAATAGAGAAAACTTTGGAAGATTTCACGTAACTATTGGCCAATTCTAGTAAATATTGCCGTGCTGTAGTGCGCAAAGTGCCGATAAACTCTTATATAGTGCAAATTTTTCATATTAATCTATTAATTTTAAAAGAAATCAAATATTATTACCTTTTAATAAAGATGGCCCTTGACGAGAGGCCCAATAATCCTATATAAGTTTCCTCATCTGTCTTTACTTGAGACATATGTTTAATTTTTATTTAGTTGAAGAAGGTTGGTTATGTACACTGAAAAATCTTTTGTTTTAAAACCTGCTGAAGCTGCGAAAAAGTGGTACTTGATCGATGCTGAAGATATGGTTGTTGGTAGATTAGCGACAGAGATTGCTAACGTATTAAGAGGAAAAAACAATCCGAAATATACTCCACACACTGATTCTGGTGACTTTGTAGTTGTTGTAAACGCTGATAAAGTAAAATTCACTGGAAACAAGTGGGATCAGAAAATTTATTATAAGCACTCTGGTTATGTTGGTGGTTTAAAAGAAAGAACTGCAAAAGAGCAACTTGCTAAAAGACCAGATCTTATTCTTTTAAATGCTGTTAAGGGTATGCTTCCAAAGAATTCTTTAGGAAGAAAGCAATTAACAAAACTTAAAGTATTCGCTGGTACAGAACACGCACACAGTGCTCAACAACCAGAAGTATATAAATTCTAGGAAGAGGTAGATAATGGCTGCAAAAGGAAAAACTTGGAACTCTCAAGCTGTAGGTAGAAGAAAATCTTCTGTTGCTAGAGTATATGTTGCTGAAGGTTCAGGTAAAATTACAATCAATAATAGAGATATCAAAGATTACTTCCCAAAGGGAACTGATAGATATGTTGTTAACCAACCACTTAATCTAACTAAGTTAGGTGATAAGTATGACATTAAAATTAATGTTTGTGGTGGTGGAACTACTGGTCAAGCTGGTGCTTCAAGACTTGGTATTACAAGAGCAATTCTAAAATTAGATGCTTCTTTAAGACCAGAATTAAAAGCTGCTGGATTTATCACTCGTGACCCAAGAAAAGTTGAAAGACAAAAAGCTGGTCTACGTGGTGCAAGAGCAAAGTACCAATTCTCAAAAAGATAATTTATTTTTTATTTTTGAAAATATTAAAGAGGTCCAACGTTGTTGGACCTTTTTTTTTATGTATGGAATTCGTCTAGTTACATTCTAAAAATATCTGGTATGTTCTATCTGTGAAGATAAGTATACGCGGATGTAAAACAAATAATCTTAAAAATATTTCAGTAGATTTTCCTATGGATAAAATCACATGTGTGGTTGGTCCTTCGGGCTCTGGAAAGTCATCATTGGTATTTCATACTCTTGCAAATGAATCAAAGAGGCGATTCTTGAACTCTCTTCCATCAAGTGTTACTTTCTTTGACCGTGTACCACAGAGTGCTGATGTCGATTCGATATCTCCAGTGTTGCCAGTTTGGATACTTCCTCAACATAATCCAATTGTTGGCTCAAGGTTAAATTTATCAGATCAGTTTGAACTAACGATGGATATCGCTAAATTATATTTTGATGACTATCCCTTGAAATGTCCAATTCATGGAGAAAAATATCAGGAAGGAGTGGATTACTTCGTCGAGCAATGCTCACACTTAGTTACAAGCGATAGTGATATTATTCATATTTTAATAGACAAGAATATTTACACTGAGAATATTAGTGGTCTGCCACTTAGAAGTTATAAAACAGATGACCATGGTATTTCTGAATTTGATAGTGACCATCAATATTGGGAACTTTTTAGGATTAAGGGGAAATCAATTTCTTCTGTTGGTAAAAAGCTTCTAGAATTTCCATTCCTTGGTAAGATAGGTGCGATGCTCTTGGTTTTTAATGAAACTCGAAGAGAATATGATTATATAAAAATTGAGTCGGAAAGAATATGCTTTGAGTGTAAACAAGAAGGCATAAGCCCTGTTAGAGAAATTGGTGAACTTCTACCCTTTAATGGCGTTGGAGCTTGTATCGAGTGTAAGGGTTACGGTTCCGTACTTAACTATAGTCGAGATAAGTTAGTTAAGTATCCCGCAAAATCAATTAATGACGGGGCCATTTCAATTCTTTCATATAGTAAATTTAATCAATATGAGAAATCATTTAAAGCGATATTGAAAAAGAAGAATATCTCATTAACTGTTCCATTTTTTGAAGTTGAGAAGAAAGTATTCCCAATTCTTCTGGGTGGTGAAGGCAGCTTCCCTGGCATTCTGGAAATGCTATCTTGGATGGAGGAGAAACGCTATAAGAGAAGTGTTAGAATATTTCTAAGATCAATTCAAACTGATTCAATCTGCTCATTATGTGATGGAACCCGTATAAGCGAGAAATCAGCTTTGTATAAGAGTAATTCTGGCCTTCCCAAATATGGTGAACTACTTAAAATGAATATCTCTGAATTAAGTCAGCTGCTAAGTGATCTTAAAATATCAGGGAAAGAAGTTATTATTGATAGAATTGTTTCAAAACTTAATCTTGCTCTAGAGTTTGGTTTAGGATCATTTCAAATTACTAAAAAAATTAAAGAGCTGGAGTCTAACGAATATCAAAAGTCTTTACTTGTCCGCTACTTAAGTTATCAAGGATCGGGTTCTCTTTTTATTTTAGATGAGCCAAGTCTAGGTTTAAATAAAAATGAACAATTAACTCTTGTGAAGTATTTAAAAAGGTTAGCTACAAATAATACACTTGTTCTTGTCGATCATGCTCGAGAAGTTCAAAAAGCTTCTGATTGGATAATTGAAGTTGGGCCAGGAGCAGGACATCTCGGTGGTGATATCATCTATCAGGGGCCGTATAAGAAAAAAGCAATTGAGAAATCTCCAAAATATGTACCGGAGAAGGCGAAGTCATTTATTGAATTGTCGGATATCGAGTTTGAGCACAAAAAAATTAAGAAACTTTCAATTCCTGTCGGTGTTGTCTCGACTGTAAAATCATTTAGAGAGTCTTTTTCGAAAAGATTTATTATCGATGTAGTTGCCAATGATCTTAATTCAAGACACTTCGACGAAAAAAAGAATTACGATGTTAAATATAAAATTAGAAAGTATTCTAAGTATACTAATTTTGAAAATATAATTGTTTACGAAACAAATATTGAAAGAGCCTCAGGACGATCAACAGTTGGTACGATGCTTGGAATCTCTCCATTTGTCAGAAAATATTATGCAACTCTTCCTGTTTCAAAAAGCTTAGGTCTCAAAGATGGTCACTTCTCATCAAACTCAGATTTAGGAAAATGCCCTACATGTGAAGGAAAAGGTATTATCGAAATCGATATGCAATTTTTAGAAGATGTTAGCTTTCCATGTGAGGATTGCGAGGGAAAGAAGCTTAATAAGTTCTATTCAAATATTTCAGATGGTAAGTATACAATTGTTGAGGCTTATAACACTCCAGTCGTTGAACTTTTTGAACACATTAGATCAACACCCAAATTAAAAAGAATTGTGGAGTATCTAAAGCTTCTTAACTTAGGCTATCTTACTTTGGACCGTACACTTCCTTCACTATCGGGAGGAGAGAGATTGAGAGTTAAGTTTTTAAATACTTTGCAAAAAGATTTAGAGAATTCTCTACTCATATTTACCGATATTTCTTATGGTCTCTCAATAAAGGAATTAGTACGAATACGGGATCTTATGATTGGGTTATCAAGTAAAGGAAATACCCTCATCGTAATAGATAACCACCCGATATTTAGTGACTTTGATGTCATAAATATTGAAGTCTCCGACTAAAAAGCTAAAGTATTCAGAAAAGTCGCCGATGAGTCATTGAATCTATGACTGGGCTCTTAATGAAGAAACTCTTACTACTATCCATAATTACAATGACGAGCTTGGCTGCTCAGATCTTCCCTATACCAATGAAGAAGCAGCTGAATGAAGCTGATGGTGTAATCTTAGGTGAATACTTAGGGCAGGTATACAAGAAGGATCACGAGGGTAAAATTCTTACCGAGGCCTCATTTAAAATTTTAAAAAGTGCTGGTATTGGAAATCGATACCTCGTTAATAAAAATGTTTTTACCATTCACTATGAAGGCGGAGAGTGGCAGGAGCTCATCTATGAGAATCCAAATGCTCCAGAGTTTGCCTTAAGTTCACAGTATATAATTCTCGTTCAAAGAGATAGCTTCGGCTTTAGACCTTACTACGACAAGCTCGGAGTGTATGATTATGAAGGGAGAGGAGATCAGTTTAGATTGATCTCAATGGCGTTTCCAGATCATCCAAATTTAGGAAAAATTCCATATCGTTCTTTCGATATTTGGGTGAGAACTACATTTGGTGACTACCTGACAAACTACCACACTGATAAATTCGTCTATGAAGTTAAGAGAAAAGAGGTTGGAAGAGCGATTGCATCTTATGATGAAGAAAAGTCAGCAGATGGAACAAGTGTAAATATTCTCTGGTTTTCGGTTTTATTTGGAGTTATTGGCGCCATGCGTATGCGTCGAGTTAAAACTTGGAAGTAAAATCTTCTTTTTTTGTTCACAATCACGTAAAATAATAGAGATATAATTAATGACCATGGAAGGGTTTTAATGTTTAATTTAAAAATACTAGTTTTATTTCTCTCTGTTCTATTCGTTCAAGTTTCGAGCGCTCAAGATTTAATGAGTGAAAGAATTCGAAAAATCAGTGATAAGAAAAGATCAATCTATTTTAAAGGTGGAATTTTTCACAGTACAAATAACATCAGTGGATCAGTTTTGAAATCGATACGCCACGGATATCAACCTGCGAATGGTTATGAAAGATTGGTCTTTGATTTTGATACCGCAAGTACTCCAAGAGTTTACGGGTACAAGTCAGAAAAAAATAAAAAAATATTCATCGATTTTTTTAATACGACAATAGGTAGTGGTATAGGGTCATTCGGTAATTCTAAGTATGTAGATAAAATAGAGTTCTATCCTGTTGGTGATGAGTCTTTATCAACTGAAGTTATATTAAAAGCAGATTATTCAATTGATATTTTCTATTTAACAAATCCTGGAAGACTAGTGATCGATATAAAAAATTAATAACTAATAAAGAGGACATATGAGCGAAATCGAAGAATATAAAGTACAGATTCAAGAATCAAATGGAGAAGAAAATTTTCCTGATGAAGTTGTAATTATTCCAATTATGAATAGCCCGATCTTTCCTGGAATGATTGCGCCAATTGTTTTAACTGAAGATAAGTATACATCAGATCTTGATCAATATCTTATCAAGAATGGATATTTAGCACTTAACCTTGTTAAGTATGATTTAAAAAATGAAGAAGGCGAAATAGACCCGGATATTCAAAATGATCTTGAAAACAGAGAGATTAAACCAGGGGATATTTATAAAGTTGGAGTTCTTTGTAAGGTAGTAAAAAGACTTAAACTTCCTGATGGGTCAGTAAATATTTTGGTTCATGGGATCAAGAGATTTAGAGCTTCTCAGATCATTGAAAGCGCACCTCTTTTAAAAGCAAAGTATGAAGTGTTTGATGATATTCTTGAAGAGGATGAAGAATTAGATGCATATACAAGATCTGTTATTAACCAAGTAAAGAAACTTAGTGAAATAAACGCATACTTTAACGAAGAGATGAAACTTGCGATGATTAACTCGCCATCGCCTGGGGCCCTCGCTGACTTAGTTGCTTTTGCACTTTCTCTTGATATTCCTGAGGCTCAAGATTTTCTTGAGACACTAGTTGTAAAAAAGAGATTTGGAAAGCTTCTCGTTTATTTAAGAAGAGAAAAAGACGTCGCTGATATTCAGAAGAAAATTTCTGATGAGGTTAATGATAAAGTAAATAAGTATCAAAGAGAATATTTTCTAAGAGAGCAACTAAAAGTAATTAGAAGCGAACTTGGAATGGAAGATGATGATAAGTCTCGTGATATGAATAAGATCAGAGAAAAAATACTTGAAGCAAATTTACCAGAAGAAGTGATGAAATCTGTTGAAGATGAAATCGAACGCTTAGAAGTTATTCCAGACTCATCACCTGAGTATAACGTTACAAGAACATATTTGAATTGGATTCTTGATCTACCATGGTCAAAAGCTACAACTGAATCAGTTGATATGATTAAGGCGAAAAAAATTCTAGAGAAAGATCACTATGGTTTAGAGAAAGCGAAAGAGAGAATTCTTGAGTTCCTAGCTGTTCGTAAACTCAAGCCAAAATATGATGGAACAATTCTATGTTTATCAGGACCTCCTGGTGTTGGTAAGACATCGATGGGAAGAAGTATCGCTGAAGCTCTTGGAAGAAAGTTTTATCGATTCTCTCTTGGTGGTATGAGAGATGAAGCTGAAATTAAGGGACATAGAAGAACCTATGTTGGAGCAATGCCAGGACGTATTGTTCAGGCACTAAAGAGAGTTGAAGTAAATAATCCTGTTATTATGCTCGATGAAATTGATAAATTAGGACAATCATACCAAGGTGATCCAGCATCGGCCCTACTTGAAGTCTTAGATCCAGAACAAAATCATAATTTCATTGATCATTATTTGGATGTTCCTTTTGATTTATCAAAAGTTCTTTTCATTGCAACAGCAAACTACTTAGCTGATATTCCAGAGGCACTCTTGGACAGAATGGAAGTAATTGAGTTGAGTGGTTACTCGATGGAAGAGAAAGTGTCGATTGCAAGTAAGTGGGTAATTCCTAAGCAATTAGAGAAGCACGGACTTAAGAAAGATGATATGGCGTTAAATAATAAACTGCTCCATAAACTTATCGAGGATTATGCAAGAGAGCCTGGTGTTCGTGTGATGGAACAAACAATTGCGAAACTTTGTAGAAGAGCAGCATTAGAGAAAGTAACAGCAAAGAGAAAGAAAAAATTTACACCAACAATTGCTCAGCTTGAAGACTATTTAGGGCCACCAAGATTTACAAGTGAGAAAGCACTAAAAGATTTAATGCCAGGTATGTCTACTGGTCTAGCATGGACTTCATATGGTGGAGAAATTCTCTATATTGAAACAATTCCACTTGTTGGGAAAGGCGGATTTAAACTCACTGGGCAAATTGGTGAAGTTATGAGTGAGTCTGCAAACATAGCCTACAGTTATGTTAAAAAACTTCTTCAAGAAGAAATAGAAGAAGAGTACCTAGCAAATCAAAAGAAGAAAAAAACAAAAACTAAAAAGAAGTCAGATGAAGTAGAAGCCGAAGAGGAACTTGAAGAAGACTTTCTTTCTGATCATGAAATACATCTTCACTTACCAGCTGGAGCGACACCAAAAGATGGACCAAGTGCTGGTATAACAATGGCACTTGCGCTTTATTCTTTAGCTAATGGTATAAAAATTAAAAGCAACCTTGCAATGACGGGAGAACTCTCTTTGACAGGTAAAGTATTACCTGTTGGTGGTATCAAGGAAAAAGTTCTTGCTGCAAAAAGAGCTGGTATTTCAAATATCATTCTTCCAAAAGAAAATGAGAAAGACTTAAAAGAAGTTCCTGAAAGACATAGAAAGGGAATGAAGTTTTTTCCAGTTGCACATTTTGATGAAGTTTTAAAGTTGGCAATGCCAAGAAAGAAGAGATAAAAAAAGGACCCGAAAGGGTCCTTTTTTTTATATTAAATTTAAATAAAAAATTAAAATTCGTCAGAATCGTATTCACTCATTGGAGCATGCTTAACTTTTCCAGCTGCAATTTCTCTTAGTGCTGTTACCACTTCTTTGTTTTTGCTTTTTACTAGTGGGTCAGCGCCTTCTCTTAATTGTTTCACTCTTTTTACACAAAGGTGTACTAATTCGTATCTGTTTTCTACTTTTTCAAGACAATCTTCGATCGTAATTCTTGCCATTGTTGCGCTCCGTCATTTAGACTATGATAATTCAAAATTATTTTATATTTGAAAAATCATTATATGTCAAAGTAGCCAGTTCAGAAAGTTTATTCTTCATCTATTTTATCTTCTAATTATAGCTATTTATGAACTTGCTCCAATAATCACCTTGCAATAATGGTCATTACTGGAGGAAAAATGAAGTCAGTTTATCTAATTTCTTATCTTGAACCAAAGAAAATTAATTTTAATAAAAATTTCTGTGAATTGGTGATGGGTTTTAATGGCGTATATAAGGGAAGTGTTGTTAAAACAGTCAGGCTTAGAACGAAATTATTACTAAAGAAGGTAAGTCGGCCAACGCCTTGTTTGTGTAAAATAATAATTTACCAGGTTGAAAAAACAGAAATTATTGGTACATTAGAGTCTATCAAATTTCTTTAAAAGGCTATCAAAAATGAGTGATGAATTAACAGTACAGGACCTTGCTCTTGAAGAGAGAAAATTCCTGCATGATATAAGCAACCATATCGTTGTCGCTCAAGGTATGGTTAATATCGTCCTTAAAAATCTTCGTGAAGTTGAAGGACTTGAGCCAAAAATTATTGAGAGGCAAGAAAAGGCTTTGAATGCACTCAATAATCAAGTTCAAATGATTAAAGAGCGCAGAACAGTTTTGCATCAGAGATCTTAACTTATTATTGAGCTAACTTTAATTTAACTGCATCACCGACCATAAAATTTGGTACTTCTAGAATCGGTATCTTCTCACCTTCTCTGATGTTTTTTGATACAGCAATCGAGGCATCTCTGTCTTGGTGAATGACTTCTAATTCACCAACTTTGATATCATAGGAATATCTTTTCTTCGTTTCATAGGGATCATTTTGATCAACAGTTCTAAAAACATCTAATGTTGTTCCGACTGTTACACCTTGTTTTTCTCCAATATTGATAAAGTAATTCTTTCTTAGAACCTCTTCTTCCATGCCCATTGGCAGGTCGTGCTCCACGCTAAAGATGAAGTATTCTCGAGCAAATATAATATTTGAGAGGAATAAATAAACAAATAGAAATTTTCGTGCAAGAGTCATTGTTTGTCCTTTGTTGCAGTAAGAGCAATTGTCTCTACTGAACATATCGACAAAGTAGAGAAAAACTTGCCTAGACTAAGGACTGAAGGGCACGTAGGTAAAATATGCCCTTAGTTTTTGATGACTTTAGTCTTCAGATGTACTTAAGTATTTAACTTTATTTGTAATGAGATCACTATATCTGAAGTTTTTTAGTCTGTTATGATAAACAATATAGTCTCGAGCATAAAAGAGAAGGGCCCATGGAAGATCGTCAATTGCCATCTTTTCCATTTCTTTCATAATAGCAAACTTCTCAGGACCATTTTGAAGTAATTTTAATTTTTCAAAAAGTGCATCAAATTTTTTGTTGTCATATGTTGTAGCATTAGGCCCAGGGGGATGATTTTTAGAAATTAAAAGTTGGAGAACATTTTCAGCATCAGGGTAATCAAGTGACCATCCATCAAGCCATAACTGTAGTTGCCCTTCCTTTGCTTTCTTTAAGAATCCAGGAAAAGTATTTGTTTGTACTTTTAGTTTAATCCCAATTTTTTGGAGTTCGACTTTAATAAACTCTGCCCTCTGTCTTTGGGTTGTTGATGTACCTCTCGTGTCATAGATCAGCTCTGGTAAGCCTTTTCCGCCTGGAAAACCCGCCTTCACTAAGTATTCCTTAGCTTTATCAAGATTAAAAGAATAAGGAAGAATTTTTGTTGGGTCGTATCCAGGTATTCCTGGTGGAAATATTGAGTTTGCTTTTAGTCCAATATTATTTGTAAATGTTTCAATATACTTATCAACATTAATAGCGTGTGCAATTGCTTTTCTAAGATCTAAGTTTTTCCCTAGAATAGAGTCATTCATATTGAAAGATATCCACCAAAAAGTTAGAGTCGAAAAAATTTCAAGTGTTACATTCTTTTCTTTAAATTCATCAGTAAGTTCTCCGCTTGGAGTTACTAGACTTTGATAATTATCTTTAGGTACTCGAAGAAAATCTAGATTTCCAGACATAAACTGTAGCCATCTTGTTTGTGATTCTTTAATGATATGGAAATTTATTTTTTCAATGAATGGTAATCTCTTTCCTGCATCGACAAGTAGTTTTCGGCTGTGTGCTAATCTGTCACCTTGCGCCGGATAGAAGGACGTATGATACTCATCAAATTTACTCATTGTTAATTTAGAGCCACGTTCCCAGTTGTCAAGCTTATAGGCACCTGTACCGATAATGACATGATCAAGCATATTCTTGTAGTGTAAAATAGCTTCCCTAGGAATAGGTGAAGTAAAACTCATTGATAGAGCATTCATCATTTGTGGATATGGTTGTTCGAGTTCGATGACTAGTGTGTGATCATCTAGAGCCGTTAATCCTTCAACTTTATATTCAAGTAACTTCTTATAATCATCTTGAACTTCATCTCTAAATTTATTAAGCCCTTTGATACGTCCTTCAAACAGCCACCAACCATTACTTCTAAGAGGAATAAATGCTAATCTTTTAATTTGGTTTATAAAATCTTCAGCTTTCACAAAGCGTTTTTGCCCTTGAAAAGCAGGATCGTCATGATAAGGAATGTTCTTTTTAAGAGAAATTATATATCTCTTTCCTTGGTTTTCAATTTTGGGCATATCTGCTGCTAGTAGGGGTGTTATTTTGTATGGTCTAAGTAGGTAATGGTATTCAAATAATTGCTCATAGCCTTGATATACAATTGATAATGAAACTGTATCAAAGGAGTTGGCAGGATCAAGAGTAGATATTTCCCCTGATAGTGGAAAATTAAGAGATTTATGATTTGTTGTTTTTGATTTTAAGCATGAGCTTAAAGTCATGATTATGAATATAAATGAAACGATTTTAATAATGCTCAATTTCTTCTTCATCAAGTCTCCTGATGTAACTATCAATGGCCTGTTGTGCCAGATCAAATGAATGTCCTTTTGACATTAAATAGCGTATCAGTTTTTTCTTGAAATTAAAATCTAACATCTCTTTTGATTTGATTGAGCGACATTTTTTTTCAACGAGTTGTTTTAGTTGCGAGTCCTCACTGATTTTGTATTCATCAAATACGGATTGAATGAATATATCATCAACATAAATATTTTCTAACTCGAGTTTTTGAGAAATAAGATCTTGAGAGTGACCTTTTTGCATCCATCCCTTAATTTTAGACTCCGCATAATTTTCTTCATTCACAAACTTCTTTACTACAAGTTCGTCAATAACAGTATCAATCGTTACTTGATCAAAACCTCGCTCTTTGAGCTTTTGAGAAAGCTTATGTATGGAATAGTCTCTTTTTGAAAGGATTCGGATTGTATATGAATATGCTCTTTGAAATTCTTCAGATGTGGTCTGATTATTAGTCATATCGGTTTATTGGAAGATGCTCTTGGCTATTTTGTTCCTGATATTCATCAGTGAGCTCAAGCCAAAAGCATCATTATGTTTTATTGAACTGTTTTCTTTGCTTTCTTTGCTTTAGACTTTGTTGCAGTATCATCTTCAGAAATCTCTTCTTCAATAATTTCACCAGTGCTTTGATCTACGATAACTTCATCAACACCTTCAGCTAATCCATATAGGCTTAGTACTTTTGTCTTGATCTCTTCCGCTATCTCTGGATTTTCAGTTAAGAAAACTTTTGAATTCTCTCTACCTTGTCCAATTTTAGCATCTTTATATGAGAACCAAGCACCTGCTTTATCAACTATTTTATTGTGAACAGCAAGATCTAATAGGTCACCTTCTTTAGATATACCTTCACCATACATAATATCAAATTCAACTTCTCTAAATGGAGGAGCTACTTTGTTTTTTACAACCTTAACTCTTGTTCTATTTCCAATAACCGCATCAGTTGATTTGATCGCTCCAATTCTTCTGATATCTAGTCTTACTGAAGAGTAGAACTTAAGTGCGTTTCCACCTGTTGTTGTTTCAGGATTTCCAAACATAACACCAATTTTCATTCTAAGTTGGTTAATGAAAATTACAGTACAGTTTGAGCGAGAGATTGACCCTGTAAGTTTTCTTAATGCTTGAGACATAAGTCTTGCTTGTAGACCCATGTGTGAGTCTCCCATATCTCCTTCGAGTTCTGCCCTTGGTGTGAGTGCAGCAACTGAGTCAACAATAAGTAGATCAACAGCACCAGAACGTACAAGCATGTCTGTAATTTCTAGGGCCTGCTCACCACTATCTGGTTGAGAAATAAGAGTATTAGGGATATCAACACCTAGTTTTGATGCATATCCTGTATCAAGTGCATGTTCAGCATCAACGAAAGCTACCGTTCCACCTTGTTGTTGGCACTGAGCAGCGATATGAAGTGTAAGAGTTGTTTTACCTGATGATTCTGGTCCGTAGATTTCTACGATTCGACCTTTTGGAATTCCACCTACTCCAAGTGCTAAGTCTAGTCCTAGACATCCTGTTGGGATAACCGGAGTTTTTACTTGTGGTTTAGAACCATCAAGTCTCATTATTGCGCCTTTACCAAATTGTTTTTCAATTGTAGAAAGTGCTAGGTCTAATGCCTTCGCCTTGTTTTTTACATCTGTTTGATTAGTGCTAGTCATTGTGGTGTCCCCTTTGAAATTATATTTCTTTTAGAAAGTTAGCAAATCTATTACTGTTCTTCCATTGCAAAGTAGCGTCCCGTTCTCATTTGTCTAACATTATGATTTATCAGGTTTGCATTTTTGCAAAATTCAATAATTGAACTTCAGTAGGTATATTTTTAGCGTAAGTTTTGCGTAAGTCAAGATAAAACTTCTAACAATTTAAATGTAAGAAGATATGCTGCGCCGCCCATGAGTCCAGCAACGACATCATCAAATAGTGTACCGAAGGCGCTTTGGAGATTGTCGAAATAGCTGACTGGCCAAGGCTTAAGTATGTCAAAGACACGAAACCAGATGAAGGCGACGAAGTAGTGAATAGCGTCGTGCGATTGTAGAAATAGGCATGTGATCCACATTCCGACAACTTCATCAATGACGATCCAGCCTGGATCATGAATTTTATGTTTTTTCTCAACTATATCAATAATGTAAATACTCATTAGAGATAAAATTGATATAAATGGTATAAAGAGGAAAAAAGGTGGGCTCATTTGACCAAGAAAATAAAGGGGAAGTAGAATAACTAAGCTTCCTACTGTTCCTGGGAAATATGGTGAATAACCAGCTCCAAGACAAGTTAAGAATAATATTGCAGGATCATTGAGTGGTGGTTTATTTTCTTTTAACATCTTGTAGAAAATTGTAACGTAATCTTTTTAATTTGGAAAAACAAATGTCGAGACCAGACTATTTAAATAAATATATTTTTGATTGGGATCTATTCAACGTCGTAGTAGGTGGAAAATCAGCTTTGGATTCAAGGTTCTTAATTTCTCAAATATACAATGTTGAGCAGGTTAATAGTTTCTTGAAAGGTTACGGCCTTGACCCTAATGATCCCGTTAGTCGTGCCGAACTTTTTGGAAACTTTCAAGAAGCAATGCAATTTATAAGAAGATATTTTTTGAAAGAAGGTGATCCTGAGGGATTGGACATGAAAATTCCAAATTCTTTATATATGATTACAGATGTAAGAGATCTTTTTTTAATGGCGACTGGAAATTCTGAGTCGGAGCATGAGGAAAGATTGTGGGCCGAAATTGTATTGAAGGTTATGCACACAATTTTACACGCTGATAAAGACCTAAGATCTAATTATTTTAATATTATTCAAACTCAAATCTTCGATCGCTTCTATAAATACTTACATCGAGATAGTGATAATAATCTTTTTTTGAAACATGGTGAGTACAATATTCCACTTATAGATTTTGAAACCAAATCTAAGAAAACTAGAGACAGTGTCATTATCAAACTTCTTCATAAGGCTGAAAATGTTGCAGAGGAACTGTTTGATAGAGTTGGAATTCGCTTTGTAACTAAAAGTAAGTTTGATTGTATTAATGTCGTCAAATTTCTCATCGAAAAGAATGTTGTAATCCCTCATAATATTAAGCCAAGTCGTTCGGTGAATACGATTATTGATCTCGAGAAATTTAAAAAGAAATACTCTGGTATAGTAAAAATGGCAATTAGGAATAACCTGTCGGAGGAGCGTTTCTTAGCGGCAGTTAATCGTGAAATTAATGAATGTTCTTTCTTTGAAGGAACAGAGAGTGAGAGAAATGCTCATACCTCAAAAAATTATCAGTCGATACAGTTTACTTGCAGACAGTTAATCAAATATAAGAACCCATTTTTAACTGAGTTTTTAAGTATTAGAAAAGAAGCAAAAAAAGATGCCGATAGTCCAATATCTCAGAGAATTATGAATCTTGATACTTCTTTAATTGCAAGAGATGTTAGATTTTTCTATCCGTACGAAGTTCAAGTTGTGGATGATTTGTCTCATAATCAAAATACTCAGGGAGAAGCTTCACACATCGAATATAAGAAGGCTCAGAGAAGGTCTGCGATGAAGAGAGTTTTTAAAGAACTCTTAGCCTATAAGAATTTAATTTAAATTTTTGTTGATAAAGTTTAAGCTCCTCTGATTGATAAACTCAGGGAAGTCTATCTGGGGAACATGGCTTCCATCTTTGACAATATAGAGACTGGAATTTTGTAGGTATTTCTTTAAAACTCTTTGCAAGTAATTTGGAATTATTTTATCTTTATCTCCCCCAATCAACAACGTTGGGTTTTCAATAACTTCGAGTTCATTAATAATGTCATGTTTTCTCATCTCTGAGAGCAGATGAAAAAATAAATCAGGGGAAAGTTCTCCGATCTTTTTCATATAATGTTCAACAAAATCAATCTTAGTTTTCTTCATATTGAATCCGCCTTGCCACACAATAAATCGTGCCAGTGGGTTCTTATATGTATTTACCCAGAGGTTGTCATAAATTGGCCCTAGTTGTTTTCTAAGTTCAATAATGGCTGGTTCAGCGAGGTCTACAATATTCGAATCAAACATTACATCTTGAGGAGGAAAAACTGTTCCCGAAATCAAGACCATACTTGCGAGTCTCTTTGGATAGAGGCGGGCAAACTCTAGAGTGACATTAACTCCCATACTGTGACCAATCATGTGGGACTTCTTAATACCTAAGTGATCCATTAACTTACACAGGTCATGAGATATATTTTCAAATGTGCAGGTTTGAATTCCAGTGTCGCAGATAGAGTCAAAATGACAGCGATAATCATGCAAAACAACATTAAAACCATGTTTGTCATAGAATTCAATTTGGTATTTGAAATGTTCAATATTGCAAACAAGTCCGTAGTTAAAAATAATTACTGGTCTATCATTTACAGGCTCATCTTTTTTAAAGTTCGTATGAAAATGAATAGTCGTTTCCCCGTCAACTTGAAGAAAGTTAGATTTACTTTTCCAGATCATCGAGGCTCTCATTAGTAAGGTTTATATAGAATTCTTCAATATTTTCGAGAAGGATTGAAAGTTTGGGATCATCATTGCTGATTTTCTCAAGCTTATCGTAGTATGCATCTGCAATAATGATATTAGACAGGTCAAATGAAGCTATTTTTATATGAGTATTACCAAATGTTATTTGGTCTTCAATTTTGATATTCAAGACGCCATTAACTTTTTTACCATTAATTAGAAAATTGCAGTTACTTTCGACAATTAAGCCGGATTTATTTGTTCTTAGGACAATTTTATCTCGAGTTGAAATCGATGGATCATTTATTGCGATTGTATTGCCAAGATTTCGACCAATTCGAATATGATGAAGTTTGAATTCATATTTTCCAATCGATAATAAATCAGGTGAATCAATTATATTAAAATTAATCATGGATTCATTTTATATGGAAAATGAATTAAATAGTAGTGAGAATCTTTTCATCCGTCTGAAGTTGGTCGTGAAGTAGGTTTACTTCATCGCCATCGGAAATTTCGCCAAAATCACTAATGACCTTAAGTAGAATTGGTTGGTCTGTAATAATATTAGCAATCCTTCTTTGTGTGATTACACCCGATTGTTCTTGACCAAAAAGATCGCCCTCTCCTCGGATTTTAAGATCTTCCTCTGCTATTTGAAATCCATCTGTGTTGTTTTCAATTACTTGTAGGCGGTGAAGGCTATCGGGGTTAAGTTTCCTCTCTGTAACTAAAAAACAAAATCCAGGCTTTTCTCCACGGCCAACTCTTCCCCTCATCTGATGTAGTGAACTAAGTCCAAATCTTTCAGGATTAAGTATGGCCATAATTGTTGAATTTAGAACATTGATACCAACCTCAATAACTGAAGTTGCAACGAGAATATCTATCTCGTGATCTTTAAAAGCTCTAAATACATTAGCCTTTTCTTCTGACTTCATTTGTCCATGAAGTTCAGAAATACGACACTCAGGGAAAAAGTCTTTAAATTTTTTGAATGTTTTTTCAAGGTCTCTTATATTTTGATCCGGTGACTCACTAATGGCAGGGACGAGTATATAGGCTTGTTCTCCCATTTCAATTCTAGTTTTTAAAAAACTTAGGAATTTGGGAAAGGTCTCTGGTGTAACAATTCTTGTCTTAGAGCCCTTTCTTCCTGATGGCATATTCTTAATGACTGAAATATCAAGATCTCCATACTGAGTAAGACTTAGCGAACGAGGTATTGGTGTGGCACTCATGATAAGGCAGTGTGAACCAACTCCTTTTGAAACTAGTTTTAAACGTTGTTCAACACCAAATTTATGTTGCTCGTCAATTATAGAAAGTCCAAGTGAGCTAAACTCGACACTGTCTTGAAAAAGAGAATGAGTTCCAATGATAAGATTTATTTTACCTGACTTAAGATCAGAGAGAATCTGATTCTTGCTCTTCACTGGAGTACTTCCAAGAAGAATTCCAATGCTCATATGACTTGGCAGTACTTCAACTAAGCTTGCGTAGTGCTGTGTTGCGAGTGCTTCAGTAGGACACATGAGGGCAACCTGAAGGCCTGCAGAAATAACTAGGGCCGATGCAATGACTGCGACGGTTGTTTTACCGCACCCGACATCTCCCTGGACCAATCTCATCATTGGCTGCCCAGATTTGAGGTCGACAATAATATCGTTAACGGCCATCTCTTGATCATGTGTGAGGGGATAGGGATACATTTTTAAAAACGAAGAGATATTTTCACTTGAAGGGGAAATAATAATTCCTTCTTGGTCGATTCGTGCTTTTTTTCTGATACTTATTTTAATTTGATCGAGGAAAAATTCCTCATATTTCAAGCGATAGATAGATTGATTTAATTTATCTTCATCCCAGTCGCAAAGCTCAACTTTCCCATGAATATATTTGAAAGCATCTGAACGAGGAATCAGATTATTTTTTTCTAAGACTGAGCTTGGAAGTATTTCATTCAAAGTATCCCATAGCTCGAGTGGGATTTTATCAATAACCTTTTTGAAATTAGTTGAAGTTACAGAAGAAATTGTTGGGTACTGGATTCGCAAGCCTTCTGCTATTGTACTTTCACCGAGGATACTAAACTCAGGGTTTGCTATTTGTAATTGTTCATTAAAGATACTGACAACGCCTAAGAACTCAATGCTTTCACAAGAACCAATCTTTTTTTGCATTGAAGAGTAACAGTTAAACCATTTTAAAGAAATAATTTGAGATGAATTAATGTCTTGGACAGTTGCTGAGATATTATAGAGCATTGCTTTGCCCTTGCCTTTGGCCTTAAAGTTAGGTCTCGCTTGGACACTTAAGACTTTTCCAGCACCTCGGAAGTATTCGTCAATTTTTGCATTTTGAAATTTTGTAATCTGAGGGAGTTTTAAAATTTTCCTTGGAAATACCCACATTAAGTCTTCCAAGGAAATAATATTTGCATTTAGTAGTTTTTCTACAGTAGTAGAGGGCTTCTTATATAAAGAAGATATTGGAGACTTGAGATTGAGGTTACTTATACTCAATACTTAATACCTCATATTCAATATTACCTTTTGGGGCACGGACTATAACTGTATCGCCCTCTTCTTTTCCTATTAAGGCTTTTCCAAGTGGGCTTGAGTATGAAACCTTGCCTTCTTTCATATTAGATTCAGATTCCCCAACAATTGTGTAAGTCACTTCTTCTTCAGTGTCCACGTTCGAAATTGTTACGGATGCCCCGAAAACAATTTTGTCAGAACTTACTTGGGAAATATCAATAACCTTAGAGGTTGCAATGATTCCTTGGAGTTGGCTAATTCTTCCTTCCACTTGGGATTGCTTTTCTTTTGCTGCGTGATACTCAGCATTTTCCTTAAGGTCACCAAGTTCTCTTGCTTCTGAAATCGTAATACGCAACTCTTCTCTGACAACTTTGATGAGATGATTTAACTCATCCTGAACTTTGTCATAGCCTTCTTTTGTTATTGGACTTTCATTCATTTTTTTTTCCTTTTAAAATTTAAATAGTGAATTAGCTTGTGCCAGGAGGTCATCTTTTGATGATCCATCATCGCCTGCACCTTTTAGTATAAAATAGTCACAGAAGTTATTTACTTCTTTATCAACAATTCTGTCTGCAGAAGTTTCTCGGCACTCATTATATGATTTAGGGTCATAGAAGTTACACATCTTACAGCAATGTAGGCTTGATAAGCAATGAGGGCATTCTTCACTTCGGTGAATAATTGTTCCGGGGGCTAAATCAAGCGCTTTTTGGCATTTGAAGCAAGTAATTTTATCATTCAAATTCATTAAAAGCTCCAGTTCTTCTCTAGCATAATGCTTTGAGCAGGATTAGTTTTTTCATTGTCTTGAAGATAGATTTTTGGAAACTGTCTTTTATTATATTCTTCAATTGCTCTGGTGAAGTTTTTTTCATTTGAGCTATCAATTGTTTTATCAATTAAAAAATTAATCAGAATCGTTGCAACGCCAGAGAGCAACAAGACTTTTCTATTCTTATCACTGGCATTTGCAATAAATGCGCTCAAGATAAGTCCTGTTCCAGCTGTTCCAATAATTGCAGGTCTTAAGTTACTTTCAATCGTGTTTTGGTACTCGTTAAGATAAAACTTAGCGACTTCATCTTTTTCAAGGTGATACCTTAGCCCTTCTCCTTTTCTATTGCTACTTGGGTCAACCAAGACTTCTTGCTGATTGATAATAGCAATTCGACTACATGCTTCATTTGCGAAACTTGCGTGTGAAAAGAGAATTGAAAAGATTATTAAAAATTTCATAAGACATATTTTTATCATTAATATCGATAATTTCCAAATATGAAATGGTCTTCTTAAAAATGTGTTTAGAGGCATCGTGTTTATGATACACTTTTGATAAATCAACGGATGGAATAACTATGGGTATTATAAGTACAGGATTTAAGGTATCTCGAACGATCAAGAATATTGGTCGACTAAGAGAAATAGTATCTATTTTTGCTAGACATGGATTTGATGAGTTTATCCCGCATGGTGTTATATCTAAAATCCCTGGATTTGTTCTACCTCGCGCAACAAAATTAAAAATTAAAGAAGAGCTTGATAAGATTGAAGAGAGTGGTTGGTCTGAAATAATAGGACTAAGGCTTCGTCTCTGCTTTGAAGAGCTCGGCCCGGCATTTGTTAAGTTTGGGCAACTATTTGCTTCAAGAGAAGATTTATTTGATGAAGGTTTCATTAATCAAATGAAGCTTCTTAGGGATCAAGTTAGTCCACTTCCTTTTAGTGCTGTAAGAGCTCAGGTTGAGCATTCTTTAGGAAGAAAAATTGAAGCTGTTTTTGAAAGTGTTGACGATAGTCCTCTTGGTACAGCTTCGATAGGTCTTGTTTATAAAGCTAAACTTCTATCTGGAAAAGATGTTGTACTGAAAGTTAGAAGGCCCGGAATTGAAGATATAATCGATACTGACTTATCTATTTTGCTTTTTATGGCGACGACTGCGGAAAAAGTTGGAAGTGAAGTTAAGTTCCTAGGTCTTTCTCGAGTTATCGAGGATTTTGCATTATCACTTCAAAATGAATTTAATTTCAATATTGAGGCAATGAATTGTGAAAAACTTCAAAAAATAATTTCTGAATATGACGAGAATGGTATTTTCTATGTTCCAAAAATATTTGGAGAATTTACAACAGAGAATTTATTAGTGATGGAGCTCATTAATGGAATACCTTTTAGTGATAGTTTTCGAATACACTCAAAGCTTGCAGAGCTAGAAGATAAATTAAATGAGTCGATCAAGGTATTTATTCAAACTTTTCTTGGGGAAGGTTTCTTTCACGCCGATCTTCATGGTGGAAACTTTTTCTATACAAATGATGGGAAAATAGCTCTCATTGATTTTGGATTGGTTGGTAATCTCTCACGACAAGGGAGACAAAACTTTGTCGCAATTATATACTCCATCTTAAACAACAATTATGAAACATTAGTTAATGAATTTCTAGATGTCGCACAGTATGAAAAAATCCCTGATGTGGATAAGCTTGTCATCGACATGCGCTACGCTTTAGCGCCTTTTATAGGCTTAACGATAAAGCAGACAAATTTTAGCGCGGTATTTAAAATTATTACAAAAACACTTCGCGAGCATGAAATCTTTCTACCAAGAGAGTGGTTTATTGTGTTTCGTGCGCTAATAACCTTAGATGGTGTTGGTAAGTCTCTAGGGATGGATTTTGATCTCTTCTCTTTTTTACAGGATGATATTGATAGTATAATTAAAAAGAATTTTCAAAAAGAATACTTTATGGAAGATGCTTTCTGGTTAGGAAAAGACATCCTTAATTCCTCTCGAGTTGTTCCTAGACATTTAAGATGGTTTCTAAAGGAATGGTCTAAGAACGGTTATGCATTTGAAGTTAAGCATCAGGGAATGGAGAAATCGTTTGATAAGGTATCATCTGCGCTGATCTTTCTCGGCTTTTGTCTTTTTAGCTGCATTCTCTTTATGTCTGGCTTGCAGCTTGTCAATATCGATACATTACAATCTCTTGATATTAGAAGTATACCAAGTGTAAGTTATATTCTTTGGTTCGCTTCTTTGGGGATGTTCTTCTACGGATATTCAAAAGCAAGATGAGTTAAATACTATCAAGGCCAGGAATATAGAAGAAGTTAGAATATGGCAGTAGTTCTTTCGCAGGCCTAGGCCCAAAAAGCATATGAATAAATTCTGCGTGATCTGTTTTGTAGGCCTTATTTAAAAAAGTAAATTCAATATAGTCTGAAGTTGTCTTCTTTATAATAAGATCATTATTGAACACATCTTGAATGAAATTATTAAAGAGTGAATTATTATTGATTTTTATAAGTCCAACATAAATTTCGTGATGATTGTCGATATATTGAATATGTTTTTCTGGGAGCCATAGGCGATATGGCTTAAATGAGTTAACGAGATCCTCATCATTTAGAAAACTACACTCATGAATTATTCCAGGTAAATCAAAACCCTTATTAATAAAGAAATAGTTTTGAATAATGTCATCGACTTTCGCTACATAGAGTTGTGTGCTTTTAATAGATGCAATATTGTCCCAATCGCTACTCGAACGTTTCGGATGAATATAGTGTTCAAGTCTTTTTTGATAAAGATCTTTTATTCTTTTAAAATCTTCTTTTGAAAGACGAGATAAATTAACTCTTTTAAAGTTGAGAATTTTTTCAGGTAATTGCTCAATACCTGTTTGTATAACAGAGCCGAACTCAATGAAGTTAAACTTCTTATATAGATTATCTTTCTCACTCCAGAGGATAAAGAAAGCACATCTTGATTCATAATGATTAATTATATCTTTAAAAAATTCAGAAAATATTCCTCGACCTCTTAACTCTTGTGCAACAGAAATTCCTCCAATAAAGGCAACAGGAGTGTAAATCGACTTCTTTCCCATTTGTTTAAGAGATACTCCAATATGCGCTACAACTTGTTTCTCTTCATTGATGAGAATATGGCAATGATCATGATTACTCGGATTCATTAGCGTATAGAAATCATTATCGAAGTTGTGATTTTCTGGATAATTAAAGGAGTACTCAATTAGTTTAATAACTTCTTTATAGAGCTCTGGAGATTTAGCGAGGGTGGAGCGAGTTAATTTCATTATTTTCCTTAATAGATATGCATAATATTTTTACATTTTTTGCTAATCCAATTAAGAGAGGCCGTGTTATGAGTAAATTTATCTAGTTATTTCAGTTGGTTATGTTACTTGTCGGCAAAATATTCCGTTTAAAATATTTACAGTAAAAAATAAAGAAAGAAAAAATCGGGGCGATAAGTCTCTTGTGACTGCTATTGGTCGGTGTCAATAGCTGAAATCTAGTCAAGAAGGAATCTTACTAGAACCCAAGATCAAGGAGGATGACATGGGATTACGAATTAACACCAACGTTGCATCTTTAAATGCTCAGAGAAATTTGAGTACGACAAGAATCGGTATGCAACAATCATTGGAAAAACTATCATCAGGGCAAAGAATTAACAGAGCCGGAGATGATGCCGCAGGTTTAGCAATTTCAGAAAATTTAAAAGCACAAATCAGAGGTCTTGGACAAGCTGAGAGAAATGCCGAAGATGGTATCTCTTTAGTTCAAATTGCTGAAGGTGCGCTAGGTGAAGTATCAAATATTATGATTCGACTTAGAGAACTATCTGTACAAGCAGCTTCTGATACTATCGGGGCGACAGAGAGAAAGTTTCTTAACGTTGAATTTGAACAATTAACATCAGAAGTCGATCGTATTGCTAACTCGACAGAGTTTAACAGAGTGCCACTTTTAAATGGTACTGGTGCGGTTTTTGATATCCAAATTGGAACACGAAACGATCCTATATCAGACAGATTAACATTCGATGCCTCTTCGGCAGATGTTAACGTTGCAGCACTTGGACTTAACCTTGCTTCAGTTGCAGATAAAATTTCTGCACAGAACTCGTTATCTTCAATTGACCAGGCAATTGTATCTGTTTCTGGTATTAGAGCTGACTTTGGTGCCCTTCAAAACAGATTACAGTCGACGATTAACAATATCTCGACAAGTATTGAAAACCTTTCTGCCGCAAATTCTCGTGTAAGAGACACTGATATTGCCGCAGAGACAGCAAACTTAACGAAACAAAACATTTTAATGACTGCCGGTACTTCGGTTTTAGCTCAAGCGAACTCAAGTACAAAAAATGCCTTAAGCCTTATTCAAGCAGCGTCTCAAGGGTAATCCCCTTAAGACGTTTGTTTGTAAGCTTAAAGAACTTTTTAGTAAAAGCATTTTTATAATGGAGCAGTGTATGTTGATGACAACCGGATAAATATTAAAACGCAATTATTGGCTGCAATCTTTAATTGCTTATCAATCGATTAAGAGGAAAAAAAGAGATTGATTTGTCCATTGTTAGTTAGCACAAATTATTATTAACAAAAAAGGCAAACTTGCGCATGGATGCACAAGGACTTAAACAGGAGGTTTGGATATGTACGAAGGAGATTAAAAATGGGCTTAAGAGTAAATACAAATGTTATGTCTTTGTCGGCGCAAAGAACATTAGCACAAACAAATAAAAATGTTGGAGATAACCTTAGGAAATTAGCTTCTGGGGAAAGAATAACAAGGGCAGGGGACGACGCTGCCGGTCTGGCGATCAGTGAAAATTTGAAAGCTCAGATTAGAGGGATGAGACAAGCTAAGAGAAACGCAAATGATGCTATCTCTCTCATCCAGACTGCTGAAGGTGGATTAAGTGAAGTATCAAATATCATCATTAGGCTTAGGGAACTCGCAGTACAAACTGCAAACGACACTCTTGGACCACAAGAGAGAAAGTTTACAGACATCGAGTTTCAAAATCTTAAAGAAGAAATTGATCGAATCTCTCGATCTGCTGAATTTAACGGAATCAAGCTTCTCGATGGAACAGGCGGAAGACTTGAGTTCCAAGTCGGGATCAAGAATGATCCAATTCTGGATAGACTTGTCTATGACGGAACTGGATCAGATGCTACGCTTGCATCTCTTGGTCTCTCGGCTGACTCTGTTGCCACTAAAGAAGGCTCTCAGGCCGCTCTTAAAAAACTGGATGATGCACTTGTGCAAGTCAACGGTGTTAGGGCAGGTATGGGTGCTCTTCAAAATAGGCTACAATCTACCGTCAACAATCTTGGCGTTAGTGATGAGAACCTATCGGCAGCAAATTCACGAATTAGGGATGTCGACGTTGCAGATGAGACTGCAAAGTTAACTAAGAACAACATCCTAATGCAAGCGGGTGCATCTGTATTATCTCAAGCGAATCAGGCACCAAATGTAGCGTTATCGCTAATTAAAGGATAAATCAATCTCTTGGGCGGCTATAGTTTCGAATGAAACATAGCTGCCTTCCTCTATTTCTATTGAGTAAAATCAGATACCTCCATCTTTAAAACATCTAAGCTGTGAATATTCTTAATATTTAGCAAAATTAACACAATTCTTTCAATTAAACGCTTGTTTGAATTTTGGTAGCGTGTTAATTATGTAGTTAGGATGTTAACTAATGGAAGGATATATGCAAAGAAGAGAACTCAAACTACATGATCTGGATCTCGATATTCTAGGGGCCAATATCAGGGCTACAAAATTATTTGATGACTTGATAACGAAGGGAATCGCTCAGTACGGCATATCAAAGCCGCAATTTGATATTATGGTTTTTATTCATTTCACAGAAAGTAAAAAAACAACTGTTACAGAAATCGCAATTAACAATTCAGTATCAAAGGCCAATGTGACAGGAATTATGAATCGCATGATCGCTCAGGGGCTAATTAAGTCAGTTGTTGATGCAAAAGATGCCAGAGTGAAAAATGTTACGCTTACTGAGAAAGGTTCTGAGTTAATGGAAAATTCACTCCCTGTTTATTCAGAATTAATTCGCAAAACACTCTCTCCTTTCTCTTTGGAAGAAAAAGAGATGCTGTTGAAGCAACTTAAGCATATTGAAAGTTGTATAAGAGAAAAACTTTAAGATGATGAGAGGCAATATGAAAAAAACTAAAGTTATCGTCGTTCTGTCGATTCTTGCTTCAGCTCCTGTGTTTGCACTCGATTTGACCGAGGCAAAAGTAATTGAAATGGCGTTAGAGAGAAATGAAAGGATTGGAATTAGTCAGGCAGAATTAGAAATAGCAGAAAAAACAATTTCTAAAGCATACTCAAGTGCATTTCCAACATTTAGTGCTCAGGCGACATTGGCTAAATCAAGTGCGACAGGAAGTGTACAGCCAAATGGTGATGATTGGAGTGAGGGAGCGGTTTTGCAGCTTAATCAGCCAATTTATACTTTTGGTAAAGTAAGTTCTGGAATTGACATTGCAAAAAGTGCACGAGAAATCCAGGCAAATAGTAAACTAGCGACTGAAGCTGAAGTTAAGCAAACAGCAAAGAAATTGTTTTACGCAGTTCTTTATAATGAAGAACTAGTAAAAATTAATTCAGGGTCATTTGAAAATGCAAAACTCAATAAGAGGACACTAGAAAAGAGAGTTGCCTTTGGTCGAATTAGTCGTAATGACAATTTAAAAATGCAGGCAGATTTAGCAAGTAGAAGACCTCAGTTGATTGAGTCTCAAAATTCTTTAGCTGCGAGCAAAATTCAATTAGCCGACTTCTTAGCAATTGATAGTAAAGAAAATATCAAGGCCGTTAGTGATCTTCAGACAATACCTAGATGGAACAAAGAGACGCTTAATGACACAAAAGTTGATAAGCTAGCGAATGTTAGAATAATGAAAGAGCAAGTAAAGTTAACTGAGTCTTCAGTTGAGTTTGCAAGAGCTGGTCGTTTTCCAACACTGTCGGCCTTTGCTTCATATTCTCCTACAACATATCGTTCCGATTTTATGGACGACGCTATTAAGGAACAGGAAACTGCTAAGTTTGGAATAATGCTTTCTTTTGATTGGGACCTTGGTGGAAGTAAGAATCATGAAGTTGCTGTAAAGAAGATAGAAAATAAAATTGCTGAGCTTCAGTTAAAATCTGGTCTTCGAAATACAAAGTCAAACTTTAGAATTCTTACGAGAAGATATGAAAGTTTAGTTAGTAAGTTAGAAGCTGAAAACGAAGCTGTAAAATTAGCAGAAGCATCATATAAAGTTGCTCTTAGTGCCTTCTCAACAGGAGCAATATCGCAACTACAGTTAAATGATAGCGAATTACTACTAACAAATAATAAAAGAAGTCTTGCTGGGACAGGATTAAGCTTACTTAATACTATTGCCGATCTTGACCGTTTACTTTTTGAAGGTAGCGAAAGAGGTGAAAAATGAAAAAAATAATATTCCTATTAGTTGTTTTTATCGGGTACGGAGCAAGTTTGGTCGTTAAGGATCAAGCAAACCAAGAAGCTAAGAAAAAAGATATCCCAACTCTTTATTCTCTTTGGGAAAAAAATGGAACACCTGTTAGAGTTGCAAGTGTTATAAAAGGTAGCTTGGTTGATACTGTAATCGTTACGGGTAATTCTAAAAAAGGGATCATTACTTGTTATGTTTCACCAGATGTTGCTCAAAAAATTAAGGTTAATTCAGAAGCAGAAGTAGTGCAAGATGATAACTCATACACAGGTTTCGTGGAGTCTGTAACACGAACACCACAACTGTTATCTGGTCTTCATGAAATTAAAATTAAATTCAAAGGAACAAAGCCAAGTTCTAAGTCAGCTCTTGTGCATGTCGAAGTCGGTCGTTTGCTAAATGCGAATATCGTGACACGAGATGCAGTCTCCGTTAGAGGTGGAACTCCCCATTTATTTGTAGTGGAAAATGGTGTTTTAAAAAAGAAAGAAGTTGAAATTATTGGGCGCAATAACAATTTTTATGCTCTTGGAAAGCAAGTCAGTCTTGGGGATAAAATTGTGGTAAGTGACCAAAGGTACCTCGTCAATGGCAACAGTGCCTTGGTTATCGAGTAAGGGGAGCAAGAGATGATAGAACTATTTGTAAAACGTCCTGCGACGACGATTATATTTATTGCAATATTTATGGTTATGGGTCTTGTTTCGATCGGAAATCTTATTATTGAAGATACGCCAAAGATTGAATTTCCCATCGTAACTATTCAAACTGTTTACGGAGGAGCTTCACCAGAAGAGATTGAAACACAGATTCTAAAAAAGATTGAAGATGCTGTTTCTGAGATATCTCAAATTAAAAAAGTTACTGCTGAAGCACGTGATAGTTACGGTGTTGTTGTAATTGAGTTTCTAATTGAAGCTGATGTTAATATTAAATCAATTGAAGTTAAGGATAAGGTTGAGGCAATCTTAAATGATTTCCCAGACGGGGCTGATCGACCTATTATTGCTAAGTTCGATCCGCTTGTTAAGCCAATCGTAACACTTGCCCTCAGTAGTAAGTCGCATGATGCCAAAGAACTTTATGAGTATGCGGATAAAAAGCTAAAGACTAAGATTACTGCAATTAATGGTGTTGCATCTGTTGATATTTTTGGTGGAGAAGAGAGACAAATAAATGTTGATCTTGATAATAACTTACTTATTCAAAACTATCTTTCTATCCAAGATGTAATCGATACAATCACAAGGAAAAATATCAACGTTCCTGGAGGGTCTATCGATCGTGGTGACTCTAAAGTAAGCATTCGCTTTGTTGGTGAATTTCCAAACGTTGAATCAATTGGAGAGCTTGAAATTGTATCTCGTGAAGGGAAGAAGCTTAAGCTTAAAGATATAGCAAAGGTAACAGATGGAGCAAAAGATGTTACTTCAATGGCTAGTTTCAACGGTGAAGAAATTGTTGGGATGGGGGTAAAAAAACTATCTGATGGTGATGCTGTTAAGATTGTTGCGACACTTCGTACCCAACTTGAAAAAATCAAAACACAACTTCCCCAAGGGATGGAGCTTAAGCTAGCGGTTGATGCTACTGAAATTACTTTAAGTAATACGAAGGGGACAGTGAATAGTATTCTTCTTGGTATTGTTTTAACTGTTGTTATTCTTATTGTTTTCCTTGGTGACTGGAGAGGGGCCCTCATTGCTGCCGTCGTTATTCCGACTTCTGTAATTTCAACGTTATTTTTGATGGATATATCAAACTTTTCAATCAATATGATGACTCTTCTGGCTTTTGGTACCTGTCTTGGTACTCTAATTGCCAATGCTTTGATTATTATTGAAAACGTAAACAAGCATTTAGTTGAAGGTAAAGACTCAGTAACTGCATCAATTGATGGAACGAAAGAAGTTCTTCTCGCGGTTATGGCCTCTTCTGGAACAAATCTTGTTGTGTTTACTCCTCTTGCGTTCATGGGGGGGATTGTTGGAAAGTTCATGCTTCAGTTTGGTATGACAGTTGTGTACGCAACAATATTTTCAATTATCGCGTCTGTTACTTTGACTCCAATGCTTTGTTCTCTTGTATTAAAAGATCCAAGAACATTGAAGGGACCATTTCCAGTTATTGCTAAATTTACCGATAAAATAATTGGATGGTTGCTTATTCAGTATCGTTGGTTCTTTGATCATATGATGAAAAGACCATTTGTATCTTTACTGATTGTAACAATGTTTTTCTTAACGATTATGTATCCGGCAAAACGTCTTGGTGGAGAGTTTGTTCCTAAGTCAGACAGAGATAGAATCGACATCAGTATCCAGCTTCCAGATGGAACTCCAATTAAGAAAACAGCAAGTGTTGTTGAAACTGTCGATCGTATTGTTAAAGAATATCCTGAAGTTGAAAGTACACTTGCTGATATTGGTTATGATGGTGAAGAGAAAGCACGTCTAACAGTTAATTTAACACCTTTCGCAGAAAGAGATAGAGGTTATAAGCAATTGATGGATGAGTTGCTTCCTGCCGTTTCTAGAATTCCAGAGGCTGAAGTTATTCTTTCTGGAGGGAGTGGGACTGCCAGTAATGACGGGGATGTGACTATCGATGTAAGAGGAACAAATTTTTCTGATATGAGTAAAACTGCTGAGAAAATGAAAGCTGTCATGGCGAAAACTGGTTACTTTAGTTCAATTCAGAGTTCATATAAAATTCCAAAAATGGAGATCAAGTTTACTCCAGATCCACAGAAAGTTATTAGTCAGGGGCTAAGTAACGCTCAAGTTGGATCTGTGATCAGATCACTAGTGAATGGTAATGATGATGCAGTTTATAAAGAGAATGGCGAAGAATATAAAATAAATATAACACTTGCTGATGAATTCAAGCAAAACGTTGAAGATTTTGATAAGTTCCTTGTCCTTGGAAAAGATGGTTTGATTCCAATCTCAAGTCTTGGAAAAATTGAAACGGTTGAAGCTACATCTCCACTTAAAAGAAGAGATAAGTCTCGAATTATTCAGATTCAAGCTTATTTAGCAAAATCAAATCCAGGTGTTGTGATGGGCGAACTTACAGCAAACTTTAAAACTGAAGTTCAATTTCCCGAGGGGACTTCTTATGCCTTCACTGGAAGTGCTGAGAATCAGGCCGAATCAGGTAAAGAGTTAGGTAAGGCATTTGTTCTTGCTGTTATTTTGACTTATATGTTACTTGTTGCGATTCTAAACTCTTTCATTTTTCCCGCTTCGATCGGGACATCGATTATAACATCTTTTCTTGGTTCATTTCTGATGATGTACTTTACTGATCAGACGATTAACATCGGTTCGATGATGGCGTTTGTAATGGTTGTTGGTCTTGCCGTTAATAATGCTATTCTTTGGATTGAGTATACACAGCAAAAACTAGAAGAAGGTGTAGAAATTGTAGAAGCCCTTTGGCTTGGAGCTCAAGAGAAACTAAAGCCGATTCTTATGACTTCGATCGCCATTATTGCAGGTACACTCCCTCAGCTTTTTGATACCGATAAATTAAAGTCAGCGATGGGAGCTGTTGTAATAGGTGGGATGATAGGTTCAATGTTTTTTACATATTTCATGGTACCAATTGTTCATTATCTAACATATCGAATGAAAAAATGGTTTAGTCTTAAATTTGCAAAATAAATACTCGTACGAGGGGGAGGACATAGTTGCCTTCCTCTCTTTTTTCTACATAATCATCTAAAATTAATATATGAGCGAAAATACTGTACTACGACGTAAGACTATATTAATTTTTGGAATCTCTTCATTTGTGGGATCTTCTCTTGCTGAATTCTTTAAGAAAGATTTTCGAGTTGTTGGGACATACAATGATACGCCTGTTTCTATCCCTGGTGTGATGGCCATTCCATGTAGTGTCTTATCCAAAGAGGAAGTACAACTTGTAATGTTCTCAACAAGGCCAGATATCACAATTTATGCTGCTGGCATGTCTTCAATTGTTGATTGTGCCCTAGAAGAGGGAAGAGCGGATGCCCTAAATACAAGTGGCTTATTTAATGTAGTTGAGTATTGCCAGCGATATAAATCTCAAATTATTTATATATCATCCTGCTTCGTATTTTCGGGAGAGGATAAGAGTTATCTTGAGATGGACATTCCTGATCCAAATACTGTGTATGGTAGAACACAGGCCTCTGCAGAATTCTATATTCAAAAGACTTCACTTAATTACTTAGTCTTTAGGTCTTGTAAGCTCTATGGAAGAAATATAAGTCCCAAGAAAAATGGCTGGTTCGAGAAACTTCAGGACTACACGCACTTTAGAAAACCAATGACTGTTGATGATTATGTGAATATAGGTTTTTTGGATGTTAACTATCTCGGTATGATTATTAAAATGTGCCTCGATAAAGGTATTCAAAATAGACTCTTTCAAATTAGCTCCGCTGATAATATGACCTATTATGAGTTCGCTAAGACCTACGCGAAAGTATTTGGAGAAACAGATCATAATCTTACAAAGGGAAAATGGTCATATCCAGTAATGGCAACGGCTCATGCTGGGACAGCTTCTTCTGATAATAAACTGCACTTTAAATTGGACTTAACAAATGCCGAGGGTTTTTTAAATTTAAAAATGCCAAGTATTGAAGAGTCACTGGAATTTACATTCAGGAGATTGAAAGGTGTTAAGAAAGAGAACAAGAAGTCTGATCAAGGTCAGGGGATTACTTTTATTTGATAATCTTTTGACAACTTTAGCGCTATGTCGCATCATATAGATTATGGATATAGTAAAATTTAATAAAGACAGCAAAGAAGTTTCAACTAAGTGGATAGAAAATCTAGCCCTAGAAGAAATAAATATGGAAGAGTCAGGTATTGTTAGCTTTAATGATCATTTGAATCCCGCATATCTTCTTGAAGAATCTTCGATTAATTTTATGAATGAGCTTAGAGATCTATTCGAGATTTTTACTCATCAATTCAATGAATTCCGTGGTGGTACGCCAGGAAGTATTATTAAAATCTTCAAAATTGCTAATACGGTAAATGATTTCATGCTTTATCGAAATTCTCTCAGATTAATTTTTGCGAGAAGAGCTGATGATTTAATTTCTATTGGCTTCTTGGCCAATGGTAAGGACATTTTCTCCGCTAGACTTAGTGAGTCTCAGGGTTATGGCGAGACAAGTGTTCATGAGGTAAGAGCACATATCGGTCCTTTTAATCAAATTACGTGGAAATTTTCAAACGAGCCTGTTGAGATTGAAGCTTTAGCGAGACATTATCTTGCTGAGTTTATCAAGCTGTCAGCTAGATAAATAAGAGTCCCATAGTTGGTTTTTCGAAAGTCTCCGCCCGTCAATCGACAGGTGGATGCAGTATTTAATCATTTTAGGCTTCTCAATTTACATGAGCTTGCTCACCATAATCAGGGACCGCTTCCTTTCATATATTTGTAGGGCAAAGAACTTGTTATTGCCAACTACAGGACCCATAACCATTATACATCCTACTTTATAGACAGCACAACAAAGATTTATGGCAACTAATTTTCAATCTTGACACGAAATATTAAGAGGTTACGAATATAATATTTAAAAAAATGATGTTGTGTGTTATGATTATATTAACTAAATGACTAAAGTTTCTGGTTGATTCATCGATAAGTAACAAACTTCCAGGCACTGTTTATTTTAGGAGAAGTATATGAAGAAGTTTATGGAATTTCTTAGAGACGAAGAGGGTCAGACATCGACAGAGTATATCCTACTTGTTGCTGTTGCGGCGATGCTCGTTTTTAAGTTTAAAAAGGTTGCAGAACCACAAATTGAAGCTCTTACTGAGAAAGTATTTGGTGAAGCAATGAAGCTGGACTTTAGCGCAGATTAAGAATAATTTTCACTGTCTAGATATAAGTTACAGCTTCTAGTAACCTATGAGTATGTCAAAACATGCTCAAGGTCAGGCTTTGCTTGAATATATATTTGTATTTGCAATATTCTCTTTGATAGCTATCAGTGCTGCCAAAGGTATTGCTGTTTTCTCTGAAGGGTTCTTCAAAAATTTTGCTTACCACCTAACTCAGGAGCTTTCTACTGGAGCATGCGCTCAAGGATGCTGGCATAACGCTTATGAGAATATGGAGTAGGTATGCCATTTGTTGTCTATGCCTACCTCGCGGTACAAATCCTCATTGTTGCTTACCATGACTTTCAAACAAAGAAGATATCAAATAAGTGGCCAATGATTAATATTGGATTCTACTTATTCTTTACAATGCTATTTCCAGACTATTATTCATTTCAAATCGAAACTTTCATCTGGCCGCTAGGTTTTTTTGCCGCAGGATTTATCCTCTTTCTCATGAAAATTATGGGTGGAGGGGATTCAAAGTATCTCGCATCCTTTTATCTTCTAATACCCTCTCAGTTTCATGAGGAGGCCTTCTTTTCTCTAGCGATCGCCACAACACTTGTGGGAGGATCTGTGTTTACAAAGAATATATTAAAAAATGCTGATCTGATTGTTATTGCTTTTAGAAATAAAGACATAAATTTAGTTCGTAGTATATTTGGTAAAAAATTTGCATTTGCGCCAGTTATATTTATTTCATGGATTTGGTTTGGGTGGATTATCAAGGAGAAAATATTATTCTAGATAATGAAAAAGGACAGGGGACAGTAGAGTACATACTATTACTTATTGTTCTTGCAAGCCTAACAAACTTTATAATTAAATCATCCGTGATGAAAGACTTTCTCGGAAATGGTAATGGTATGTATGAACAGATGGCAAGAATTATTGAGTTCTCGTATCGATACGGGCATAATGAAAATATAGATAATTATTCTAATGATTATAACGATATTGAGCTTCAAAGTTATAGGAATGAAAATGGTAACTCACGGTTCTTTGGACCAACATCCACATATGATCAATAATAAAAAAGGTCAATCTACAGTTGAGTTCTTAAGTTGTATAACAATTGCATTTGCATTTATTTTCTTTTTTATGAAACAGGCGCTAAATTATACCAATGGATACCTCGTCCAGTATGCAACGTTTATGGCATCGAGAGCGTATCTTGTTACTGATAATAATAATGCAAATGCTCCGCAGGTTTTTAGTTACGCCGAGGGAATAGGGAAGCAAGTTTTTGAATCTTATTACATAACAAAATTTATGCCAAATTTTGATGGAGAGATCAGGTTCAATAGCCCCGCTGATAATGTCATCAAAGCTTTTGTTGGAGCCTATGCAACATATACAGATAGGTTATCATTTACTAAAACTGTTGGTGGAAAAATACCAATGGAATTTAGAAGTGAGTCTTTTCTAGGGAAAGAGCCAACAAGAACAGAATGTGCGAAAAGAACTTGTGATGCAATTTCGGCATCTGTAGGTAGCTGTAGTGATCACACAACACTTTTTGATAATGGATGTTAAGATGCTAAAGAAATATTTTGACATTTATAAAAATGAGGATGGACAGGCGATGTTCGAACTTGTCCTCTTTGTTCCAATCTTAATCTATCTTGGTGGATTGATTATGAATTTTGGTAACTCGATCAACGCTTCAATAAATCAACAAAAATTTACGCGAGGATATACTTATTATCTTTTAAATGGAAATTCCAATGGGTTAATTGAAAGAGACTTAAGACAACTCGCTAATTTAAATTTAGTGAGTGCGAACATTATCGGATGGAGATTTAAAGAAGAGGGAAGTGGTTCAGTGTCTTTTGGAGCTTACTATAGACTTCCTAATGTTCCATTTGCAGGTAGTGCTTCTGAGGATTGTTTGGAAAAATTTTCAGATAATCAAACTTCTTGTATCAAAATTTTCACTCTCTATGGAATATGTGGTGAAACCTATAGTCGCATGTCTACCGATAATACTTTTTTTCGAGTCGATTACCCAAGAAACTCTGTCGGATATTCATCTAAGTCTATTTGTGCCTTTAAATAGTTGTGAGTGGCCCTTTTTACCTAGTCAGCTAAGGTTCACTAAAATTTGATAAAATGCTAATGATAATAATATCTTAAATAAGGTTAGAAGATGAATACTAGAGCATTTACCTTAGCACTTGTGATAGCAATCTTTGCGATGTTTATGGTTCACACATACGTAGAAGATCAAAAAACTGAATTAGTAAAAAGATACGGCTCAATGACGTCTGTTATTGTTGCGAAAAAAGATATTGGAGAATATGAATTAATTGATGATTCAAAAGTAACAATAATTTCAGTACCTCAACGCTTCGTCTCGCCAGGAAGTTTTAAGACGATGAAAGAAGTAGAAAACACAATCGCAACTGTTCCTATTTTAAAAGATGAACAAATTACAAAGCCAAGGATAACTTATCCTGGAGAGAGCACTGGTTTATCAAGAGAAGTTTCTGTAAATAAGAGAGCGGTTTCGATAACTGTTTCTGACCAAACATCAGTATCAAAACTCATCAAACCAGGTGATCGCGTAGATGTTCTTGCTGCTATCGATTACTCCGGCCGAAGAGATCGACAAAAGATTATGACGATTTTACAAGACGTAAGAGTATTGTCTACAGGAAGAAATATCTCAAATAATTTACCAGTTATCGGTGTACAAACTCCCAAAGTAATTAAACAGATGAAGTTAAATACATACAGTAATTACAACTCTGTAACATTAGAGCTTGATCCTTTTGAAGTACAAAAATTAATTTGGCTTTATCAGTATGGTGAAAGTACTCCTTATCTAATTTTAAGAAATATTAATGATAAAGAAAAAGTTCGAATTGAAGGAACAAGGCTTTATGACATCCTAGGTGAGAAAGACCAGGTTGAAGCTAAGAAATTCTTTCAAGATAAATACGAGAAAAGATGATTAATAAAAATACAGTAAAAATATTTCTTTTGTTTCTTTTTTGCCTGAATGGGATAGCGCAAGTTAACCCAAGGGAAGAGCGAATTGAAATATTTATGGGGATAGATAAAGTTATTCGACTTGATTTTGTACCGACAACGATTAAAGAGATCGCAGATAATACAGTTGTCGACATGACTTTTGTTCCTCAAAAAAGAGAGATTACAATAAAGGGCTTAAAGCCAGGTGTCTCATCAATATCAGTGCGAAATGATGCAACAAAAGATATCGCAATACGATACTTTGTAACAGTAACTGCCACGGAAAAGACAAAGGTTATTAATGAATTAAAAGACTTCTTTAGTGATATTGAGGGCGTTGAGGTCGGAATAAAAGGCGGCAAGGTTTTTGTTGGAGGACGTCTTGTTGTCCCAAGTGATATTGGTAAAGTTGTTCTCTTTCTCGATGACTATAAAGATGTTTTAAATCTTCTCGAAGTCTCTCCTCAGACATATCAAATAATTGCAAAAGAGATGCAAGAAGGGATGAGAAGAAATAATCTTAAAGATGTAACTGTCCGCTTTTTTAATAATTCATATATCCTTGAAGGGATCGTTGGTTCTGAAAAAGAAAAAGAACTCGCGACAAAAATTGGAATTACTTATCTGCCAGACAGAATTGAGAGTTTAGCAAGAAGGACTGACTCGGTCCAAAAGCTAGAGCAAGAAATTATTAAAAATTTTATTGTCGTCAATGAAACTGAACCACCGCCAAAACCTGTTAAAATGATTAAGTTTACGGCACAGTTCGTTGAGTTAACAAAAGACTATAACAAAGTATTTGGTTTTAAATGGAATCCAACTCTTGGTGGAGAAGGTGGAAGCATTTCATTTGGGCGAACATCTTCGGGGGGCGTATCAACAAGCTCTGATGGAACATTGTCCGGGACAATTTCACAACTATTTCCAAAGTTAAATTCTGCAAAAGCTGCAGGGTATGCAAGAATTGTTCAGTCCGGAATGATTATTGCTAAAGATAACGAGAATGGGACGATAACAAGAAAGACAAAGAAGAATACAACATTAGGTACTGGAGAGTTTCAACAACCGACATCAATTGATGCAGGTTTTGATTTAAAGCTTAAGGGTACAATCATGCCTGAAGAAAAAGTAAATATCGAAATTTCTCTCGGAGTTAGTTTTGGTTCCGGAACAGATGTTTTAGAGAATACAATCAATACGATTATAATTGTAAAAACAAGAGAGTCTGCTGTCGTTGGTGGAGTTTCATCTACTAAATCTTCTACTCAATATGATAAAGATCCTCCTGGTGGAGCAGATACTGTTGAAGCAGGTTCTGGTTTTCCGTTGTTCTCCTTCATAAAATCAAAGTCATTGTCCCGTAGTAAGGAGCAATTTGTTGTATTTATTACACCAGAGATTATTGATAGTGCATCAGCTGGTTCAGAAGAAATTAAACGAAAGTTTAGGAAGAGGGGTCCTTAATGGCCGAAGGTCACATAATAACAGTTATCGGTGCTAAAGGCGGGGTTGGGAAATCTCAAGTCGCTGCAAACCTTGCTTTTTCACTTGTTGCTGAATCTCGAGGAAAAACTCTTCTTTTAGATTTTGATCAAAGAGCAAGTGGCGATCAAAATTTAATTACAGGGATTAAGTCGAAAAAAAATATGAAAGATCTTTTTGCTTTTAGCGGAAATATCGATCCTCGCACTATAGCACCTTTTTTAAATCCACATCCAGCAGGTGTGAATTATATCGGCTTGCCCAATGACCCAGCAGTGACTGATGGATTAGATCCAGATGCAGCTGGAAAATATTTAAAAGCATTTTCATCACTTTTTCCAATTACAGTGATTGACGGGGGAAGTGAATTAAGTCCTTTAACTCTAAAAGCTTTAGAGTACTCGACAATGATTTTAATCGTTGTAACGCCAGACTTGTTAGTACTTAATCAAACGAAGAGAATGATTTCTGATTTAGTAACAATGATGTTCCCGAAAGAGATGATACATTTTGTAATGAATCAGGCTCAAAAAGGTCATCCTGTTACACCCGATGTTGTTTCTAAAACTCTCGGACGACCATTACTTGGAACAATCGTAAAAGATGATCAAACTTGTGCAATGGCCCTGAATCAAAGAAAGCCTGCTCTCGTCGCACTTAAAAATAGTAACTTCTCGAAAGGAATAACTGAAGTAGCAAGAAAGATTATTCAATCTAATATCTTAAAGCAACTTTCAACACTAAATAGACCAAGTGGTGTAACAACTAATAAGACAGGTTCTGATGCCTCGGGAGCGACAGCTTCTAAGGGAACAGCAAATGCATGGCGAGATCTAAAAATTAGGATACATAAGAGTTTGGTTGAGGAGATGGATCTCGGTGATGATGATAAAAATGATCCGAAAGCCAAAATTATTCTAAAAGAAAAAACAAAGAAGCTTGTTGTTGATTTGCTCGGAAAAGAGGATACGAAAGGCATATTAAATTCACGAGAAGATATGAATGCGATCGTTAAAGAAATTATCGATGAGGCATTAGGACTTGGTCCTTTGGAAGATCTTTTATCAGATAAAACGGTATCTGAAATTATGGTTGTTGGACCTGATAAAATATATTTTGAGAAAAGTGGGAAAATTAGAAAGTCTGAAGTTATATTTACAAATGATCGTCAGGTTCTCAATGTTATTGAAAGAATCGTTGCGCCGATTGGAAGACGAATTGATGAAAAAACACCATACGTAGATGCTAGACTCCATGATGGATCAAGAGTTCATGCCATTATTCCTCCATCTGCTATCGATGGATGTTGTATCACAATTAGAAAATTTCCTGAGGAGCGCCTTACTTATAAAGACCTCGTCAAGTTTGGATCCATGACACAGAATATGGCAGATTTTTTAAGAATTGCTGTTGAAGGTCACCGAAATATAATTGTCTCTGGTGGTACCGGTTCAGGTAAGACAACTTTGATTAATGTTCTAGGAAGTTTTATTCAGGCAAATGAACGTATCATTACTTGTGAAGATTCAGCTGAGCTTAATTTTCCTCAAGATCACGTGGTTAGGCTTGAAACAAGACCACCATCACTTGAGGGAGATGGTGAAATTGATATTCGCTTATTAGTTAAGCAGTGTCTAAGAATGAGACCGGACAGAATTGTTGTGGGTGAGTGTCGTGGTGGTGAAACACTTGATATGTTACAAGCAATGGGAACTGGACACGATGGCTCCTTAACAACGGTTCACTCAAATAATCCTCGAGAGTGTATCTGGCGTATCGAAACACTTGTGCAATATGCGGGAGCAGGGCTTACTCCAAAAGCGATTAGAGAAATGATTGCTTCAGCCGTTCATTTAATTATACAGCAACAGAGATTAGATGATGGATCAAGACGTATTACACACATCACTGAAATAGGTGGGATACAAGGAGAGGTTGTTACATTGCAAGATATCTTTCTCTATGTCCAAAAAGGAATTGATAAATCTGGAAAAATTGTTGGAGAATATCAGGCCACTGGTTTTATTCCTAAGTTTATCGAGACTTTAGAAAAGAAGGGATACAATGTTCCTCGAGGGCTTTTTAGTAATACATCTCAGGCTTCTCAACCACCACAAGCGGCGAGACCGCCAGCACCAAGCGGTACAAGACCAGGACAACCACCTGGGAACCGTCCTCAAAGACCAACTGGGAAACCAGTGAAAAAGGAGTAAATGAGTTATGTCATTTTTTCTTAGCCTTATTGGTTTTAACGGTCTCGTAATTCTTATTGGAGTAGTTCTTTTTGCATTTTGCTATAAGTACTCGGTCGGTATTTTCGATTTCATCGAAAAACAAACGATGGGAACAAGAACATATATTCTAGAGAAATTAGATCTTCTCTTCATTGAGATTGCCCCAGAAAAAATAACATATGGGCTACTTGGATTATCATTTGGTTCAGCAGCGATAATAATTATTATCTTCGGTTTGCTTGGCAAATGGGTATTAGGCTTTGTTCTCGGAATAATCTTTGCGTTTATTGGGTTTAAATTACCGAGACCAATTATTAATTACTTCGTTGCAAAGAGGGTTAAGGAATACGAATTACAAATGGTTGATGGCCTTACTCTTTTAGCAAATGGGTTACGTGCAGGATTGAGTGTCCCTCAGTCAATTGGGATGGTCGTTGATGAAATGCCGGCACCATTATCACAAGAGTTTAATGTCATGTTACAGCAAAATAGAATTGGTGTTCCTTTGGAAGAGTGTTTCGAGAATTTGGCGAAACGTGTCCCTACTCAGGATAACGATATGTTCGTTAGTTCCGTTAATATATTAAGGGAAACAGGGGGAAATCTTGCAGAGGTTTTTGATACAATTGTTGATGTTATTAGAGAACGTGTAAGATTAAAACAGAAGATCGACACTGCAACGGCACAAGGACGTTTTCAGGGTATGATTATGGCCGCAATGCCATACGGAATACTGATTATGTATGGCTCCAGTGATCCTGAGGCAATAGAGAGAATGTTTAGCCATCCTGTGGGAATTCTACTCTTTATCGTGGCTACAGTACTAGATATTGTTGGAACCATGGTAATTTTTAAAATTGTTCAAATTAAAGATTAAGGTTTTTTTAGACTTTCCCGATAAGTGAACAGAGAACTCGAAAAGTCATACGAAAGGATAGAGAGTGATGAAGAATTTTAAATTTTTTGTACTATTATGTATTTTTGCATCAAGCGCATTTGCAGGCGTTAATCTAAAGAATGGTAACTTCCATATCACTTATACGGATATTGTTGTACCAGGTGGTGGGCATGATCTCATTATTGAGAGAACCTATAACTCAAGATCACCCGATAAAGGTTGGTTTGGTTTTGGATGGGGATCTGACTATGAGACATATTTGAATGTATCGGCGGATGGTTCTGTTGTGATACACGAAAATGGATCTGGAGCTAAAACAAGATTTGTACCGAATAAGTCTGTTGATGCTGAAGCTGCTGCAAAGAAAATTATCGATGCAATGAGAAAAAAGAATTCGATTTCTGAAACTGTTGCAAGTTCATTGATTACAAAACTGACAAATGATGCAGAATTAAGACAAGCCTATGCAAAGAGATTTGATGTTTCTGCAAAATTAGCTGTTGGTTCAGAATTGTATTCAAATGAAAGAGGTCTTCAGAAAGTTGTTAAGACTAAAGATGGATACTCTAGAAAATATAATGATGGTAAGGAGCATTTGTTCAACGACGATGGTAAGCTTACTAAAATTACAGATAAAAATGGATACGTTGTAGACCTAAACTATTCAGGAAATAACCTTAAATCTATTAAAGATTCAATGGCAAAACAAATATTCTTTCAGTGGTACCCAGATGGAAAAATTAAATCTGTAGAATCTGGTGCTGGAAAGAAAACAGAGTACGTTTACAAAGAAGACGATTTAATCGAAGCAAAAGATATTGCTGGAAATGTTTTTAAGTACGACTATGATCACAATCATAATATGCTTGCTATCAATTACAAAGATGGTTCAGCAATGAAGATTAAGTATACAAAGAAAACACAATTCGTTGAAGAAGTTACAAAGAAAAATGGTGAGTCAGTTGCTTATCAATATGAATCTAATCCAAAGAACCCAGAGTTTCATTACTGGACACTAGTTACTAAGAAAAACCCTGGTGGGAAAGATGTAACAAACCGTTATGAGTATGAAATTAAGAGAAAGCCAGATGGATCACATTATACTTACAGAATTTTAACTGTCGTAAATAATGTTTCTACTGAGACTATCTATACTGAGTGTTGTTCATTACCTAAGCAAATCAAAAGAGGTAACTTCGTTACAAATTTTGAATATAATAGCAAAGGGCTTCTTGTTAAGAAAAATTCTTCAAGAGGAGACTATGTTGAACTTAAGTATCACCCAGAGTTTAACAAGATTACAAATGTGTCGAATAATAATGGTTGGACTAAATTTGAATATGATAAGAAAGGTAATTTGAAAAGAGCTGAGAATTCAAAAAATATGTCAGTACTTTTAACTTATGATTCAAAAGGTCGAATTTCAAATATGTACGACTTTGATAAATCAACAAACAAAAAGCGTGAATTGAGCTTTATTTATAATGCTCAAGGAAAGCCTGTTGAGATTTCAATGAAGAACATCGGAAAAATTAATGTTAAATACGATAACTACGGTGAAATTCTAAAGGTAGAATCGAAAGCAGGGCATAAAATGGCATTACAGGTAACGCAAGCATTTCAGTCATTATTATCGATTGTTAAGCCTGCAGGTGTTAACTTAAATATGTAGTGACAACTTTCAGTGGCAGGTTAAGACCCTGAAAAGCTGAAATACTAAGTGATTGTTGGTGATTAACCATTATATGATAAAATACCCTCTATAGGAGATCGAAATGAAGAAAATACTATTGCTACTAACGATATTAAGCTCATTAAATATTACTCTTGCTTCTGACGTAAGCGTAGGCGAGCAAAGTGGTGCAGATAGCTGTACAAATATCTCAGGTTGTAAGGATGGTACTTGTAAGTCAACTACAGCGACAGATACGACCACAGAAAGTGCTGGAACAAGTACCTCAACAAAGAAATAACTTTTGTTAAAATTTATTTTAAATAATTAAGCCCGATAATATCGGGCTTTTTTTTTTGTCAATTAATCTAGCTAAATCTGTAAAAATAATATTCAGTGACTAAAAAATATACAGAATTACTCTCTCTTCTTGATGGTAAGTATCTAAAATCACTTTCTCTAGAAGTGAAATCATTTGGCATGGTCTGTGCAATATAAATAACAAACAACCTAACATTAATATCAGGGGGATATGATGAAAGCTTTAATTTTAACAATCTTAGTAGTATGTAGTGTATCAAATGTATTTGCATTAGATGAGAAATCTGATGTTAGTTGCGAAAAAACAGTTCATGATAGTGCATATCAGGAACAGCTTCCGTCTTCTGGAGATGTAAGAACAGCTGAGCCTGCCAAAAGCGAAAATGGAAGATCAAAGTAAGAATATACTGGGCCACTTCTGTGGCCCTTTTTTATTTCCTCAAATTTGTAATTACCCTATACTTTAAGAAAAGAATTAGGGGATCCCATGCAAGACATTACTCAGTATTACCAACAAGTTATTTCGGCGAGAAATAATTTGAAAGACACTAGTAAGAGAAAAATAGTTCTATTAAAACTAAAACAAACAATACAAGAATTAAGCGAAGATATTGCCAATGCTTTAAAGCTCGATCTCGGAAAGTGTGAATTTGAATCTTATTTATCAGAAATTGACTTTGTAATTCATGAAATTGATGTTGCCCTTAAAAATATAAATAAGTGGAGAAAGCCAAAGAAGGTCAAGTCCTCTCTTACGTTCTTTCCTGTTAAAAGCTATATCGTGCCTGAGCCTTATGGGACTGTGCTGATTATAGGTCCATGGAACTATCCATTTCAACTTGTTCTTGCTCCTCTCATTGGAGCGTTAGCAGCTGGAAATACAGCTATTATTAAGCCTTCTGAGCTTGCTCCAAATACATCTAAGGTAATTTCCCGCTTAATAGAGAAGGCATTTGCGATTGGTGGTGAAGTTAAATGTATCGAAGGTGGGATTCCAGAAACGACAGAACTGCTTAATTTAAAGTTTGACTATATTTTCTACACTGGAAATGGTGTTGTTGGCCGAATCATTATGGAGAAGGCATCTAAGTTTTTGACTCCATTAACACTTGAACTTGGTGGAAAGAGCCCATGTCTTGTTTTTACAGATAAATTAAATCTTGCCGCTAAAAGGATTGTGTGGGGAAAGTTCTTTAACGCTGGTCAAACTTGTGTAGCCCCAGATTATATTCTTATTGAAGAAAAATCACGTGATCTTTTTATTGCTGAAATGAAGAAGTGGATAAACTATTTTTACACTACAGATGTTGTTCAAAGTCCAAATTATGGAAGAATAATTAATGAAAGACACTTTGATCGTCTTAGTAAATACATTGAAGAAAGTTCAATCTTGATCGGGGGAGATTCAGATAGAAGTACACTTTTTATCGAACCAACAGTTGTCGAGGGGAACCGTGAATCCCTTGTAATGAAAGAAGAAATATTTGGCCCTATTTTACCTGTTTTGGTTGTAGATAACTATGAAGCTGCAAAAAATTATGTTTTGAACCATGATAAGCCACTCGCGAGTTATGGTTTTTTTGATACTGATTCATGTAAGGATGATTTTGTTAGTGATATTTCTTCCGGTGGAATGGTTATCAATGATACTTTAATACACCTCTCGAATGAGAAACTACCATTTGGTGGAGTTGGTGAAAGTGGTATGGGTGCTTATCACGGTGAATACTCGTTTGATTTGTTTAGCCATAAGAAATCAGTAATGAAGAGAAGCTTTTTATTTGAAAACTCTTTGAGATATCCTCCATATGAGGGAAAACTCAGTCTGATTCGCAACATCATGAAGTATCTATAAATGGCATTAGTTAGTGTTATTATTCCTACCTATAACCGAGCAGTCTTCGTACTTAAGGCCATCGAATCAGTATTAGCACAAACATTTACTGATTATGAGATAATCGTTGTTGATGATGGTTCAACTGATAACACTGACCAGCAAGTTGCCAATTTAGTGAAATCAAATGAAAAAGTTCGCTATTATAAAATTGTAAATCAAGGCGTTAGTTTTGCTCGAAATTTTGGAGTTGACCAAAGTCGTGGTGAATGGCTAGCGTTTCTTGATTCTGATGATCAATGGTTACCAAAGAAATTAGAGAAGCAGGTACTAGAAGTCACAAATAATAATTTCATCGATATTATCTATACCGATGAAAAATGGATACGAAACGGAAAGTTTGTTAATAAGAAAAAATATCAGGGTAAGTATAGTGGAGACATTTTTAAAGAATGTCTTGCCTCTTGCTTTATTGGTCCTTCAACAGTGATGATGAGGCGTTCATTACTTGATAAATATTCGCGTTTTAATATTTCTTATCCCGTTTGTGAAGATTACGATCTTTGGCTAAAAATTTCTCTTCATCATGAGGTCTATCTCGTTGATGAGCCATTAGTTGAAAAACATGGGGGACATGATGATCAGCTATCAACAAGATTTTTTGCAATGGACTTCTGGCGTATACGATCCATATGTGACTTACTTGATGACTTCAAAATTCCTAGAGAAAAGAAGAAGTGGGCATTAGAAAGTTTAATAGAAAAATCAAATATTCTTTTGGCCGGTTACGAGAAACATGGGAGATTTGAGGAAGCAGATGAGCTAAAAAAAATGATCGAGTTAAAAATAAAAGGCCCCTAAGGGCCATCATTATTTTACGCAGTAATAAGAATATACTTTTTCATTTATTGAATGTGGAGATCTTACCGGACTTGGATTCATAAGTCCTGGGTGATATACCATACCGCCACTAATCGCCCAAACGCTTTTACCAATTGATACACCTCCATTCCAGTCACCATAAGCATCAATTGCCTCAAGTTCGTTCGCAGAAGGTAGTCGTGCTTGTTTATTCTTACAGGCATTCTCAGCTTGTCTCATACTTGTCGCTTTTCCTACTGATCCATTATGTGTTCCTACAAGTTTAAGATTGTAGCCATTAACGTAGATAGTATTAGGAAACTTAGTCCCTTGAAAGTCTTCAAAAATTCTTGATGCAATTTGTGACATCACAACACTTGGGGCGCCAATACCTTGGTAAGATGTCGTCATTCCATTCTTGTCTACCATTGTAAGAGTTACTTGAATATTTCCTTTACAGTTTGGTGCAAAAGAATAGGTTCCGTAGGCGATGTAGTCAACGAGTGAAGATGAGTTCGGTGGTAAGTATCCTGTTCTTCTATCGTTTGAAGCATTATTGATAATTCTTCTAATATCGTTCATGTGACGAAAACTAAATTTTCTATCCGATACTGGAAAACTTCTATAATAACCATCAAGATAAGCTTTCAATGTATTCTCTAAAGTTACATCGAGATACTTATACTGAGTTGCAATACGTAAGTTTTTGTCATACATGGCATCAAAGGTTTGAAGCATCTGTAAAGCCTCCTTACCCTTTGCTCCAGCTTGCATAAGATCAGAAGCTAAACCGACCATTTCGTCCATATATTCTGAGCGGGTTTGTGAATAAGCTTGCTTGTAAGCACAGAGATCAGCACCTCTTATAAATGGAATCGACGCCCACATTGTTTGTCCTTTCGCTTGGGCGAATGAAGATAGAGCTATAAGGGCGATAAGTATTTTAACAACTTTCATTTCTACTCCTATGAGATATTTTTCTAATTTAACTTAAACTAGGAAGCGAACGTATTAAATTGAAAACAATACAGAGCTGTCTAAACTTTAGACACTGTATAATTTAAGTTCATTGTGTTGATTGTAAGTTGTTGAATACTTGTATGAACTGTTGGCACGAACAATGCAGTATAAATAATAATAACAATACGGGGGTTTAGCATGAAAAAATTATTACTAGCACTTTTACTTACAGTTAATGTATTTGCAATAAGCGAGTCAAACACTGATCAAGGTAACGACACACAATGTCTGCACAAGGGATTCTATAAAGAGATGGCCGAAATTGATCAAATGCTTGCTGATAGTAACAAGAGTGAATCTAAAACAATTGAATCTTCGGCAATAAGACGCTAATTGCTTTGTTTCAAGATATTTAAGATGGCTTCTTTTTCCTCTTTTGTGTAATCATCTTTAGGAAGTTTTTCTTCGAGAGATTTTTTTACACCGGAAAGGTTTGTGAAAACCTTATCTTGTGGAGCAGAAGTATTATTAAATAATTTCTTTGTGACTTCTTTAGTTTCTTTAATTCCGTTATTAAAAACCCCTTTCACGGAACTAAAAACTTTTGAAGTCATCGGCTTAGCAAATTTATCAAGATAGCTAAAAACCTGCTCATTCTCTCCGACTGGAATACTTAAAATTAAAAAAGATAGACAAAAATAGAATGTGAATTTGATAATGAACATTAGCTATTCTCTTTGACGATATCAGCCTCAATCTTTTCAACTGACTTTATTAAATCTTGTTCGGTAAACGGTTTAGAAAGATAATCTACCGCTCCATTAGAAATAGATTCGATGACAACACTTTCCATATCTAAAGTGGACATCATAATTATCTTTGGCTCTTTTATATTATCTCTGATGTGGTTTGCTAGTTCGATCCCACTAATTCCAGGCATGACAACATCGAGTAGAAATACATTTGCTTTTGTATTGAAAGCTTGTTGCATGGCCTCTTCTGCTGTTGCAGATTCCCCAACAACATTGAAGCTATTGGCCTCAAGAATTGATACGATTGTTCTTCGAGATAAGTCTGAATCATCTACAACTAGAATCCTGACTAAATCACTTCTTTTTGCTTTATTTATATTTTCTACAGTCATAAGGTAATTGTAATATTAAAAAAGATAAAAAAAAAGGGGTCTCTTATGGACCCCCTTTCATTTTATGCAGCCACTGGTGGCAAGTCTGAATCTTTCTTTATTGGCTTTTTTGCCACATACTCTCTCTTGTGTTGCTCTTTCTTGTATTCTTTCCAGTCTACAAGGGCAATATCAAGAACTTCATCAATTGTTTTAACTGCAATGAAGTTAAGTTTCTTTCTAAATTCTGCAGGAATATCTTCAAGGTCTTTCTTGTTTTTCCAAGGAATAACAATTGTCCCGATTCCCATTCTCATTGCAGCTAATGCTTTTTCTTTTAATCCACCGATTGGAAGAACTTTTCCTGTCAGCGTGATCTCTCCTGTCATTGCAACATCTTTACTAACTGGAACACCAGTACAAAGTGAAACAAGGGCAGTCGCCAGAGTTATACCAGCACTTGGACCATCTTTTGGAGTCGCCCCTGCTGGTAAGTGAACATGGAATTCTTGTGTTTCAAACATTGAATCATCAATTCCTAGGTATTCAGCTCTACTTCTAATATAACCAATCGCTGTTTGGGCAGATTCTTTCATGACATCGCCAAGTTGACCTGTCAGAGTTAATCCTCTTCCTTTCATCTTAGTTGTTTCAATATAAAGAACTTCTCCACCGTGTGATGTCCAAGCTAGTCCAGTTGAAACACCGATTTCATCTGTTTCTTTATGATCATCTCGCGTGAAAATTGGTGGGCCAAGATATTTAAATACAGTGTCTTTAACAATATGTGTTTTAGACATATCGCCCTTAGCAATTTTCATTGCTACTTTTCTGCAAAGAGCACCAATTCTTCTTTCTAAATTTCTAAGTCCTGCTTCTGAAGTGTAATGCTCGATAACACTTGCAACACCTTCATCAGTAAACTCTACATGATCGTTAGTAATACCATTTTCATCCATTTGTTTAGGGATGATATATCTCTTACTAATTTCAACTTTTTCTTCTCTTGTGTATCCAGATAGGTTGATAATTTCCATACGATCTCTAAGTGGACCAGGAATGTTTTCTAACATATTTGAAGTCGCGATAAACATAACATTTGAAAGATCAAAAGGTACGTTGAGATAATGATCTCTAAACTCGACATTTTGCTCTGGATCTAATACTTCAAGTAGTGCTGAAGAAGGATCACCTTTATAATCACTTGAAAGTTTGTCAATCTCATCAAGTAGAACAACTGGATTGTTTGTCTTAGCTTGCTTCATTGCTTGAATGAATCGACCAGGCATTGCCCCAACGTAAGTTCTTCTGTGTCCTCTAATTTCAGCTTCATCTTTTAGACCACCAAGTGAAATTCTAACGAATTCTCTACCTGTTGCTCTTGCAATTGACTTACCAAGTGAAGTCTTTCCAACTCCTGGAGGTCCTTGAAAGCAAAGGATTGGTCCCTTCATGCTCTTTCCCTTTAACTGTCTAACAGCAAGGTGCTCGAGGATTCTTTCCTTTATTTTCATAAGATCAAAATGATCTTCATCAAGAATTTCTAGAGATGCATCAAGATCAATATGTTCATCTGATGAAACGCCCCATGGTAAATCACTCATCCACTCAAGATATGTTCTTGTGATCGTTGACTCCGAAGAATCTGGGTGCATTTTTTCCAGTCGAACTAGTTGCTTAAGAGTTTCTTTTTCAACCTCTTCTGGCATCTTCGCTTCTTTAATTTTCTTTCTAAATTCTCCGAACTCGTCTTCTGGTTCAGTAGAACCTTCATCACCAAGCTCAGACTTGATTGCCTTAATTTGTTCTCTAAGGAAGTATTCCTTTTGAGTCTTAGACATTTCACCTTTTGCAGCATGTTTAATTTTTTGTTGCATCGATAAAATTTCAAGTTCTCTATTTAAAATTTCACTAATTCTATGTAGTCTTTCAATCGGATCTAATGTTTCAAGAATAACTTGTGCTTCGCTTACATGGAGGTTTAAGTTAGAAGCAACGAGATCGGCCAGCCTTCCTGGGTCAGTTATATCTTCAAGTACCATTAAGATATCTGGAGATAAAACTCTACCAAGTTGAATAACTTTTTCGAGTAGTTCTTTAATTGTTCTCATGAGAGCATTAGTTGCAACATTCTCTTGCTCAACTTCCATATCTTCGATTTTTGCAATCTTAGTTATGAAGTATGGATCTTGTTGTGAATAATCCATAATACGAGCTTTAGATAAACCTTGTACAAGAATTTTAATTCTTCCATCAGGAAGTTTTCTCATCCTCATAATCATCGCAACAGTTCCTAGTTCAAAAATTTCACTTGGATCTGGATGTTCTGCAACAATATCCTTTTGACTTGATAATAAGATCAATCTGTCAGTATGGTTGATTGCATGATCAACTGCTTTTATTGAAGCCTCTCTCCCAACAAATAGCGGCAGAATCATGAACGGGTAAATGACAAGATCTCTTATCGGAAGAAGTGGTAGTTCGTCCTTAAATTCGATGTTATCACCCTCGTAGTTTGTCACCATAATATTTCCTCCACTGGCGTGCGCGAATAAACGCAACTTACAGGTATAACATCGGGTTATATTTCAAACACTTTAAAGATATTTTGAATAAAATTCGCTTTTTATGTGCTTAAATTAATTGAATTCTTTGGTCGAATTTAGTTAAAATGCTGTAATTGCAGTATTCATCATGTTTTAATGAATATGGATATTTTTTAACAATGAAAAGTGGAGTAAATATGTCAGGAAAAATGTCGCTGGTAGTTCTTGCCGCGGGTAAGGGAACAAGATTAAAAATGGATTTTCCTAAACCTCTAGCTCCACTCCACAAAAGGACCTTGATCGATTATGTTATCGATTCACTCGATAATCTCGGCGATTTTAATTTCATTGTTGGTCATCAAAATGAATTAGTCGAAGCACATATTAAAAAGAATTTCACTTCAAGAAACTCTCTTAATTTCGTCGAACAAAAAGAACAGTTGGGTACAGGACACGCTGTGAGAACTTACTTTGAAGGTTCAAAAAATGCAGACGCATATGAGTATACGCTAGTTACTTGTGCAGATACTCCACTTTTAACAAAAGACATTTTTGAAAAACTTCTTGCTGAAATTCAAAAGGGACATGATGGAGTTTGTGCAACTTTTAAAACAAAGAATCCATTTGGCTATGGAAGAATAAAAAGATACGACAAAGGTTTTGAAATCGTCGAACAAAAAGATGGAAACCCTGATGAACTAAAAATTAATGAAGTAAACTCTGGTGTCTACATTTTTAAGACAAACTATCTAAAAGAGCATGTTTTTGGACTTTCAAGTGATAATAAAGCAGGTGAGTTCTACTTAACAGATACGTTTAAACGTAAAGCAAATGTGGTTCCTGTTCTATTTGAAGATGAGAAAAAATTTATTGGAGTGAATGACCTTTATCAATTAGCAAAAGCTGAAAGAACTCTTATTCAAGGCAATATTTTTTACCTTCTATCTGAAGCAGGAGTACGTATTTTAGATCCTTCTCACACATATATTTATTCAAGAAATATTGGCAGACAGACATTGATCCATCCAAATGTAACGATTGATGAAAACTGCGTGATTGGATCTGGAGTGACTATTGAGCCAGGCTGTTTTTTAGAAAATGCCGTCATCGAAGATGGAGCCCACATTAAGGCCAATACATATATTACGGATTCAATTGTTCGCAAAAAAGCTAAGGTTGGACCAATGGCTCACCTAAGACCAGGAAGTGATATTGGTGAAGGTTCAAAACTTGGGAACTTTGTTGAGATTAAAAAGTCGATCATTGGGAAAAATACATCAATCTCTCATCTAAGCTATGTTGGAGATGCCGAAATTGGAAATGAAGTAAACCTTGGTTGTGGCTTTATTACATGTAATTACGATGGGGCCAATAAGCATAAGACAATTATTGGCGATGGCTCTTTTATTGGTTCAGACTCTCAAATGATCGCTCCGATTGAAATCGGTAAGGAATGCTATGTAGCGTCAGGCTCGACTATCAATAAGTCGATGAAAGATGGCTCATTTGCAATTGCTAGAGGGCGTCAAGAAACCAAAGAAGGAATGGCGCGCAAATTCATCAAAAAGAAGTCCTAGACGAGCTTTAATTGGCAAAATCATACCTAGAATGATATCTTTCCCTGATTAAATTATTAATTTTTTAAGGGAAAGATTATGTGCGGAATCGTAGGCCACCTTGGTCCTCAAAACTCAGTTGATGTAGTTCTCGAAGGTCTTAAAAGACTAGAATATCGTGGATATGATTCGGCTGGTGTTTCATTCATTTCATCAAATAACGAATTAAAAATATATAAGAAGTCTGGAAAAATCCAAAATCTTATCGATGATCTTGAGGATAAAGAGATTCACGCAAGATCTTGTATTGGTCACACTCGTTGGGCCACTCACGGTGGTGTAACTGACACAAATGCACACCCTCATGTTAATGAAGAAATGGGAATTGCTCTTGTTCACAACGGAATCATTGAAAATGCTAGTGAACTAAAAAAATATTTACTAGAGCATGGTATTGAGATGAAATCAGAAACAGACTCAGAAGCTTTTCTAGGTCTACTAATGTACAACACAAAGAAAGGACTTTCCCATAAAGATGCTGTAATTGAGTCTTTTGCAAAAATTAAAGGCTTTTCTGCTTTTGTTGTGTTGTTTAAAGATACGGCAGAAATCTTTGCCGTAAAAAGAGGAGCACCTCTTGTTTGTGGAATGCATGAAGTAAACTCAGAAGTTCTAGTATCTTCAGATCCATACGCACTAGCAGGTGTTGCAAATAAACTTTACTTTCCTGAAGATGAAGTTCTTTGTCATTTAAGTGTCGCAAATCAAAACTTGTTAAACTTCTATGAATTAAATGGGGAAAAGTCTAAAAGATATTTAGCAAAGAAACAATCGATGGATCATGATCCCGCTTCAAAAGGTGATTTTGAACATTTCATGCTAAAAGAAATTTACGAACAACCAGAACTAATCAGATCCCTTACGCAATTCTATTTTCAAGGAGAAGGGAAAGAAAGTCTTGAGGCAGCGACTAAGCTTCCAAGAAAATCTCTACATATTACTGCGTGTGGAACAGCTTATTACGCTGGTCTTGTCATTCGTGACTTTTTTGAAAAAATTAATCGAATTCCATGTATGCCTGAGCTTGCAAGTGAATTTAGATATCGCGATCCTCTCTTAAATCAAGATGAGTTAGCTGTATTTATTTCTCAATCTGGTGAAACAGCTGACACTTTAGCAGCACAAGGACTTTGTAATGAAAATAATTTAAAAACACTTTCAATCGTCAACGTTGAAGGTTCGACTCTGTATCGTGACTGTGATGTAAATCTTCTCATTCGCGCAGGTGTAGAAATTGGTGTTGCTTCAACAAAAGCATTTACTCAACAAGTTCTAACAGGAAGAACTCTTTCTGCTGTTATTGCTAACGGTGGAGTTGATGATAAATTTAGAAATGAGCTCTCTGCAAAATATACTCTTCTTGCGAGTCGAATTGATGAACTACTCGATAATGCAGATGTGATAAAGCAAGTTGCTAGCGATATTTATAAGTATAAAGGATTCTTCTACACTGGTAGAGGAGTGTACTATCCAATCGCGCTAGAAGGGGCATTGAAACTTAAAGAAATTGCTTACGTCCATGCTGAAGGTTACGCCGCTGGAGAATTAAAGCACGGACCAATTGCACTTATTGACGAAGAAAAAGTTAACGTTGCATTAGTTGGACCAGAATTGTTTGAAAAAACTATTTCTAATATTCAAGAAATTAAAGCGAGAAAAGGTGTCATAGTTTCAATTGGACCAAAAGGTAATAAAGAACTTGAAGAGTTATCTGATCACTTTATACCTCTAAACTTTGATGGCCTAGAAGAATTAAGTCCTCTTTACATCAACGTTGTAAATCAACTCCTTGCTTACTATATTGCAAAGAACCTCGGTACAGATATCGATAAGCCAAGAAACTTAGCGAAGTCTGTGACGGTAGAATAGAGAGAAATGAATTTAAATCACTTAAACTTACAACAACGAGAAGCGGTTCAAAATATTAATGGGCCAATGATGATTCTTGCCGGAGCTGGCTCTGGTAAGACTCGTACACTAGTTTCTAGAATTTCTTATCTTCTTGAAGAGAAGAATATAAGTCCCTTTCAGCTTCTTGCTCTAACATTCTCTAATAAGGCCGCCAAAGAAATGCGTGATCGTATTGGCCGGGAAGTTAGTTGTGATGTTGGAGCCTTGCAAATTACAACTTTCCACGCTTTTTGCGCGAAGATGCTAAGAACTGAGGCTCAATATCTAGGCTTAAGTAAGAGTTTCACAATTTATGATGGCTCTGAATCAAAAGCAGTTGTTAAAACAATTTTACAAAGAAGAGGAATATCTCAAAAAGACGTTTCACCATTTGAAGTTTTATATTTCATCGAAGATCTTAAAAATCACGGACATTATCCTGATCGTAATATGGAAGGTAAGGACTATACTGTTGACACTGCTGACATGTTCTTCGATATGTATCTTGATTATGAACGTGAACTTCATAAGGCCAACGCACTTGATTTTGGTGGACTGATAACAGCAGTTATTCAACTCTTTGAAAAATTTCCTGATGTACTTTTGAGATATCAAGAAAGGTTTCACTACTTACTTGTTGATGAGTACCAGGATACAAACAGGGCTCAATTTGATTTGGTCACGAAGCTTGCTCAAATAAAGAGAAATATTTGTGTCGTTGGTGATGAGGATCAATCAATTTATTCTTGGCGTGGTGCAGATATAAGAAATATTCTCGATTTTGAGGAAGTTTATAATGATGCAAGAATTTTAAAATTAGAACAAAACTATCGCTCCTCAAAAAATATAATTGAAGCCGCTGGAGCCGTGATTTCTCGTAATACGCAGAGAAAGGGCAAGGATATGTGGACTGACAACCCGGAAGGTGAGTCAATCGAAATTGTTGAATGCCACTCAGATAAAGAAGAAGCTGAATTTGTCGCAACTCAGATAAGAGAATTATCAAAAGACAAACATCCTTACGATGAGATGGCGGTATTTTACAGAACAAATTCTCAGTCACGTTTGATAGAAGATGCACTTCGTAAGGCAAATATTCCATACCGAGTTGTTGGTGGAATAAAATTCTATGAGAGAAAAGAAATCAAGGACCTCCTTGCATATGTAAGAATCGTAGTAAACGATAAAGACTCGTTGGCCATTAGTCGAATTATCAATGTTCCGGCGAGAGGAATTGGTGCAACATCTCTAAGAAAAATTGAAGATGAAGCAGTTAAGACAGAATCAACAATGTGGGAAGTCTTACAAAATATTGTTGATAACCCTGAAGAATATAAGCACATTCGCCTTACCACACGTGTGAAATCTTCTCTCTCTCATTTCGTACAGTTCATTCATGATGCAAAAGTTGCGATGAACAAAGGGGATAGCCCATCAGATATTTATGAAAAATTACTTCATGAATCTGGTTACTATGAGATGTTAAGAGCAAGTAAAGACTATGAGTCGATGGCGAGGATAGAAAACCTTGAAGAGTTAGGTAACGCTATTTCTCAATTTGAAGAAGCAAACCCAAAGCTTGGACTTTTAGAGTTTATGGAGACAATAACTCTCGATACAAGTGTAAAAGGGGAAGAGGGCGAAGAAGATTCAGGGGAAGTTTCCTTGATGACAATTCATGGAGCAAAAGGACTCGAGTTCTTCTATGTTTTTGTGACAGGAACAGAAGAAAACGTATTTCCGAGTTACCGAAGTCTTGAGTCCGGGGAAGAAGCAATTGAGGAAGAGCGAAGACTTTTCTATGTTGCAATGACTCGAGCAATGAAAATACTTTATATAACCTTTTCACAAGGAAGAATGTTATTTGGTCAGCTTAAATTTAATGGACCAAGTCGCTTTATCTCAGAAATACCAAATAAGTACTATCGTTGGAAAAAGATTGGTGGTGGTTATCAAGATCGTTCGTCTAATTTTGATAGTGATGATGATTCTAAATGGGATAACTTCTCTGATCCAATATATGATGAGCCAGTCTATCGTGTCGAAAGCTCACCCTCAAAAAAACCCGAGTCTAAATATCAAAAAGGACTACGTATCGTTCACGGACTATACGGAGAAGGAAAAATTTTAGATTGTGAGGGACCCAAGGGTGATGAGCGAGTTACAATTCAATTCAAAGATGGCGCTAAAAAGAAATTTATGGCTAAGTTTGCACCATTAACAGTACTCTAGAGACTAGTAGATACTGGATGCCCTCTAGTAATAAAAACACATTTAAATGATAATACTAAGTAATTATATATATAATGATCGACCTTTATGGTCAGATAATCGGAGTTCGTGTGAAAACTAAGTCACCGCTTAAGATAATATTTATCGCCTTTTTAGCATTTACAATAGTTTTGTCTGGAGCAATTTTCTATGCATCAAAAAAACTTAAGCCAGATGAATTAAAGCAAATTATGGTAACTCAATTAGAGGCCGCTTTTCCAAATTCAATTGTAAAAACGAGTTCTGTAGATTTCTCACTCGGACTTACGTCTGTTCTAAATATTCATGGTGTTGATATCACCTTGAAGAAACCTCGAGCGTTTCCTTTACTCAAGCTAGATAATTTAAGATTAGAAATTCCTTTTTGGGCAATATTATTTGGTGGAGGTAAAATCGAGCTTGTCGCCAATAGTCCGAAGGTAAACTATATCGAATTTGATAAGACATCAAATTGGGTATTTGCAATGAGTGGGAAAAAAGAAAATATTGATGTCAAAACACAAACAAAGAGTGATACCGCTGTAAAGAAAGCAGATGAAGAAGACAATTTAGTAATCCCTGGATTTATTGCGGCCTCAGAGCTAAACATAAAAGTTCAAAACCTTGAGCTTGAATATAAATTAGCTGATAAGTCATCGGGACAAGTTAATGTGGAAAAGCTTTTGTTAAAAGACGTTGGTGTAAAATCAACGACTGCATTTGAATTGAAATCAGCGCTTGACCTCTTAAAAGGAACTCCAAATCATACAAAGTTAGAACTATTAGTTATTGGAGAGTCCCATCTCTTTAATTATATTAAAAACAAAGAACTCGAAATAAAATCACAAGTGATTTTGTCTAATATCGAAAACTCACACGCCTTGAGACCAATTAAAAATTTATCGATGAATTCAACTCTACACTTAAAAAAAGATAAGAGTATTCAAGTTGATTTTGTCTCTTCATTAGAAGAGAAGCAGATACTAAAAGGTAGGTTTGAGAACAAGCAGGGGATATCTAAGATTAAAGACATTGAGTTAAGCTTTATTATTAAGGATCTTCTCGAGCTCGTTGTCGCTCTCGATCAGATTCCTGTTTTATTTTCAGGTAATGAGCAGTTTGAGTTAAATGGGGACGTTGTCTTAGGAGAGAATATCCAACCTAATTTTGACTTTAAAACAACGAAACAATTAAAAGTTAAGCAAAATTCTATCAGTGTGGATATAGGCTTATCTGGAAGTGTTAGAAAAAATGGTCTCACTGCAAATGTCGATATTGATGCTTTTTCAGGAAAGGTTAATGCGAAAGCTTTTTTAAATACAAATTGGAAGCCTGAGAGTTTTTCTAATTTGTCTCCTGTCGATATAAGTGTCATTGCACGTGACATGAAAATTGATCCGAGTAAGTTGATGGTTTCTGATTCAGCAGCAAAAAATAATGAGAATACTGAGACTAAAGAAAGAGACAAGACGAAGAAGGAAAAAAATGTTGCTATAAAACCGACTATAATCCCTGTTCCTATGAAAGTGAAAGTACAACTTGAAAATATTCTACTAGGAGAAGCAAAACTCTCTGGTGATCTTGATATCGTGGGAGCACAGAAAGGGATTAAGGTTACGTCTAATAATATTAAACTTGATGATGGAAAAATTGATATGGGAGCAACCATTTCAGTTGTTGGTAAGGATCTTAAAAATAGCTTTGATTTAAAGTTGGTAAAGTTAAATTTAAGTTCACTAGCTTCTTTGTTACCAAAAGGTCTTCTCGAGGCAATTTCGGGGGAAGCGAATGGGGAAGTTAAAGGACATACCATCGGTGATAAATATTTTGCAAATATCTCAATGAAGCTTTTCAATGGGCGATTAGACAAGGTTAATGTTGGACAGTTTGTTGAGGGATTAATTGATAAACTTGGACCTCTTAAAGATAAAGTAGATCCAAATAAGTTGAAAATTAATGGTGAGTTTAGCTCTTTCGTCTTCAAGGGAGCATTTGATAATTCTCGTCATCAAATTACAAGTTCAGAGTTTATTGATAAGGGACATAAAGTAAACCTGCAGTCGAGTGGGAATATATATTTACTCGGTGGAAAACAGAGTGCTCTCGATTTAAATCTAAAAATTACGGATGCAAAAATTTCAAAGGATCTCAAGAATTCAATAGGAACGGATACCTTTCCAATTTCATTGAATGGTGTTGGTTATGCCTTGAGTCCAGATTATAGTAGGACAATTAAAACGATTGGGAAATCAGCCCTAAAAGAGCAAGGTACTCAACAGTTAAAGAAATTGTTAAAGGGAAAGGATCCCAAAAAACTTTTAAAAGGATTATTTAAATAATGAAGTACGAAAAAAAAGCACCACTCGTCTGGAATGGTAAATCATTAGAGTTATTAGATCAGCGCTTCTTACCTCATCAGCAGATCATTGTAGAGGTAACAAATGTTAAAGAGTGTTACAACGCTATTAGAGATATGGTCGTTCGTGGAGCACCATTAATAGGCTTTACTGGGATTTGGGGTGCTGTTTTGAGCTGCCTTAATGATGGAGACTTTGAAAAAGATATTACATATTTAAAAGAAGCTCGACCAACGGCCGTCAATTTAGTTTATGAATTAAATCGTTGTCTTGAAATTTTTAGATCATTTGGAAATGAAGGTCTAAAAGATAGAATTATCGATTTTGCAAATCAGCAAATGGAGAAGCTAGGAAAAGATAACCAAAAAATGGCAGATCTGGCCCTTGATTATATGGACAATAACCATAAGAGTGAGAAGTATACCTTTCTAACAATATGTAATACTGGCTATCTCGCATGTGGACCAATGGGGACAGCCCTTGGTGTAATTTCAAATGCAAATAGCAAGAATCGTTTAATCAAGGCTTATGCTACTGAAACGCGACCTTACTTACAAGGATCACGCCTTACTGCTTACGAAATGATGACTGAGGAAATTCCATTTGAAATTATTGTTGAAGGTGCATTTTCTTACTTACTAAAAAATAGAAAAATTGATGCTATTTTTGCCGGAGCTGATCGAATTGCTCGCAATGGAGATACCGCTAACAAAATAGGAACTTCAACCTTGGCTATCGTAGCAAAAGAATATGGAATCCCATTTTTTATTGTAGCTCCTACAAGCTCTTTTGATCTTCAGATAGATCATGGTGACCAAATTCCAATAGAGTTAAGAGATGAAAAAGAAATTACACATATCTTTGAAAAACCTATTGCTCCTACTGGTGCGCGCGCTCTTAACCCAAGCTTTGATGTGACTTCCTCAAAGCATATTACAGGTATTTTTTGTGAAAATGGAGTGATTACAGATTTTGATCCAGATAATGTTAGAAGGATTGTTAAAGGTGAGTAAAGTCAGAGCATCAATAGATATCGGGTCAAATAGTACACTACTTTTAATTATGAATATTGAGAGTAAGGAGATTCTAGCTGAAGAATCAAGAATAACCGCTCTTGGAAAGAATCTTGATCAGACAAAGATTTTTATGACTGAATCAATGGAAGCTACCTATGATGCGCTAAGTGTTTATCGTGACATCGCGGAAAGCTATAATATCTTACCACAAGAAATAATTGTCACTGCGACTGAAGCTTCAAGAGTTGCCGAAAATGCTAAAGAGTTTTTCAAAAGAATTTCTGATGGACTCAATATTGAAATAAAAACAATTTCAGGCGAGGGCGAAGCCTATTACACAGCACTTGGTATATGCTCCATGGCTACATCTCTTGGGGGTGAAGTCATTATTCTTGACGTTGGTGGCGCTTCCTCTGAATTCATTAAAGTACAAACATCCCCGTTTAAGATACTTGACACAATCTCACTCCCAATTGGTTCTGTAAGAAGTAGTGATTGGATTGAGAAAGGGACATTTGAAAAAGAGCTTGACCAAATTTTTTCACAAAATAATATTAACGAATATTTGAATACACCAATATTGGGTGTCGCAGGAACTTTAACTTCTTTAGCGTTAATGAATGCCAACACTCTTGAGTATGATGCCGATGAAATTAATAGTCTTAGTTTAACAATCGAAAACTTTGAAGAATTTGTTAAAGAAAAACTTATGAAGTTCAGTGAAGATGACCTAGAAAAGTTTACTTACTTAGGAAAAAGAGCTGCCACAATTAAAGGTGGTGGGATTTGTTGTTTGGAACTTCTCAGTCGGGTCTCTTGTCCGAGTTTGATGTTTTCTACTTTCGGATTACGATATGGAACATTGCTTAGTGGAGGAATAGATGAGTTATACCTTTTATAAAGAAACACGAATTGAAAGTGGAACAATTCTTATGAAAGAAAACGATTCTGCTAGTTGTATTTTTCTTTTGAAATCTGGAGTTGCTATTGGTGCAAAAGAAAATTCGGGGAGATTGATTAAGGTCGGCAGCTTTTTGGCCGGCGATTTTGTTGGGGCTGTCGACTCGATTTGGTCAAAAAAATATAAAGAATCTGTTTTTGCAGAATCGGACCTCATTGTAATTCCGTTGCCAATAAATGATGTGTCTAAAGTTATCGAAACGTGCCCAGAGTGGATTAGAAAGTTACTTAAGACACTTGTTACTCGATTAGATCACAGTTTGGAGTTAGTTACAGAACATAAAATAAATGATGAAACCGTTGTGCCTTTTGATAATGAAACAGAGGCCAGGTTTAGAATGCTCTTAAAAGGATAGTGAATGAAGTACTTTTTTATAGTTTTGATTTTTGTTGTTTCTTGCGCAAAAAATGAACCATCTTGGCATGGTGGTAAAGATTCAAATAGTGACGGAGTGAGAGACGATATTGGCGTTTGGATTAAGACGCAGTTCAGTGGCAATGCACGATTAGAAATGGCGATGATGAAATTAGCATCAATTGATCCAGCTTCTTGTGATTATAAATATCATATAAAATGCTTAGGACAAGTTAGTGAAGACGCTCTTTTGTTGCAACTAAGTCTATTTGAGAAAATCTTAGATACTGATGATAGAAGAGAAGCCTTTAATAACCGAATTAGTCATTGTCCTGACATCGATGATCGTAATTTAAATTTTAAATGTGACTTCTAAATTTAGAGCGTGATTCTTCCACGATTGTTCAGAGCTGCAATCGTGTCACTTACTCTTTTTTTCGCACGTTCGACATCTCTATTTTCTGTAGAACCTAATTCCTTCATAAGATATGAATAAGCTTCTTCAGCATATGCTCTTGGAGCAAGACTTAATAACGTTTTTTGGAACTCTTTTGGTGATCTCTTAAGTGCAACTCCGAAAATTGGGGCCTTCACAAATTGAATCAAATGAGTAAGGTCAACATCATCAAGAGCATAGACAGTATCAAATGTAATACTTTCAGCATAAAGCTCTTTAGCAAGTGCAGGATTTCTAAGTTGAATATTTTTTAATAGGGTAGAGCGTTCATCTGCATTCATGAACTTTAGCATTTCAATGATCTGACCTTTACCATTAATAAAAATTCCATTTTGGCTATTCGCTTCCATTACTTAGATCCTTTGAGATTAAACATCCCACTTCATTTTTTCTTTCATGTATTTTTCACGAGCATTCTCTAGAGTGTGCTTATGAGAGGCAACAATATTACTTATTTCACTGTCTTGAGATTTCTTTAATTCGTCAACTTGATCTTCATGAGTTGTTTTAAGATTATCAATAACACTTGTTAAACGCGACTTCTCGTCTTTGAGAATCATCTCATTCTTTTGTCGTACTTGTGTTAGTTTTTGCTCAGTTTCATTCTTTGTAGAATTAACCTCAACTTCGAAATCTTTTTTCATTCTTTCAATTTGAGATTCATGTTCTTTTTGGGCAAGTTCAAACTCACGACGGTGCTCAGCCTTCATTTTTTGTAGGTCCAGAAAGTGCCTTTTATTTTCGGCTTCTGTATACCTCTGAGCTTTAAGTTGGGCGATTTCTGACATATTGTCCTCTACTCTTTGACGTGCTCTTAGTTACGTCATAATATATTGTAGCGATTAACTACTGCTTCACTCAAGGGGAGGAAAATATGTCCTTAAATAAAGGCTCTCGCGTATTTTTAGTATCTGGAAAAAGAACTCCATTTGGAAAATTTGGAGGCTCTCTTCAAGATATTACCCCTGTAGATTTAGCAGTTTATGCCGCTAAGGCGATGATTGAAGAAACGGGCATAAAACCAGAGCAGATTGATCAGGTAATTCTTGGTAATGTTGTTCCATCTTCTACAGATGCTCTTTATGGTGGAAGACACCTGGCCCTTAAGGTCGGCTGCCCACAAGAGGTTCCTGGTATTGTAATTAATCGACTTTGCGGCTCAGGTATTCAGGCCATTTTGGATGCTACGAGATTAATTAAGCTTGGTGAAGCTAATCTCGTTTTAGCAGGTGGAACAGAGAATATGTCGATGGTTCCTCATCTTACTTATGGTGCAAGATTTGGAACCAAGTATGGATCACTGAAAAATGTTGATATGCTTCTTGATGCTCTAACTGATCAGTATGCAGGAATTCCAATGGGAATCACAGCTGAGAATCTTGGAGATAAATTTTCAATCACACGTGATGAAAGTGATGATTTTTCTGTTAATTCTCACCGAAAAGCACAAAAAGCTTATGCTGACGGACTACTTCAAGGTGAGATTTGTGAAATCCCACTGCGCAAAGGAAGTTGTGCTAAAGATGAGCATTTAAGAGAAGATGCAACTCTAGAAGGGATGCAGTCACTTCGTTCGTCATTTAAAAAAGATGGGCTCGTGACTCCTGGTTCAGCTTCTGGGATCGTTGATGGAGCTGCTGTTTGCTTTGTAGCAAGTGAAGAATTTGTAAACGCAAACAAACTTACTCCTCTTGCTGAGATATTAGATGGTGAAGTTGTTGGTGTTGATCCGACGATAATGGGAATTGGTCCTTCTCCAGCAATTAAAAATATATTAAAGAGAAATAACCTTTCATTTGATGATATTGACCTTGTTGAAATAAATGAGGCGTTTTCTGCTCAAACACTTTCTTGTTTGAAAGATATGAACCTTCCTGCCGATAAGTTGAATGTATGGGGAGGAGCGGTAGCTCTTGGTCACCCTTTAGCGGCGTCAGGAACTAGAATTGCTGTAACGCTAGCGAGACAATTAAATCACTTCCAAAAAGATATGGGGATTGCCTCTGCTTGTATTGGTGGTGGGCAAGGTATTGCGTTACTAATAAAACGAGTAAAATAATCAATGAGTGAAAAAATTACTTTTACAGAAAGAGATTTCTTATACTTTAGGCAATGGCTTTGCTTAGATATAAAAAGTGTTACCTGGCAGGGTAAGTACTCTGCAGACTTTGAAAAGTTTTGGAATATCTTTTTTAAAGATAGTTCATCTTTAAATGAGATGTCGAAGCGATTCATCTACGCTATTGAGCGATCGAAAGTTGGACCAATTAGTTCTTGGTTTACTTGGCTACGTGATAAGTTTATCTGTTATGTTTTTATTGAAAAAAGAATTAGCTTGTCTTTACTCTCTGATGAATTAAATATTCCTTTCCCTGTTATCGCTAGAATTTTAAGAAATTTTCTTTCAGAAGTTTTTCCACATCATGATGAATATCTTAATGAAGTTTTTCTCGTTACAAATAGGGTTTCAAAAAATATTGATATCAATATTGAGAGAGTTGTTAAAGAGCTTGGTGAAGAGTTAAATTTTTCAGGAAGTCACGATGAAGAAGTGATGACTTCAATGGAAGTTACTTTATATGAAGATTGGTCGATATTCTTAAAGAAAATGGAAAAAGATTTTGGTGTAAAGTCACTAAATCTCAACCAGGTTAATACATCTGAACAGATAAGAAGTTACTTGCAGACTTTTTCAAATGTGCTCGCAATTGTTGGGGTTACAATTTTCTTAGTTTGGTTAGTTGAATTCGCCAATAGGAATTATGAAAAATATCTTTCAGATAAAATTAGTATCTATGAGCCTCAATTTCGTTGGGAAGACAAGGGATTGAAGTTCACAGAGGATCAGCCTGGTATAAATGAATTAGCAAACTTTGAACTAGATGTGGGTGATATTGAGAATGTTGATGATTCAGAAAGCTTACTCGGTGAGTCTCTGGAGGATCAGGAAAGAGTTGGTGTTGAAACAGACGTTGTTCTTACGTCACTTGACTCTCTCCCAAAAGATTTTGATGTCGCCGATTCGGAGCAATCTCTTTACGAAGAAGAAAAGACCTCTGGTTATCGCGATTCAAGGTATGGAAATACTAAAGTGTATCGAGTGATGATGAGATCAAGTGACACCGGAAGAGCGAATACTATTTTAAAAAATTTATTAAAAAAGTATGAAGTTTCTCAAGTTGATAATGTTGCTCCCGGACGATCGGTTCCTGGCGGTTATTATTATAATTTATATGTTCCAAGAACCTATCTTAAAGAATTTATGGCCCAAGTTGGTGAAGTTGACACGGCAATAATTTATGAGTCTCGAACAAGAACGAGACGTAATCCACCAGGTAAGAA
>CAZQJK010000008.1:15842-84180 GCA_964593545.1 uncultured Bacteriovorax sp. | reverse complement strand
TATATAATAGGCCTAATATGAAAAAGTATATAGTTTTTATTTTAATATTTATAACTTCTGCATGTTCAAATATTTCACCTATTGAGACTCCTGCAGTTGTCATCGAAAAAGAAGTGACCCCTGTTCATGTCGAAAGTCCTAAGGCGACTTCGTCTCTTGATTTGGTTGTTGATAGGATACCGTTTGAAAAAGTTCCAGAAACAAAGGCCGTTTCAGATTTTTGTAATAAAATTGAAGACAAGTTTTTAAATTACGGTTGGAGTCATAGCTTCTGTGACTCTTTTGATTGGAATCATGTAAGAAATTCTGTTTTGGGTGATCCTCTTATGTGGGTTGTTTACGGAGATGAAGAGGCCCATAAAGAAGAGCCGCGAAATATGACACTTGTAATGTGTGGAGTGCACGGTGATGAGATCACTCCAATTAAATTTTGTTTTGATATTCTTCACTACCTCTATCAAACAACACACACTGAAATTGGAAAGCAAAAACTCAAAGATAATCTCATTGTGGTTGTGCCAATTGTTTCTCCTGACTCTTTTTTCAAGAAGAGACCAACTCGCACAAATGCGAGAGGTGTTGATGTAAATCGTAATTTTCCTACTAAAGATTGGAATAAGAGCGCACGTAAGCTTTGGGTTAGTCGGTATGGAAAAGACAAGAGGAGAGATCCAGGTAAGTCGTCAATGTCAGAACCTGAGACGTTATTTCAAGTTAATTTGATTAAGCGTTATAATCCAACCAAAATAATTTCAGTCCACGCGCCTTTGACTTTGCTCGATTATGACGGGCCAACGATGGCACACAAACATCTGCATGAACTAGGTTCAAGTGCTGAGAGTTTACTCGATCAAATGAGCAAGATGGCCAAAGGTTATACTGTGAAAAATTACCCTTTCTTTCCAGGAAGTTTAGGTAACTACGCTGGTAATGAGAGAAATATTCCTACGATTACCTTAGAATTACCATCAAGTGATAACCGTAAGCATAAGGAGTATTGGGAGCAATTTAAGCACTCAATTGATTATGCGATCTTTCACTCAAGTCTTAAGAAGTCTAATTTAGTACTTAGTGATAAGAATAACGATATCGAGTCGAGTAAAAAGAACTAATATTCTTTTATTTTAATCGGACTTACTGTATATGTGAGCTGATTTTTATTATATTTTTTCTGGTTGTAGCCAGGCTTTGGAGTTAGTATTGAAAAATGATTGGACTATTGAGGATGCCGATAAGGCCTACAATGTTTCTAAATGGGGAGCGGGGTATTTTGATATCAATGATGAGGGGAAACTTTCCGTGCTTCCTCAGAAATCACGATCAAAACAAAAAATCGTTATCAGTGAAGTTATTGAAGAGATTAAATCTCAAGGCGTTCAATTTCCTGTCGTTCTACGTTTCCATGATATTTTACGAGCTCAAGTAAGACTTTTAAATAAGACATTTAGAGATATTATTGAAGATGCAAGCTATGAAGGAAAATTCTTTGGCGTGTATCCTGTAAAAGTAAATCAAATGCGAGAAGTTGTTGAAGAAATCGTTGATGCTGGAAGTAAGTACAACTTTGGTCTCGAAGCAGGTTCTAAGGCCGAACTGATTGCCGTTCTAGCTTACAATACAAATAAAGATTCGCTTACAGTTCTTAATGGATACAAAGATGAAGAGTATTTAAAGCTGGCACTACTTGGAAGAAAGCTCAATCGTAAAATGCTCATCGTTGTTGAGAAATTTACCGAGCTTACAAAAATTATCCGCTTATCAAAAGAGTTAAACGTTCAGCCACTCATTGGTATTAGAGCAAAGATGACAGTTAAGGGAAAAGGTAAGTGGGAAAGTTCTGGTGGTGAAAGGGCCAAGTTTGGACTTTCAATTAGCGAAATCCTTCTTGCTGTAAATCTCTTAAGAGAGAATGATCTTCTTGACTCATTAAAGTTATTTCACTTTCACATAGGTTCACAAATTACCGATATTCGTGCGATTAAAGATGCGATTGCTGAGGGATCAAGAATTTATTGTAAACTTGCAAAACTTGGTGTCCCACTCGAGTACTTCGATGTGGGTGGTGGACTAGGTGTTGATTATGATGGGACAGGATCGACAAATGATTCTTCGATCAATTATCAAATTGAAGAATATGTGGCCGATATTGTCTATGGTCTAAAGCAAGTTTGTGATCTCGAAGATGTAGACCATCCAAATATTATAACTGAGTCAGGTCGTGCTATCACTGCACACCATAGTTGTGTTATCACAAATATTATCGGTGAAATTGATAATACTAATGTTGACTTTGATACAAAGAAAACTACAGGTGAGCATATTCTTGTCTCAAATATGCGTGAGCTTGATGAGGAGCTTGATAAATATCGCAATTGGCAGGAAGCATATAACGATGCAAGTAAATTAAAAGAAGATGCCTTAAATGCATTCTCTCTTGGAATCCTCTCTCTTGAAGAGCGAGCGAAAATAGAAACGATATATTGGAAAGTTTTAAAGAAGGTTTCTAGTCTTGTTTCTAAAGAAGATTATGTACATGATACAGCACTCGATCTTGAAGATTATCTTGCAGGACAGTATCTTTGTAACTTTTCAGTCTTTCAGTCGGCTGCAGATAGTTGGGCAATTGACCAATTACTTCCAGTTGTTCCAATTGAAAAACTTGATCAACGTCCAGAAAAGCGAGTTTCTCTCGTTGATATTACTTGTGATAGTGATGGAAAAATAGATAAGTTCATTGATATGGAAACTGGGATGAAGAAGACTCTTCCTCTACACGCACTCGCTCCTGGTGAAGATTACTACTTAGGAATTTTCCTAACAGGTGCATATCAAGATGTTATGGGAGATATGCATAATCTCTTTGGTCGACTTACTGAAGTCCATGTTTATGCCCATGAAGATGACCCAAAAGGTTTTTATATTGAAGAGATCATCAAAGGAACTTCTGCAGCTCAAGTATTATCGACAATGCAGTATAACCCGCAGTTCATGGCCTTTACTGTTAAAAAAGCGATTGATCACCAAGTGTCTCGTGGATTAATCAATCCAAGAGAAGGTGTTGGTCTCACTGATTTCTATGAAGATTGTTTAAAGGGTTATACCTACTTAAAAATGTAAAACAAGGAGTCTTAAGACTCCTTTTTTTTTAGCTACTTGAATTGTTAAAATCTATTGATGATTTTTATCATGTTTGATTATGCTCACATGTAATTGACAAAAATCCGATCTCAACTGAGTATTTAAGAAAACTTAGGAGAAGGTGATGAAAGTCATATTTAGTTTATTGATATGTAACATAGTTTACAATTATATCTATCACAAGGATAACCTCTATACGTTAGGCTTTAGTTTTACACTGCTTATAATTATAGGGGTTATGCAAGTTTTAGAGCTCAGAAAGAATAATAAAATTTCTGGGCATCTCGCTAATTTAAAAATGAAAATTGATTCACTCTCTGGAGTCTCGGATCAAATATCTTCAACAAGTAGTAATCTTTCAGAGGGTGCTATTGAACAAGCTGAACAACTACACCAGACTGCTTCCGCCATGGATGAAATTAATGCTACCCTACGTGTAAATAGAGACTTTACTGATGAATCTTTAAGAGAGACAACCTCATGTTTAGAGAAGGTTAGAGCAGGGCAGAAAGTAATGTCTGATCTTGGAGGAGCTTTTAGTGTCATTAAAGATGGAAATTCTGAGTTTGAAGTCTCGATGAGTGAAAATACAAAAGAGTTTGATCAGATAAAGAATGTCATTTCTGAGATTTCAGAGAAAACAAAAATCATCAATGATATTGTTTTTCAAACAAAACTTTTATCTTTCAATGCTTCTGTCGAGGCAGCTAGAGCAGGGGAGCATGGTAAAGGTTTTGCTGTTGTTGCAGAAGAAGTGGGTAATCTTGCAAATATGAGTGGGAATGCTGCAAAAGAAATTACTTCAATCCTCGATTCCGGTTTGGCGACAGTTAATCGAATTGTCGACGATACAACTTCTAAGGTTCACTCTCTAATTGATATGGCCTCAAGAAATATTGAAGTTGGCAGTCAAAGTGTTGAAGAGAGTATGAAAACATTTAACGAAATTGCAACAACAGTCGATGTTGTTTCAACTAAGATCGGTGAAATTTCTCGCTCAACTTCAGAACAAGCAGTAGGTGTTGAACAGATATCTAAAGCTATTTATCTGCTTGAACAAAATAATCAAAGAACAACACTAGTTGCTAAGCAGGCATATCAGATAGCGAGTTCATTAAATGATGAGTTTAAAGAACTTGATCAATCTTTTGAATCAACATATGAAGAAGTCACATCGGGACAAAAAGTTACTCAAGTTTTAGCCAACTTTAAGTGGGATGATAAATACTTAATAGGTATTGATAAGGTTGACACTGAGCACCAAGAGCTTATAGAGAAAATAAACTATCTCGTGCTAACTCTAAATGATGATGATAATAAAGAGACTTTAAAGCGCTTCGAAGACCTTAAGGATTTTACAATTTTTCACTTCACTGAAGAAGAAGAATATATGAGAAAAATTGAATATCCAGATTATCCAGCTCATAAGAAAATTCATGAAAATATGCTCGCAAAATTTGGAGAGTATGAACAACAGCTTGTTTCAAGAACTCTCGATAATAAGAAGTTTGTTGCATTCCTTAAGAACTGGCTTGTCAGTCATATTCTTGGCGTTGATACTCAGTATGCTAAACATTCAAAATTACATGTCGCTTAATATTTAAATTCTTGTCTCCGATAGGATCGTCGGAGACAAATTATGGATTTAGCAAATTTAGATTTAAGTGAAGGTTCAAGTAGTGAAGACTCATTTGATAGTGAAGGTTTTGATAATGATTCACCTGAAATGGTTGAAGCCCCACTTCATAATAAAACAGAAGATCTTCATCTCTATTTTGAGCAAAGTTTTAAAAATCGCGTTGGTACAACGGGACTTTTTATTTTGGCCACATTTACAATAGGCCTTGTGATGACATTTGCTCTCTTAGCATTTTCATATACAAGTATCGGTCGAGAATTTCTTCAGGGTCTTAAGATCTTAGTTTTTTAAGTTCATTAAATTCTTTCTCGGAAATCGGCATGATTGATAATCGGTTTCCTTTTCTAGTCAGAATCAGATCATTGAATTTTGGGTTTTCTTTAATTTCTTTTAATGTGATCACTTCTTTAAATTTTTCGACAAATTTGACATCAACCATAAACCAAGTCGGAGAATCTTTCTTTGATTTGAGATCGAAATAATCACTACTCTCATCAAAGGCCGTGTGATCTGGATAAGCTTCTTTTGAAACTATCGCAATGCCTGCAATACCTGGAACTTTACAACTTGAGTGATGAAATAAAATGAGATCACCCTCTTTTACATCATCACGTAGAAAATTTCTTGCTTGGTAATTTCTAACACCATTCCAGGGCTCTGTTTGCCCTGGACGGTTTTTTAGATCATCTATTGAAAAGGTATCTGGTTCAGATTTAAAGATCCAGTAATTCATCGTGATTAAAGTGTTTCCGGGTTTTGGATAAGCCCGCTTAAGTGCTTACGATGAAATGATGGAATCATAAAAGAACTCGTATGTAGTCCTTTATTATAGTAGTTGAATTCTAACTTACTCTCATCAACTCTTTCTGGATTAAAGTCTTTTATTGGCTCTAGTCCTTTTGAAGCAAAAGTGAATGACCAATAACCTCCTGGATATGATAAGTTAGAGAAGTTATAAATGAATACTTTTGGAAAAATTCCATTGAGAACTTCGAGCATGCTTTTTTGAACGTCAGCATTAAAGAAAGGCGATTCTCCTTGAGATACAACAATTCCATTATCACTTAGACAACTATTTACATCATTATAAAACTCTGGACCAAATAGTGGTGCGGCCGGACCGATTGGGTCAGTTGAATCGACAATGATAACATCAAATTTCTCTTTTGTTTCTTTAACAAACTTAACTCCATCTCCAACGATAAGTTCAAGCTTGTCATGACCTTTTAGTACTTCTGATGTTTGTGGAATATGCTCAAGACAAGCATCGATTACACACTGATCAATTTCAACCATTACACATCTTTGGACACCTGTGTGTCGAAGTACTTCTCTGGCCGTACCACCGTCACCGCCACCAATGACAAGAACTTTCTTTGGACTTGGATGCACAAATAGTGGAACGTGTGTGATCATATCGTGATACACAAATTCATCTCTTTCTGTGATCATGACAAGACCGTCGTTAAGGAGCATTTTTCCATGTCCTTTCGTTTGAACAACGTCAACAGTTTGGAATTCACTTTTTTCAGAGTAAAGAACTTTCTCTACTTTAAATCTCATTCCATAAATATCTTCAAAAATTTCTTCTACCCATAAATTACTGTGCATAAATTATCCTTTTTATAAAATTGAAAATGGAGCTAGTAGACCTTCTCTTTTCTTGTAAAAGTGTGAGAAGTACATTGTATATCCACAAGACAAGTGACTTTGTGCCTGTGTTTTTAATTCATATAGTCCTGGAGTTGTTTTTCCACAACCATCACTCTCGGGTCTAAATTCAATAAAGTCATAAGCTCCTGGTTCGAATGCCTCGATGATTTTATTGATATGATCTTTTAAATTGATATCTGTCTCAAAACTTACGTATGAGCTCTCTTCTTGCGGAGTGATATGAATTGTAAAATATTCTTGTCCTCTAATTGCGTTTAGAGAATAACCGTAAGGCTTGAAAACAAAATCATCAATTTGAAAATCGGGTAGTATTTCTTCAAGCCTTAGGAAGTTTCTAATTTCTTCTTTTGTTACATCTTCCTTCATGAGGATGTCTCTTGCTTTTGGAGAGATTTCATAAAGAAGTAATTCAAAAGTTCTATCATCAGCATCTGGACAGTATGCATTTCTTAAATGGTAAACGAAATTATGGTGGTCATCCATATTCCCCATTCTGAATGCTTGTCCCTCAAAATTCTCTTCAAGAATTTTTATATCGTCAAAGAAAGTTGTGGGTTGAAGGTACGAGAAATACTCATTCTTTCTTTGGAAAATAAGTTGCTTTATATTTAGTTTTCCAAGCTCATTAATGAAGAAATTAATGGCATCGATTAAAGTTGTTTGTCCACACGTGATGATGAGAATTCTGTCTTGGTAGACAAATAGACTTGATTCAGAAAGAAGAAATGCTTTTATATACTCGTTTTCAATATGCGATAATATTGTAGCGTTTGCTTTTGCAACAAGTTTTGCCCAGAGGGAATTATCAAGTTCAAGAAGGTTCAGTTTCTCTTTATCAATAATGATCTCGGCCTTCTTTTCAGAACCCTCAAAAATCATGGTTTGCTCCAATTTAAATAATAATTTTGCTAATACTATGTCATGCCAAAAACATTAAGTCTTGTCCATGGTTTTTTATGATCTGCTTACTTAACCCGTGGAAACTAGTAAGTTTTTCATGTTTCAATAGCTTTCATTTAATACCTTAATAATGATCTGTTCACAATATTTGTACGTATTGCCAAATAAAGTTGGCGAGAGCGTAAAGTTTTTTGTGATTTGTACCGAAATAGCTTATGAAATGAAGCGCTTTGTCGTGAAAGGAGCCAATATGCTTGCGAGTTTTTCAGAATTTAAATTCTATCAGTCATTTAGAATTCCTGTGGAAGAGGCCGATAATTTAAGGTTTCTCGTCCAGCAAGAGGATGACTTGGGAAATCTTTCTTATATTGAAGATGCAAAGCTTGTCGATATTTCTGTCACTGGGTTTGGATTTTCAACCAAAGACAGAATCTCTGTTGGTACGGAACTTTCGATCTCATTACAATTTAAAAAATATCACCTCGATCTTGGTGGTTCTGTTGTTAGAGCATTCACAAATAGTCTCGACGACGAAGAAATAATTTATGGTGTAGAGATTGAAGCAGAAGATAAGCTCAAAAAGTTTCTTGAGGCCTATGTCATGTCTTTTTCTAATGATCGGCTAAAAGATTGTTTAATCGATTCAGCATTAAAAGAAAGATACACAAAGGCAAGTGATGGATTTGAAATGTTCTCACTACTTTTATCTCTTTTTAAAGATATCACTCACTTTGGTGATAAAGATGGATTCTTAGATTCGATGCTTGAAGAAGTCGTAAGAATTTTAAATGCGCAAAGAGCAAGTATCTTTTTAATTAATCCTGATACAAATGAACTCGAAGCGATTTCAGCTCTTGGTGTTGATAAAGGTTCTTTGAAGTTTGATTATCGTCTTGGTATTGCAGGTTCTGTATTCACAACAGGGGTTGCTTTAAATATTGATACTAATAACGACAAATCACGTTTTAATAATCAGTTTGATGAAGTTTTAGATTTTAAAACTAAATCAATCGTATGCCACCCAATTCATAATCGTGAAGATAAAATAATTGGTGTTATTGAAATTATTAATAAGAGAAATCAAGATCGTTTTACGATTGAAGATGAAAAAACAATGAAGGTTTTGGCCCTTGTTTTCTCTTCTGTTTTCCATAATTACAACCCAGTAAGTGATAAATCTCAAATTAGAAGATTCTCGGCACCTTACGATAGAAAGTTTGCTCTTATAGGAAAGACTCCGCATGTCGGGTCATTAAGAAACTCTATTTTAAAGCTTAAAGATATTGCTGATCCGACATTAATTTATGGAGAGAAAGGTGTAGGGAAAAATCTTTATGCAACTATTCTCCATCATGAAGGTCGTCGTGGCCTCAATGATATTAAAACAATTGATTGTGAGTCTAAAGATCTTGAGACTCTTAATAAAGAATTATTTGGTCCAAACGAAGTTGACTGTGTCTTTGCAACAACACGTGGTGGAACAGTGGTACTTCATGAGATTGGCAAGCTTGATGTTCCAACTCAGAATAAGTTGATGCATATATTGAAAAATAAAGGTCTTGATGGTGGACGAGTTTCTTTTGACTCTAAAATTATCGCGACGACTTCTATTGATCTTGGAGAAAGAGTTGAGGAAGGTACTTTTAACAAAGAGCTATTTGAATACCTTTCAACATCTTATGTTTCTATTGAATCTCTAAGAAGAAGATCTGATGATATTGAACACCTTGTTGAATACTTTTTAAAGAGTGAATGTAAGAAGCAAGGCCTTCTACTAAAGAGCTTCTCTCCAAAAGCGATGGAGAAATTGAGTCAGTACGATTGGCCAGGAAATATTGCGGAGCTTAGAAAGTGTGTTGAGCGTGCAGTACTTTATAATCCAAAGTCACATATCATTACAGAAATTGCTTTTGAAAATGATGCCATTCCACTAATTGATGTCGCTCAAAAACAAAGAATGTTTGGTGCTATACCATATGTTTCAGATTTTAGTATTCCTCTAAAAGAAAGATTAGCTCTTGTTGAAAGAGAGATGATTTTAGCTGAAATTAAAAGAAATAATGGTAATAAATCCAAAGCAGCTAAAGAGATGGGAATTTCAAGAGAAGCTTTAAGAAAGAAGCTATTAATCTCTAACGATGTCCTTGATCAAATTGAAGGACCAAGTCCTGAAGCTGATAATGAGTACGATGCAGAAAAGAAAGCAGCATAAAAAAAGGGCCAGTTTTGAACTGGCTTTTTTCATTTTATTTGATCAAAAGTGAAACGAATTAATCTCGCGAGTGTTGAATCATCAAGTACCGATTGCACAGCTTCTATGAATTGATCTATTTCTTCATTGTTAACAATTAGTGGTGGCATAAAATAGAGAAGATTAGGTCTTGTACCCGAAAAACAAGTGTATATTTTTTTCTTTCTTAGCTCATTAAGTATTGAGGCCATTAGTAATATATTAATTTCTCTATGCAGAATGATTTTTGTATCTCGTGAATATATTTGTGAAAAATAGTTTAAATCTAGGCTTAGGCCAAGTAATAGGCCATCTCCATCGATACTGATAATTTTGTTTGGAAACTGGTTTTTTAGATTTTGAAGTCTTACTTTTGCATACGATATAGCGTCTTTAAGCTTTGTTGTGAATTCTGGCTCAGCCATGAATGCGATTACCTGTGAAGCAATAACACAAGAATGTCCCATCCCTGAAAAAGTAGAAGTATGAAGATTTGCTTCACTTTTTTTTCGATAGGCACGAGTGAAAATTTCTTCAGTGGTTAGCATTGCTGATATTGCCTTTAGACCACCTCCTAGAGATTTTGAGATTGTAATTAAATCAGGATTTAACCCGACTTTAGTGTGTGCTAGAAATGTTCCCGATCTCCACATTCCACTTTTAATTTCATCGCATAGAATAAGAAATTTGAATTTCTTTGCTAGCTCATTGATCTTAAGTGCAAATTCCTTAGACATAACTTCGTGTGTCTGACCTTGAATTGGTTCAATAATTATCGCTGCAATATTATGACCAATTTGAGTTACAATTTTTTCTAAATCTTGTGAGTCATTATATTTATAATTGATGATATTTTCATTTGGAAGAAATGTATGAAAAGAGTCGCCAAAGTTTTCCGCATCGGTTAGTGATAGCGCACCAGTCGTTTTTCCATGATAACTATTACTTGCACGTAGATATATTTGTCGTTCTTTTTTGAAGTATTTACTTGTTAGCTTTATTGCTGCTTCAATAGCTTCAGCCCCAGAGGTCGCAAGTGTTGTACTCGTAAATTGTGCGGGCGTTACTTGAGATAGATTATGAGCAAGACCTGCTTGGTAGCGATTGACTCCTAATTTGTAAACATTTGGAATGTTTTCATCAATGCAATATTGTTGTGCATTTTTTACTACTTTATGATTATGACCTAAGTTTAAAACACCTAAACCAGAAGAGAAATCGAGAAGATAGTTATCTGCCTCGAAAAGCTTCAGCCCATATGCACTTGTTGGTTGAAAATTATTATATCCTAGTACTTTGAAAATATTTGTTAGATCCTTGCTGATGTGCGAACGATACAAAGTTGTAACTTCTTTTGATTCTAAATTTTGAATATCTTTGATGTTTAACATTTTCACAGCTTCATAATCCTTTCAAACATCGACGTCGAGAGGACTTCTTTAGGATCATATTTTTGCTTAAGAACTAAGAGATCTTTAATATAAGGATACATTTCAAACAATTGTTCTTTTGTTATAGGGCTCGATTTCGCCAAGTAGACTCTTCCGCCATGTTTTATGAGTAGATCATTTAGTCTTAAAAAAAAGTTATATTGTTCTTGTGCATTACCTGCTGATTTAGGGATATCGTAAGTCATCGAATGACCATTTTTGGAGGAGAAGTTATTCAAGAATGGATCCTCCTGTCTTCGATACCATTTTAATGCTGACATATATGAGAAATTTTTATATTGATGCTGAAGTTGTCTAATTTCTTTGAAGCACTTTAAAGATTGTGTGTGTTCGACGATAACTTGATATTCATAAAATCCATTTCTAAAGAGTTTATTGTAGAATGGCAAGTTGAGATCCATTAAATAATTTAGTTGTTCGAGGGTTTCAACTTTTTCTCTAGTCGGAAGTAGGTTGAAGTAAAGTTTATTGAACAGATAGAGTGTATACCTATTAATTATTACCTGAGTATACTTATAATTCTTTCTATTTAGTACTTCTTTGAAATCAAAATTACTATTTTTAGCTTTGAATTGTTTTGTGTCATTGTCGTGAGTTGAAGATATACTTAATATCGTTGAGCTTCGTTTCTGATTTGTTAGATTGTCAACATTGGCAATTAAATATTGAGACTCTTCTAAAGAGCTGTCTCCAAGCAAGAGAGTTTCTCTTAGATTGTTTAATTTAATATTCTTTGTTTTATATTGTAATGATGTCAGAGGAGTAGTTTCTAAAGTCACCTCAAGGATACAGCCAAGTAATCCAAAACCGCCGATAACGGAGTAGAAGAGATCTTGATTATTAAATCTCGAGCAAAGAAGTATTTCTCCTGAAGGTATCATTATTTTAAAGTTTTTTACATGCTCCCCAATTGAGCCATTTACGAAGCAATTTTTTCCATGGACATTATTTGATAGGGCCCCAGATAGAGTTACGTATTTTGTCCCAGGGATAACAGCGAGTTTTCTATTATATTTTACCAAAAATAATAAAATTTCAAAGATTGTAATATTTGCACTTGCTGTAATGGAATTGTCTTGTTGGGAGTAGGATATTTTCCTTGGAAATCTGTCTAAGGAGATTATTTTCTTTGATAGGTAATTATCGCCATAACTTTTAGCATTACCTATCAAGGAAAATTTTGTCGATGTATTGGAGAAATTGTGAAATAGATCAGCTAACTGCTCTGCATGATGAGGCATAAAAATATCAGCTTTAATTTCATTTGTTTTCGACCAACCAGATATTTTCGTATCAGATAGTTTTTCTATATTCTTAATATTTCTACATCCTTGTAGTAGTGCTTAATAATTGCATCATACTTGTAATTAAAATACTTAGACATCATATAAGCTCCCCACTGAGAAAGTCCAACATGATGACCCCAGCCGTAGCCTTTTATTGTAACCTCAGTATCCGTCTCATCTTCAAAGTAGAAATGATATCCCTTAAAGTTTGACCAACCAAGGGCCGCTCGAAAATCTCTAAAGTAAATAACCGCAGATGCATCGCCTTGTGTGAGCTCAATATCACGTGCACTTTCAAAATTAATATTTCGAGAAAGAATTTTAAAAGATAAATCTCCATTGATGTCGAAGTCCTTAAATCTCTCACTTGTATCTGGACGTGCCTTTAATTTACTTAGAATCTCTGCTTTACTCCAGAGCGTTCTCGACTCAACAATCCACTGCGATGATTTGGAAAGGTTTTCTCTTAAATGATCTCTTGTAAATACTTCTGTTGAGATGTCACAGTAAGGAGCTTCATTAGAACCGAAAATATTCTTTGCACTATCTGTGTAGCCACCGGAATAGGAGTGAAAGAAAGCGACAATCACTTCATCATTATAGGTAATAACTTCACCCGCTGTTTCATTGACTGCTCTATCTGTTGATGGCTTTCGGTGATTAATCCCTGTGTAGACCTGATATCTCGCGGTATCATCAACATCCCAATCTTTACTTAGCTTCGTGTTGACAAGGTGATAAAGGGCATAGCTTCTCGCCGCTAGCGCCTGAGCCTTTAGAGACTCAATTGGCCAACTTGCAGAACTTTCACTTGGGACAACTCCTAGCAGGTAGTTTTCCATATCAATTGTATTGACGATATAAAGTCCATTTTCGTTGATTCCAACTTTAAATTTCCCATAGTAAGAATTAGACTTTGATTCATTCCCAAGCCTCTCTATAAGTACGGGACGCTTTGCTTGAAATGTAATTGGTGAATTAAATGAATACTTATTTTTACCAGAAGTTAAATAGATTGTTTTATTTTTAAAAGTTACTGTTGCTTGCGTAATCTTTTCGCTCTTAGTTGAGCTTTTTACGCTAATACTGTCTGGTGAGCTAATCTTAAATGTTGTCGCGTTATCTGGAACCCCGTGTCTCCAATCATTTTTAAGAGTATGGGGAAAGATAAGGACACGAACATTTTTGACTGCACTCAAATCTTTGGGAATTGGCAGTGTCCCTTTTTTAAAATTTGGTGGAATACTCGAAGAAGAGTTTTGAAGCAACATATCTTCGCTAGCAAACAGGGTTGAACTTAAAAGGCCTAAGAGTGTCAAAAGTAATAATTTTTTCATAAATATATTTTAATTCATATTGTGTTCATGTAAATCGAGCTATTTTTTCTTGATGTCTAAGCTCGGTTAAATTATCTTGTGTCTAAAACTAGGCACGATATTTCAGCATTATATAAAGACGCACAATGTGTCATAATTGTTAAAATAGTCAAAATACAAATAAGGTGAATATAAATGAATCTGGTAACGGTTCTATCTAATCAAATAACATTCAAAGATTTTATCGATATTTCAATCGTTGCATTAATGATTTATCAAGTATTAAAAATCGTACAAGGAACGAGGGCCGTCCAGATCTTAACAGGGATGGTTTTTCTTTCAATACTTTTTGCTATTGGGGTTAGTTATAATCTCTATACGCTCAATTGGATTCTTGATCATTTCTTCGATTACTTCTTTATTATTTTCATCATCCTCTTTCAAGATCAAATAAGAGCAGCTCTTGCCAATGTTGGAACGGGGAGGAAGATGTTTCAATTCTTTGATCGATCTCCAATTGACTTTGATATTGAAGAGATAATTCGTGTATGTAGTGTTTTAAGTAAGGAGCGCACAGGTGCCTTGGTTGTTTTAGAAAAGAAGAATGGACTCGAAAATTATATTGATACTGGAACAAGGCTTGATTGTAAAATTCATAGTGATTTAATCTATTCTATTTTTCAATCAAAATCACCTCTACACGATGGCGCTATTATCATTAGAGATAATAAAATAGCCGCTGCCGGTTGTTTCCTACCTCTTTCAAAGAATGTTGATATTGATAGGCATTATGGAACTCGACATCGGGCAGCCCTTGGAATAACTGAATTATCAGATGCAATTGTTATCACAGTAAGTGAAGAGAGTGGAAGAATAAGCACATGTAGTGAAGGTTTCTTCACACAATGCTCAAGTGAAAATGAGCTTCGCAAGAAGTTAACACAACTTCTTGGAAACTCAATTACTAAAGAGCGTGTTCAAGTCGTAGGTAAGATTTAAAAAAGAGAATTCTATGATATTTACAAAAAGAAATAAATTTTTCGAAGGCCATCTACTCAAAGTACTAAGCTTTATCACGGCATCCTTTCTTTGGTTCTATGTCGTAAATTCAGAGCCTATCCAGTTGAAGCGTTCATTCAAAATAAATATTGTCTCTCCTGTTGGTATTGGAGTTGATCAAATGTCGGTGTCAAAGGTTGAGGTAACATTAAAAGGTGCAAGAGCATTTTTAAAAGAATTTAGGGAAAATGATAATGAAATCACCCTGGATCTTTCTAAGCGAAAAATAACGACAGAAAAACCACTTAGTTATTCAATCTCAGAGCACGATTTTATTCTACCATTTGGTGTTGACGTCGTTGAATTTTCTCCGGAGGCTGTACAATTAGGTTTTGATCGTATTATCAAGAAGAAAATACCTGTAAAGAGTGCTTTCCAAACTTCTTTATCAGATGAGTTACAATTAGTTGATAGTACCCTTGCTCCTTCAAGTGTAATGGTTGAAGGTCCACGTAGTGTGATGAAAGGCTTTGGAATCACCAAGACCAGAGGAATAGATCTGGCCGCACTTTCTGGAAATGGTGAAATCGATATCGAACTGGCCGAACCGCCAGACTTCATCAGCTACCTTGAAAAGCCAAATTTCAAGTTTATCTACAATATCAAGCCAAAGAGCGCGAACTTAACACTTAAGAGAATTGAGATTAAATTCATCACTTCCCATCAAAGATTCAAAGCGTCAAAAGATATGGTCTCTCTTGATGTTCTCGCTCCAGAAGGAAGAGTGCTAACCGCTGGAGATATCAAGGTCTTTGCCGAAATTCCAGATGGTAAAAAAGGTAAATTTGATGTAAGACTAAGGGCCGAGTTACCTGAGGGGGTTCACCTGTTAAATATAAACCCTCCAATTGTATCAGTTAACGTTTTTTAACTATATTTGAATTTATTTAAAGAGGAATATATGTCAGAAAGAAAATTATTTGGAACAGACGGAATCAGAGGAAAAGCAAATATCTATCCGATGACATCAGAAGTTGCGACGGCCCTAGGTCGGGCGGTGACATATTACTTCCAAAAAAAGAACCAAAACAACAAAACACCACTTGTCATCGTAGGAAAAGATACGAGATTGAGCTGTTATATGCTCGAGCAGGCCTTTGCTTCTGGTGTTTGTTCCCAAGGTGGTCGAGTTATTTTCACTGGACCATTACCAACTCCTGGAGTTGCATTTGTAACAAAGAGTATGCGCGCTGATGCTGGTGTAATGATCTCAGCCTCTCATAATTCATTTGATGATAACGGAATAAAAATTTTCGATGCCGACGGTTTCAAACTTCCTGATGAAGTGGAACTAATTCTTGAGGATCTAATTTTAAATCCAGAGAAAATGCCTATTAAGGTTGGTGGTGAAATTGGACGTGCAAAACGTCTTGAAGGTGTTGAAGGTCGCTATATCGTTCATGTTAAAACAGCTCTTGATGATGAGTACGACTTAACTGGAATGAGAATTGTTGTCGACTGCGCTAATGGTGCTAGTTATAAAGTTGCGCCGATGGTTCTATCTGAACTTGGTGCTGAAGTTTTCTCACTTGGAGTCAGTCCAAATGGAAAGAATATTAACCTAAACTGCGGAAGCCTACACCCAGATATGGCCAAGAGTGAAGTTCTAAAGCTAAGAGCTGATCTTGGGATTTGCTTGGATGGTGATGCTGACCGTGTACAAATCATTGATAAGAACGGAACATTAATTGATGGTGATAAACTCATTGGTATTTTTGCAAAACTGATGCTTGCTTCTGGAGAGCTTAAAAAAGGCGATACTGTTGTTGGAACAGTGATGTCAAATATTGGACTTGAGATTTTTCTAAAGTCTTTGGGACTTAAGTTTCATCGTACAAATGTAGGTGACCGCTATATCATGGAGTACATGCAAGAAAGCAATGCCAAACTTGGAGGAGAGCCTTCAGGTCATATTATATTCTTCGATTACGCGACGACTGGAGATGGAACCCTAGGAGCTTTAAAAGCTGTTGAAGCAATGAAGCACTTTGGAAAGTCGATGGAAGAGCTATCTGAAGAGATCGAATTATTTCCACAAGTTTTAAAAAATATTACAGTGAAAGAGAAAATTGCTTTTGAAAATATTAAACCACTGCAAGATGCGCTTAAAGCTTCACAAGAAAAATTAAAAGATAGAGGTCGAATTATCATTCGCTATTCTGGAACAGAACCCTTGGCCCGAGTGATGGTTGAAGCTGATAACATCAAAATGGTAAATGAAATTTGTAATGAACTAGTTGCAATTATAAAAAAAGAAATAGGATAAAATATGATTACTAAATTAGGTGTTAATATCGATCACGTAGCGACCCTTAGACAACAACGTGACGAAGGATACCCAAGTCTTGTCGATGCCGCTGATGCGACTTTAAGAGCTGGAGCGAATCAGATAACAATTCACTTGCGTGAAGATCGAAGACATATTCAAGATACAGATATTCAAAGTGTACTCCTTGTTACTCGAAAATTTGGTGTTCCATTAAACTTGGAGATGGGTTGTTCTCGCGAGATAGCTGAGATTGCTGTTGCAAGTGCTCCTGAATGGATTTGTCTGGTTCCTGAAAAAAGAGAAGAGAAGACAACTGAAGGTGGACTCGATTTATCAGATGGAAACTTTACAAAAGTAAAAGAGACGATGGAGTACTTGAGAGAGCATATTCCAGGAGTGAAGATATCTCTCTTTGTTGAAGCTTCAAGTGAAATAATGAAAAGTTCCCTTGAGTTAAAAGCTGATGCTGTAGAAATTCATACCGGTATGTATGCGAAGGCCTTCTTAGAAGGTGAAGAAATATCTCCATATATAAAAAAATATCAGGAGTGTTATGAACTAGTAAAAGACTCAACGACTCTTTATCATGCTGGTCATGGGTTAACACTTGAAAGCGTTGAGCCTCTTTTAGAGCTTAAGATATTTAGGGAGTATAATATTGGTCACTGGATAATTGCACAGTCAATCTTTGAAGGATTAGATTCAGTAACAAAGAAATTTCTTGAACTATTTAAAAAGTATCCAATGTAAAATATTTAGAAACTTATTTTGCCCGCTATTATAATTTCTTTTCTTAGATGAAAATATTAGAAAGAAATTTAGAGGAGATATAATGAGTCTTGAACTGTCAGATGTTCGCTCTTGGAAAAAAGTTTACGAAAATGATCTTGATAATATAATTATCGAATTAAAAGAAGCTGTTAAAACTCCTAGTGTTATTATTCTTGAAGGTGTTGTAGGCGCAGGCAAGACAACGTTTACAAAAAAATTTATTGATCAGAAAAATTCTACAACATCACCATCGTATTCAATAATTAATGAAATCGAAAATGTTGTTCATGCTGATTTTTATCGACTAGAAAATCGTGATGAAATAATTCATTTAGAAATTCCGTTATACCTTGAAGGAAAAGATTTTTTTCTTATTGAATGGGGAAGAGAATATTTTCAAGATATTGTTAATGAAGTTGGTGAAGGTTTCAATTTTTATATTTTAGAAATTACGATGAATGAATTAAAAAGTGCTGAAGAGTTTCCGTCTCGAAACTTCTTCTTTAAGCAGATTAAAATATAGAGTTTCAAGTAAGCAAAATTAGCCGAGTGAAAAATTTTGCTCAAGAATCTTTAGGAAGTCTTGAGACTTGTAACTTGCTGTAATTTATAGTTTTTTTGGCCGCGCGTGATCCTCATGGGCCTATAAAATTTATTTTTTTATTATTTGATTAAATCATGTTGACTTACACCATTTATCCTTGTCATACTATTACACGAAGAAGGTTGTAACTGATTAGCGACCTTCACTGGACTGGGTGAGCAAGGACCGCGAAACCCAAGAAGCACACACTTGCTTAAAATTTGTTTGAATCAGAAAAATTACATTTGGATTTATGGAGGAAGGCCAATGAGACTTACATCTAAAGGACGTTACGCAGTTAGAGCAATGCTCGATCTAACAACTCACTCAAACGGAAACCCAGTTCGTTTACAGGAAATTTCTGAAAGACAGAACATTTCACTACATTACTTAGAGCAACTTTTTAGAAAGCTAAGAAATGGTCAAGCAGTTAAATCTGTAAGAGGGCCTGGTGGTGGTTATGTTTTATCTCGAAACATGGATGAAATTACTGTAAAAGACATTCTTGATTGTGTTGGAGAAAACATTAATCCTGCAAAGGATATTGTTGGAACAGAAGCTGAAGCTGCAAACACAGTTGAATTTCACTTATCAAAGAATTATTTTCAAAACCTTGGTTTAATCATGAGAGATTATCTTGCGACAACTTCTCTTGGCGACCTAGTTAGAAAATCTTCTGAAGTACAAGGTGATGTTGAAAGAGTTAATGCTGAAAAAGCACAACAACAACAAGCAAACAATGTAGCGACAAGTACTGAAGGTACAATGAGCGCATTTGCTTCAGGAATTAGAACAAGCATTGGTGAAATTAATCAATAATAGAATTTATCTTGATTATAACGCAACAGCTCCTTTAGCTAAATCAGTCACTGACTGGTTTGCTTCAGGGGCTTTACCTTTTGGTAACCCAAGTTCAATTCACTCCTCAGGAAAGGCTTCAAAGAGACTTATTAATGAGACAAGTGATTTTCTAAAAAAAACATTTAATTTACCCTACTTTGAAATTTTCTATCACTCTGGTGCCACTGAAGCAATAAACGATATCTTAAAAGGATTTTGTTTCTACTCCTTGGCCAAGAAAGAAAGATTTCACATTGTTTGTTTTGCGACCGATCACTCATGTGTTATCAATCAAAAAGAGCATATCCAATTACTTGGTGGAGAGTTTCACATTCTACCTGTTGGCCGAAATGGCGACTACGAAATTAGTTCAGTTATTTCAAAAATTCAGGAATTAGAAGGTGATGTGCTTTTAAACTTTACTCATGTAAATAATGAGACAGGAGTTATTTGGCCATTAGCAGACGCAGTGGAGATTAAGAAGCAAACAAGTTGCTTTGTTCATGTCGATGCAGTTCAGCTAGTAGGTAAAACAGATTCAGGGCTTAGCTTAGAATCAGAAATTGATTTCTATACTTTTTCTGGCCACAAGTTTGGGGCAATGAAAGGTGTTGGTTTTACTTTCGCCAAGGAAAGACTCATTCACTGGTGTGCACTTATCCGTGGTGGTGGTCAACAATCTGCGATGCGCTCTGGAACCGAGAATGTTCACGGAATTTATTCTTTGAAATTAGCACTCGATGAGTTAATACAAAATTTTTCTCCAAGTGAGCTTAAACTTGCTAGAGATAGTGTTGAAAAATCATTGGTCGATAATTTTCAAAATAAAATCACGATAACGGCATCCCATGCGCAAAGTAGAAATTTAAATACTATTTATCTCGTTGTTCATGGTGCAAAGACTGATATTTTGATTACTGCATTTGATATGGCCCAGATTGATCTCTCTTCTGGTTCGGCGTGTTCATCTGGAGCAATCAAGCCAAGTCGTGTGCTTTTGGCCATGGGATTTTCTGAAGAAGAGGCCAAGGCTTCGATTCGAATTTCCTTTTCGTATAGCTTTTCTTCAAGCGATGCTTTGGAGCTTTCAACCAAACTAAATTCTATCTTAGGCCGTTTTCTAAGCTGATTTTCTTAATGATGCAGCGCACGGTGCTGACGATATTCGTTAATTCTCTTTTGTCCCCACTTAGAGATGTCACAATGGCCCCTTTTGTTACTTTTCTAGTCAACTTTTTTGGCACGAGCTTTGCTTATATATAAGTAACAACAGGTTGGTCCTGGCCTTGATGAAAATTGCAAATGTCTTCATCCCACCTTTAACCAACCCCTATAAAGGTACCAGAATTGGTGCTTTCAAAATCCTCAAATTCATATCTTCATTACAGTTTTATTAACATCAAGGCCCAATTTTTATTTTAAGATTGAGATTATCTCGTCAAATTTATAAAGATAGGCATAATCAAGGGCGCGAAGCTTTTTCTTGTTTCGTACTGTCTTGTCTGCACGGTGGTTAATTAAGGTTTTAACCACTTCAATATGGCCCTCTCTTGCGGCGTAGAGAAGTGCTGTCATGCCGACCGAGTCGATATCATTGATTGAGGCCCCACTACTAATGAGTAAATTTACAAGCTCGATATTTCCTTCCATTGATGCATCCATTAGCAGTGTGAAATCAGCTTTGTTAAATTTTACATTTGGATCGGCACCTTTGTTTAATAGCGTTTTTACGAATTCAATATCGCCTCCGGAACTTGCGAGTACTAGTGCCGTTGCTCCAAAGTGATTTTTGTATTCGAGATCTTTGAAGTGGTCGATATGTTTTTTAAATAAGTCTCCACGGTTTGCTTCAATGGCAAGCATGAGAATATTCATTCCTTCTTTTGGAGAGATATAGTCGATGCCTGAGCGATTGATTAGCTCATCAAGATATTCACTATCACTATCGATCTTGCTGTTACCTTGATTTTCTTTGAAGTTATAATCAAGTGGACGATTCTCTTTATAGACTATTTTTGATTTTAAAATTTCAATATTTTTTTCAGGAATTGAAATGATTTGTTTATTTCTTGGGTGTTGATAGAAATTAATATAGCTAAAATAAGCAAGAGATACCGAAGTGATTAAGAATAGAATTTTTAATGGAGAGAGTTTTTTCATCTCTCCATTATACTAAATTATTTGAGTGGTGTACTAGCGGGAAAGAAAAATTCTTTCTTGTAATCAAACTTCTTTGGTCCACCATAGTTGTCTAGAAGCTCAGTAACCATCATGTTTTGAACAATCTTTGCATTGCCTTTCCAGCCGGCCATTTGATGAAACATTCCAAAGAAGATATCTCCTTGTTCAGCGCTTACTTTTCCAAGTAGGGTTGAGGTATGCTTTAATGTTCCTGTCTTGGCAACTATTGAACGAGCAAGTTTAGGTGTATTAAGACGTGATCTAAATGTCCCTCCATCAACTCCTGGAACAGCTATAATTTCCTGCATTTTTCGAGTTATCGAGTCGAGCTTGGTATCAAGATCTTTCATTAGTTCGACCATGATTGCACATGTTGCATAGTTATCGACTCGCTGGCCCTTTCTCGTTGTGTTAAGTCCTGAACCTGTATAAAAAGCAAAACTATCTTCGTCTTTTGAGAACTCTTGTCTTTGTGCTTTATAATCACCAAATCGATCAGCAATCATTTTATCAATATACTTCTTGTACTCTTTTTCACCACCAACTTTTTCAAAAACTTGATCTGCAATATAGTTATTAGAATCGATATTCATGATCTTAAGATACTTTGCAATAATAGGTGAAACCATCTGATAAGATTTTAAATCGCCTTCTTTTAGTGGATTCTTATCAACATTTGAAATAGCTTCAACACTCAACTGAATATCATCTAAGTCTGTTCTAATTTGTAATTCATCAATAATCTCCTTTGGAGTTTCTTTGATAAACTTAATGTACGCAGTTTTTAAAAGATTCCATTCTCCCACTGTGAAGTAATCTTTTAATGATTTAATCGTAAGTTCATTGCTTGGTTTTAACTCAGAGTGGGCCACATCTTCGACCATTGAAAATATTTTGAAGTTCTTATCAAATGTTAAATTCTTTATTTTCTTGATGCCTAGGTTGTTAAGTTGTGAAATGAGAAAGAAGAGTTTCCTCTTACTCATTACAGGATCGCTATCTCCTTTGATATGAATGCTTTCCCCATCAAAGTAGAAATCTGTCGTGTACTCGTAATCAATACCAAGCTTTTCAATCGCCATTAATGTTGTAATCAATTTTGATGTCGAGGCCAGTCTCACTCGACGGTGGGGATTTGGACCAAGTATTTCTCCATTAGGTGCTGAATAGCAAAAGCCATGATACTTAGGCGTCATATTAAATTCTGCCATCTTAGTATTCCAGGTCTCGGTGACTTGATCGGCAGCCATTGTATAACTACCTGAAAGTATAGAAATAAGTAATGTTGATTTGAGAATTTTCTTCTTCATTTTTTCCCTCGAAAATCAATGATTCGAGGGTTTGTATCATAGGGGTGTCGCTATGTCGACGCGGTGTGTAAAAATTATGAATTTAGGAAAGGAATCATCTTTTTAAGACCACCAACCATCATCTCCACACTCATGGCCAAGAGAATAAGACCCATGATTCGTGTCATGACGTTAACTCCTAAATCTCCTAGTTTTTCACGTATTTTGTCTGCGTGTATCAAAATGAAATAGACACAAACAGAGAGGAAGGCCATGAGGATGATCCCGCCAACCCATTCGAATGTATGATGGAAATTCTTTGAGTAAATAATTGAAGTCGAGATGGTTCCAGGCCCAGATAGAAGTGGAATGGCCAAAGGAACGATACCAATCTCCCTAAGGGAGCTCTCTGATATCTCTTGTGTATTCATCTTCGCTTCAACGTTCTTGGCCTGAACCATACTCAGGGCCATTGTAAAGAGGAGTACACCTCCACCAACAGTAAACGAGGGAATTGAAATACCAAAGAACTTTAGAATATTACTTCCAATGAGAAGCGAAACAGTGATGGTGATAAATACGGTAATTGAGCATGCTCTAGTCATACTCTTTCTTTGTGAGTGAGAGAGGTTATCTGTCATTGCGATATAAACAGGGATCGCACCGATCGGGTTTAAGATTGAAAGCATAGCAATAAAGAATTGGCCAACAACTCCATAATCCATTTTACATTCCTATTTTTAAGTATTTGAGGCATTCTAACATGCTTTCCTTTTCTGACAAAGACAAACATGTATTTGACACTCTACAGAGACAACGAGACCCTTACAAGATGAGAAAAATTTTATTACTGTTAGTATTCACTGTCTCTATTCAGGCAAATATTTGTGTCAATATCGATCTCCCTGAGAGTGAGTTTTATATCTTTAAAAACGATATAAAGATTGAGACTAGGGATGGCCTACTCTTAAGTGCAAATTTACTTACTCCAAAAAGTATAAAGCCTAATGAAGTTTATCCAACAATCATTTTTGGAAATAGTTGGTTGTTAGATGAACACGAATACTTACGTCAGGCTACGCGACTTGCTAAAGAGGGATATCAGGTTCTTAGTTATTCTCTAAGAGGTTGGGGCTGTTCTGAAGGTGAGATTGATATCATCGGTCCAAAGGATGTTTCCGATTTTAAACTCGTTGTCGATTGGCTTCGCGATCATACGCCTGTCGATATGAATAACCTTGGACTTTCTGGGATCTCATACGGCGGGGGTCTTTCTCTGATGATGGCAGCTAAAGAGCCCCGTTTGAAAACAGTCGTTGCGATGAGCGCATGGGGATCACTTCTTGATGCTCTTTATGCCAAAGAGACTCCACGTAAGTTTTGGGGCGACTTCTTAATTATCTCAGGCAAGTACCTTGGAAACGCACCCGAATATATTAAAGAATATTTTGATACTCTTGGCGAAAAATTTATACCAAAAGATATTGAACATATTTTAAAGTGGGCGAGTGAGAGAAGTCCGATCGAGTTTATTTCTGAAGTTAATAAACGAAGAACTCCTATCATGATTGCCAATAACTTTGGAGATAATCTCTTTACTCCAAATAATGTCTTAAATTACTTTAAGAAACTCAAAGGGCCAAAGAAACTCATTCTTGCGCAAGGAACCCATGCGACGACAGAGCTTGGTGGGCTGTTTTTTGAGGATAATATTCACTTTAACTTCGCAAAGGTTTGGTTTGATTATTGGCTAAAGGGAGTTGATCATCCTTATATTCATGATCGTGAAATCTACATTGAAACAGACTTGAAGAAGGAGAGTTATCTCACTGATTTAAATTCTTTTGGAAAAAAGAAGGATATCCTTTATCTAAATGAGAGAGAATTTCTTGGTGCCGGATCATTGAAGCATACTTACCAGGTTACGAAATCTCAGGATAGTTACTTTTCTTACCTCGATTCATTTGCAGGAAGTGGTATACCTTTTGTTTCTGATCTTATTGACGGTCATTTTAGCATTCCAAAGTTTGAATATCTTCCAGGTGTTTATCGCTCAAATGCACTGGTCTTTGAAGGATCAAAACTTTTAAGCTCCAAGAGAATTGAAGGGAATGTTAAACTTCATTTGAATCTTAGTTCAAGTGATCAAAATCTTCAGGTCGTGGCCTATCTCTATGATGTTGGTCCATTTAATATCGCAAAACTAATCACTCATGGAGTACAAACAAAGCGCGGTATTGTCGCTAACCAAGATTATACTTTTAATTTTGAATTAAATACGACGAGTTACGATTTAAAGCGAGGTCACTCTCTTGTTCTCGTTATCGATTCCGTCGATACTCTCTATAATAAATACCAGACGCCATTTTCGAAGGTAACATTAACTTTTGGAAAGAGTAGTCGCCTTGAAGTTCCTTGGTAGAATAAAAAAAGCACCACTTTCGTGGTGCCTTTTACACACAAATCTAGAGATGGAATTAGTTACAAGATGGAACAACAACATCTTTAGTAGCAACAACAGTTTCAGAGAATTCTCCGTGTCCTGCATGAGCAACTTTAACTACATCATATGAATATGAAGTTGGGATTGATTTAGTAATTGTTGTATAACGAGCACAATCATTTTCAGATCTCTTTCCTCTCCACATTATACATTTCTTTGCAGTGTAATCAAGGTCTCTTGAAAGAACTTCTGTTGCATTTGATACACAAGTAACAACTTTTTCACGTTCACCGTGACCAGCGATTCTTACAAATTTTGTTTCATATTGTGCACAGTAAGTAACAGCTGTCTTTGTTTGGATTTGATCACCGTTAACACAAAGTTCAGTAACTTTTACTGATTCATTACCAAAGTTAACAACTGGTGTTTTTTCAACAATTCTAGCATTTGCAAGAGTTGTTACAGTAAATAGAGTAGACATTGCGATCATTAGATTTTTCATTTTAGCTCCTTTAATTTTTGTTTCGATGTCATGAATATGAACTTGTTAAATCGCTATTACAAAAAATTAAAAACGGATATCGTTTGAAAATGTTTACAAAAAAATAACATCTCATCAAAATATGTCTTCAGGGAGATTGAGGGGATACGAGAAAGCTTCGCACTCACCACTTGCGACAGGGCATTGGTGCTGTTTAAAATTTGTAAACACTGTGAAAAATCAAGCTTGAATTGTATCGATGTTGTAAATTAGAAAGAATAAGAAATCGACTTTCTTAGTCGATATTGTCCCAATCAAAATCTTTACCTAGTGTTACACCAGAAACTGTTTTTGTTATCTCTTTTTTGATAAATGGAAATTGAATCGGAGTCATGATGTCAAAATCAGTTTCATAAGCAATTGTGATTGTCTTTGGAGAGGCCTCAAGTAGTGTTGTGAGGTGATAATCTTTTGGCATTTCAGGTATACCCATCTCTGCTTCTTCCTCGGCCATCATTTCTTCAAGCATAGGATTCATTGGTTTCTCAGCACTGTCTTTTACAATGATTGCACCTTTTAGCTTCTCTGGAGGAATTTCCGCCGTAAAGTTCCAGCTTTGAAAGTTAAAAAAGTCGAGATAGAACATTGATTTTTGAAACTTAAACTTTCTTGGCATCAGAAGAGATTGAATGAATTTACGGGTCGAGGGATCTTTTGCTTTTCTTGCAAATTTGTCGGCCAGCTTGGCATCTTCAATTCGAATGATATATGCACCAGGTTCTTTCGTTGACTGATAAAGGATAGCTTGAAATGCGATACTAAAGAGCGTGTATAATTTGTGCTGGTTGAGCAAAATATGATTGTGCTCCGTTTCAATTATTGCCTTAACCGACTCGTATAGATCTTGTTTACTAATATCACCGCTCATTAATTTCTCCTCGAACCTATAATATCTAAGGATTTACGCCATTTTTGTCAACTGAGATTTTAGTTAAAATTTTAAATGTATTTATCATTTTTTTCACCTTCCTAATTGACTCATTCACAGTAATTCACTAAGATGCACCCTGAATATCTTGTAAAATTGAGACATCTTAATTAATTAATCAACTAATACGTGGAGAACGCAATGATTAACAACAAACTAATGGCGAAGACTCGTAATATCGGGATCTCAGCTCACATTGACTCTGGTAAGACAACTCTTACAGAGCGTATTCTTTTTTACTGTGACATGATTCACAAGATCGAAGATGTTCGTGGTGGTGGTGCTGGTGCAACTATGGACCACATGGAACTTGAAAAAGAAAAAGGTATTACAATTACATCTGCTGCGACGACAGTATTCTGGAAAGGTCTAGAAGGTAAAGGTACTACTTATGCAGACGGTATTGAAAAAGATACACGTGTTAATATCATCGATACTCCGGGTCACGTTGACTTTACTGTAGAAGTAGAGCGTTCACTACGTGTTCTTGATGGGGCTATCCTTGTACTTTGTTCTGTTTCTGGTGTTCAGTCTCAGTCAATTACTGTTGATAGACAGATGAAGAGATACAACGTTCCAAGACTTGCTTTCTTAAACAAGATGGATCGTATGGGAGCAAGTGCTTTCAACGGTAGAGATGCTCTAGTTGAAAAACTTAACCATAATGCAGTTCTTATGCAAATGCCAATTGGTGCAGAAGATGCATTCTGTGGTGTTGTCGATCTAATTACTAAAAAAGCTTATTACTTTGACGGTGAAAACGGTGAAAAGGTAAGAGCTGAAGAGTGTCCAGCTGAGCTTCTAGATCAAGTTGAAGAGCTAAGAGCTGAAATGATTGATAAAGTTGCTGAGTATAAAGACGAAGTAATGGAAAAATATCTTGAAGGTGAAGAGCCATCTGAAGAAGAACTACACGAATGTGTTAAGATTGGTGTTCAATCTCTTCAATTAACTCCAGTTTTCATGGGATCTGCATTTAAGAACAAAGGTGTTCAAGTTCTTCTTGAAGCTGTAGCGAGATACTTACCATCTCCACTTACTTGTGCTCTTCCAACAGCTCAAGATGCTGATACAGACTCTAAAGTTGAAATCTCTCCAGATCCAGATCAAGATCTTCTATGTATGGCATTTAAGATTACTGATGAGCAATTTGGACAGTTAACTTATACAAGAATTTATAGAGGAACTCTTAATAAGGGTGACACTGTTTACAATACAAGAACTGGTAAGAAAGTTCGTATCGGACGTATGGTTCGTATGAACTCAAATGATAGAGAAAATATTGATTCAGCTCACGCTGGTGATATTATCGCAATCGTTGGTATCGACTGTGCTTCAGGGGATACTTTTGTTGGTGATGATAGAAATCTTAACCTTTCTCTTGAAGGTATCCACGTTCCAGTACCAGTTATTGAACTTTCAATTTCTTGTAAAGATAAGAACGAGCAAGCGAAGATGTCTAAAGGTCTTGCAAAATTCCTTAAAGAAGATCCAACTTTCCACGTTTTTACAGATGAAGAATCTGGGGAAACAAGAATTGCAGGTATGGGTGAGCTTCACCTTGAAATTTACGTCGAAAGATTAAAGCGTGAATTCGGTGCAAACGTTACTGTTGGTGCTCCTCAGGTTAACTACAGAGAAACAATCAGACAAGAAGCGAGATTTGACTATACCCACAAGAAACAAACAGGTGGTTCTGGTCAGTTCGGTCAAGTTGTTGGTTGGTTAAAGCCACTTCCTGAAGATAGAAAAGATAAAGAAGACCAAGTATTCAAGTTTAACAATGAAATTAAAGGGGGATCGATTCCTTCTGAATTCATCGGAGCTTGTGAGAAAGGTTTTGGCGACGTTATGGATAAAGGTCCTCTTGCAGCTTTCCCAGTTATTAACTGTGAAGTTTTCCTACAAGACGGTAAGTCACATGATGTTGACTCTTCTGATATGGCGTTCCGTATTGCTGCTAGACAAGCAATGAGACAAGCGATTAGAAATGCTAATCCTGTAATTATGGAACCAGTAATGAAAGTTGAAGTTACAACTCCAGATGAGTACCAGGGTTCTGTAATTGGAGACCTTTCTTCAAGAAGAGGGATGATCCAAGGTTCGGAAACTGATCCAGGTGGAGAAGTTATCATCGTTGCTGAAGTTCCACTTTCTGAAATGTTTGGTTACTCAAATGACCTTCGTTCAATGTCTGCTGGTAAAGCTACTTATACAATGGAATTTGCAAGATACGTAGATTGTCCTTCAAATATCCAAGAAGAAGTAATGACAAAAAGAAAAGAAAAACTTGCTTCAGACGATTAATCCTAAGTTTAAATTTTTCAATACGAGAGGCCCACTTATGTGGGCCTTTTTTATTCAGCTAAAGTGTCAAATTTTTTGACGGCCATTGAAAATACTACATTCAGCAAGTAAATATGCTTGGTTTAGATATAATCACTTATATATCTAGTGGAGAGCTTATGAAAAATTTAATTATTTTAACTTTAATGGTATCTAACTTCTCATCTTTTGCTATCGGTGGAAGTTTATTGAGGGGTCTGGCCAAGCCATTTACGAAAATAGGTATTGGTTCTAGCGCTGAGAAAGCTGTCGTTAAATCAAAGCATATCAAAAAATTTCTAAAAACTTCAGATGTTCTTAAGAGTGATCTTGATTCGGTAAAGGTTGTAACGGTTCTTCCTGATTTTCCAGGAGCTATACTAGAATCAAACTACGAAAAAATAAGTGAACTTGAGTTTCTGGGATACGATCTCAAAAATAAGATCAAGGATTTCATTGAAAATAATAAGAATGCTAGTACTGCAGAAGTCACGCTTCTTATTCGAGAAATAGAAGATTTTAATTTTCTACTTGCTTCAGTTTCTGTAACGCTTGCAAAGGATTTTAACAAGTCAGACGTTTCAGACGTTCTTCATGTGATAAGTGATATTGCAAATCTTTCAAGCTTTAATGTCAGTGGGAGCTATCGCGTAGTTTCAGCATTTATGGATCTAAATGATGTGCTCTTGAAGTGTTCTAAGGATTTAGTAAGAGGAATCAAATAAGTAAAAGGAGATAATATGAAGAAGATTTTATTGGGTTGCTTAATTTTAATTACTAGTCAATCATTTGCAAAAGTTGATAAGTCCTCAACTCTTGGGTGCCAGCTCTATACTGGTGAGAATAAGGTTTTTAAAGACCTAAGAAAGTTTAATATCTCGAGTGCAGATGAAAGTGGGGTAAGAGTCCTTGATGCCTATCTTGCGAAAAAAGTAGGTGTTGCAGGGGTTTGTCTTGAATTGGACAATGGAAAAAGCCTCGAATGTTCAATTACTAATAGTGATGGAAAAGATCTTGAAGTTGTCATTGCTCTTGATAAGAAAAGAGGAAATGAAGTTGAAGGTACAGTATTTTATGACGGATTCTTCGATAAGGAGCATGAACTAAGCTGTGACATCTTAGATTTGTAATCAGGCATATACTTGATATATGATAAGACATGATAAATATCGTATAAATTTTATTGTCTACGATTAAACAAGTCGTTAAACTGTATTTAGTTCTTAATTTAGGAATTTAAATGAGCTTAAACCTTATTGTCGTTGATGATGAAATCGATATCTTTGTGCTGTATGAGCTATTTCTTAAAAAAGAAATAGCTGCTGGCCTCATTAGTCTAAATTGTTTTCCTAGTGCTTCTGAGTGTCTTAGTTACTTAAAGACAAGTACGATTAATTGTTCGAGCTCACTCATTCTTAGTGATATTAATATGCCTGAGATGGATGGATATGAACTGTTAGAGCAGGCAAGAAACCTCTATCCAGAGCTTCCTATCTATATGGTGACGGCGTATTCAAGAGAGGATTACGTTCAAAAGGCGCTAAGTCTTGGTGGACAGGGTCTTATTCCAAAGCCTGTTGACTTCAATGAATTAAAAGAACTAATTTCGACTCACTTCCAAAAAAAGGTATAGATTTTTATCCTTATTTGTTATAAGGTTAACCTAATGGTTAATATAAGGATGAAAAGGCATGATTGAAACTAGTCAATTACATACACTTGTCGCTGTCGCTCGGGCGCAGAGCTTTTCTAAGGCCGCTGAAGATCTTGGGGTTACTCAATCAGCAATCTCCCAATCTGTTAAAAATCTTGAAAATAAGCTCGAAGTAAAACTTTTTAAAAGATCGGGCAAGAAGGTCGTTCTAACTGGAGAAGGAGAAAAATTATTTACTCTCGCTTCTAACTTCTTATCACACCTTGATGAAGCTCTTATCGATATTCAAAATGCAAAAAACTCAATGAGCGGAGCTGTTCGAATAGGAACCCTGATTGGAGTCGGAAAGTCGTGGCTTGCTCCTGAATTACTTGGCTTTGCTAAGGAGTTTCCTGAGTTATCGGTTGCCATTAGCTTGGGCTTTCATGATGAATTAATTAGAGAATTTGAAAACTATCGTTTAGACTTTTTAATCTTGCCTGAAGGTGCACTTCCTACCGTTGGAGAGAAAAAACTACTTAGTGAAGAGACCGTCACTCTTGTATATCCAAAAGGAAATCCATTTGGAATATCAAAAGAAATGACCCTCGAAGATTTATCAAAAATTCCAACGATTTTATTTGAAAGAGAGGATCATCTCTTTCATAATTGGTGTCGAGCAAAGTTTGGGAAATTACCAAAAACAAAGAATGTTAAATATACAATTAACTCTCATGGAAATATGCTCCAGGCCGTTAAGGAAGGACTAGGAATTGCTGTCGTTCCAAATCATGTGTTAAAAAGGTCTTTTTACAAAGATCAGGTTGAGACTCTCGGAGAGTTCTTTGATGTTGACCACGGAAAATTCTATATTGTTTATCACAAAGATGCGACGGACTTAGTTCGTATTAAGAAGACCTTGGAGCGCTTAACTTCGGAGAAGAACCCATTTCTATAGAATTTGATTCTGATAAATTCTTTTCTCAAATCCCAACTCCGGTATATGAGTTTCTCGTCGAAATATCACGCAAGGGATTTTGCCTAACTCTTGTTGGGGGAAGTGTTAGAGACTTTTTACTAACTGGAAAGTTAGCTAAGGACCTGGACTTTGAAATTAAACACCTTTTCGAGTACGAAGAGAGTCGGTGGATGCGAATGCTTGAAAAGCTCTTTGAGTCCTTAGGAACAAAGTATCAAGTGAAAATTCAACATAAAGGTGTTGGTGTGCATACACTTGAGCTCGCCGGTTTTGACCTTGAATTTTCCTCTCCAAGAATTGAAATATTCAAAGAAGGAGATTTAAGCCATTTAAATTTTGTTCCAAAATTTGTATCAAACCTTAGTACACTTGAAGCCTTTAGAAGAAGAGATTTTACGATAAATGCTATAGGAATATTTTTTGGGGTGTCTGGGGCAGATGATGAATTTACAGTTCTTGATCCTTATCATGGAATGCAAGACCTACAAGAAAAGAAGATGAGAGAAGTTTCATCTGATTTTTTTCATGATCCTGTACGCCTGCTCAGACTCATTAGATTTAGTGAACGTTTTAATTTTGCGATTGATGAAAAACTAAAAAATAATATTTTTCAGTTTAACTTGTCAAAACTTAGTCTTTTCCATTTTTACAGCGAATTTAAAAAATCTCGATCTATAAAATTTTTCAAATTATTCTTTGAGTTAGTAAGTGAACATCACATCACCCTCGCTGAGGATATTGAAGAGCTTTCTTTTTTGCGAGAATTAGTTGATATTAAAACAAGTGATAGAGCTGAGCTCTTCTTTGCTCTACAACCTTTTACTGATAATCAAAAATCTTTGATTACTTCTGCGTTCAAATTTAAAGAAAAAGTTTTTAAGGGACACCTCAAAACATACAAAGTACTTAATGAAATAAGAGAAAAGAAAGTCGTAAGCCTAGAAATCCTTCGTTCATTTGAAATCATACGCGACAATGGTTTTGCTCAAGCATTTGGAATTGAAAATGATGATAAGTATGAAAAATTCTTAACTCTTTCAGCATTGAAAGTAAGTTTTAAAAGTAGTTCAGATCGAATCGATTACAATGAACAAATTCTTAAAGAATTAAATAGGCAAAATAATCCTAAATAAATATTCTCTGGCTTTCGTAACAGATTTCTGTCAAAATAAAAATAGGTAAATTCTTCGTGGAGAAATTATGGTAGATATCCATTCAATCATTAAGACTCATCGAAATAAAGTTGATGATAGCGAACTCGTTAATCTCGATTTTGAAGAACCTACGACTTCAGAAATTCCTGATATATTCTTCGACAATATCTTGGTTAGTTTTAAACTTTCAAGACTTGAGACAATCGTACTTATGTACCTTTATCGAAAAGTATGGTGTCGAACTAATATGTATCAAAAACATGGTATTTCTCAGCTTCTTTCATTAACTGATATGGTTAAGCAACTCGACTTTAAAATTGAAGAAATTCATTCGGCCATCAGAAAGCTTGAGAACTTCGGATTTATTGTTACGATTAGAATCGGACAGTACTTCGTGAGACGATACTTTACAAAGGACCTTGATTTTCAATTTGGTCAAACATATGACGATTTTGAGGTATAGCCCACAATTATTGGCTCTTAGTTTTACGAAAATAGTTAAATATTACCTACCTAGCTCGAACTGGTTCAAATCACATCAAAATGGTAAAATAAACTTAGCTTTATTATCGTGGTGAGGAAATGGCCAATATAGAAAAACGGATACTTTACATAGGTTCAGACAAAGGCTATTGGTCATCGATCTCCAATCGTTTTAAAGTAAATTATCCTCACGTCGATTTTGATTTCATCTCTCTTCCTCCATGTAATATGGATACTGTGAATTCTCAAATTTTAGAATGTCTTGAGATCAATCCTAGTTTTGTCTATCTTGATCTCTCTAAAATTGAACAGCCTCTTTACCAGCTTGGACAGTACTTAAAGCGCACAACAGCTTTTTCAAATATTCCAGTTATTGGACTTATTGAAGATATGGATAAGTTAGAAGAGACCTTACTACTTGGTTTCGATTTTGTTTTCATTAAATGCGCCGAGATTCATGATGTCATCTATCATCCATACTTTAAGCGTTATCCAAAAGAGGCGCTAAAAAAAGATTTTGCACTGGCCCGTACAACCATCGAATCAAAAATCGTTGAAACCCTTCGAATAGGTTATTTCGCTGAAGATTATATGCACGTGGAGTGTGATAGTAATTTTAATGTCGGCGATATTTTAAAGATTAAAACTTCACTACCAGAAGATTGTGTAAAATCAAAATATTTTACAGTAAAACAAAAATCGACCAAAGATTTGTACTACTCTTACAAGTATTCCTACGATCTTGAATATAAGTTAATTGATGATCTTGTATTCAACGAAGAAGATATTGAAGAGGCTAAGAAGATCGCTGATGAGAAAGTGAGAAAGAATGCAATTGATCACTTACTCTCTGGTCGTAAACAAAAAATTGAAGAACATGAAAAATCAAAGATTAAGCTCAAAAAAGCAATTAAGGCTTGGATCAATGATAATAAGGATGCCAAAGTCGCCAAAAGGACTAAAGTCTTAATTGTCGATTCACGGTTATCTTTTCTAGGTTCTGAAAAACGAAGATTAGATTCTTTTCCTTGTACAATAAGAATGGAGACAGAGCTTAGTGATGACTTTATTCAAATTGATCACTATCTTCCTCAGCTCATTGTTTTTAAAATTCCAGATGTTGTACTGACTGCAGATGAAGAGTTACTGCCTGAGGATAAGAAGCAAGAGATCAAGGCCCGAGGAGAATCTAAACTAACAGAATTCTTTTCTCGTTTGGTTGCGAAGGTAAATTCGATTGAAGACTATACTCCATTTATAATTATCTTTAACTGCAAGAGTTTCACTTCGAAAGCTTTCCAGGATACTTTTAGATATGACTTTATTTTGACTAATCCTAATCGTATTGATCTTGATATGATTTTAAAAATGGCCGATCTCTATCAGACCAAGCAAGATGAAAAATTTAAAAAAGTTATTCAAGATAAAATTTTGAAGCTTAGAAAAGAAGATCCAATAAAATATGGAAAACTTAACCCTTCTGATTTTGAAGAAAATCGATTCTATGTCAGTAAGAAGCATAAGCTCTCAAGGGCTTCATACGTACAAAAAATCCAAATTAAGGGTGTTAGTGAGTCAGAAGTAATATTTTTAACTGAGTATGAGTTAGAGCTTGGCAATTATGGTCTTAACGATCCTTTCCCAATGGTGATCAGACTAGTCCCACACGATGGGAAGCCTTACCAGAATCAGGATGGAAAATTTCTCTATAAGAGTTTAATTCACTCAATCGGGGAGAGTGAGAAGAAAGAATTAAGACGTCATATAAACGATATCTACACTGCGCACAAAAAAGAAGAGCGTGAAAAAGAAGAGCATGAATTTCAAGAACTTAATAAGAAAGTTCAAGAAGAAGCTAAAGAAAAAGAAGAAAAAAATAAACAAAATGAAGACGAGTCATAATTCACTTTAAAATATCATGAAAATTGTGTAGTTTTTGATTATGAACTACTCAACAACAATTGAATCTCTCCACTCAAATTTACAATCACACGCTCTTTATAAGAGCTTGAACCGCATTGAAGACCTACAAGTCTTTATGTCTTGGCATGCCTTTGCTGTGTGGGATTTTATGTCTCTACTCAAGTCACTTCAAAATACCATTACCTGCACAAGTCTTCCTTGGCGCCCAAGTTCTTATCCTAAGGATGTGGTTAGATTTATAAATGAAATTGTTGTTGGGGAAGAATCTGATGCTTGCTTAAATGGTGGCTATATCGATCACTTCACGATGTATGTTGAGGCCATGAAAGAAGTTGGTGCATCTGTTGATAATTTAAATTATGTGCTTGAAACCTGTGATTTTTCAATTTTACCAGGACCGATCAAGAATTTTGTTGAGTTTAATATTGGATTGGCGCAAAATGGACGTCCTCACGAAGTTGCTGCTGCCTTCTTTTATGGTAGAGAGAATCTCATTCCTGATATTTTTACCCCAATTGTTGCTGAAATTAATAAGAAATCACTTAAATGTCCAAACTTTAAATACTACCTCGAAAGACATATTGAGCTTGATGGTTCAGAGCACGGAGTACTCGCTAAGAAGTGTTTAGACTCGCTGACTGGTGGGGATGCTGACTTAGAACGTGAAGCAATGGATGCGGCAAAGACTTCCTTGATTTTAAGAGAAAAAATGTGGAGCTTTATCCTAGGAGAAATTGAAAAGACTTCTAGATCGACGACTTTCTTAATTCATTAGAAAAACTCTTCTTTTCTTACATTATATATAAAAGAATTCATACCTCGATTAAAATAGGTAGATAAAAGTATTTTTTATATTTTCATGGAGGAAAATGATGAGAAAACTAGTTGTCCTAGGGGCACTTATACTTTCTATTGCAACTCAAGCAAGTCTAGAAAGTTTCAATAATCGTTTTGAATTTGTTAGAGAAGAAGGAAAACTCATTGCTGTTAGGGACCATTCTTTAAGTTCAAAATTTTCTATTAAAACTTATATCAATTACATTAAGAATGAACTTTTGAAAGAACAAGCTCTAATGAATGCTGTTGATGGTAATTATGAAAATGAGATAAAGGATTTATTTACTGATACACAATCGTTAAGAGCTGAAAATGGTGAAAAGGTAAATCATATTGTTAATTCGATGAGAGCACTTGGACCAGTTGACTTTGAAGCTATCTTTTCAAATGAAAAGTTTATTGAAGTCATGGAAAGTTTTGAAGGAAAATTAAAAGATGCTATCTTCTATATTGATCCTCAATTAGTTGCAAAACCTGATAATGCTTCATTCTTTTATAAGAGAAATGTAACTCATAAAGTTGTTTCTTGGGCATTAGGCTTTGCTGCAAAGAAACTTAGCACAATTCCATTATTAAACACTGCTTCTTATGCAATTGTTCAAATTGAAAAAATGATGACAACGAGAAGAATGTTTCACCAAAATATGCTTCTTCATTACCTTGAAGTTAATGAAGCAACTGAGCTAGGGCTTACTAAAGATGAAGCTGATAGTATTTTTTCTTCTATCTACGAGTCAAGAATTGAATGGTATGCTTTTTGGGAGTCTGCTGATGCGAAACTTGATTGGACACATTTTGGTTCAAATCGTTTCTACCAAAACTGGAGAGTTGGAACAAATAAAATAAGAAGCTTTAAAGGTATTTATGATTCAATGGATGAAAGGGTAAACTTTGCTTTTCATGAAGTGAATTTTAAAGGTGAAAGAGTTTTAGTAAACCTTGTAAATAATCAAAATATGATCGATTCAAAGCCTGCAATAGCTTATTCTTTTGATAACCCAAAGAAGATCAAGAGAATGAGGTCTGTGCTAACGCTTGCAAGACTTGGACTTAGCTTTGTTTCACTACCAGCTATGATTAAAGATATTGTTCAAGATTATATGAAGTCATACTATGAGCAACAACAAATCACTGAAGGTGCATTAATGGCATACTTTGAGCAAAATGAAATGATTGATGAAGTTAAAGCAGTCAGATCACAATTTATAAATCCATACGCTTTCTAATAAAAAAGGCCACTTTATGTGGCCTTTTTTCTATGCTATTTTGTTATTATCTTTTTGAAATGTAACGGCCAGTAAGATCAATTGTACAGCGAAGAAACTTCCAAGAAATATTGCTCCACCCTCTGAGAAGCCATAAGAGTGAAGTCCACTTGCTAAGATATAATTCACTCCAAACCAAGCCATCATAACACTCATGAAAGCGGCTGCGACAAGGGGAGCAAATCTCTTCGGTGGAATCCAATTTGTATACTTCCCGTGGAGAATTGCCATGTAGAAACAAAGGACAATTAAAGACCAAGTCTCTTTAGGGTCCCATCCCCAAAAACGTCCCCAAGAGTAATCGGCCCAAACACCACCAAGGATGATTCCTGTGGCCAGCATGGTGACTCCGTATTTTAGAGATGTGTAGATAACGTCATTATAATAAACTTCATCCTTATGAGTAATTTTCCCAAATCTCTTCTTTATAATGATTGTATTTCCAAGAATCCAGCTCAGTGCTAGCGCACCATATGACATAATAATCGTTGTCACGTGTGTACTTAGCCAAAAATTATCTCTAAGAACTGGAACAAGAGGGCTAATACTAGGTGAAACCATTGAACCTGCAAATGTGATCATCATTAGAGTACAAAGATTATAGGCAAGTCCCATATAAATAAATACTTTCTCTTTCTTTAAGTGACCAATTATTAGTGCTAGAACGAGAGAACCGAAGCCTGAGAAAATAACAGTTTCATACATATTCGTAATGGGAGCACGCCCAGAAATATAAACTCTAAGACTGATATAAACGAATTGGATGGCAACAGTAATTAAGGAAAGAGTGAGGGCGATATTAAATCTCTTAAACAGCACAAGGGCCGCGAGAGCGAGGATCGTTGCAAGCATTGCCCATCCTGTTAGAGATGCCTTATCAAAGTAGTACTCGATTACATACTTATCTCCATCGACCTTAATATATTCTTTCTTTGCCTCTTTAAATGCATAGAGAAATGGAGTCGTACTCAATTTTGAGAGTGCCTCAATTTTTTCTTGAGTCAGGAATGAGGCAAGGGGAATCCAAGTCATTTCCTTTCCATTGGCAACAGGAAGGAGCCAATTATTACTTGAAATGATTTCCGAATATAAACTGATTTTAGAAAGAAGTTTTGCTAGGTCTTTCTTATAGCTTGTTTCATCTTTTTGTCTCATCCATTCAGTTCTGACTTCTGATTGCATTGACACAAGCTCGGTAAAAGAAATCTCATGCTTTCCTTCGAAAAACTCTCTTGTCATTGAATGATCAATCGTACTTTTCACATCAAGATCAACAGGTAATCCAAAACCTTTTGCTGAAAGTAGGCAGTAAGCAGTTGTCGCAGGAGTGTCTCCAACTTTACTTTTACCAACAAGGTGTTTAATCGTCTCTTTAGCATGAACACTTAGAGGCTTTATCCTTCCTCCTTGTAATATAGGTAGAGTTCCAAGTTCTTCATTGCAGAAGTATGTTTCTGTTTGAGCTTGAGCGAATGTTGTATGGATTTGCAATAAAGCAAATATTAAAATAATAAACTTCATATATACTCCTATAATTAGGCCTTAAGGCCCAGGATATCGTTACCTTTAGTTTTCTGTCTGTTGTTTAAGTAGTAATGCCAAATAGCTCCTAGGACTAATAGCAAGGAACCTAGGTACTTTAAAAACCTTCCTTGATCCACATTAACACTTAAAGTGGAGCTGTACTGTCCCGTTTGCTCATCTTGAGAGTAAGAAGCTTGATAGAATGTAAAGCCATCGTATTTAAGTGGATTATTCATGTAGACATGATGTTCTGTTGTTCCATTATTTTTAAAAAGAGTGACAAAGCTCTCGTAGCTTGCAGGGTTATTTGTTCCTGGATCCTTGTCCATTTTAAATTTTGAAAGAGTCAGCTCAAAGGGTAATAGAAAAGATTTCTTTGTCATATAGATATCTACTTTCTTCCCATCGATAAGAAGGCTTACTGGCCTATCACTTGTAACCCAGTAGTCTTGTCCTCGAACACGAATCTTTGCCGCACGAGTTTCACCTTTAATGAGTGTTCCCTTTGACTGAATTGGTGTCGTTGTAACTGGTATATTTGTAGGGACAAGCTCGTTAGAGTGCTTAAGTAGAGTTAGTTCAAAACCCATCCAAGGGAGATCCATTTTCTTGTTCTTATCAAATTCTTGGATTACCCATATCTTCTCATCCTTGTCATAGAATGATGCTTGTTCACCAAAGAGAAAGAGATGTGGTTTATCTTCAAATAACTTCTTTGAAAAAACTCTAACAGGTGCTCCGCTAATTGGCTTTAGTTCTGTATCGAGGGCCCATGGTGAAACATCAGGTATGAAAGAGTAAACAGTTTCCTTTTCTCTAAATGCGAAAAATCTCTTCTTCGTCGATGTTTCTTTAATTGGAATATTTAATTGTTCAGGTGTTGTACATTTTGCCGTACGTGAATCCCAGATAATAAGGCCCGAAGGATTGTTTTGCTTGAAGCAATCAAGCATCGCTAGCGGAAGATAAGTAATATTTAAAAGTCCCATTGTCAGTGAGGCCTTAAATTCATAGGCTTCTGGGTGAAGTGAAAGTGTAAAGTCTTGTGCGACGTTTGGGTTGGCAACATTATAGCTTGAAGAGTGGGTATTACCTGAACCGGTCGGAGTTAACTCTTTTACCCACTGTAATTCTTTATCAGCAAATGGAAGGTAGCTAATAACTTCTATATCATTATACTTCGTTCCTAAATCTGTTTGCTTTGCTACGTAGGGAAGACTAAGTGTTGCTCTTTTATTATCTTCTTCAGAAATAATTTCAATAACATCATCATTTAAAACTAATTGGCGAGTTGGACTCATTGGATTGAGATGGATTGTTCCATCAATTCCTGCGACATATGTTGCAAATGATCCAATACCAATTGTGATGAGACCTGTATGAATAACATAGAAGCCGTAAAGTCTTTTCTTTGCAGGTAATCTAATTAATGTTGCAAATAAAATACTTAAGAACATGAAAAACTGAAGGAGCATAAATAGAGGTGTTTTATAAATGAGTCTATTTGCATAATCAGTTCCATACCAACTTTCCATGAATGTTCCGATGATCATCATGATAGCGAAGATGAGAATAATTATTACAGCGAATTTTAGGCCACCAATTGTTTTTTCAATTTTATGATAAATACTTTGCATTTACTGATCCTAAATAAAGAATTTTAGTAGTTTTGATTTATCACAATGGTGATAACTAGGCCATGAAAACCGAAATAAGATAGACGATTCCAAAAAGAATTGGTTGGTGAATGATGTAAATTTTAAATGCGTGCTGACCTAGAAAAACCAATGGTTTAGTGACCGTATTGAGAGGTATTTTAATTTTGTAGAAATGATATCTTGCCCCAAATACTCCAAGGAGTGATACGGCGAGCCAAGGAAATATTGGGATATAGTCCATGGAAGCATGGGAGAGCTCAAAGAAAGGTATTTGTCTTCCAATGATTTCTAGCGTCAATATTAAGATGGCCACGATGAATGATATTCTTGGGTACTTGAGAAAAGGTAGACAAATGATGCTTAAAAAGAAAATGCAATGTAGCGTTCCAAAATATATCCAGTTCTGAGGGAATGCAAAGTAGGTAAATACTGTTATCAACAAGGCCCCTACTCCAATTTTTACCAACCTCTCAAAATAAGGCTTAAGCTTAAAACCTTTTTGATGAGCGAGAGAAAGAGACATCCCAACACTAAATAGAAATAAGGTCACAATTACTCTGGGAAGTACAAACCAGAAAATATCTTTTTGAAAATTGATATCGACAAATTTAAAGAGGTTGAGATCATAGAAGAGATGAAAGAAAATCATGAGCGAGACGGCCAGGCCTCTGATTATATCGAGCAGTAAATATCTTGTCTTTTTTGACCCCGTCATTTCTCAATTGTATACTTTGATTACTATTTTTTAAAGAGGTAATAATCCATGAAGAAGGTAATCAAATATTCGAGCATTTCGTTGCTTTTATTAATCATTTTAGCAGTGATCGTCTTTTATACTTTCTTAAAAATATCACTACCAGTAATGGATGGCACGGTGAAGATAAAGAGTCTTGAAAGTGATATTAAAATTATACGAGACAATGAGGGGATTCCTCATATCTATGCTAAGAGTCGGGTCGATATGCTCTTTGGTCTTGGTTTTGTCATGGGAAGTGATCGTCTTTTTCAATACGATATGATTAGAAGAGCAGGGGCGGGACGAACGGCTGAGTTAATTGGAAAAAAAACACTTCCAGTTGATATTCTCTTTCGAACCTTGGCAAGTCAGGCAAATTTTCAAAAAAAGATTGATCAACTCCCTATGGTCGTGAAGAATGAACTTGAGGCATTTTATGCTGGGATGAATTATTATATAAAGAATTATCCCCGTCCAATCGAGTACCGAATTCTTGGGGCCAGTCCAGAGCCATTCTCTATTGTTGATGCTTACAGTGTGTACTTGTACTTAGCTTATAGTTTCTCACCAATGCTTAAAGATAAGCCAATGTATGATATTATCAATAAGACAGTCACGGATCGAAACCTTAAGCTTCTTCATAGCAACAAAATTGATGAAAATCATTCCCAGTCATTTTCACTTAGAAGGAATATCGATCTTTTTGTAAGTAATTTCCGATCTACTTTACTTGGCATCGAGCAACTCTTATCAAATCTATCTCCAATCGAAGGCTCCAATGCATGGGTTATTTCTGGAAAATTGTCTAAGAGTGGATTTCCGATTCTATCTTCTGATCCTCATATTAGTTTCTCTGCTCCAAACCTATGGTATGAGGCCCACACTATTGTCGAAAATGGTGATGAGTTCTATGGACATTTTCTTCCTCTTATTCCATTTCCAGCGATGGGTCATAGTCATCACCATGGATGGGGATTAACAATGTCTTATAATGACGACATGGATCTCTCTTATGAAGTGGAAGAAGACTTTGAAATCAAAAAAGAGAATATTAAAGTTAGAAATGAAGTTAATTATGAGCTTACTCTTAAGCTTTCTAAGAATGGTCCACTCATTAATCACTTAATTGATCGCAAAGATAATATTTCAATGAACTGGGGCGTCTATTTGCAAGAGAATCGTCCAATAAAAGCATTCTATGAACTTTCACAGTCTCAAACGATGTCTGATATTAAAAGGGCCGTTTCGATGGCCAAGTCACCCGGAATGAATATTCTTTACGCTGATCGAGAAGGAAATATTGCTCACTTTATCCTAGGCGCCCTCTTTAAGCGCACGGATAATATTTCTTCAACAGAAATTAAAGATCAATTTGATTTTGGCGGAATCTATGATTATAAGCTAAGTCCACATCGTGAAAATCCAAATTCTCAAATGCTTATTTCTACTAATGATCGGCCCGAAGGCCCTGAGGTACCTCTTCGAGGAATATGGTATCCAAAGAATCGTCATGATACTGTTAAGTATCTCCTTGAACAAAAAGATAAATGGACAGCAGATGAAATGACTCATGTTCAAACATCGAGCCTTGACTATTTCTCCCTCGGAATGCGTGATGTGATTATCTCTGATCTTGCTAATGAAGATTTGAATGAAATTGAGAAATATGCCTACGATGAGCTTAAAAAGTGGGATGGAAAGAGTACACTTAAAAGTATCGGAGCATCTATTTATAATCATTTTAACTATCTGGTGATCCCTGAAATTACTGATGAGATGAATAAGAGTGAGCGCTATCAGTACTGCACGACAACTTCTTCATGGTATTTCTATCAGCGTCTTTTAAAAGATCCTACAAACCAGTGGTGGGATATTAAATCGACCTCTGAGATTGAGAGACGTTCACAAATAATTTTTAAAGTTTTCAAAAAAACTATTTTAGAACTTACCTCTATTCTTGGTCATGATGTCCAAAAATGGAATTGGGAAAAACTTCATACGATTGAGTTTCCTCATCCTTTTGGAATGAATAAGTATCTTGCAAGAATTTTTAACCAAGGCCCATATCCTGTCGCCGGTGCTATTAATGATATCAATCATTTTAGAAGAAAGGGTTGTGAAGATGGACATAAAGTTAAATCTGGACCTAGTACAAGGCGAATAGTTGATTTCTCACATCCTGAACGAAGTCTCGGTATATTGCCTCTTGGAAACTCTGGGCATATGCTAAGTCCTTTCTTTGATAATCAAAGAGAGCGCTTCTTAAAAGGATTGTATCGCCCTCAATTAATGAATAAGGAGGATATTTTAAAAGCAAAGTCCTTTGAACTAGTCCTCAAAAAAGATAATTAATGTTCGTTGATTTGTATTCGTCAATTCAAACTCACCGCTGGCCTCATTGCTAAGTCCATGTGAGGATAGGGGTCTGATACATGCCTTGTTTAATGGGTATTTTATTTTACCAGATAGCGAAATGATATTATTATCAATAGTAAAGATACTAAAGAGTCCCCGGTGCACAAGTTTTTCCGACATATTATTTGTGATGAGAATTTTTGAGTCGATCATCATTCTGAAGTTATTTGGACCCATCTCCTTGATGCTACCTGCTACTGTTAGAATATTTGAAAATTCATGGTCTCTCCTGCCTCCAAGAAATCCATTAAGAATCACGTTACTGTATTTTTTTTCTTTAGTTATTTGCAGAGCATATTCAAGATCGCTGAAGTCCTTATCTCTGGCTAATTTCTTCGTCATTGTGTGACTTGTGACGTTAGAATCGTTATCACCAACTATTTCTTTGACCTTCTTAAACTTGCTTATTGTGTCCTTTACGCGATTAAGACCGCCATCAATAATAATCGTATCCATCAGAAAATCGATACTATCCTTACTTTCCATTGGTCCAATAAGTTGAATTATTTTATTTGGCATTGAAAAATCCTGTATTGCACGTTTTCATTTCATAATTTTAAACATATTGTCATACAACTAAAAAATGTAATTAAGGATAGTATAAATGATATCAAATGTCGCCAAAAGTCTTCTGGAGAAGTATCGAACAAGTGTTGATGCATCCTATGACATCCACTTTACAGATGATCTTTTTAAAGGCGCTCAATTTTTTTTAAATTTCTCAGATGGTAAGATAAGTAATATTTTCTATATCCCAGGAGAAAATAGTGAACTTGATGCACTGGTACTTTCCTCATTAGAGTTAAGTCGTCGAATTGGAGTTAAGTATTTTATCATGGCAAACTTTAGAGAAGTTGAGAACTTTTTAAGAGACGATGCTACTAAGTTTGCTTGGGAGCGTGTCCTTGCTCATAAAGAAGCCTGGGAAGCTTCACAGGTCGTTCTTTTAAGAGGATTTATCTACTCCTTACTTTTAAAGAGTGGACTTGATTTCGTTTCATTCCCTTCACGCTATGAAGATCGAGTGACTCTGATAACGAAACAAATCCTCCATGTTAATTCTGTTCTTGCAAATGCTTCAATTGGGAGTGTGAAGATTGTAGCCCTGGAGGATACTTCACTATATTGTCACTATGAATTATTACCCGAGCAAACAAATACCCTTGATCTCTCGCTGGCCTTGCTTGATGGAGTGAGTGAGTACTTAAACTTTTGCTATGGGTCAAATAGTATAAAATTGGTTGCCCAATAAGTGATAAACAGTTAATATCAAGGGAAGTTATGTTTGAGGGGTTTTTAAAAATGAAGAATATTTCAAAAGTTTTATTAGTAATTTCGATGTTATTTTCTCTAAATACTATTGCAGCAGATGCATCTGCGGGTAAATCACTTTATGCAAAGTGTGTCGCCTGTCATGGTCAAAATGGAGAAGGTAATCCTTCTCAAAAAGCTCCTCGAATTGCAGGTCAACACGATTGGTATATCTACTCATCACTTGTTGCATTTAAGCAAGGAGAGAGAAAGAATCCTACAATGCTACCGTTTATCAAAAATCTTTCAGATAAAGATTACCAAGATTTGGCAGCTTATATTTCGCAAATCAAATAAATTCGATCACTAAAAAGGAAGTCATATGCAAGGGAATGCTAATCAGCTTGTTTTTAACGAAGTAACTAAATCAGATGATATCAAGAAAGTCTTTGATTATAATATTGATGCATTCTCAGATAGTCCTGATTTCAAGTGGACTCTTGATGATATCAAGAAAGAAGTTAAGGATGGTTGGCATCTTTATTCTGTGATTCTTAATGGTGAAATTATCTCGGCGGCTTTTTGTAAGTTAGAGGGTGAAGTTCTTCATAGCAAGAATACTTCGATTAAAATCCAGCATCAAGGCTCTGGTTTCTCTCATCGAATTATGGAGTTCTTTGAGTCCAGAGCAAAAGAGCTGAAGTCTTCTTCTATTGTTCATTACTGTTCTATTGATAACTTTAGACAATACGCTCTTAATGAGAGTCACGGCTATGTGAAGACCTCTCGTAAACTTGGAAAGCTTGGTCATACTACTGAGTGGGTAAAGCTTCTTAAGTAATTAAATTTTCTTGGCCTTGGTATAGTTCTTTATTAAGGCCTCTGATACCCAGTTTAACTTCTTAGATCTTTCAATGAACTTATCGCAATAAAGTGTTGGATTGCCCTTTGGGAATGTCTTAGATCCACTATAATAAGCAATACATGTTTTAGTATATACTTCGAAGTACTCTGGAAAATTTCGATTAATGTAGGAGATGATGATATCGCTTCTTTTTTGATCATTCAGATTTACGATGGCGTCTGGCATGACTTCAAGTCTCATAATGCGGCTTAAAACACTTTCTCTTAGGATGTGATTTTGTGACATTATAGCTAATCTATTCCACGCTAGATTGAAGACATCGCCTATATAGGGACCGTTTAGAAGATAGAGTGTATATGCCGATGCCTCAAATTTTTCGTCACTTAATTGAAATGCTTTAAGGTATTTTAGAAATTTCTCTCGCTCTCCATTATTCTTTGTCTCAATTGTTTCCTGTTTAATTTTTGATAGGAGAGCATTTCTGCAATTGTTGTCTAGGATATGATTTGTTTTCTTAAAAGTTTGGTCGACAGAATCTTCGCTTTCAATTTTAGATAATAGAAGTTGTTTAATATGATTAAAATTCTCTTCTTTAGAACAATATAATTTTGAACTGCTATCGTTTAGGATCGAAATTAGTAGCTTGTCAGCGACATCCTTAGAGATGATCTTCGCGTAGACAAATAGCTGCTGGTCGATTTCGACGAAGCGTTTACTTCCCGCCCAATATTCTTGTATTTTATTTTTGCATTCAGCTTTATTTTCTGCACATTGTTTGAAGTAGGAAAGGGCAAACTTTGAAAATAAAAACTGTGAGTAATGATCTGAGCTCAAGGATGGAGATGATAAGAATTTCAAAATAGTATCAAAGCTAGCTGTATTAATATCCTTCTTCTCAGTCGCCGACTTTATGTAGAGTGCACACATCTCAAGCGTCATCTTCTTCCACTGAGCATCTCTAAGAGTTGGACGAACATCGAGGTGATGAAGCATATATTCTTCATAGGACTTTTGTGAAAAAAGAACCTTAAGGTCTTCAATTGAATAATTATCTTTTCCTAAAACATCAAAACTAAAGATAAATGTCATGATGAAAAATATCGACTTGAGCATTATTGATTTAGTTGTAGTTTTTCGATTGTTTCAATAAGGTCTTTTCTCTTAAAAGGCTTGGAGACAATTAAAACTCTTCCAAGATATCTCGAGAGATCAATTCCATAAGCATCATCACCGGTGGCGAGGATCGCCATGACTTCTGGACGCTCTTTAATTGCTAATTCGATGAGTTCTTGGCCGTTGAGTCCAGGCATGATATTGTCGGTGATTAGGATATTGTAATCGGTATTCTTTGTGATAAATTCTAATGCGTCATTTGGATTAAAGAAGATTTGAACATTATATCCTTTAGAAATAAGTGAACTTCCAGATAGTGTTGCTATCTTCTCGTCATCATCGACTAAAACTATGTTTGCTGCCATGTGTAATCCGTTCGTTTTTAATTTCCAAGTAATCAATTATATGAGAAATAGTATATCGTTAAATTTTCAAAATAACAAAATCATTTCGCTTTAGGAGTGTAAAATGTCGAATATACTTTTCGATCAGCATTTATTAAAAATTTCTAATATCTCACTCGACTCTGGATGGACATTATTCTTCTATCCAGAGTATGCATCGACCATTTTGAATGAAGCGAATTGTGATATTATTGAATCATTCAAAAATCAGGTGTCTTCATTTACTAAGCTTGCAAAAAATTTTCGAACACAGGTTCATGTGAATGGAGTTCACTTACTTGTTAGTGTTAATGATGATCTTAAAGAAGTAAGGATTGCTACTGCTCGACTTGCGAATGAAATTTTTCTGCTTGATCAAATTGAGTCAAGTCTTGATGAAGAAGTTATTAGTCTACGTGATGATAACGCTAATTATCTTAACTTTAAAAAACATGTCCAACTTATAAACTCTGTTCCAATTTCTGATCATCCTGGAATTATTAAACTTGTTGGAGAGTGTGGTCAGCTGGCATCTTTGGAAGAACTTGAGAGTGAAGATGTACTTAATCGAGCTAAAGTTATTACAGATAACCTTTTAAAAAATGTTGAATCATATCGACCAATAATTTTTGAAAAAGTTTCCGATTTTGCACTTTCTCTTACTGCACGTTTTGCTCTTTTACGTATTCACCTCCTTAAGTTTATTGCAATCTTACCTTCTCTTGATTACGACAAATCAGGTGTTGAAGTAAAAAGAATTCTGCTTGAATCTCTTGAACGTCTTCTTATTGATAGTAAGAAAGCAAGAGTAAATAATTTGAAAGGCGAGATGGCAGCATTACCAATGTTTTGGTATGTCTTATTCTTTTGTGCATATTTTGGGGCGAAAATCTTCCCTGCAAGACCCCTTGCAATGCTTATTCGCTTTGCAGTTCGTTTTATGGCCAAGCGTTTTATTGCTGGTGAAAATATTGAGCTTGCTCAAAAAAACTTTGCTCAACTCTTTGCAACAGGTCGTGATGTAACCCTCGATCAATTAGGGGAGCTCGTTGTTTCGGAAAAAGAAGCTGATCATTACAAGTCGGAAGTCATTAAGCTCGTTGAAGGCTTTTCTCTGCATCTAAATCGTGGAGAGAAAAATGGGGCCGGTATTTTAAAAGCTCACGTCTCAATAAAGGTTTCAGCTCTTTGTTCAGACTTTAAGCCAGAAGCCTTTGACTACACATATGCACTCGTGGCACCACGACTTAAAGAAATTCTTCTTAAAGCAAAACTAAATGAAGTATTCATTAATATCGATGCTGAACATTATCACTATCGTGATGTGGTTTTTAAAATATATCGAAAAGTATTACTTGAAACCGAGGAACTCAGAAGCTTTCCTCATACAGGTATTGTTGTTCAAGCATATCTTCGCGATGCTGTATTTCATCTGCGCGATGTTGTGAGCCTTGCAAAAGAGAGAGGCATGACGATGCCAGTTCGTCTTGTTAAGGGTGCTTATTGGGATGCTGAAACTGTTGAGGCAAATGCTCATGGTCATAATGCTCCAGAGTTTTTAAACAAGGAAGAAACAGATATTCACTTCAGACAAATGGTTAATGAGATTTTTAAGTCTTATCCACACATCCAAATTTGCCTTGCTAGTCACAATTTCTCCGATCATGCCTTTGCTTTGGCGCTTAGGGAAGCTAAATATCCACAGCTTCCTGCGATTGAACATCAGTGTCTTCATATGACATATGAGGCCCTCTCGACGGCAATGGCCAAAATGGGGTGGGCGGTTAGAAATTATGTTCCAATTGGAAGTCTAATTGTTGGAATGGCCTATCTTGTAAGACGTATTATGGAAAACTCATCGCAGGTTGGAGTTTTAACGATAATGCGCTCTCATAAGAAGAAGGTTAATCTACTTTCACCATTAACTATTTTTAATAGTAATATTGAATCAAATACTCTTGTGTTTGATCAAACAATTACAAACTTAGATGGAAGTTTTTTTAATACTCCACCTTTAAGAACTTATCTTGATGAGGAACGAGCAAGTATTGAGAGTACTTTAAAAGACGAGACTGGATTAGGTCAGCATTTTATAAATAAGTTTATCTGCAATGGTAAAGAAGTTAAAATTATTTCTCCTTCTAATAATAAGGTTGTTGGAATCCTTACTTTTGCAACGATCGAAGATACAGACAAGGCCCTTGCTACAGTGGATAAGGCATTCTATGAAGGTACATGGTCTGAACTTGATTTTTCTCTTAAATGTCTTGTGATGACCAAAGCCGCTTTACTCATGACTTTAAGACGTAATGAACTTTCTCGTCTCATTATGCATGAATCTGGAAAGTCGCTTTCTGAAGCATTAGCTGATGTTGATGAGGCCATCGATTTTATTAACTTCTATATCCGAGATCAAAAAAATGTTTCAGATAATGCCGACGTCGTTGGCCGTGGACCTGCTGCGATTATAGCACCATGGAACTTTCCAATCGCAATACCATGTGGAATGGTTGTAAGTTCTCTTATTGCTGGAAATACTGTCATTTTGAAATCAGCCGAACAGACTCCTTTGATTGCTCAAGTTCTCATTGATCTACTTCATGAAGCTGGTGTTGATGAGTCGAGCTTAATTCATCTTCCTGGAGTAGGGGAAATCGTTGGGGAGAAATTAATTAATTCTCCAGAGATTTCAACAATAGTATTTACAGGTTCAAAACCTGTCGGTGTTCATATTGCTAAGTGTGCGGCCAAGAGATTGTACATTAATAAGAAAACCGATATTTCATACCCTGTTCGCGTCATTACTGAGATGGGTGGAAAGAATGCTGTTATCGTCACAAATAATGCCGAACTCGACGAGACTGTTAGTGGAATTCTTTATTCAGCTTTTGCCCATGCGGGTCAAAAATGTTCTGCCTGTTCACGCGTTATTGTTCATAATAAAGTCAAAGAAAAACTTGCTCTTCGACTGAGTGAAGCCGCTCAGGATTTAAAGGTCGGGTGCGCGACGGATTTTAGTGTCTTTGTTAATCCCCTTGTTAATCAAGGTGAAAAAAATCGGCTCATCGCTCAAGTCAAAGAGGCATCACTGGAAGCTGAAAAGTTTGGAGGTCGAGTTTATCTCGATCGTAGTAATGAAGAGCTTCCTGGAAGCTGTGTAGGACCTGTGATTATAGAATTACCTTTTAATCAGGCAATGAAGAATTCAAGCTTTGCGATGAAGGAATTATTCGCTCCAGTCATTCACATTATTGGTTACGATACTCCCGAGCAAGCAATCAAAATATTTAATGGAACTGAATATGGTCTTACTGGTGGAATATTTTCTCAATCACAAGATGATATTGATTTCTATACTCAGAGAATGCAGTGTGGAAATATTTATGTAAATAGACCAATCACTGGTGCAAGAGTTGCTATTGAACCTTTTGGTGGTTTTAAATTATCAGGAACAGGACCAAAGGCCGGGGGAGTTGACTATATCAAGTCTCTAAGTATTCTTCGTCATGCTGTGAATGCACATGAACATACTCCAATCAAGCAAGCTTTTGAAAAGGGCTCTGATTATCTTGTTGATTTTGCAAAGGCAAGTGGGCTCTACGATTCGAGTCGTATCGAAAGAGCTATTAGATCAATTGATGAAATTATCTCTAATTTTGGTCCTCTTTTTCCAGGAGTATTTGGTACGGAAAAGGCCCAACTTCAAGCTCTTCGTCAATGGCTAGCTAATGATTTTCAATTAATTATCGATTCTCCACGAGATAATAGGCTTATCCCTGGGCAGCTTAACTATTCATACTTTGATTCTTTCAAGTCAAGTTGTGTTTATCTCTCTCTTGGGGAAAAAATTACGATTAACTCATTTTCTAACTTTATCATGGCAGTTGCTTGTGGGCTTGGAGTCACAGTTCTTTGCTCTAATAATAAGGCATATATTTGGTGGAAATATCTGATTGATATTTTAATTAAAAATAGATTTTCACCAAGAAATATAGAATGTTTCTATGTGAATTTTGATAAAATAAAGAAAGAAGAAAATCAGGTCGTTGACGTGTTTATCGTTGATGGGGATGACAGCTCTTATTTAAAAGCAGCTAATTATATGGACCATTTTATCGGAAGTTCGTCGATGCCACGAATTATCTATGGTCGTGACGAGGTTGCTTCGACTTGTTTTGAACAGATGAGACCATATGTAAATGAAAGATCTTTCGCTGTAAATGTTATGCGCCATGGAGCACCGATGGAGGTTTCTTTATCGTGAAGAAGATATTAATTCTTGGAGCAGGTAATATGGTTGATGCGTTCTTTGGAAAGAGCGTTGTTAACTTTAAGGATATTGAAATTTCAATAGCATCTCCTAGTAATGTTTCGAGTCTCAAATTTGCAGAAACTTATGGAGTTAAGTTTCTACCATATGAAGAAATTTTTAATCATGACTTTGACACCTATATTCTTGGGATGAAGCCACAGGTCTTTGAAGATATTTCTGGAAAACTTTCGAGTAACATCGCGGCAGATAGATTAATCATATCTATACTTGCTGGTGTTGATACGAGGAAGTTGTCAGATGTATTTAAGACGAATAAAGTTATTCGCCTCATGCCTAATACTCCATCATCGGTCGCAATGGGTGTTTGTCCAATCTATGCAACATCGAGTATTGAGGAATCGATACTTGATATATTTAAACTTGCAATTTCAGTCACTGGATTTATTTTCTTCGTTGATAATGAAGATAAACTCGATAAAATAACTCCATATACAGGAAGTGGCCCCGCATACTTTTTTGAATTTGCGAGAATATTCACGCAAAAACTTATTGAAGATGGAATCGATGATAGAGTCGCTCGTGAATCGATTGCAATGACAATGAAAGGCTCGGCCCAATTAATACTTGAAAGTCGAGAGTCATTAGAGACATTAAGGGATAATGTCACATCCAAGAAAGGGGTGACATTTGAGGCCCTTGAAGAAATGAAAGATCATAAATTAGTAAATATTCTCAGAGGAGCTATTGACCGTGCCCATAAGAGAGTAGTTGAATTAAAAAAAGGACGATAATGTCAGCAATTAAGAAAATTTACCAGGCCTTACCTGAGTCGATCAGAGACACAGCACTTGTTAGAACTTTCGGACTATTTAAAGTTCCGCTACTTTTTTGGATATCTCCAACGGTGGTTGAATTATCTTCTAAGCGCTGTGAGGTAAAAGTTCCACTAAATCGAAAGACTAAGAACCATTTAAAATCGATGTATTTTGGAGTTCTTGCCGCGGGAGCAGACTGTGCTGGTGGACTTGCTGCGATGAAGTTAATAATTGAAAGTGGAGAAAATATTTCTCTTGCATTTAAAGACTTTAAGGCCGAGTTTCATCAAAGGGCCGAAGCCGATACACATTTTATCTGTACGCAGGGAAGTGAGATTAAAGAATTCGTTGATATGGTTGTCGCTAGTGGTGAAAGACATCATATGCCTGTCGAAATTGTTGCGATCTGCCCTTCTATTTCAAATGAACCAGTAGCTTCTTTTTCATTAACATTGTCTTTAAAGAATAAAACGAAGAAGTCTTAACTGATTTTTTGTTCCTCTTGATCATCAATACCTTCTGTGCTGTACATCTTGGCAGCACTTGCTTTTTTGAGAAAGATTGTCTCAGTGATAATAGATTCGATTGAAAAGAAATTTTTACTTGCTCTTTCAATATACTTATCTCCATAGGCGGGTATTGTAAAAAGTGCGCATTCTTTATACCTTTCGTTTCTCAAGAGGCCAGCAATTATTGAACTTGCATATTCACTTCTTTTTAGTGGCTTCATTTTTGAATCAACTTCAAATACCTCGAAGTAGAGATTGTTAAGCGTATCTCCTTCTTGGATCTTACTTCGTCCAAATAGGGGAAGTAATGTTCCTGCCATTTTAAAGATGCTATCCATCTTTTGAATATGTACTCTCTTTAAATCATTTTCTTTGCAGATTATTACCGAATTAATCTGATTATTTTCATCTCTTGTTATATAGCAGTTTTGCTTGAGTATATGTGTTGAGATGATATCTCTATCTAAAACAACATTAATATCCTTTGTCCGATGTATTTTTTGAAGTGCTAAATATGACCTGACCTCTTCAAGTTCTTCTATCGTCGCAGTATCTAAATTTATTGGTGGATGTGGTAGAATTGGATATTTACGTGCAAATATATTTATTATCTTATACTCATTTTCTTGATTGACTGAGATACCTCGATTTAATCTTTCTAAGATTCCATCAAGTCCAGCATGGTCTTTAAGTATAAGCGCATAGAAGTACTTACACTCACAAAATTCCTGGATATTATCTTTTTGTTTAACAATATCGATGAATGCATTTTGCCATTGTCTCTTGCCTTCGCTACTTAAATTAGGTGATGTACAAAGATCTCCTATGTAGCAAACAGATTGAATTTCGCCATTAATCAATATATTTTGAATTGATAACGTTGCAAATCCCTTGATCATGCGATCTTCTTTGATCACAATACAAAAGTTTTTCTCCTTACAAAATGCAAAGTAGTTTTTTACCCCAAGAGGGTAGTCATAATTAATCTTGATGCCATTTGTTTGGATGACCATCTTTTCAAGAAGTGCATCAATATCTCTTATTCCATCAGTATTAATGACTTCAAGATACTTATAGTTTTGTAAAAAATCTTTAATACTAATCATAGAATGCTCCATGAGAGTATTTTATTTAAATAAATGTGATTTTTAATTTTAGCTTTTAATCTTTTTTAGATTTAGTAGATAAATCAAGAAGATATAAGTTGAGTTCTTTGTGTTATTAACTATTTAACTTGTTTGATAAGAAATGAGTATATTGCCAAGAACTTTAGGCAGGATTTGAGCTATCAATGAAAACACACTCAACTTCAAAGTTTTGCTCAACAAGTCCCATTAAGGCCTTTATTCCAAACTTCTCTGTTGCATTGTGACCTGCAGCAAACATGTGAACATCACTTTCTCTCGATTCATGATAGTCGTGTTCACTCATCTCACCTGTTAGGTAGGCGTTTAATCCCTCATGAGAGGCGTCTTTCCAACCTGAGTTTGCACCACCTGTAATAATACCAAGAGATTTAATCTCTGATACATCTTCGGCATTGGAATGAATTACTGCATGCTCGACGACTTTTGATATTAACTCTTTTAACTCTTCTGGTGTCTTAGGTGTTTCAAATACACCTTTTACTCCAGTAGGCATACCTTTGTAGTCACCAAAGTTACACAGGTTAGTTAGTCCAAGTTTCTTTCCAAGGCTAGCAGCATTTCCATACTCAATATGTCCATCGAGTGGAAGATGATAACCAAAGAGATTGATATCGTTTTTTATTAGGGGCCTTACACGTTTTGCAAAACTTTTTGTTATTGGTTTGGTGCCGTGAAAGCTCCAAAAAAGTCCATGATGAACAACTAAGCACTGAGCACCTATTTCAACCGCTTTTTCGATAGATTTTTTTTGCGCTGAAACAGCAAAGGCTATTTTTGAAATATGGTCTGCACCTTCAATTTGCAGACCATTTGGACCATAATCTTTATATTGCTGAGGAGAAAGGATAACATCAAAAAATTTTTCAAGCTCTTTTCTTTCAACAGTTTTCATTTTAATTCTCTGGATGATCAGTGAAGAATTGTGATCTTGTTGTTGATTTATCTTTTTCAAATGAGAGTTTTATTTTTTCTACAGTCTCAATGAGCTCTTCATTATCTGGGCTATACTCAATGGCCTGTTCAAATTCATTCATGGCCTTTTCGTAATTATGAATCATCATATATGCGCGACCTGAGTTGATATAAGGAAACTCTTTGTTTTGGTACTTGATTGCTTTCTTTGCAAGTTCGAACCACTTCAAGGCCTCTTCAATAGAGCCTTCATTTAATAAGATTGAGCCAAGATCATTATATGGAGGTCCAAAGTCAGGATCGAGAGATATCGCCTTTAAGCATAAGCTTTTCGCTTTCTCAGTCTCTTCAAGAATTGTATAAATCCAAGCAACCAGCGTATTTACTTCTGCAGTGTCTTTAAAGCTCTTTGCTTTAATAAAATGCTCAAGCGCAAGTTCATGGTCTTTTTGATATGCGGCCTTATGACCAAGAGATAGGGACTCTTCATACTTTTCTTCTCTTTTATTTTCTAGTCCAAGAAGTGATGACTTACTATCATTGATAACTGCTTTTACTTTCTCGACATCGAGTTGAAAAAGAACTGGTGTTGGATCTTCTTCGAATTCCTCTTCCTCTTCCTCAATATCCTGGCGTCCTCCTTCAAGTAGTGAGAATCGTCCAAAGTTTTTTACTTCTGTCACTTGCTTTTGAATAAAGCTTGTTTCGGTTTTGACTTCACGAATGAGTGAAGTTCTTGGAAGTTGAACATCAATATTTGCAAATTTCGCAGTAAGCTCATGAAGCTCTTTTCCATGCTTATAGATGCAGTTGATGATTTCTGCCATATCATTAAGAATATTTGCTTTGTTTGGAGACATCTTTAAAAAGACTTCTACAAAGAGGCACAAATTTTTAAAATTAGCTTTAGCCGTTTTAATATGTTCGCGATGAATAAGAGTTGATTCTTTATAGTTAGTCGCAACAAATTTACTTTTGATAATTTGTTCTAATTCTTCAGTCATATTGCTAGCACTTGTGCGTATTTCGGCACGATGAAATGCACTCGATAGATCTGTAATTGCGTGGAATAAGCGATCTATATATGATTTCGCCTGAATCAATTCACTTAACAAAATTTCGTGGGCAGAGTTCATTTCAATCCTTTGAGTCTAGGGAATAGCTCTCCTTGCTAATATGCAAAATTTATCACGATCTTACAATATTAATTCCCCGATATAGAAAAAATCCAAAGTGTGAGGGCCATTAGGGTAAATATTTCGATTCGAAGTAAGATTAATCTTGATTGACTCATTGCGGCTGCTTGTTCATTACGATGTCTCATAGGACCTCCTATGAGACTTATATTCACTTTAAATGCCAACTTTGAATTAATTAACCTATTGAAATATCGATGAAGGTCTTGGACAAAATGAAGCTGGGGGCAAATTACCCCCACAATTATTCTTTGTCGACTGTACTATACTTTAGTAAACGGTCTTTCTTGTTTACCTCAGAATATTTATTTGTAATTCTTTCAAAGATATTTCCACTTTTTCCGCCAATACCTTGAGATGCAAGATCTCTGAAGTTTATTACATTGCTTCCGTCTTTATTCTTTGCAAACATTTTTGCGAATGGATTTCCAGCATCTTTACTATTTGATGATCTCTTGGCCCCGCTTCCGCCACTAAAACTTAGTGAACGACCTCCACCTGAGTAGCTAATTTTTGGAGACTTGTATCTCGAACCAGAGTTTGGAGTTGCTCCATTTCCGCCAGAACCACCACTTAGTCCAGAAGCACTTGCGCTCCCACCACCGCCTGCACCAGCGCCAGACACTTGGGCAGATGAGACTTTAGCTCTCGCAGCGGCAGGATCAACAAAACCTGAAGCTTTATCAACTGAGCCGCCTACTGTCGAAGTTGCAATATCTGAAGGGTCAATAATTGCATTTGAAGTTCCATCTCCGACGTCAATTGCATTTGAATCATCATTTCTACTATCAGCAGAATTTGTTCCAATTGAACCATTGATTGAAATTGCTCCACTTCCCCCAATATGTGTCGTAAAACCTGTCCCTAGACCATTACATTCAACTGCAAGAGGGTTGAGGTCACAAAAATTCATAAGCTCCTCTTGTGAGGCAAACCCGTCTGGTAAGTCCATTACTTCCGCATCTTCAACTTTATCGATAATACTACCAAGTAGTTTCTTTTGTTTTCCAAGCATTGTCACAGCGACTTGTTCTTTTGCGACTTCAACACCTGCTTCTGCTGCAATAGCATAGGCCGTCGATATTGCACTTTGATTTTGTAAGATACCGTGAGCAGTTGCAAGATTAAAAGATAATTGGCATTCCTCTTGAGCGGACTTGAAACCCGCTGGTGTTGTATTTGAGAGTTGCGCTAAACTAGCACCTCCCGTACCTTCAATTGGAGCCGTTAGTACTTGACCAAGCAGTGAATCGATCATTCCGTCTGATGACTTATTTGTTGCACATAAATCAATTGCATCAGCATTTTGAGGCATCTGCTTAGCCAAGCTAATCATTAGTGCAAGCTTTGCTGCTTGGAGAGCACGTCTTTCTTCTGCCATTCCTTGCATTTTATCGATTCCATCTTTTTGCGTTTTTAGCGCAAGAGTGGATGTGTCTTCTTCTATTGGGTTCGCATTCATCATTTTTAATTGTTGATCTGTTTGATAACTTTGAACTCTAAATTGTTGGATAGCATCGTTTCCTGTTTGGACAATTTGAGAGCCATTATAAGCATTTAAAACATTCATACAATCATCAAAATCGATTGTCTCTGGTCCAGTGTTGGTACACTTAATCCTTCCATCAAAAGATTTTTGAACAGCAGCATTTGGTTTATATTCTTCTTCTTTCCATTTCTTTTCATTGGTAAAGTTTTCACCAGCAGTGAAGGCAAACATCGCACACGCTCTTGCTTTCTTCGCTGCGACTTTAACAAGGTCATCATTTGATATTGAAGAATTATCTTTTAATTCCGCTCCTGCAAGGATGACAACCATTTTATTAAAAGTCGTCGTCGTTAAATTTGTTGGGGCCGCACCACTTGAGTACATACTATTCCAATCTTCATTCCCATTACTTGCTGCTTTATATGCACTTTGACATTCTCTAAATTGCTTTGTTCCATGTGCAATTATTTCTGAACGATCAAGTTTTTTTCCTTGATTCAGAATAAATTCGCGTAATTTATCTCGAGTCATCTTTTCTTGGTTTACTGCAGTACTCGTTGCTTGGTTTACTGTAGTACTCGTTGCTTGGGAAGCTTGTTGTTCCTCTTGATTTTGATGAGCTGTTTGTTCTTCCTGAGTTGGTTCATTCGAAGTTTCGTTATCTGCCACTACTTGCTTTGTTTGATTTAGCCTTGGAATTATATTTGTCGTAATTTCGGCATTGGTATTTTTAAGTACTTCTATTTGGCCATTATTCTCATTTCTCTCTGCTTGATAGGACTGTTTGTAAGTCATTCCTGGTACAGCTGATGGTCCGTTACAAATCGGCTGATCTGAAAGAATAGGTCCTTCACACTGAGTAATTCTCTCACTGAGCCAATTATTTTTCTCAATTAGATCATTAATATTTTTCGTATTGTGTTCCAATATTTCATTTGCTTGTGAAATATTCTCTATATTTACTGTTTCATTTGCAGCTAGAGGAGAGTTTAAACTGAGTATGATCATCACAATTAGAGAGTTCCTTTTATTTATTTTCATACATTACTTCCCATCGTTTTATTTCTAATAATATTATTCTAATCTCTTATCGGTGATATCTTGATTTAACTTGATATTAATAGTGTGGTATTGGCTAAATTCTTGATAATACGTTCTCTTTGCTTCTTTCCAATCGACTAAAATTTGTGGCAACATATGAAAAAACGATATTATGGAGCAGTTAATGGGATTAAATACACATAAGTACGAAGTACTAATCACTGAAAAGCATTTAGACACATTTGGACACGTAAATAACGCCGTCTATCTCGAACTCTATGAAGAAGCTCGCTGGGACCTTATTACAAGTGGAGGATGGGGGATGGATCGCATTCAACGAGATAAGATCGGACCAGTGATAACTTCACTTAAAATTGATTTTAAACGTGAATTAAAGAACCGTGAAACGGTAGTTATCGAGACTGTATTTGGTGGATTTAGAAATTCAAAGATATCATTTTTAGAGCAAAAAATGATCAAATCTGATGGTCAAGTTGCTAATACAATGACGATGGAAGCTGGTCTATTTGATCTAAAGCAAAGAAGGCTCGTTGATCCAAGTGATGAATGGATGGCGGCACTTGGTGTTAAAGGGGACTGGAGAGTTTATTTAAAATAAATATTTTGAATATATTGCTTAAATATTTTTTGAGCATGGTCTTTTACAATATCAAGAAAGAGAAAGTCGTCCGAGTTTTGTTCATCAAGAAATTCTAAAAAGTTGTTGAAGTTAAATTCTTGGTAGTAAACTTGTGCCACTTTAAAGTCACTGATGTGCCACATCTCGGGAGCTACACCATTTTGATCGATTTCATAAGGTCTAAAAAAACCTAATCCATTTTCATTTTCAATGAGATCATCAAAGAAGCACTTCATTTTATAAAACATTGCTCCTTCTTCAAATTCATTTGGGATTAGTTCGACGTGGTAGCCTTGAGGCCAGGTGTTCTTATCAACAACGTCGATATCGGTACCCCAGTGATGGCGGCTTGTTCCTGGAAGTGCTGACCAGCGAAGAATTGAAAAAACAATTTCTTTATCACTAAGTGAATTATAATCAAGGGCGATCCCATTAGAATCAAAGAGAGTTTTTTCTCCACGACATTTCTTATTCCAGATAGAGAGTTGGTTATCAAATGAACGAAATGAACTTAGAACGTAGAGATCAATTCCTTCTTGTGAGGCTCGTTCTTTGAGCGCAAGAAATTTTTGATAAGTCTCTTTGTGAAATAATCGACTAGTTTCACTATCTAAAACTAAGTGGTCTTCTGTCATTCCATGAATTTGTTTTTTATTCTTCATCAATAATTAACTTTTCACTTCCATCATCAAAGAGTCTTCTAAGGCCTGATTGATTATATCTTTTTGAAATTACATTCCAAATTGAAGCACTCTTGTCAGTATTAATATCACTATTCTTATAATCATATTTTACTTGACCTTGATCTGCAACATTGGAAAAACTTAGAACACTACTCGTATTGTTTGAAGAATCAAAGTTCCAATTATTTTTAGGCTTATTAGAATTTGCCCCTCTTTTTCTTACTGAAGACCCTAGCTTTGGTTGAATTGTTTTTATTGTTGAAGTCGCTGTATCTAATGCTTCTGAATTTGGTCTAATCTCGGCCATCTTTAACGATGGTGGGTTATAAATGGCAACCTTGTTCCCAGAGGATGAAGCAGCTTGCGTTGCTTTCTTTAGTAAATCATTTGAAATATCATCAATCGATTGACCAGTCTCTTTCTTTACAAAAGGATTGATTTTCGATAGCAGTACATCTTTAGTTTTCTTGGCAAGTGCACTTTGCACATCAAGGTCAGTATCAATTGCGCCTGAGCTTGAATTTCCTTGGTTAAGAGATTCAACTGCGCTGACAGCTGTATCAATTTTCATCGGACCAAGTCCTGAAAATGCCCCTGAAGGCATATTGATTTTCATACAAGCATTTTCTCCACTTGTATTTTTTAATCTCTTACACTGACATGCGGGATCAAATTTTCCATCAACATAAACACAACCTGTCTTTGCATTTATACCAGAACCTCTAAGTGCATCCTCTGAATCGGCCCAAAGACTGTCTGGTGTCTTCCATAGATTTTGACATGTTTGCGAATTTGTACGATTTGGATTTTTTACGCCTGCATCAGTATAACAGTAGCAATAAGGTTTTGCTAAATCATCTCTTCCTTCTGGACAGTAGTTAGAGATACTGGCCATATACTTTTCTCTTAAGCTCTTTATGGTCTCAACGTTGCTTGCTGCTTCTTTTGCTTTCTTTGCCATCTCAGAGGAGAGAGAAAAAGATTGAACGGCGGCTATTCCTCCTGCAGCGATTATTCCAACGGGAGTATCTAGGACTTGGCTGACAAAACTTGCAGTTCCTGATACGGATGCCAAATTTTCAATTCCATCAGGATTTGCTTTTGCTTTATCGACTAAGCTTTTATGGTCACTCATTTTATTATGTTTTACATCTGTGACATCTTTTCCATCTGCCCCTTTTGTTTTTACTTCCTCTCTTTTTTCGGTCTCGCTACATGGCTCTGTCATTTTAAGATTCATCGTTGTCATTTCATAAACGGCCATTGCAATTGAAGCAGTGTAACCAATTCCTAACATCTGATAGAGTTTCTTATTATCCTTTGCATATTTTTCAAGATAATTTTGTTCTTTTTCTAAGTAATCAAATGCTGTTAATTGAGCATCTTTCATCGAATCTTTTTGTGAAGCTTCTTTGTTAAATTCGTCGGCCATTTTTTTGACATCTTTTTCAACATCCTTTTCAAAGGCAACGTTCTTAACAAAACCTGCTAGTGAAGTCGCTCCAAATATTTTAGTCGACCAACAGCTACTGCTCCAACTACTTTTCCCAAAGACTTGCCAAACGGCTAAGGATGCAAAGAGACCAGAAGTGACTGTTTGAGCAGTTTTTCCTTTTGTTATATCTCCACTTTTGACATCATCACCATATTTATTTCTTGTTTTAGTCTCTTGTGCCTTAGCGGCCTTTTCATAACATGCCTGTCGTTTATCTGATTCCAGGGCCTCACAGGCCTTAAATTCTGACTGATTCTTTAAAGAGGAGGCCGTTGAGACACAGCGGTTTAGAGCGACATCAAATCGTTGACCCTCTGCGCACTCACTCTCTGCACTCACTTGAAACGAGAGTAACAGCAAATTTGCTATTAGAGATATCCTCAAGAATTTATTTAATTTAATATGCTTCATACTTTTTCCTTAAAAATCTCTTTCATATCTAGTATAAGTGCTAAGCCAAGCTTGAGTCTATGACTTGAGTTTTTGAAACTTGTATTAAATTATCGGAATCATTATGTTTTTACTTAAATTTTTACGAAATACTCTACTCATAATACTCTCTTTGGGATGCCTTAATATTGTGGCAAGCGATTTTAATCACTTAGAAGTTGGCGATGTCTTTCTCCTTGATCTTGACTGCTACTCTTGTCAAAGAATTGAGGATGAAACATTTGGCCCTTATTCGCACTCAGGAATTGTTGTTGAGGTGGATGGAGAACTGGTAATTGCTCAGTCTCTTTCAAATGTTCACCATGTTCGTATTGAAGCCTTTTTGAAATTCTCTGCAAAGAAGGCCCTTCACCTTAGACCAAAATCTATCAATAAGGCAAAGAGGGCACTTCTTAGTAAGAACTACAAAGAAAAATTCTATGGTGCAGAGTTTGACCATGACTTTCTTTGGGATAATGACACATACTATTGCTCAGAATTTCTCTTTCATTTATTAGATTCTGTTGGTGCCCTTCATGATTTAAAACCGCTACCGATGAACTTTGAACGCAATTATGATTTTTGGAATATTTACTTTGATCATGGTGTTCCACAAGGGGAGCTTGGTCTCTCTCCAAATGACTTTTTTAGAAGTCGCGACTTTAAAATCCTAAACTAGTAGGTGTAGGCCTTTTTTCGATCATCAATGGAAATCTTTTTTGATTTTGTTTTAAGACAAGTGAGAAATAACTCTTCGCTCTTATAGTCACAAATAAGCAAGGCCTTGTTAAGGGCCTTGGCGACTGCATATGAAGATCCAGTGAATTGGTCATTTTCACCTTTGTTTGGAAAGTAATAGCTCACATTTTCTTGGTATTTGTTTTTCTTATCCACGTAGGCCGTATCATATTTAGTCTTTGGATAGAAATCACTGATGATTAGTATTCGATCATTTTTCACTGCCTGTTGCTGTGGAAATAACTTATCTTCTTTTGTGATCCATCGATCTTGAATTCCGCTAGCAACAAATACAATTTTTTCGATCTTAGTATTTACCAAGTCGATATGATCTTTGTAGGGAAGTCCTGCTGCGATAAGAAATATATCTGTTTGTGCCGTGATCTCGCTCGAAAATGCTGCCTGCCAGTACTTTGGTGTTTGCCTTTTATCTTTATCAAAAATTATTAGGGGAGTGATGATTAATTCAGTCTTAATATCTTTTAATAATGTCTCGAGTACATGTTGTCCATGGTATCTGCGATCGCTAGCAATAACACTATTGCAGTCAAGTTTAACAGAGTTGGTGAGATCGATAACTTTGTTAATGGTTACATTTTTTGAAAGCTTTAACTTATTTGGACAAAAGCCGGTGTCTATAATTGTAATGCGAATTTTTGAATAGCTAGAAAAGCAAAGAAAAAGTGCGAGTGCTAAGATAAGCACTCGCAGAGTTAAATTATTTTTGTAAACGGTATGGTTTATGGTGTCCATTCTTGCTAGCTAATTTCCCATGTAGACCCTTGTCAAATTTCTTAAGATTATCCATCTTGTCATCTATTTCACTAAGTGGTCCAACAATCTTTTTGAAAAACTTTTTAAATGTAAATAGTCTCTTTGTTACTGCCGATCTCATTTCTTTTTCAAATGGCTTGTGCTCTTCTAAACCTTCTTTTACTGAATGGTATAGGTTATGAGCAGCAAGGTATAGACCAACATTTGAACTATTTGCTTGTTTTCCAAGGTTACTATTAACTTTATTATGCAATAGATTCTTATCATCAGCAACTAGGTCGGCAATGTCTTTGTCTCCAAAAATTCCGATTGAATCGTCATACATTTTGTTAACTTGGAAGATTTCATCAAAAGCTCTAAGTGAGAAAGCTTCCATTTTCTTCTTCGTTGCATCACTTGAGAAGTAGTTGTTAGCGTTAACCGTTACTTTTACATCAGCAATCATTTCATCATTTGATTTTGCTAGAGCTTTAGCAATCTCAAGTTCTCCACGGTATGTTTTTTCATCGGCCTGGATTACTGAAATGCTCGACTTAACATTCTTATTCATTCTACTATTTGCAAATAAAACTTTAGACTTCTCTGAGTTTCCTGCAAAATGGAATTCTAATTGATTAGCATTTTTAAAAATTGTCTGGTGTCTCTTAAACCTCTCAAGTCCATTTTGGTCAAGTGCCACAATTGAGATATTCTCTGAGTTTCTAATCATCCCTTCAATTGTTTCTGTTACTCTTCCACTTGTGTTAACAAGAAGAGCTTTGCCTTTCAATCCTTTCTCAAGAACTTGGTCATTCGCATTTCTAACCGTTGTATCTAAAATACCGACTTTGTCTAAACCACCATTCTCGGCAATAAGGTCTTGAATCTCTCTTAATGAATCGGATGCATCAGCGATAATGATGACATCTTTTGATGCATCAAGAGCTTCTTTTGCAACAACCGATAGAGTCTCACCGAGCTCACCAACTATTACACCATCTTTTTCAAGGTAAGCCGTAATGTTGATTGGCTTATATGCTCGTTCTTTTTCATCAACTGCTATAACAGCATCAATAAGTGTTTTAGAGTCTGTTAGATTTCTAATATTAGAAAACTCTTTTGTGATGACTCCATCTGTATCTGAGTGGATAACAACTTTAATATCGTCATAAACTTTTTTCGAGTTGTTCTCAACTTGTAATCTCATTCCAACAGATTTTGATCTTATCAATTCTCCAGAAAGCCCTAATCTTGCCATCGCAATTGGATATCTTACTTTACCATTTGTGATGTTTTCGCTTTCTAAAACTCCATCCTTTGCTGATGTAAAGTGTCTCGACTCGATATCATTAGCAGCGCTTGCTGTTAAGATAACCTGATCGTTATCAATGCTACCAAGTTTTGAAGAAACTAATCCTTTTGCGACAGCTGTGATTGTAGCCACGCTTTGTCCTGGAATTGTTCCTAAATTATATCCTTGTCCATTGATAAAGACTTTGACATCTGTTTTTTCTACCGCTCCAAAGTTTGAGATTTTAATGTCGTATACTTTATTTTCTCCTGGTGCGAAAATACCATCTTCGAAACCAACTCCTTTAATTCCAACCTCTCTAACTTTAATTGATTCAACTTTTAGTACAGATGATTTTGTATAAACCTCTTCAACCTTACTAAATGTACTTACTCGATTATGCTCTTTTATTATCGGGTAATTAACATTGTAGGTTGCTTCACTTTCTTTTGCTCTTGAAGCTTGCTCGAGACGTGAGTACTCTGATTGAAAGCTACTTGATCTTGAATTTTCAAAAGAAACTTTGTAATCACTCGATCCTGTGTCAGGTGAATTAAATGTTTGTTCCTCAGATTGCACTTTTGCTGCATTCTTATGTCCAGAGTAATCTCTATTGAATGCATAGCTCTTCGCCTCATTGAAAGTTTGTTGTCTTAGTTGTGGGTAATCACGATCAGAGAAATTTCTAAACATAATTTCATACTGACGTGAATAGTAATCGGCGTAAACTTTTTCAATCACATCATTGAAATGTCTACGATGTGTTCTATTATATGAAAATTCATAACCGTCTTTATATGCTTCTTTTAAGATAGCTTCTTTATAAGATCCACGATCGTTATATCGATTACCTCTTCCTCGACTGTCTGGGTATGTTGGAGTTGTTCTTCCAAACGCTCCTGAAAATGCACCACCTAGTAATACTTCTTTAAGTTTTAAAGACTCATACTTTGTGATTGCTTGCGAAGAACCAAGTGCCTTCCCATCTCCTGAACCATTTGATATGGCCCTGTCCATTCCTTCTCTTCTTCCTTGTTCCGCTCCAACAGCTGTTGCATCAGAATTTTGAGCTTGTGAAACTCCAGTATTTGTACCGTCTTGAGATCCTCTTCTTCTATTTCCTGAAATTTGACCTTCTCTTTGTCCGTCAATATTTCCTTGGTCGAATGCATCTCTTGATCCAACTGAGTCTCCTTGTGCTTGAGCTTCAGCTCTTACTTTTTGACGACCATCTTTAGTTCCATCTTGTTCACCATCTAGCGAACCATCTCTAGTTCCATATAATGACCCTAGTTCACTCGCGAGGTCTGTTGCATCTTCAATTGCATTATCTTGACCTCTGTTGCTACCAGCATGATTTGTTCTAAGTATTTGAATGACAATTTTTTCTTTATATTCGTCTCTTCTCTCTCTTGATTTTGCATGGGCCTGAGATAGTCTATTTGCTATCTCTTCAAGCTTCTTTGTTTCTACTTTTACCTGAGCAATTTTCTGGTTAGATTCTTTATTTGCTGTTTCGTTTGCTGCTTTGATTGCTTGAATTTCTGTTAAGCGAGCTTCGATTGTATTTACTTGCGCTATTACTTTATCAAGTTCAATTTGAAGTGCTGCTTTCTTTGCAGCATCAGAAGTAAGATCGATTTGTTTTTTCAGTGATAGTACTCTTGTTCCTATTTTGAATTTTTCTTTCAGTTTTTGATTTGATTCTGCATCAAGTGAATTGCTTTGTTGGTTTCTTTCTTGTATCGCTTTTTCTTCATCAGCTATCATTTTTCTAAATGGCTTTACATTTTCATTTGCTTCATCAGCTCTTTTCTTCGTCTCTTCAACAGAATCTTCTAGCTTTGCAAGGTTAGGATCTTGGTTAAATTTAAAAGATGGTGTACCTCTGTAGTATTCTTTCCAGTTTTGAACGATATTTCTATCTTGTTCAAAATTCTTTGCAAGTACAATAGGTGAGAGGGTTAGAAGTGGAAAAAGTAAAAGTGCTGTTCTCATGCTAATCCTTTAAACTTTAGTCCTTGGCCTGTCCGATTAACTCTTTTATCCGGTTCAAATTCTTACTAAAGTTATTAAGTTTAAAGCATATGGGGCATCCGGCTCCAATATATTTGCTATTTAAGTTCTAGTTACCAAGTAGATTGCCAGAAATAGTTTCTAAATGGTATTGATTGTTGTGCAGTGTGTAATATTTTCTAGTTTTGTATATAAAAAAAGGCCCTATAATAGGACCTACTCTTCATCTTGTGGCATTTTGGCCACCGTTTTTTGCATTTTTGCATCTTTCTTTTCAACAAAGAAATATCTGATTGCATTTACACCAATTTCTTCTCCATTTTTAAGCTGAATTGCTGCTTCCTTTAATATATCTTGCGCATTCCCTCTATATTTATGTGCCTTAGCAAACTCTGAAAGGTCATAGAACTCACCATCATAAGTTTCAATGGCCATGGCCACTTCTTTTACTTGATCCATTACTTCAGGATCAACTCTCTTGATTAAAGTCTTAGCTTGCGTATTGAAAGCGAAAACCATTGTTGTTAAAGCGATTAATTTTACTAATGTTCTCATTTATGAACTCCCTAGGCCTAGTGTTTGAGAAATTCCTATTCTCAGCTCTTGCCTTTAACCAAACCTCCTATCTGGTAAATTGCCTTCTATAAGTTATTAAGCAGGAAGCATGCCAACTATTGAGTGATGAGCTAAACGTATAATTAGTAAGTTAGGTTTTATTTAGTGGAGCATTATGCACACGAGTGGCCAAATGACACCCGTGTGGGGCTATTTAGTCATTTTTAACTGCTCCCTTTAAATGGGGATAATTTCTAGGCTTCTCTTAGTGATCTATTGAGGTCTGTTGCTAAAATTTCTGGCGGCCCAGAATAAGCGCCATTCGAGTGTCTGATATGGCATTTTTACTAAGTGTGTAGCTAACTTATGGTAATTTCTGTCCCCATTTAACTGGAGCAGTTACTAGTCGTTTCTTAAGAGGTTGATGCAGATGTCGTGTTTCCCCAGAAGTTCTTCAAGCTCACATAATTTCTTTGATGAGAAATAATCACGAAGTTCTTGATGAATTTTACCAGAAGTTTCAAATCTTTGCTCGAGTGTGTAAGTAAGGCCAAAGATTTCACACATTGATGTCCAAAACTTATCTTCAACACAAGCGACTACAATGAAGTGCTCATCCAAGCTTTTATAAATATTGTAGCAAGGGTAGAGCCCATTGTGGAGAAAGCGTGTTTCTCCCTGAAGTTCTGTTGGCCAGAAACTTGAATACATATCTCGAGTTGATTCAAAGAGAAAGCTTTCAACAATTTCGAGTTTATTTGTTTGCTGTGCTTTGAGCATTGTCGCCACCAGATCGAGTGCCATTGTTTGGCCAAAATTTATTCCAGCAATTGGCAAAAAGGGTGGCGCTAGCTCTTTTTCCCCTTTATGATCATGGGTTTTTGCATGAAGGGTAAGAAGACCGGTTAAGGCAAGAGCATTGAGATCGTGCATATTTTGATGGTGAGTCTTTGAAGCTTTAGGAAAGACAATAGAAAATGGTTTTGCGATATTTTCTAAGTCAGCGAGGCTAACCCCTAATTTCTTTTGAAGCTTTTCAGGGATTGCCATGATGACAGCATCTGCACTTTTTACAAGGGCCGAGATCTGGGCCTGATCTTGTTCTGAGTTAAAATCAAATCTTCTTATCTCTTTATCTTTATTAATATGCTCATACCAAACAGGAAAAGAGTTATCCATTTCAGCAAAGAGTCCATAGATAAATGGATCTTTAAAAACTTTATCTTCGATCTTGATGACTTTTGCTCCAAGCGAGGCGAGGAGCTTCCCGGCC
>CAZQJK010000008.1:10784-15832 GCA_964593545.1 uncultured Bacteriovorax sp. | reverse complement strand
CGATAATAACTTTTCCTTCGAGTGGTCTTGTCATGCTTATTTCCTATTCAGCTATATTTTGAGGCTTTAATGTTTCAATGAAATTATCAATCCCTTCACCATTTAACTCACACTGAGTTGCTGAACAAATTTCCCAACGTTGACCATCTTCATGGAAATCAAATACAAATCTTGGAAGAAAATATCCAATGAAGTTTGCAAACTTGTCTTGGTCAAGCCATTCTTTCGGACAGCTAATCACTTTATAAGCATCATTTGGATAAGTTAGTGCTCTAAGCCCTTCTCCTGCTGCAATTGGATTTTTTAAAATCTCATGAGTTACTTCGTCAATAATATCTTGCATATCAAGAATAAGATCATTATCTCTAAAAAGTACCGCCGCTCTTCTTGTTAAAGAGATCAGGGTTGCGACAGGAGATTTAAAAGATTGATCAAAGCTTGAGTATTTCTGATTCGGGTACTGTTCTTGTTCTGTCGTATTCTTAGCTCTTGTTAGAATTTCCTTACCATCAATGAATTGATCTTTAATATAATTAATCGTATCAAGGAAGTTTTGTTTGAAAATGACATTTGCACTTAACTCATAAATTCTAAGTTGTGCTTCAGCAAAGAACACATAATCTTCAAGATATGGTAGTGAGCCCTCTCTTGTCGTTGTATGGCAAAGTCTCTTCGTTCCTTCTTCGCCTTTGATAAAAGTTTTATAAACCCCATCAATTAATCGGTTAAAAATCTGACTTGCTGCAGATCTAATCGGCGCGACCTGACAGTATTGCATAACATCACTTAGAGCAGTGATCATTTGAAAATTCCAGCTCGCAATACCTTTATTATCCGTCATTGGAGGGATTCTCATTTTTCTTTCCATTAGAAGAGCTTTCTTCGCCTTTCTCACAAGTTCCCATCCTTCGCTTGTGAAGTACTCTTCAGCAAACTCTGGACTGAGAGAAACAACGTTAAGGCCTGAATCAAAATTACCTTCTTCAGTGATACTAAACCACTTTAAAAGATTATCCATATTCTTTGAAAGTGACTCATCTTCTTCATCTGCTCTATTAAGTGAGTCAACAAATTCATTCTTTGTGAATGTAAAATACAGCCCTTCAACACCTTCGCTATCAGCATCTTGGGCCGAAAAGCAGTAATCATTTTCATGAAGCATTTCAACATGAAGATATTCAAGCGTATTATAAATAGCATCAAAGACTAGTGGCGAAGGATAAAGTAAGCTAAGTTTTGCGAGAACCTTTAAGAAAGCTGCTTGATCATAGAGCATTTTTTCAAAGTGAGGAACCGTCCAAGTTGTATCAGTCGAGTAGCGATGAATCCCTCCTCTCACTTGATCAGAGATTCCTCCCATGAGCATTCTCTCAAGAGACTTAATGATATGCTCTCCTTGCTCTTTAGGGACAATTCCTTCAAGCATTTGTTCAAGTGCCCACTCATAAAAAGCAAATTGAGGAAACTTAGGGGCCTGCCCATAACCACCATTTTCTTCATCTCGGTACTGCTTAAGCACATCAAGAATTCCCGAGGCCGGAGGGAAGTGTCCTTGAAATTTAACTTTATCCTTTGGTAAAAAACCTTCTTTGATAGCATCAGTTGCCTTTTGAGCATTCTCATTGACTACATCTTTATCATTATTAAATGCTCGGCTAAGTTCCTTTAGAAGATCTCCAAAAGAAGTCTGATCCTTCTTCGCTACATTTGGAAAATAAGTTCCAACAAAGTACGGTCTTAGGTCAGGCATGAGAAATGCTGAAAGAGGCCAGCCGCCAGAACCTGTGAAGAGGTGGCATGCTTGCTGATAGTAAGCATCAATATCTGGATGTTCTTCTCTATCGACTTTAATACAAATAAAATTTTCATTCAAAAAATTTGCAGTATCAACATTTTGAAAAGATTCTTCGCCCATCACGTGACACCAGTGGCATGAAGAGTAACCAATACTTAAAAATATTGGCTTATTCTCTTCCTTTGATTTCAAAAGCGCTTCTGGCCCCCAAGTCCACCAGTGAACAGGGTTTTCCTTATGTTGCAACAGATATGTAGATTTTTCAGTTTTTAGTCGATTGAAATTGGTATTTGTCATATGTACTCCATAATTTTTTTCACACCTGAATATTATGCGAGTTCTTAAAGAAAATGTCACTAAATAGCTAAAAACATAGAAGATAAACTGGCACCATTTCTTTGGCATCATATTTGAAGCACATGAGTGCAGTGTGTCGAGTCAGAAAAGACTAGACTTAAGGGTTCCAATGAAGGTATCAAAATGCCCATGAAATTCGTAGCATATCAAACAATTCTTGATACAGGTAGTCAAGCGTGGGATGTATCCTCTGCAAAACTTCCTCCGTTAAAAAGATCAATGCTCTTTGTTGGAATCGTCACGATTTTATTTTCTTCTTTCTATTACTCGATTAATTCTTCTCATCGTCGTGCAGATTCTTTCTATGGTCCTTTGACAGTGAAGAATTCAGAGCTAAAACCTTTCTACTTAGCACCTGTTGCTGTTACAAATGAGGCCAATACTGCAAAGCCAGCTTATGAGAGTTTTAACTTTAAAAAAACTAAACCGTTTTACCGTGCACTTAATCTCCACTATGTCTCATATGTAAATAAGACGATACTTATCGAACGACTCCTTGAAACGATGCCTAGTCGTATCAGAGTGAAGGCCGAAAATTATATTGAAGAAATTATTCTCTTTAGTGAGATGAATAATATTGATCCACTATGGGCCATTTCGATCGCGTGGACCGAAAGTCATTTTAGACCTAAGGCCAAGAGTAAAGTTTCAGCCTTAGGACTTATGCAAATTATGCCTGCCACCGGTGGCTTTATTAATGAACTCTTAAATAGGCCGACAGATAGAAGATTAGTTTTAGAGCTCTTAAAAGATCCCCGCACTAATATTGAGCTTGGAACTTTCTATTTAAAGAGACTTCTAAAAAGATTTAGAAATTCACATAAGCATGCGACAGTGGCCTATAATATGGGACCAAACTTTGTTTCATATCGTCTTAGAAACTCGCTTCCAGTAGGCGTCAAAAATCAGTACCTCGATAAAGTGAATAGACACTATATGATGCTTCTCTCTGGAGTTAAAAAACTTCAAAAAGAATCTCGTCTTGAAGCTGCACAAAGTGTCCTAACTTACAGACCAGTAATAAAAAATTCAAATTATTTTCTTGGCCTAGATATTTTCACAATGATTTCAGAACGTTACGCTTTGAACTAATCTCTTTTATGGTCCTAAGCGTCTAGTCAAATAACTACAGTCTTTGTTATTTTTTAATATCACAAACACACAATGAAGGATTTAATAAATGTCGCACTGTAGCGTAATCGCAATTGATGGACCTAGCGGTTCAGGTAAGTCTACTGTGGCCAAAAGATTGGCCAGTGAGCTGGGAATTCTTTATATCGATACTGGAGCAATGTTTAGAGCTCTTGCATATAGTGCAAACGAAAAAGATATTGATCTTGATAGTGACTATGAAGTTAGTAAGTTTCTTGAGCAAATTAAGCTTGAGTATCAAACTAGTGATGGAGCACTTATTAAAATTGATGGAGAAGATCTATCAGAGCAAATTCGAGCACACCATGTTTCTAAATTAGCTTCAATCATTTCTCAAATCCCATCTGTTAGAGAATACCTCTTAAAGTTTCAACGCAATCTTGCGGCGTCTAAAACATGTGTAATGGAGGGACGTGATATTGGAACGGTGGTTTTTCCAGAAGCATTTAGTAAATTCTTTATCACTGCTTCAATTGAGATACGTGCAAAGCGAAGATATGATCAATTGGTCGAGAATGGTCAAAGTGATGTTGATATGAATCAACTCGTGAAAGATGTTGCTAAGAGAGATCAAAAAGATATGGGCCGTGAAGTCGCGCCCCTTAAAAAAGCTGATGATGCTGAATTAGTGGATACCTCTGAGATGGCGCTTGATTATGTAATTTCTCATCTTGCTGATTCGGTAAAAAAAAAAGCTCACCAATTTGGAATTGATTTGTGAAATATCTTATTAATAGAAGTGATGCCATTGGTGATAATATTTTAACGACACCGATGGCCCAAGCAATTTTCGAACTTGATCCAGAGGCGGAAATTGGAATCATCACTTCATATCTTTGTCGTGATCTCTATCATGAGCATCCTTATATCTCTCGAGTATTCCATTTTGATAAGAAAGATAGTTATTGGCATAAGATTAAAAAATCTCTTGTTATCTTTAAAGAGTTTGATCCTGATTTCTATTTCTATGTTGGCGGAAGTCAAACACCAAACTTTGTAGCATGGTTAAAAAGCGTTCCTTTTAGAGGTGGTATTCTGTCTCGTTGGACAACATTTCTTGTTCTGAACAAAGGTATTAGACAAAAACGATCTCAGGTTGCTCAACATGAAATTTTTTATAATGTAGATCTTCTAAAACACCTTTCAGGTTTTGAGAAAGTCGATGATAAAGAGTACTTACCAGTGATGATTGTTCCAAAGAAAATCGACGCTCGTAAAGAATTTAATGAAGAAATCAAATCCGCGGGACTAAATGAGTCCTTACCATTCATTGTTATTCATCCTGGAATGACAGGACATACTTTAAATTGGCCATCACGTAATTATGGACGCCTTATTAGAAGATTAAATCTTCTCTATCCAAACAAATATAATTATATCATCTCGCATACTCCTAGTGATAATACCTATCTCCTTGGAACAAGGGATGAGATAGATGCTGAAGAAAACCTTTCAAAGAATGTTTACTTCTTTGATGGCTCTAAGAAAGGTCTTCTAAATTATATGAATGTAATTAAAGAAGCAAAATTATTTATCGGTCCAAGTACAGGGACAACACATATTGCTGCTTCTTTAGAGGTACCAGTTGTTTCCATCTTTTCACCAATCAAAGCGCAGTCTGCACTTCGTTGGGGCCCAAAAGGAAAAGGTCAGATATTTACGGTTACGCCTAATGTGGTGTGCGGTGAAACTTTAAAGTGTGCAGGACAAACTTGTCCTTACTATGAATGTATGTCTAAAATAG
>CAZQJK010000008.1:0-10774 GCA_964593545.1 uncultured Bacteriovorax sp. | reverse complement strand
GACGATCTTTTAGTACATATTAAAAAAATTCTGGAGAATTAATGAAATTATCGATAACGACGTCAAGATTTGGCGAATTAGTAAAGAAGTTTGAAGATATAAAACCTATCCTTGTTGTAGGTGATGTTGGTATTGATAAGTACACGTGGGGAGTCGTAAAAAGAATTTCTCCTGAAGCTCCAGTACCTCTTTTAGAAGTAAAGAAGGAGTGGTTAAAGCTAGGCCTTAGTGCCAATATCTCTGATAACTTAAAAACACTAAATGTTAAATCAACTCTATGTGGCGTTATTGGTGATGATCAAAATGCAAATGTTTTTGAAAATCTTCTCGAAGAGTCTAAGATTTCAACTTGGGGAATTGTCCGATGTGATGAGAGACCAACTGTTTATAAAGAAAGAGTTGTTACTGAAACACAACAAATTTGTCGAATTGATTACGAATCAAAAAAACCAATTAATGACGATGTCGCTGAGAAATTATTTTCAAGAATTAAAGATCTTTCTGAAGATCATGACTCAATCATTCTTGAAGATTACGCTAAGGGTACATTAACAAAAACTTTAATAAGAAAATTAATTGATCTCTATAAAGACACGGGTAAAATTATTGCTGTTGATCCATCTCGTACAACCCCGCCTGAGTACTATAAAGGTGCGACGCTATTAAAACCGAATCGTAATGAAGCCGAAATTATGGTTCAAGCACTTGGTTATAGCGAAGTTGAAAGTGTTGATGAAATGGCAAAAATTTTGATCGAGAAACTAGAAATTGAAAAGCTCGTTATCACTCTTGGCGCAGAGGGGATGGCCCTCGTTGATACAAAAATTGGTCCAGAGGTAAAGTATATCCCAACTGTTGCCAATGAAGTCTTCGATGTTTCTGGTGCTGGTGACACTGCAATCTCTCTCCTTGTCTCAGCTCTTCAGGCCGGAGCAACTTTAGAGGAAGCTGCATGGATTTCAAATTGTGGTTCAGGAGTTGTTGTTGGTAAAAAAGGAACTGCGACTGTTGATCAAAAAGAATTGATTGAACACTTTGAGTACATTTATAAGAAAATGTCGTGAGCACTCTAAGTTCTCCGTCTCCAGTTGTTTTCTTTTTTTCAATACTATTTAATGAAGATTCTATTTCTCTTGATGAAGTAGAATCTCTTATTTCTCAAAATTTTCAAGAGAATTACTCTTCATATGAATGTCAATTCTTTCCAATGAAAGAATACTATTCTAAAGAAATGGGCGCAGAAAATAAATTACGTCGCTACTTCTTCTTTCTCAATCAAAAATTAGTGCGTGATACACTCATCGATTATAAAATTCTTAGTGAGAAAATTGAAGTGGCATCATCTCTTGAAAATAGGAGAGTCATCAATATTGATCCTGGCTATATTACTCTTGATCAAGTGGTCCTTGCCACAGGTAAGCCTTACTCTCATCGCATCTATCTCGGGCAAGGAGTATACGCAGAACTCACTTATTCCTACCAAGATTCATCTTATAAAACCTTACATTGGACTTATCCCGACTATTCTGATGATGAAACGATCAAACTATTCAATTTTATTAGGGGTTTTAACCTCTGCGTCGATTGATCATTTAACTCAACGCCTCTTTTCTTTGATTTTCGACTTTGATACTTAAAGCTCTATTAAAAGGAGTCCTCATATGAAAAGTATGATTCTAGTTGCACTTGTGACACTAAATGTTTTCGCAATTAATAAAGATAATTTCTCTGGTTCTAAGTTTTGGTACATGGATAGCGCCGACAGAGTTGAAATAGTTACTGATCTTTATAAACAAACTAAAGCAGAGTATGCGCTTTGGGATTTTAAGAAGAAGAGAATCGGTGTTGATGGAGATAAGCTTTTTCTTGATGCTATTGAATTAGAAAAGAATATCGCAAATATTGAAGGACCCTTAAGTGAGGCGAGAGCGAATCTTGATTTCATTGATAGAGTTAAAAAAATTATCGCAACTTTTCAAGATACACATTTTGGAATTTCTACTAAAGTCTCAATGCCATGGATTGTCTCGGGTGTTTCAACAAAGCTTATAGGCGATAAGGTTTATATTACAGGACTTCATCAAAAAGTTCTTACTAAAAGTAGTGCAAGCTCAGATAATGGAGAATTAATTTCGGCCATCAAGCTTGGTGATGAGGTACTTGAAATCGATGGTGTTGCCACTTCAAAAGTTCTCAATGATCTTATCCCATACGTTGATGCATCATCGTTAGCCTTTGCTAAAAGTTCGGCGTCGGGATTTCTTTTAGAGAGATACTTCAAGATTCCAACTAAGCCTTTCTTTGATGTTAAGCTAAAGTCTGAGGACAAAATCTTTACAGTAAGACTGCCACTACATTTTTCTGATAATACTGAGGACCGCGTTCGTCGAAGAGACGCTATGTTCTATATGACGAAGCTAGGTTTTATTCCTCTTGCAGCTTTACGTACTTCTTATGACGAAACAAAGCACGAGTGGATTGATTCACGCTCTCTTGACACAAAATCACTTGAAAAAGAGATGCCAAAAGATGCGATCGAACTTAATAATTGGAGCTCTGCTATGAGCGGAGGTTCATCGATTGTTAGAAGTGGACTAATTTTAAATTCAGGAAAAGTTACTGCTTATATGCAAATTAATTCATTCTCAGTTTCAAATCTTTATAAAGATGAGCAGTCAAAAGACTTTATCGAAGCAATTAGAGATGAAGTGAAATATTTTAAAGCTCAAAATCTTGACCTTATTCTCGACATTAGAAGCAATGGAGGAGGAAGAAGTTCTTATCCTGGCCAAGTTCTTGCCCTTCTAACTGAGGAAGGAAAAACGTATAACGGAACAATTAGTGCACGTCGAATTACTCGATATATGAGACAGCTCTTTGATTACTATGATGCAGATGAACTTTTTAGAGGTATCGCTGATGGACAAAATTGGCAGTCTGCTGTCAATGAAGTCGAAGACGCAATTGCAAACAAAAGAGAGTACACTCGTGCTATCTATGATGGAGACATCACAATGGACAAAGAGGTCGGTGGATATAATGGAAAAATCATCGCCCTTGTTTCTCCTCACTGTATTTCTGCTTGTGATAAAATGAGCATGCTTTTAAAAACTTCAAAAAGAGCAACTCTTATTGGTATCTCTGCCAATGGTACTGGTGCGGGTTATTCTTCTAATGATTTGCTAAATACTAAATTCACAGATCGCTTCAATGTTTTCTCGACTCAAATTCCTAACTACCTCTTTGGTTACCCTCCAATGTCAGGAGTAAGTACAACGGACTTTGATTTAGAATCTGGATATGAGTTAAATTCAGAAAATGTTGAAGTTAAGGCCGATATCATTTATCAAGAAACACTCGAAGATGATTATAAAAACTTTTCTTTGGGATGGATTAAAAAGGCCCTCTCACTTTTTTAAATAAATGCCGCTTATTAAAGCGGCTTTTTTTTGATAAGTGCCAATCTCTCGTGTCGTTTGATCAATTTCAATTGTTAAATTTCTCATGTCTTAAATTGTAAGTATCGACAATGAGGGCATATTTCAAATTTTCCTGTTTTTTCATATGGTGAAAATCAGTCGAGGTGTAAGATCTATTTCATAGAAAACCCGTGGAAAGGGCGAGGATTATTCGAAAGATTTTCCGAGCAAAGCTTCTGTGCTTCAGCTTTATCTATGCATTAGAAGTTGCCGAAACGGTGCGGAATCCCTCACTTGTCTGGACTTGAAACTTTAGTCTGGATTAATCGATCGGGTCAGTCTTGCGTGGAGAACGTGGGGTTGAAGTGGGGTGTATGATTCGCGTAGGGAGGAATTTTGGGGCCATAGCGTCTCTCAATACTAATTTCTTTAGACATTCACGATTGTTGCTTGCCAAGGATTTTTCCGGCCAATTTTTGACTTCTAGAAGGGGGTAATATTCTTTTTAGGTCGAGTGGTGGCGAGCGAAGTGGGGCAAATGATCAGACCCCTAATCTATTGTACTTACAAGCACAAACCTTCATAGGGCCACCGACTAACGTACGTGGCCCTTTTTTATTCATGATTTATCAGTTATAGTCCGCCAAATGAAACAATCGTTCTACGACCTCTCATATCAAGACTTATTTAATACCCTTCAAAGCGAAGGACTAAATACTACTGCGGCAAGTTTGCTCTTTAACTGGCATTACAAAAAACGCGAGCAAAGCCCTTGTACTGAAAATGTATCAAAAGAGAATATAAAATTTATTGCAGAAAATTTGGACTTCAGTCTACCAAAAATTTCAAAGGTCCTTGAGGCGCAAGATCGTACGGTCAAATTTCTTTTTGAATTAGCTGATGGAAATAAAGTTGAGACAGTATTAATTCCGTTTAATGAGAAGTATTCAATTTGCCTCTCTTCCCAAGTTGGTTGTGCGATGAACTGCGCATTTTGCTATACAGGCACCCAGGGACTAACTCGAAATCTTAAAACGTCTGAGATTGTCGGACAATTTATGATGGCCTACCAATGGTTACGTGAAAATCGTCCCACTGAACAACGGGTTTTAAATATTGTTTTTATGGGCCAAGGTGAGCCTTTGCATAATTTTGATCCTGTGAAAAAGGCCTGCGAAATATTTTTAAGCTCCCATGGAACTTCACTAGGTCATCAAAAAATATCGATTTCAACATCAGGGTATATCCCTGGTCTAAAGAGATGGGCCGACGAAATACCTGGTGTAAATCTTGCTCTGTCTCTACATTCTCCTTTTACTGCTATTCGAAATGAGCTTATCCCTATTAATAAGAAGTTTCCTCTCGAAGAAGTTCTTTCTTACATTGATACGGTTCCACTTCGAAAAAAACAATTTGTGACATATGAATACCTCGTCATTAAAGATTTTAATGATTCAGCTAAAGATGCTCACGCAACGGCAAATCTTTTAAAAGATAAACGAGCATTCGTTAATCTCATTCCTTTTAATCCATTTCCTGGAACTGAGTATCAAAGACCAGAACTTGAAGTTGTGATGAATTTCAAGTCGATCCTTGATACTTACCAAATACCAACCCTTGTTAGAGGAACTAAAGGGGACGACGTTCTCGCGGCATGTGGACAGCTTAATTCTAAGTAGTGTCTAAACTTTTAACATATCGATAAATAATTCACTGCTACTCTATGTTGGCCATTATCTAGGCTAAGATAATTATAATTAAAATTATGGAGTACTAATGAAAAGATTAATTGTTTCCGTTATGATTTTATCAAGTTTTTCTGGCCACGCAGGTGCAGGAACAATCCTTAAGGCCATGGCAAAACCTTTTCAAAAAGTTGGTAATGTAATTACTGGTAAGTCCCTTCCTAGTAAGACAAGGTTAGTCCAAAAATATCTTGGTCTCCAAGATGTGAAACTTTCAAGACTTGATGAAATTACAGTACTTGCACTTTCTAGCGGTGGAAGTGGTGTGGCGCTTAAAAATACTGAATCTAAACTCGTTGAATTAGAGTTTCGTTCGATGGATATGCTTGAAACATTTGATGATCTCGCAGGCCAGAAAAATCCTTCACCAGGCTTAAAATCCCTCTTTATTTCACAAATCAATGATCTCTCTTTCTTACTTGCTCATATGCACGTCGTTGTTTCAAAGAATAAAGTCTATCCTCATGCGTATAAAATTCTTGAGGTCATCAAGGATATGGATACCTCTTTAAGCGGTGCCTATATTTCAAGTCCAAGCTACGGAACAAAGAAGGCGCTTGAAGAGTTTGATTCGATAAGGAAGAAAGTTTATCTTGATCTTGTAGATCTAAAATAATCTTTTTATATTAATCACAATACAAAGAACAAATGTTAGTGGGATAAGTTTACTTATAAATTTTCGTTGAAAAGAATTAAACTTTATCCAGCGATAGAACTTCGGCCGCAGTAAGTAACAAAGGCCAAGGCCCACAAGATTACATCCAAGAAATAAACCTGTCGTTATAAACTGATTTGAGTACTGTGCTTTCAGGTAGGGTAAGTAAAGAGTGATCAAGCCGGTAAAGAGTAGGACTCCTAAAATATAGACGCTAGGAAACAGTACCACTTTTAACGCTTCGGTCGCTGCTTCTGCTCTAAATACTTTCTTCTTTCGAAATGGATTTAAGTCTCTAAGTAGAATTTTAAAAAATATCTTATTTCTCATCTACTTCCTTCCTTTCCACAATTTTCTTAGGTAACGATAGAAACTTCTAAAGACAATCACCATGATGACAAAGGTTAAGCTATACATCCCGACAAAGCCTGGGAAAATTATTGCTCCATATCCAGTAGGGTCATCAAGACTAATTCTAAAAATTTCCGATTGAAGACCAAATGTCACCAAAAGTGTTAGAAGGACCATCACAAGGGACTTCACCTTCCTTCTTTGAAACAGTACTAAGATTGGATGCAAGAGGCCCAAGAGGGTTAGATTCAAAAAGATGATGTTTGAGACCATCTCTAACTTTAAAAAGTATGTTGAAATATAGAGCACCAAGCTTAGTAAGAGCTGAGCGAGAAAGATGTGGACAAGAAGTTTCGGTTTTCTTAGAAACAAGGTCATTTTCATACGGTTATTGTATATTTTTTCCAAATTTCGCACAACTTAGGCCAAATCTTGCCAATTTTCATGGATACTCTCTCTTGTCTTACTCTAATTCATATTTTTAAGCATCTCGTCTTGATTTTTCACGCCTTGCATGAAAATATTCTGCGTTAAACTTAACTTTTGACTCAATACATATAAGGAATTTGAAATGATTAACAAGTTAGAGAACGCGCTGGTCTCTTTTAAAAGCGAAATTGAAAATCTCACAAAACAGGCCGATGTTTTAAACCTCAAGGCTAAATTTCTTGGTAAACAAGGTGAAATATCAGAGATTTTAAAATCTCTAAAGTCTGCAACAGTAGAAGAAAAGAAGCTTCTTGGTCCTAAGGCCAACGAAATTAAGGACACAATTTTAAAGCTTGTTGATGAAACACTTTCAAATATTGAACTTACTGAAATCAATGAAAAACTTCAGGCGGGTAGAATCGATATCTCGCTAACAGATAACCTCCTTGAAAAGAAGAATATTCACGGTGGCCTTCACCCAAGAACTCTGATTCGCCAAGAAGTTGAAGATATCTTCCTTTCAATGGGTTTTGAAGTGCTTGATGGACCTCATATTGAAACTGAATTCTACAATTTTGAGGCCCTCAATATTCCTGGAGACCATCCCGCACGAGATATGCAGGATACCTTTTGGTTTAGAGATGAGTCGTCACCTGAAGGAAATAAGCATCTTCTTAGAACTCACACATCAACAATTCAAATTCGTGGAATGATGGAGCGCAAGCCACCATTTAAGTTTATCGCACCTGGAACTGTTTTCAGATGTGAGCGTACAGACGCTTCTCACGAAATGGTTTTCCAACAACTTGAAGGAATGATGGTTGGAGAAAATATCTCAGTTTCAAACCTTATTTACTTTATGAAGCAAACGCTTAAAGAAATTTTTAAAAGAGACGTTGAAGTACGTCTTCGTCCAGGATTTTTCCCCTTTGTTGAGCCAGGTTTCGAACTTGATATCAGATGCCAAGTCTGTTCAGGGAAAGGTTGTTCCGTCTGTAAGCAAGTCGGATGGGTGGAGTTACTTCCATGTGGAATGGTTCATCCTAATGTTCTTCGCGCAGGTGGAGTTGACCCTGAAAAGTATAATGGCTTCGCTTTTGGCCTAGGGCTTGATCGTCTCGTGATGATGAAATATGGAATCGAAGACATTCGTCACCTCCAAAGTGGAGACCTTCGTTTTAACTCACAATTTAAAGAATACTAAAAAATATTAAGGACTAGGTAGATATATGTTAATTAGCATTGATTGGATTAAAGATTTCGTAAAATTACCAGAGGGGCTATCTCCAAAAGAAGTAGGAGAGAAGTTCACCCTGGCAACAGCTGAAGTAGAAGATGTAATCTCGATAGGTGAGCACCTTGAAAAGATCACGGTTGTGGAAGTTCTTTCAAAAGAACCACACCCTGAAGCTGACAAGTTAAACCTTGTAACCTTCACCAACGGAACAGATCAGTTTAAAGTTGTATGTGGGGCTTCTAACGTCACTGTTGGAATGAGAACCGCATACGCACCTCTTGGGGTCACGTTACCAAATGGCCTTACTCTTGAACCAAAGAAGATCAGGGGCGTTCTTTCTGAAGGTATGCTTTGTTCTGAAGAAGAACTTGGCTTCAAAGAAGAGTCTGAAGGAATCCTCGAACTGGCAAACGATACTAAGCTTGGTATGACAATGCTTGAGCTTTACAACGAAACAAAAGATATCATTCTTGATGTCGATAATAAGTCTCTTACACATCGACCTGACCTTTGGGGTCACTACGGTCTTGCTCGTGAATTCGCAACTGTTTTTAGAAACGAGTTACAAAACCCATTCACGCAACAATGGACTCAAGACCTTAAAGCAAAAACAAACTCAAACAAGGCCCCTGTAACGATTTCTGTTTCTCCAGATTCAAGCTGTCTTGGTTACTTTGGTCTTAGTGTTGATAATGTTACAGTAGGAGAGTCACCTCTTTGGCTTTCTAAGCGTCTCAAGGCCGTTGGTCTTAGACCAATTAATAATATCGTCGATATCTCAAACTACGTGATGCTAGAACTTGGTATCCCTCTTCACATTTTTGATCGCGACAAAATCCAAGATGGAAAAGTTGTCGTCACAAAATTAACATCACCAACTAAATTTACAACTCTTGACGAAGTTGAACGCGACCTCATTCCTGGCGACACTGTGATCAGTGACGGTGCAAAGCCTCTTGTCTTGGCCGGCATCATGGGTGGTTTAAATAGTGGTGTTGATGAGAACACAAAGAATATTTTTATCGAAGTTGCTAATTGGAGGGCCCCTGAAGTTCGCGCAACTTCAACACGCCTAGGTCTTAGAACAGATTCTTCTTCAAGATATGAAAAGACTCTCGATTCATTAAGTCTTGAAAAAACTCTTCTACGCACTTTGGAGTATGTTTTAAAACTATCTCCTAGCGCTAGCGTAAATGGATCTATTCAATATGACGGACCAGACCTTTCAAAGATTCCAACTTTAAAAATCAAGTCTTCTCAAAAATCAATTGCAACAAAAATAGGAAAAGATATTTCATTTCAAGAAATGAAAACAATTTTTGAATCCCTTGCTTTTATTGTGAGCGGTGATGCCTCAGCATTCGAAGTGACAGTTCCAACTTTTAGAGCAACCAAAGATATCGAGTGTGAATCATGCTTAGTTGAAGAAATTGGACGTATCATCGGATTCGATAATATCGAGCCTATCTCTCCACTTGTTGACGTTGTACCTGTTAAGCTTGAAGCTTCTGGAAAACTCCACCGTAAGCTACGCGACTTCTATTCATTCCACGCGAATGCTTTTGAAGTAATGACATACCCGATGATTGGAGAAGCACTTTTAAACAAGGCCATGTATCCCGTCGATAAGGGCCTAGAGCTTATTAATGCGCTTTCTAAGGACACTGAGCTTATGCGCGCTACAATGGTCCCAAGTTTCCTTGAGGCCATCGCTAAGAACGCAAAGAACGAAGATCATTTCCGATTCTTTGAACTTGGCCGCACTTATCACAGCGATGAAAAGAAATTTTGCACCGAAAAGAGCATGCTTGCTGTTGCATACTTCTCAAAAGAAAAAACACCATTCATGGAACTTACTAACGATGTCATGCGCTCACTTGATACAACTAACGTAAGCTACCAAATGAGTGAGAAGCACCCTAAGTTCAAAAGTGCTGTCGTCGACGAAGATTGGAAAGGTATCCACCCTTACGAATTTTACAATATTAGAATACAAGGCAAAATGGATGGTGTGATCTTCTCTGTCCACCCAATTGTCTTAAAGTCATTTAAGATCAAAGGAAACGTTTCAATTGCTCTCGTAGACCTGTCTACAGTTGAATCGAGAGAGCAAAAAGATAAAACAAAGTACAGGCCACTTTCAAAATTCCCTGGCTCTACTTTTGATTGTACAGTTGTTTGTGATGCAAGCACGGCCGCTGCAAATGTACTTACAGCGCTTTCTAAGCTCAAAATAAAGCAGTTAACGACTTCTAAAGTTGTTGATGTCTTCACTCTCGAAGATGGAAACAAGGCCGTAACTATTAGAAACCACTTTTTAGATCCGGAACAAACACTTTCAGGTGACTTTATTACTGAATCAAGTAACAAAATCATTGAAACTCTCGAAAAAAATGGTTTTTCACTGAAACAATAATAAATTTCATAAACGAATTTTTACTAATGAGGGCCGATTTATTCGGCCCTTTTCTTTTTCCTGAACTTTTTTCATTATTTTCTCAAGTATTTCCAAAATCAGACGATATTCCTCACTCTGAAATTAATCCTTTAGTAAATATTATAACTAGCTAATATAACATTAGTTCAGCCTGATATTTGTAAGTACTACTTATGGTATCCATTAGTTGAACTTATTTTAGCTAAACAATTAATTTTAAAAGAAAAAAAAAGTGAAAAAAATGCAAATAAAAGAAAAAAAAGTATTGACTAGTTAGGTGCCTCTGAGTAATATGCCCCTCGTCCCAAGCAAAAGAGAAAACAAAAAACAAACTCTTCACTGTTAAAACTTTGAAGTAAAATTTTTTTGTCTTTATCGAAAAAAAGTGTTGCCAAACAGTTTCACTTTTAATAGTCTCGGACAGCTCTTTAAAAATCAAATATAGAAAAGAATTTATTACCTTCGGGTAGTGAATAAGATGAGAAAGGAAACCAAAGAAGT
>CAZQJK010000007.1:77559-86279 GCA_964593545.1 uncultured Bacteriovorax sp. | reverse complement strand
ACCAGCAGCCTTAACCCCTGTACCTTCAGCAGCTGGCTTAAATAAAATTTTACCAGCATCAAATGCACCTGTTACAGAATGAGGAATAGTTCCACCATCAATCTGTACATTAATCATTGATTTTTGTGCAGCTTGAGTAGCTTTTCTAATTGCCTCTGGAACTTCCTTAGCTTTACCAAGTCCGTATCCTACTCTACCTTTTTTATCGCCAACGATCATTAAAGCAGAGAAAGAAAATCTTCTACCACCCTTCATAACCTTTGCTACCCTGTTAACAGCAACAACTCTTTCTTCTAGCTCAACATCCATATTTGTTGCAGCTTTTTTCTTAGCTGGAGCTTTTCTAGCTTGAGATGGCTTTTTATCTTTTTTAGCTTCCGCTTTAGCTTCTACGTTTTTTGTTTCTTCGCTCATATTAACCTCTATATTTGAATTCCATTCTCTCTAGTAGAAGTCACTAGAGCTGCAATAATACCGTGATACTTAAGACCATTTCTATCGAAAACAGCTGTTTCGATTTTTCTTCCCTTAAGCTCTTCAGCAAGTTTAGCACCAACTAATTTTGCACCTTCAACATTACACTTAGCTGCTACAGCATTTTTACCAAATGTCTGAACACTAAATAATGTCTTATTAGTACTGTCATCAATTACTTGTACAGCAATGTGCTTGTTAGATCTAGAAACTGAAAGTCTTGGTCTCTCTGTGTTTCCTGATAATTTTTTTCTGATTGATAATTTTCTTCTTAGACGTCTAGCCTGACTAGCATCTTTCAGCTTTGCCAACGGTTTTCTAATCATTTTCTCTCCTTCACCCTAAGGGCCTGATTGCCAGACCCCATAACTAGGCTACTTTTATATTAAATCTATTTTTTACCTGAAGATTTTCCAGCTTTTCTGATAATTGTTTCATCAGCGTACTTAATCCCTTTACCTTTATATGGCTCAGGTGGTCTAAAAGACCTAACTTTCGCAGCAGCGAAACCAACTAATTCCTTATTAGAACCAGATAGCTCAATTCTATTCTTTTCAACTTTTGCTGAAATTCCTTCCGGCAGAGTATACTCAATCGGATGTGAATATCCAAGAGATAAGTTTAAAACATTCCCCTGAACTGCAGCTTTGTAACCAACACCATTAAACTCTAAAGCCTTAGTGAAACCTTCAGTTACACCAACAACCATATTGTTTACTAATGATCTTGCGGTTCCCCACATAGACTTAGCAATTTTTGTTTCGTCTACTGGTGCTACTATAATCTCCGATCCCTCAAGTTTAATTGTAACTTTTGGGTGACGATTATAAGATAACTCACCTTTTGGACCTTTAACTGTAATAGTTAGATCGCTAATATTAACTTGTACCTTTTCTGGTACCACAACTGGATTTTTTCCTATACGTGACATAGTAATCTCCTACCACACATTACAAATTACTTCACCACCAACTTTTCTCTTTCGAGCTTCTCTGTCTGAGAGAACACCGTGAGAAGTTGATAAGATCGATGTACCTAAACCATTGATAACACGAGTTACGTTTTTGTAACCTCTATATTGTCTAAGACCTGGCTTTGAAACTTTTTCAAGACCAATGATAGCATCTTCTTTTAGAAGTACTTTAATTTTAATATCGCTTGTCGACTTTGCTATGATCTTAAAAGATCTAATATAGCCTTCTTCTTTCATAACTTTACAAACAGCTGCTTTTAATTTACTTGCAGGAAACTCTACTCTATCGTGTCCGGCACTGTTTGCATTTCTAATTCTTGTTAGCATGTCTGCTATTGGATCTGTCATCATATAATTAACTCCTCAAATTACCAGCTGGACTTTGTAACACCAGGGATCATTCCTCTTAGTGCTAATTCTCTAAAAGTTGATCTCGCTAAACCAAATTTTCTGTATACAGCTCTTGGTCTACCTGTAATTCCACATCTACTTCTATATCTAATTGAAGCAGAGTTTCTTGGCAACTTTTGCAGTTTAATCATTGCTTCAAATCTTTCTTCATCAGAAAGTTTTTCGTCCACAATCTTAGCTCTTAACTCTTTTCTCAATGGTCCGTATTTCTCAGCGAGAGCTTTTCTCTTAAGATTACTTACAATTTTTGCTTTTCTAGCCATTACATTATCCTCTAATTACTTACTGAAAGGCATACCAAAAAGATTTAGCAGCTCTCTTCCTTCTTCATTATTAGTAGCAGTCGTTACAATAGAGATACCTAAACCTCTTACCTTATCTATTTGATCATAACTGATCTCTGGAAAGATAATTTGCTCTTTTAGGCCTAGTGTATAATTCCCTCTACCGTCAAAACCTTTCGGTGAAACACCTCTAAAGTCTCTTACTCGTGGAAGAGTTATATTTACTAGCCTATCAAGGAATTCAAACATTTTTTCGCCTCTAAGTGTAACACTTGCACCGATAGGCATTCCTTCTCTTAGTTTAAATCCTGCAACTGATTTTTTTGCTTTAGCTACAACTGGCTTTTGACCAGTAATTGCACCTAAGTCATCCATAATCGACTGAACAATTTTTGAATTTGTTACAGCTTCTTTTGTACAACAGTTAACAACAATTTTTTCTAACTTTGGAACTTGGTGTAAATTTTTATACCCAAATTTCTCAGTCATTTGTTTTTTTACTTCATTTTTGTAAAGATCATTTAGTCTGCTCATATCCGCTCCAACCTTATTTATCTAAAACAGTTCCGCAAGATACAGCAACTCTTACTTTCTTTCCATCTTTTTCTTCAATTCTAACTCTTGTAGCCTTTTTTGTTTTAGGGCTTACAACAGCAACATTAGAAATATGAACAGGAGCTTCCATATCCATGATTCCACCTGCAGGGTTTTCCTGAGTTGGCTTCACTGCTTTTTTTAATACATTTACACCAGCAACATAAACAACGTTCTTTTTGAAGTTAATTTTTTTAACTTCTCCAGTTTTACCTTTGTCTTTTCCTGCCAATACTACTACTTGATCACTAACTTTCAACTTTTGCATAATAATTCCTCGTCTCTATCCTAAAGAACTTCTGGAGCAAGTGAACAGATCTTAGTAAAGTTTCTGCTTCTTAACTCACGCGCAACTGGACCAAAAATACGTGTCCCAGCTGGCTCGCTATTATTGTTTAGAATAACAACACTGTTTTTATCGAATTGAATATAAGAACCGTCTTCTCTTCTTACAGGGTACTTAGTTCTTACGATAACGGCTTTCTTAACGTCACCTTTTTTAATTTTTCCACCAGGAAGAGCTTGCTGTACAGCTACTACGATAATGTCACCAAGTCCTGCGCTCATTCTTTTTGAACCACCAAGAACCTTGATACACTTAACTTCTTTAGCTCCAGAGTTATCTGCCACTTCTAGCTTAGTCTGCATCTGAATCATGATTTACTCCGTATACATCGGCAAATGCCAAATTAATTATTTACTTTAAATAGTTCCCACTTCTTTAGTTTAGAATATGGCTTAGATTCAATAATAGTTACTGCATCTCCAAGCTTAGCTAAACCACTTTCGTCGTGAGCATGGTACTTCTTTGTTTTTGTAACGAACTTACTGTAAACATCATGCTTAAAACGTCTTGCAACGGTTACCACTACAGTTTTTTCATTTTTTACAGAAACAACAACACCATCTAATTTTCTTTTAAACGCTTTATGATCAATTGTACTCATAATTATTCACCCTTAGCCTTAGCCGTTAAAAGCTTTGCTATATTTTTCTTTGCCACTTTTAAGTGATGTGGTTTTTCAATTCCACTTGTAGTCTTTTGCATACGTAGATCAAACATTGATTTTCTGATTTCAGAAACTTTTGCATCAATCTCTTTCGTGCTCCAACCTTTAATATCTTTGAACTCTAGCTTTTGCATAATTCCCTCTTTCCTATAACTCTTGAGCTTCTCTACTAATAATTCTTGTTCTTACAGGAAGTTTATACATAGCAAGCTTTAAAGCATCTTTACTCAGTTCTACGTCAGCATGCTTTATTTCAAACATTACTCTTCCTGGCTTAACAACGGCTACCCACTTATCTGGAGAACCTTTACCTTTACCCATTCTAACTTCAGCTGGTTTTTTAGTAAGAACCTTATCTGGGAAGATTTTGATCCATACGTTACCACCTCTTTTAATCTTTCTTGTCATGGCGATACGGGCAGCTTCAATTTGACGGTTCGTTATATACCCACAAGTTAGTGCTTGTATAGCAAAATCACCAAACGTTATAGTATTTCCACGGTTGGCTTTACCAGTCATTCTACCTTTCTGATGTTTACGCCACTTTACTCTTTTTGGACTTAACATGTTTACCTCAATAAATTATATATTCAAAAATTCTTATTTATAGATTTCACCCTTGTAAACCCATACTTTTACACCGATAACACCGAATGTAGTATGAGCCTCAGCTGTGTTGTAATCTATATCTGCTCTCAGAGTGTGAAGAGGTACTTTTCTTTCAGTATAGCCTTCACTTCTCGCCATCTCTGCACCACCAAGACGACCAGCTGTTCTAACTCTGATACCTTTTACACCAGCTCTAAATGCTGATTGCATAACTTTTTTCATTGCTCTTCTAAAAGCAACACGTTTCTCTAACTGAGAAGCGATGTTTTCAGCGATAAGTTTCGCGTCTGCATCTGGTCTTTTCACTTCAGCAATATTGAAGATTAAAGTTCCTCTAGTTAGTGCCTTTAGGTCATTTCTGATTTTTTCAATCCCAGCACCTTTCTTTCCAATCGCGATACCTGGCTTTGCTGTATAAACAGTAACCTTAACCTGATCAGAAGTTCTTGATAGCTCAATATTCGCTACCGATGCATTCTTCATGTTTGTTTCGATGTACTTTCTAATTGAAAGATCTTCATGAAGAGTTTGTGAATAATCTCTATCGCTAGCATACCAATTTGAATGCCATGACTTAATGTAACCTAATCTAAAACCGTATGGATGTACTTTTTGTCCCATTTTAAATTCCTATGCTTCTTTAAGTTCAACAGTAATGTGACTTGTTCTTTTTCTTATTCTGTATGCTCTACCTTGCGCTCTTGGCTGGATTCTCTTAAGAGTTGGTCCTTCACTTGCGTAAATTGTCCCAACAACTAAGTTATCAAGGTCATACTTCTCTGAATCAGAAGCAATCGCCAAACCACTATTAATTAACTTTGCCAAAACAAGCGAAATTTCTTTCTTCTCACAAAATCTAAGGATTTTCAGAGCTTCAGAAGCTTTACGGTTTCTGATTAAATCACAGACCTGTCTAACTTTTCTTGGCGCAATACCTACTCTACTATTTTTTACAACTATGGCCATATAGCCTCTCCTTATAAAACTCTAAAAAATTACTTTTTACCTTTCTTATCTGCACCGTGACCATTAAATGTTCTCGTTAGTGCAAATTCTCCCAATTTATGTCCAATCATGTTGTCTGTTACATAAACAGGTATAAACTTTTTACCATTGTGTACAGCAAAAGTAAGTCCAATAAATTCTGGAACAATAGTTGATCTTCTAGACCATGTCTTGATAACTTTGTTTCCTTTAGCATTCTCGTCTTGATTTGCTAAAACTTTCTTCATAAGGCTTACATCTACAAATGGACCTTTTTTAAGCGAACGGGCCATATTTATCTCCTAATTAATTACTTTCTTCTTTTTACAATAAACTTATCAGTTCTCTTATTGCTTCTTGTCTTATATCCCTTTGCCGGTGTTCCCCAAGGAGAAACTGGATGTCTACCACCAGAAGTTCTACCTTCACCACCACCATGTGGGTGATCAACAGGGTTCATAACAACACCACGAACAGTTGGTCTAAAGCCCATTTTTCTTTTTCTTCCGGCCTTACCAATATTTCTCTTTTCGTGATCAAGATTTCCAACTTGCCCAATAGTAGCTGTACATTCGATCTCAACTTTTCTTAGCTCTCCTGATGGCATTCTAAGAAGAGCAAATTTATCTTCTTTCGCCATAATTTGAACATAAGAACCTGCAGATCTTGCAAGCTGTCCACCAGCACCTGGATACATTTCAACATTGTGAACTAATGTACCAACTGGAATATCTTTAATCTTCTTTGCATTACCTACTTTAATATCGGCTTTTGCAGAAGAAACAACTTTATCACCAACTTGAAGTCCAAGTGGAGCTAAAATATAAGATTTTTCTCCGTCGGCATAAGCGATTAGAGCAATGTTACATGTTCTATTTGGATCATAAGAGATTGCCTGAACTGTTGCAGGAACTTCTAATTTATTTCTTTTGAAATCAATTAGTCTGTATCTTCTCTTAACTCCACCACCTCTATGTCTAACAGTGATACGTCCACTATTATTTCTACCATCAATTACTGTTTTTGAAGTAGTTAATCTTTTTACTGGTCCAACACCTTTTGTAAGCTCGTCTGAGTTTACAACCTGCATACGTCTTAACGAAGGAGTTGTTGGTTTAAACTTTCTAATACCCATCTTAATCCTCTTTTGGTTTAGCTAATTAAACGCCTTTAAAAAATTCAATTTTCTGACCTTCAGCTAATTGAACATATGCTTTTTTAATCTTGCTTGTTTTCTTTGTTTTATTTCCAGCTCTTTTAATTTTACCTGGAGTGATGTTAGTTCTAACATTTAAAACTTTTACATCATAAAGCATTTCAACAGCGCTTTTGATTTGGTTTTTATTAGCTTTTAATTCTACTACAAATCCGTATCTGTTTTCTTTTTCAGTTATAACAGATGACTTTTCTGTAATTAGTGGTTTTCTGATTACATTTTCTAAACTTGCCATGACTACACCAACTTGCCTAATAGAGTTTCTAAAGCGCTCTTCTCAATTACAAGATTTTCAAATTTTACAGCTTCGTAAACTGAGAAACCTTCTACAGCAAGACCTTTACCCCACTGAAGATTTTTAACAGCTCTAAGAGCATTTGAATTCTTATCTTCTGTAACTACTAGTGCAGGAAGTAATCCTTTACCGTTAAGAAGTGCGAACATTTCTTTTGTTTTACCGTTTGACTCTAAAGAATCAACAACAGTTAATTTTCCTGCTTGTAATTTATCAGCAAGAATAGATTGGATAGCTAAAAGCCCCATCTTCTTATTAACTTTTTGTGTATAATCTCTCGGTGTTGGACCAAAAATTGTTGCCCCACCAACCATAAGACCTGATCTTGTAGAACCTTGTCTTGCGTTACCAGTACCCTTTTGCTTGAATGGTTTTTTACCACCACCACTTACGAAAGCTCTAGTTTTTGTTTTTGCAGTACCTTGTCTTCTCGAAGCTAATATAGCTTTAACAACCTGGTGAACTACTGGTACATTTACAATATCTGCAGCAAGATTTACTTCTGTGCTTATCTTTCCTGCATCTTCAAATTTTGTGTTTAATACTGTGATATCGGTCATATCGTTTTCCTCACATTAAATAACTATTTTTTTAGGGCTTTAGATACTTTAACAAAGCCATTTTTAGATCCAGGAATACTACCCTTAACAAGCATGTAACCTTTCTCTGTATTCACTTCTACTACTTTAATATTTTGGATAGTCTGCTTATCACAACCCATGTGTCCTGGCATTTTTTTGTTTTTCCAAACTCTACCTGGAGTAGCTCTGTTACCAATCGAACCTGTTGTTCTATGGAACTTTGAACCGTGAGCACCTGGACCCCCTTGGAAATTATGTCTCTTCATAACACCTTGGAAACCTTTCCCCTTAGTTGTACCAGTGATATCAACATAAGAATCAGTCGTGAATGTATCTACAGCAACTTGACTTCCAACTTTAGAAGCATCTACTGAATCCAAACGAATTTCAGCAAATTTTACATAATTGTTTTCAACGTTAGCTTTTGCAAGGTGACCTTTTGTTGGTTTAAGAACTAGAGATTCTTTTTTCTCATAGTAACCAACTTGGTATGCCTCATAACCATCTTTGTCAGATGTTTTAACTTGAGTTATGTGATTTGGAATAAGTTTAATAACCGTAACAGGTACGTGGTTCCCTGCTTCGTCAAAGATTCTTGTCATCCCCGCTTTAACACCGAAGAATGAATCAAGAGAAACTGAGTTTGAATTAGCTGTCTCAACAGCCTTTGTTTCTTCTGTCATTTTGCCTCCACAGCATCACTCTAGTCTAAGAGATGCATGCATGGTTAATAATATTTAGTCTATGCTTTATACTAGTACTTAATCTCTACGTCAACACCAGCTGATAAATCTAATTTCATTAGACTATCTACAGTTTGTTGAGTTGGATCAATTATATCAATTAATCTCTTATGAGTTCTCATTTCGAACTGCTCACGTGATTTTTTATCTTTGTGAGGAGATCTTAAAACAGTGAACTTATTAATTTCAGTTGGTAAAGGAATAGGTCCTGCAACTCTTGCACCTGTTTCTTTAGCAGTCTGAACAATTTCATTAACTGAATTATCTAGCAATTTGTAGTCGTAAGCTCTTAGCTTAATTCTTAATTTAGATGCTTTCATTAAACTTCCTAATATAATTAAAATCTATATTGAAACTGGGTTTTATTTTTTTTTGGGCCTTATGTCAAATTATTTTTTATTTTTTTTACACATGGCCCAATTTTTTTGTATTTTTTACTCAAAGTACCGACCCTTAGGAAAGGGTCGGTACATAAGTTTAAATTACGCTAAAATTTCTGATACAGTTCCTGCACCAATTGTTCTACCACCCTCACGGATTGCGAAC
>CAZQJK010000007.1:0-77459 GCA_964593545.1 uncultured Bacteriovorax sp. | reverse complement strand
TCGTTCCAATGTTTACGTGGGGCTTGCTTCTGTCAAAAGATTCTTTTGCCATGACGAAATCTCCTAAAAATTATTAATATTACAGCGGTATAAAATATCCGTCCGAATTTAGATGTATATTCCCCGTTTTTCAAGTATTTCTTTTGCTAATTCAAAAGAAAGTTGGTCATATCTATCAAAATTCATTGTAAAGCTAGCTCTACCCTGAGATTTTGATCTGATATCCGTACTATATCCAAACATTTCTGCCAGAGGTACTTCTGCCTCAACTATCTCTTTATCTTGCTTTGTTCCCATATTGAGAATTTTTCCACGCTTCATATTGATGTCTGAAATTACATCACCTGTATACTCACTAGGTGTAATAACTTCAAGATCCATCTTTGGTTCCATTAGAACCAATCCGGCCTTTTGACAGGCTTCTCTAAATGCTTGAGATGCAGCAATAGCATAAGCGACTGGTGAAGACTCTTCTTCTCTAATTTCTGCAGACAATAAAGTTGCTTTAATATTAATGAATGGATATCCGGCCATCGCTCCACCAAGGGCAGAGTCGTGAATACTCTTTTCGATAGAATTTAATATTTCTAAAGGTATTTCTCGAGTTGGAACTTTTGATTCAAATACAATACCAGCTTGATGGTCCGCTGGCTCAACTTGAATTCTACAATTTCCAAAAACAGTTTTACCAGCTTGTTCTTTATTGAAGGTACTTTCACTTGTTGATTTTGATGAAATACTTTCTCTATACGATACTTGAGGATCACCGACGCGAATACTTACTTTAAACTCACGCTCTAGTCTGTCACAAATAATTTCAAGGTGAAGCTCGCCCATTCCATAAATTAGCAATTGTCCTGTCTCTTTATTATTTAAGTAATGAAAAGAGGGGTCTTCCAAAGAAAGTTGCCCTAGTGATTCCATTAACTTCTTTTCATCATTCGCTGTTTTAGGTTCAATCGCTACAGAAATTACTGCCTCAGGAAATTCCATGAGATCATAGATGATTGTTTTATTTTCTGCGCAAAGAGTTTCACCTGTTACAGTATGCTTCAAACCTGTAATAGCGATGATGTCTCCGGCCACGGCCTCCTGGAGCTCTGTACGCTTATCTGCGTGCATCTGAAGAATTTTGTTAACTCTCTCACGCTTTTCTTTCAAAGGGTTATAAACCTGCTGTCCGGCCTTTATAGAGCCAGAATAAATTCTAAAAAAAGTAAGTGAACCAACAAACGGATCTGTAGCTATTTTAAAGGCAATACCACTAAATAAATCTTCAGTATCTGGCTTTCTAACTTCAGTTTTTTCTCTATTTTTTCCGTTTACACCTTTTACTTCTCCACGATCAATCGGAGATGGTAAGTAATCAGCAACAGCATCAAGCAGGGGTTGAATACCTTTATTCTTAAAAGCACTTCCGCATAATACTGCTACAAAGTTGTGATCGATTGTTGCTTTTCTAATTATTGATTTAATTTCTTCATTAGTGACATCTTCACCTGATAGATATTTTTCAGCAAAGTCATCATCATAATCAGCCAGTGTTTCAATTAATTCTTCTCTAGCTAATTGAGCATCATCAGATAGCTCTGACGGTATTTCTTCAATTATAACTTTCGCACCGAGATCACCTTCAGAAAAGTACAACGCCTTCATTTCAACAAGATCAATAATCCCCTTAAAAGTATCTTCACTTCCAATCGGTAACTGAATCGCTGCGGCCTTCTTCCCTAGTTTTTCTCTAATCTCGTCTATACACATTTGAAAATTTGAACCGACACGATCCATTTTGTTAACAAATGCTATTCTTGGTACGTTATATTTGTCGGCCTGGCCCCATACAGTTTCGGACTGAGGCTCAACACCTCCAACTGCATCGAATACACCAACTGCACCATCAAGTACCCTAAGAGCTCTTTCAACTTCAATAGTAAAGTCAACATGACCAGGAGTATCAATGATATTGATTCTTATATTTTTCCACGAACAAGTAGTAGCAGCAGAAGTAATAGTTATACCTCTTTCTTGCTCTTGAACCATCCAATCCATAGTTGCTGCACCATCATGCACCTCACCTATCTTATGGGACTTTCCTGTATAAAACAGGATTCGCTCTGTCGTTGTAGTTTTACCCGCATCGATATGAGCCATAATTCCAATATTTCTAATTTTTTCTAATTGATCAGAACTCATTGAGAACAACTTCCTTGGTTACCAAAACTAAAAAAGGCTTCGAAAGAATTTTGCTCTCTCGAAGCCTAGTTTTTTAAATTTTACTTCTTTTTAAGAAATTACCACTTAAGGTGTGCAAAAGCTTTGTTAGCTTCAGCCATTTTGTAAACGTCTTCACGTTTCTTAACTGAAGCGCCTCTACCTTGAGAAGCATCAATGATTTCGTCAGATAATCTGTCTACCATTGTTTTACCGTTTCTTGCTCTTGCGTAATCTCTTAGCCATCTAAGTGCCAGAGATTGTCTTCTGTTTGGTCTTACTTCAACAGGAATTTGGTAAGTCGCCCCACCGATTCTTCTTGATTTAACTTCAACAGCTGGCTTGATGTTTGAAAGTGCTTTCTTAAAAACTTTCAAAGGCTCTTCACCAGTTTTTTGCTCAACTCTTTGTAGAGCTGAATAAAAAATTCTTTCTGCAGTGGCTTTTTTTCCACCTTTCATTAAAGCGTTTACACACTTCGTAACAACGACATCTTGGTATATCGGATCAGGAAGTACTTCTCTAGCCTGTGCTCTATGTTTTCTACTCATATCTTTCTCCTCTTCACCCTTAGGTTACTCACTTTAAATCAAGAATCCCGACTTAAAGTGCTAAATTAAAATTTAATTTATTTTTTTGGTTTTTTACAACCGTATTTCGATCTTCTTTGTCCTCTTTTATCAACACCTTGACAGTCTAGTGCCCCTCTAATTGTGTGATAACGAACCCCTGGTAGATCTTTAACTCTTCCACCTCTGATCATTACGATCGAGTGTTCTTGTAGATTGTGACCTTCACCACCAATGTATGATGTTACTTCAAATCCACTTGTAAGCTTTACTCTACAAACTTTTCTCATCGCTGAGTTTGGTTTCTTTGGTGTAGTAGTATAAACTCTTGTACATACTCCGCGTCTTTGTGGACACGACTTTAGCGCAGGTGACTTAGTCTTTTCAACTTTATCTACTCTGCCCTTTCTAATTAACTGATTAATCGTAGGCATTTCCGCTCCTTAAAACAATATTATTACCAAGATGTAATTTAGCTAGGATGAATAACACATCACACCTAGCTAAATCAAGCATTTTTAAAACATTAATGTAGAAGTTTCTTCTGATTTTGTAAAATCATCTTCTACTACCGCGTCAAAATCACGGTATTTTTGGATTCCAGAACCCGCTGGGATTAAGCGTCCCATAATTACGTTTTCTTTTAGTCCTCGTAGCTCATCACTCTTACCTTCAAGGGCTGCTTGAGTAAGAACCTTTGTTGTTTCCTGGAATGACGCAGCTGAAATAAACGAATCAGTCGTTAAGGCAGCTTTTGTAATACCAAGCAGTAAAGGTCTTGCTTGTGCAGGCTCGTAACCTTGAGCAACAAGTTTTTCATTTTCGCTGATTAGTTCAGTTTTTGTAACAGAGTCCCCAACAACAAATGTTGAATCACCTGGATCAGTTACTTCTACTTTTTTAAGCATTTGTGAAACAATTACCTCAATATGCTTATCATCGATGTCAACACCTTGAAGTCTATAAACTTCTTGAATTTCATCAACGATATAACCAGCAAGTTCCTTGATACCTAATACTCTTAAGATATCATGTGGATTTGATGGACCGTCCATAATCGGCTCACCAGCTCTAATATAGTCACCTTCGTTAACAGTAACGAATCTTCCTTTAGGAATAGTGTATACAACTGGATCACTTCCATCTTCTGGTTTTACAAGTATTCTACGGCTACCTCTAACTTCGGCACCAAATTCAATTGTTCCTGAAACATCAGAGATCTGAGCAGCGTTAGTTGGCTTTCTAGCTTCGAAAAGTTCTGCAACTCTTGGAAGACCCCCTGTAATATCTTTTGTTTTCGTCGTTTCACGAGAAAGCTTAGATAAAACAGCACCGATAGCAACACTATCACCTTCGTTTACCGTAAGAGTAGCACCTACTTGAAGTCTGAATGAAGCCTGTCTCTTAGTTCCAGGAACTACTAGTGGATTTCCGTCAGCGTCAAGCATTGTAACTCTTGGTTGTAATGATGGGTCTTTAGACTCCATTACAACTCTTTGAGTAAGACCAGTAACAGTATCTGTCTGCTCACTGATTGTTGCTCCAACAATCATATCTTCAAACTTAACGGTACCAGCAACTTCAGTAAGAAGTGGAATTGAGAACGGGTCCCATTCAATCAGGGTATCCCCAACGTTCACATCCGTACCTTCAGCAAAGAATAATTTCGCACCATAAACAGCAGCGTATCTTTCTTTCTCAACACCTCTGTTATCTTTAATAACAAGAGATCCATTCTTATTCATAACAATTAGACCATTTGGTGTTTCAGCAAGCTTAACGTTGTCAAACATTACCTGACCAGCAGTTCTAACGATAGTTTTGTTAACTTGTGCACCTGCAGTTGCTGTACCCCCAACGTGGAATGTACGCATTGTAAGCTGTGTACCTGGCTCACCAATTGACTGAGCAGCAATAACACCAACAGTTTCACCCATTGATACTAATGTTCCTCTTGCAAGGTCACGTCCAAAACACATTGCACAGAATCCGTGCTTTTCGTTACAAGTTAAAACTGATCTAACTTTAATCTGATCGACTTCTTGGTCTTTAAGAACCTGTAGGTCTTTTTCAGTTAGCATATGTCCAGCAGCAAGAACTTCTTCACCGTTTACGTTAAGAACAGATGATGCCGTAACACGACCCATAGCTCTATCAGAAACGTGTTCTACAACTTCTCCAGACTCAATACGTGAAGTAAGTGTAATACCATCAGTAGTTCCACAATCTTCAGTTCTAATAATACCATCTTGAGCAACGTCAACTAGTCTTCTTGTTAGATAACCAGAGTTTGCCGTCTTAAGAGCAGTATCCGCTAGACCCTTACGCGCACCGTGGGTAGACGTAAAGTATTGAAGTGCTGATAAACCTTCACGGAAGTTTGAAGTAATTGGTGTCTCAATAATCTCCCCAGATGGTTTAGCCATTAGACCCCTCATCGCAGCAAGCTGTCTCATCTGCTGTGCAGAACCCCTTGCTCCAGAATCGGCCATCATATAAAGAGAGTTAAATGAAGGTGCCTCAATTGGCTCCTCACCTGGTACTTCACTTACGAAAGTATCAATTGAAATTCTCTCAAGCATAACCTTAACAAGTTTTTCTGTTGTTTGTGACCAAACATCAACAACCTTGTTGTATCTTTCACCATTTGTAATAGAACCTTCGTTATATTCCTCAATGATTGAATCTACTTCAGTGTATGCTTCGTTAAGAATTCCTTCTTTTTCTTTTGGAATAGTCATATCCACAACGTTAATCGAGATACCAGCTCTCGTCGCCATGTCATAACCAGTCTGCATGATACTATCAGCAAGTAGAACAGTATCTTTCTCAGAACCTTTTCTATATGCAGCATCAAGAAGCTTTCCAAGTTCTTTCTTATTTAAGTTCTTGTTAATATCTTCAAAGCTTAAACAAGCCGGGATGATATCAAAAACAAATGTTCTACCAACAGTCGTCTCATGTAGATGACCTGCAATACGAACCTTAATAGGCGCTTGAAGGTGAAGGTTACCTGAATGGTATGCGAATTGCGCTTCCTCTTTTGAAGAGAACACTTTTCCATATCCACGAGCATATGGTCTAACACGAGTCATGTAGTAAAGACCAAGAACGATATCCTGTGATGGAACGATAATTGGAGAACCATCTTTTGGTGAAAGAATATTATTTGTCGACATTGCAAGAATACGACACTCAATTTGTGCTTCAAGAGACAATGGAACGTGAACAGCCATCTGGTCACCGTCAAAGTCAGCGTTAAATGCAGTACAAACTAGTGGGTGAAGTCTAATAGCCTTACCTTCAATTAGTACTGGTTCAAATGCTTGAATTCCTAGTCTGTGTAGAGTAGGCGCACGGTTTAGAAGTACTGGGTGCTCTTGAACAACTTCTTCAAGAATATTCCAAACTTCTTCTTTTTGTTGCTCAACCATTCTTTTTGCAACTTTAATTGTAGTACAGTGACCTTTTTCAATTAACTTGTTGTAGATAAATGGCTTGAAAAGCTCAAGGGCCATAAGTTTTGGAAGACCACACTGGTGAAGTCTTAAACTTGGTCCAACAACGATTACAGAACGTCCAGAATAGTCAACACGCTTACCAAGAAGGTTTTGACGGAAACGCCCTTGCTTTCCTTTTAACATATCAGATAAAGATCTAAGTGGACGCTTGTTCGCACCAGTAAATACTTTACCTCTTCTACCGTTATCAAAAAGAGCATCTACTGCTTCTTGAAGCATTCTCTTTTCGTTTCTAATAATGATCTCAGGAGCATTAAGTTCCTTAAGTCTTCTTAGACGGTTATTTCTATTAATTACTCTTCTATAAAGATCGTTAAGATCTGAAGTAGCAAACCTTCCTGCTTCTAGAGGAACTAGTGGTCTTAAATCTGGTGGTAATACTGGGATTACATCCATCATGAACCAATCAGGTCTGTTTTCAGACTTCATAATTGACTCTACAACTTTTAGTCTCTTAACAAGTTTTGTTCTAGCCATTTCAGTTGTTGCACTAGCTAGGTTTCTTCTTAGATATTTATTTTCAGTATCAATATCTAGTTTTTGAAGTAGTTCTTGAACAACTTCTCCACCCATTCCAGCTTCGAAATCAACAGCTTGTTCTTTTAGTTCGTAATATTGTTGTTCAGTGATAACACGACCAACTTCTAAACCACCCTCAACACCATCTGTAGCTGAAGAAGTTACGATAAAAGCTTCATAATAAAGTACTTTTTCAAGTTCTTTAAGAGTTAAATTTAAAAGAGCTCCTAGTCTAGATGGGAGTGATCTTAAAAACCAAATGTGTGCAACTGGCGCTGCTAGTTCAATGTGACCACATCTTTCTCTTCTTACTTTAGAAAGTGTTACTTCAACACCACATTTTTCACAAACTACACCTCTGTGCTTCATTCTCTTATACTTACCACAGATACATTCGTAATCTTTGATTGGTCCGAAAATTTTTGCACAGAAAAGACCATCTCTCTCTGGCTTATATGTTCTATAGTTGATTGTCTCTGGCTTTTTAACTTCACCAAATGACCACTCACGAATAGTGTCTGGAGAAGCCATTTTAATTGAAACAGCTTCAACACTTACTGGATCTTTTGGTTTATCAAAAAAGTTCAAAAGGTCTTTCATCTTGTGCCCTCTATAAATACCTCGAGGACAAAGCCTCGAGGAAATAAGTTATCTAAAACTATCTAAGTTCTTCTTCTTCTTTACCTTCCTCAAGTTTAACGTCTAAACAAAGTGCTTGAAGCTCTCTGATAAGAACATTAAATGATTCAGGAAGACCTGGTTCAAGAACTTGCTCACCTTTTACGATAGATTCATACATTCTTGTTCTTCCGATAACATCATCAGATTTTACCGTTAAGAATTCTTGAAGTGTATAAGCCGCACCGTAAGCTTCAAGTGCCCAAACTTCCATCTCTCCAAGACGCTGCCCACCGAACTGAGCCTTACCACCAAGTGGCTGCTGAGTAACAAGTGAATATGGCCCTGTAGAACGAGCGTGAAGTTTTTCATCTACTAAGTGGTGAAGTTTAAGCATATACATTGTTCCAACTGTTACGTCTTCAGCGAATGCATCACCTGTTTTACCATCAAAGAGAGTCGTCTTACCGTTAGTTTCAAGATCTGCTAATGCTAGCATCTCTCTAATATCAGATTCTTTCGCACCGTCGAAAACTTTAGTTGAGAATCTAACACCTGAAGTAAGTTTCTTAGCAAGAGTTCTAACTTCTTCATCTGATGCTTTTTTAAGCCAAGCTTCAGTATCCGGAGTGTTATAAATTTTAAAGATAAAATCTTTAAATTCATGAATTTCTCTTTGCTCTTCAAGCATAAGTCTTAGCTTGTCACCAAGTCCACGACCTGCCCATCCAAGGTGAAGTTCAAGAAGCTGTCCAATGTTCATACGTGACGGAACCCCTAGTGGGTTAAGTACGATTTCTACTGGAGTACCATCTGCTAGGTATGGCATATCTTCTTTTGGAAGAACGTTTGAGATAACCCCTTTGTTACCGTGACGTCCAGCCATCTTATCACCTGGTTGTAACTTTCTCTTAATCGCAACATATACGATTACTTTCTTAATTACACCTGGAGGAAGCTCATCACCTCTGTGAAGTTTTGCAATTTCATCAGTAGTTTTTTGTCTTACTCTATTAATTCTGTTTCTGATATCAGCAAAGTACTCAGAAAGTTTTTCTTCAAGTTCCGCTTGTAATGGAAGATATCCAATTAACTCAAATGGAATTGATGAAAGATTTTCAAAGTTAACTTCAGCGCCTTTAGCAAGAAGTTCAGTTGAACCATCTTCAGAAACTAGCTTGTCAGATGTTTTAGCACCTTTAAGCATTTCTGCAATTTTAAGAATTGCTGATGTTTGAATTGCTTTAATTTCAATTCTTTCATCTCTTCTTAAAAGAGTTGTTTCTTGCTCAATGATCTCTTTTGATCTTGCACAAAGCTCAACACCTTCACGAGTATAAACTCTAGCGTCGATAACAGTTCCTCTTACACTTGAAGGAACTCTTAATGAAGTATCTTTAACGTCTCCAGCTTTATCACCGAAGATCGCCTTAAGTAGTTTTTCCTCAGGAGAAAGTTGAGTTTCACCTTTTGGAGTAATTTTACCAACAAGGATGTCACCAGACTTGATGATTGCACCAACTCTAATAATACCTGCTTCATCAAGGTCTTTTAAAGACTCTTCTGAAACGTTCGGGATATCTCTAGTAATTTCTTCTTTACCTAGTTTTGTATCTCTTGCTTCGATTTCAAATGCTTCAATGTGAACTGAAGTAAAGATATCTTGAGCTAGAAGATCTTCAGAAATTAGGATCGAATCTTCGTAGTTATATCCACCCCACGGCATGAACGCCACAAGAACGTTTTGCCCTAGAGCTAAATCACCATTGTCAGTACCTGGACCATCTGCAAGAACATCACCCTTAACAACGATATCTCCCTCTTTAACAAGAGCTTTTTGGTTGTTAGAAGTATTTTGGTTTGTTCTTTGATATTTAACAAGTTTGTAAATATCAACACCAGACTCACCATCTTTAAATTTATTTCTTTGAATAACAATTCTATTTGAATCAACAAAGATAACCTTTCCGTCTTCTTTAGCAAAAAGAACTGCACCAGAATCTCTAGCAACAACTCTTTCAGTACCAGTACCAACGATAGGAGCATCTGTTCTAACAACAGGCACGGCCTGTCTCATCATGTTCGATCCCATAAGTGCACGGTTGGCATCATCGTGCTCAAGGAAAGGAATAAGTGATGTAGCAACAGAAATCATCTGAGTTGGAGAAACGTCCATCAAATCAACTTCATCAGCATTTACGAGAGTGAATTCACCAGAAGCACGAGCCGCAATATGCTCACCTTCAAGCTTTCCATCTTTCATATTGTTTACGTCGATCTGTGCAATTACTTTTCCTTCTTCTTGGAAGGCAGTAAAATACTTTACGTCACCAATTTTTCTATTTTCATCAACTGTTAAATATGGTGTTTCAATGAATCCGTATTCAGAAACTTTTGCATATGTAGCAAGAGATGTAATTAGACCAATGTTTGGTCCTTCTGGAGTCTCAACCGGACACATTCTTCCGTAGTGAGTAACGTGAACGTCACGAACTTCGAATGATGCTCTCTCACGAGTTAGACCACCTGGCCCAAGAGCTGAAAGTCTTCTCTTGTGAGTTACTTCAGAAAGTGGGTTTGTTTGATCCATGAACTGTGAAAGCTGAGAAGATCCAAAAAATTCTTTAACAGCAGCAGCAACTGGTTTTTGGTTAACTAGATCGTATGGCATCATTGTATCAATTTCTTGAATTGCCATTCTTTCTTTAACCGCTCTTTCCATTCTTACAAGACCAACTCTAAATTGGTTTTCTAGAAGTTCACCTACAGCTCTAACTCTTCTGTTTCCTAAGTGGTCAATATCATCAACTCGACCTTTACCGTTGTTAAGTTCAACAAGGTAATGAACAGTTTTAACAATATCTTCCTTCGTAAGAATTGTATTCTCAACAGGGATATCTGTTTGAAATTTGTAATTGATTTTCATACGACCAACACGAGATAGGTCATATCTTTCTTCATTGAAGAATAAACCATTAAATAGGGCCTGAGCAGCTTCAACAGCTGGTGGCTCACCTGGTCTTAGTCTTTCAAAAATTTTAATTAGTGCATCTTCTTTAGTATCTGTTTTATCAACTAAAAGAGTGTTTCTAATTTGATCACCAAAGTTAATCATATCGATATAAAGAACTTTAACTTCTTTTACACCAACACCCATTAATTCTTGGATTTTTGATTCTGACAAAGCTTCATTTGCTAAACAAATTACTTCACCAGTTTCTTCATTGAAAATATCTTCAGCGACAACTCTACCAACAACATCTTCCAATGTTGCAGCTAATGAAGTTACTCCAGCTTCTACTAATCTCTTAACAGATGCCTTAGAATACTTTTTACCTTTTCTAACAACCGGTTTACCAGTTTTTGGATCTAGCACATCTTCATTTGCTCTTGTTCCAATAAGTAGGTTTAAATCAAGTACTCTTTCGAAGTTACCATCTTTTGCAAGCTTAACAGTTTCCATTTCGTAAAATGCATTTAGAATTTCTTCAGTAGAAAGTCCAAGAGCTTTTAGTACTACAGTTGCGTGAAGCTTTCTCTTTCTATCGATTCTAGCGAAAAGAATATTTTTATGATCAAATTCGAAATCTAACCAAGATCCTCTATGAGGAATAATTCTTGCTGAATATAGAAGTTTACCACTCGAGTGTTTCTTTCCGAAATCATGTTCGAAAACAATACCTGGTGATCTATGAAGCTGAGAAACAATAACTCTCTCAGTTCCGTTATATACAAAAGAACCAGTTTCAGCCATTAATGGAATATTACCGAGGTAAACTTCCTGTTCCTTAATAGAAGACACAGTTCTTTGTTCGTTACCATCTTTGTCTACAGCCACATCATAGAAAACTAGTCTAACAACTACTTTTAATGGTGACTCGTAAGAGAGACCACGTTGTCTACACTCTTTTACAGTGTATTTTGGCTCTTCAAGAGAATAACTAACAAACTCTAATGATACAGTTTTGTTAAAGTCGTGAATTGGAAAAACAGAATGGAATACAGCCTGTAAGCCAACCTCTTCTCTTTTAGCAGGTGGAACATCTCTTTGTAAGAATTCTTCATAAGAACTCTGTTGTAGAAGCATCAGGGGTGGAGTTTCAAGAACAGCCGGTGTTGAGGCAAAGTTCTTACGAAACCACTCATTAGGTCTAAAAACCTCAGTCATTTGCGGTCTCCTAGATTTAAAATATTATCGTGCACGTTAGTATAGTTTTTTTTATTATTTTTTATTTTTAAACACAAAAAGGTGTGAAGGCTTAAAGGCCTTCACACCAAAATTTTTTTCTTTACTTAATAGTAAATGTTAAGCAATTTGTAAAATAATTACTTAAGCTCTACTTTAGCACCAGCTGCCTCAAGTTTTTTCTTGATTTCTTCAGCTTCTTCTTTTGTACAAGCTTCTTTAACTGGCTTTGGAGCACCTTCAACTAGATCTTTTGCTTCTTTAAGCCCTAGTCCAGTGATTCCTCTAACTTCTTTAATAACGTTGATCTTCTTAGCACCTGCGTCAGCAAGAATTACGTCAAATTCAGTTTTTTCTTCAACAGCAGCAGCAGCACCACCACCAGCAACAGCTACAGGAGCAGCTGATACACCAAATTTTTCTTCTAGTAATTTAACTAATTCAGAACACTCAAGTACTGACATTGCAGAGATATGATCGATTAATTGTTCGTTTGTGATAGACATTGTAAACTCCTTCAATAATTCATTTTTTGATTAATTTGTTTTAAAACTACATTTATACAAGGGCTTCTTATTCAGCAGCCTCAGCAACTACAGCACTACCTTCACCTTTCGTTTCGCTAATCGCATGTAGCACTCTTGCAAGTGCAGAGATTGGCGCGTTGAAAGTCGCAAGTAATGTTCCAAGCATTTCGTCTCTTGATGGAAGGTCAGCAATGGCCTTAACATCAGCGATACTTAATACTTTACCATCTAGTAAACCACCACGTAGCTCAACTAGTTCTTGTTCTTTTCCAAGTTCTTTAAGGGCCTTTGCTACACCTGGTGCATCACCAAAAGCGAAAGCAACTGCTTGAGTTCCTTTTAAACCTGAAAGAAGAGCCTCTGCTGCTGTTCCCTGTGCAGCTTTTTCAAAAAGAGAGTTTTTGGCAACAACTACTTTACCTTCAGCATCTCTTACGCTCTTTCTCAAACCAGTAGATATGTTTGATTTCAAACCTACTAAGTTAGTTAGAAAGATCGCTTTTGCATTATCAATATCAGCCTTTAGGCCATTGATAATTACATCCTTCTCGGATCTTGTTAACATTTATTACCTCCTATATCGCTGGAGTGAGATTTAAGCAGGCCTTATGTAGCGTTAAACGTTTACAGCAGCTACACCGACTTTCATCACCTCTACGTCTTATTTACTTGCACCAACAGTTGAAGCTTCTAGTGTATCAATTTTGATACCTGGACCCATTGTAGTACTGATAGCAAGAGACTTCATATATGTCCCTTTAGCACTACTTGGTTTAGCCTTAATGATTGCAGCAACCATAGCATCGATGTTCTTTCTTAGATCTTCATCAGAGAAAGATGATTTTCCAACAGGAACGTGAATGATCCCGTTCTTTTCTGTTCTATACTCAACCTTACCAGCTTTTTGTTCTTGAACAGCTTTTTCAACGTCAGTTGTAACTGTACCAAGTTTTGGGTTTGGCATAAGACCTCTTGGTCCAAGTACTCTACCGATTCTACCTAATTTACCCATCATGTCTGGAGTAGCAATCATTCTATCGAACTCTAACCATCCACCAGCAATCTTAGCGATGATATCATCACCACCAACAAAGTCAGCTCCAGCATCTTCAGCTTTCTTAAGGTTATCACCTGATGTAAGAACACAGATTCTAACTGTTTTACCTGTACCAGCTGGTAGAGAGATCGCTCCTCTAATCATTTGGTCAGCGTGACGAGGATCAACTCCAAGTCTGAATGCTAAATCAACTGTTTCATCGAATTTTGCGAATTTAACTTCTTTACAAAGTTTAATTGCATCACTGATTGAGTAAGTTGCTGTTGCATCAACTTTCGCTAATGCGTCTAAATATTTTTTTGATTTCTTTCCCATAATAACCTCAGTTGGTTCAAACGACTTTTACAGTCTCCCAATTAGTAATCTAGCTTAATTCCCATTGAACGACATGAACCTTCAATTGTTCTCTCTGCTGCTTCTTGTGTAGCTGCAGTAAGATCTGGTCTTTTCGTTTCAACGATTTGCTCAACAATCTTTTTAGAAACTGCACCAACTGTTTCTGTACCAGTTTTTTGCGCGCCTCTTTTAAGCTTCATTAAGTCCTTAAGCAAGTAAGATGCTGGAGGTGTTTTAGTAACGAATGTAAACGATCTGTCTGAATACACAGTAATGATTGTAGGAAGAATAACTCCTGCATCTTTTTGTGTTTTCGCGTTGAAAGCCTTACAAAATTCCATGATGTTAACACCCTTTTGACCGAGTGCTGGACCTACTGGAGGAGAAGGGTTTGCCTTTCCACCAGGAATTTGTAGCTTAATGAAACCTGTAATTTTCTTAGCCATTTTTAACTCCTGCGAACCTAAGTTCTACCAACTAATTAACCTATTTTTTCAACTTGAGAGTAATCTAATTCAACTGGTGTTGGTCTACCAAAGATTGAAACGTTTACTTTCAGTTTTCCTTTTTCATTTACGGCCTCAACAGTACCTACAAATGAAGCAAATGGACCTTCGATAACTTTAACTTGCTCACCTTCTGAGAAGTTAATGCTAGTACGAGTCTTTTTAACTCCACCATCAGATTTACCTGTCATATAAGCAGCCTCTTCATTTGAGAGAGGGGCTGGTTTATCAGCAGTACCACCAACAAAACCAGTGATTTTATCTGTGTCTTTAACAAGGTGCCATGTCTTATCATTCATGACCATATTAATCAATACGTAACCAGGAAAAAGTTTTTTCGTGATTGTACGTTTTTTACCGCCAGCGTGAGTTGTTACTTTTTCTTCTGGAACAACTATCTCACCGAAATACTCACCTAGCTTGTGGTTTAAAATACGCTCTCTTAGAGTTTTCTGTACTTTACCTTCTTGACCAGTAAGTGCTTTAGCGATGTACCACTTCATATCAGCTGCGTGTATTGATACTTCAGCTGCTACTTCTTCTGTTGTCGTTACTTCGTTTGAATCAACCATTTTTAATCCTTATTAAAGAATTGTCTCTAGTAATTTTCTAAAACCTAAATCTACAAGTACAAAAATTCCACTTACTATACTTAGGGCTATTACCAATCCTATTGTCGTTTTTAAAACTTCATCTTTCTTTGGCCACATAACCTTAACTAACTCTGAATAGACGTTAGATAAGTGTTCTGAAGCACTTTTGCTCTTTAATACAGAAACAAAAATTACTATTGCCACTACAATACCAACAACCTGAATGGTTACTGGAAAGTTTGGTACTTTCGCTTCAAGGTCAAACCATTCACCCATTTGCTCAAGAAAACGAATAACTACTAACCCGCAAATTCCACTTACGATAGCTAAAAATGAATTAATCCATTTTTTACTGTCTTCACTTTTTATGAGAGACATGCTCAATTCCTTCTGTTTAAATTAGTTCTATGACAAAGTATCAGACTTATATCTCCTAAAAAGAAGAATTTGTCTAGTATTTTGCAAAAAAAACCTATCAATAGATATGATTGTTTTATGATGCACTGAATCTGTGCGGAAAATATGAGTGGCGGGCGCATAAGGACTCGAACCTTAAACCTACTGATTTGGAATCAGCCGCTCTACCATTGGAGCTATACACCCGTATTGTTTGAACAAATTACAGAAATTCATCACCTAAGTCAATGAGGTATTCTATAAATTTACTAAAAAAAAGGGCCCCATAGAGGAGCCCTTCATATTCTTTAATTAATTAAAAATTAAGCAAGAATTTCTGATACAGTTCCTGCACCAATTGTTCTACCACCCTCACGGATTGCGAACTTAAGACCTTTTTCCATTGCAATTGGAGTTATTAAATCTACTGCAAATGAAGTGTTGTCTCCTGGCATTACCATCTCAACTCCGTCCGCAAGTGTAATATCACCTGTTACGTCTGTTGTTCTGAAGTAAAATTGTGGTCTGTAACCTTTGAAAATTGGAGTGTGTCTTCCACCCTCGTCTTTAGAAAGAATATAAACTTCACAGTTAAATTTCTTGTGTGGCTTTACTGAACCTGGCTTAATTAAACATTGTCCACGCTCAATTTCTTCTCTCTTGATACCTCTTAAAAGAAGACCTACGTTATCTCCAGCTCTACCTTCGTCAAGAAGTTTTCTGAACATCTCAACACCAGTTACTGTAGTCTTTGCCGTATCTTTTACACCTACGATTTCTACTTCTTCGTTTACCTTAACGATACCTCTTTCAATACGTCCTGTACAAACTGTACCACGTCCTGAAATTGAGAAAACGTCTTCTACTGGCATTAAAAATGGTAGCTCTGTCGCTCTCGCTGGCGTTGGGATATACTCATCAACTTGTGCCATAAGCTCTAAAACTTTATCTTTACCAATTGCATCGTCTCTCATCTCAAGTGCTGCAAGTGCTGAACCTGCTACGATTGGAAGATCATCACCTGGGAAGTCGTAAGAAGATAGAAGCTCTCTGATTTCCATCTCTACTAGCTCTAGTAGTTCTTCATCATCAACTTGATCTACTTTATTTAAAAATACTACGATCGCTGGTACACCAACCTGTCTCGCAAGAAGAATGTGCTCTCTTGTTTGTGGCATTGGACCATCAGCCGCTGAACAAACTAGGATCGCTCCATCCATCTGTGCCGCACCTGTAATCATGTTCTTAACATAGTCAGCGTGACCTGGACAATCTACGTGAGCGTAGTGTCTACTAGCTGTCTCATACTCAATGTGAGAAGTATTGATTGTAATCCCTCTCGCTTTTTCTTCTGGAGCAGAGTCAATTTCGTCAAACTTTCTTACTGTTCCACCAAGGGCGTTAGCAAGTGTAATTGAAATAGCTGCCGTTAAAGTTGTTTTACCGTGGTCTACGTGCCCAATCGTTCCAATGTTTACGTGGGGCTTGCTTCTGTCAAAAGATTCTTTTGCCATGACTAAAGTCTCCTTAAAAAATCATATTAGGCTTATGCCCTTTATCTTATTATCACTACCATTAATAGCGTTGTAAGTATCATCGAAAAACCGCATTGTTTCAAGTTTAAAAACTTTCCCACAAAGAAAAAAAGTTGATAGACCAAAACAGTCAAGTCTCTCCCTGGAGCTTGCGACGGGAATTGAACCCGTGACCTCTTCCTTACCAAGGAAGTACTCTACCACTGAGCCACGCAAGCAAGTTTACCATATTTACTTAAAACATAAGTTTTTTGGCAAGTTATTTTTCAGGGTTAATTTATATAAGTAAAAATATAGAATTTGGAGTGGAGCGGGCGACAAGGTTCGAACTTGCGACATTCAGCTTGGAAGGCTGACACTCTACCAACTGAGTTACGCCCGCTTATTTATAAATTTTATAATCAAAAAAAGTTACTCTGGCAAGCTTCTTTTTAAGAGTGGTGGCGAGAGATGGATTCGAACCATCGAAGGGATACCCCGACAGATTTACAGTCTGTTGCCTTTGGCCACTCGGCAATCTCGCCAAAAAAAATATCATGGAGCTGATTATAGGAGTCGAACCTACGACCTACGGTTTACAAAACCGTTGCTCTACCAACTGAGCTAAATCAGCTTATTACCAATGATATGAAGATAATTTATAATGAATTTCATTCTTTAAAGCAAGCATTTTTTTTATTTTTTTTAATTATTTAATTAAAAACTCTCTCCATTGCGATAGCAGCAGCGACAGATACGTTTAACGATTGTATTTTTCCTTTCGGAGTCAAACGAATTTTATTTTTTAACAATCTCAATGTTGCGTTTGAGAGCCCCTTATCTTCTGCACCAAGAATTAAACAACGCGAGCCTTGTATTGTTGGAAGATTCTCTACCTCTGCATGCTCAGACAAACCAATTGGATGAATGTCGCGCTTTTCTAATGCCTGAATAAACTTTGGCAATGAACTACATTTAACGATTTTAACGTATTCCAGAGCTCCTGAAGCAATACGTGCCACAGAAGGCCCAAGGCCAAAATTATTCTTTGTTGCAACGACAATACAATCAACATCGTAAAAAGCCGCTGTCCTCATAATAGCCGAGGCATTTTGAACATCGGTCACCCCATCAAGGCAAACAATTTTAAGATGTCTCCCTGATGATAGTTGCTCAAAGATCCAATTTGGATCATAGACTTCAACTGGGCTCGTGACGAGAAACACGCCTGACGGTACACGATTGTAAGTAAAACCTAAATCCTCATAATGTTCTTTTGCAAGCTCTTGAAGAAGATGTGAGGACACCATTTTAATAGGGAGTTTTGCTATCTCTTCACGAGACAGGCCCCCCATCTTTGTTAAGTTATCAATACCCTCATCTGTTGCTACCACTTCATATACAGGTCTTTCAGTATTTCTTACCGCATGAACAATTGAATGCACGCCAACGACAATATCTTTCGTTTCCATTTATTTTCCTTTAAATATTTCTTTGATTTTAGCAGAGACTTTTAATTAAGTGAATAGAGGCGCTAAGGCTCTTGGAAGCTCGAATGCCTCTAAAGCTTCTTTTCTAAGCGATGTCGCCGAAACTATTTCATAAGCATCTGGGGTTGCAAGCAGTTGTCTACATAATAAATTATGAAGGTTGTGACCTGATTTAAAAGTTGTAACTTTTCCAGCAATCTCATGACCAAGAAGGCTTATATCACCAACAGTATCAAGAATTTTGTGACGAACAAACTCATCTACAAATCTTAAACCTTCTGGATTCATAACTTTGAAATCATCGAGAACGATTGCATTGTCTAAAGATCCACCTTTTACAAGGCCCCTTCTCTTTAACATATCAACATCTCTCAAAAGACCAAATGTTCTGGCCCTTCCAATTTCTCGAATATAATTTTCACAAGAAAACTCAAATTGCTTTCTTTGTTTTTTGATTAGCGGATGAGTGAACACAATCGTCGAATCAATTATTAAACGCTCAGCAGGCTCTATTCTCGCCCATTTATCACCAACTTTAACTTCAACAGGCTTTAAAACAACTAAGAATTTTTTAGACTTATTTAAAGTTTGTATCCCAGTTTCCTTCATTACGAATACGAATGAAGCACCTGAGCCATCCATAATTGGTACTTCTGGTCCGTCAATTTCAACAAATACATTATTAATACCAAGCCCATAAAGAACTGATAGTAAATGTTCAACTGTATGTACCGAATTTAGGCCTTGTCCAAGTGATGTATTATTTTCTGTAGTACCAACTGTCTCAGCAGTAGCTTTTAGGATTTCTGCACCTTTGATATCTGTGCGACGAAATTGAATACCAAAATCCGCCTCTGCTGGATGAAGTGTCATTGTCACTTTTTTCCCAGAGTGGATACCGATTCCGGTAATAGATACTTGTTTAGCAATCGTTCTTTGATTTAACATTCAATAAAATCCAATTAATTCTCACTACTTGTAGTATTTTAGTCTCTTAATACCTATTTTGGCAACTAACGTCATTTCTTCACGAAATTTTGGTATTTTTTTCCTACAAAAAGCTTTTAATAAAGCTCTTACATAGCAAATATTACTCTAATTTTCCATATTTTATGCTCATCTGTGAAAAAATTCCCCTAATTTCAATAGTTTTTATCGCCTTTTGCTAATCTCCTACATTTGCTATTCGTAAAAAATTGCCCATAATTAAGGCTTAAATAGATTAATTAACTAAAATTCACCTAGGAAAGGATATCTTTATGAGCATATGGGCTAGAGAGGATCTCAAACTTGAAGAAATTAATTCCTTCAATCAGAATACGCTTGTTGAACACCTTAATATCGTCATCAATGAGATTGGTGAAGACTCACTTACAGGGACAATGCCAGTCAATTCAACAACACATCAGCCATTTGGCGTTTTGCACGGTGGTGCAAGTTGTGTCCTTGCTGAAAGCTTAGGAAGTATTGCCTCAAATCTCTGTGTCGATAATTCTACTCACTACTGTGTTGGTCTTGAAATTAATGCTAATCATATAAGACCTGCTACAAGTGGAATGGTAACTGGTGTAGCAAAATTAATTCACATGGGACGAACCACTCACATCTGGGACATTAAGATTTCAAATGAAGATTCCAAACTTGTTTGCATTTCTCGACTTACAATGGCCGTTGTACCAAGGAAATAATTTTGAATCTCTATGACCGTGTATACTTAGTAATTGTCGATCTTTACGAGGAGTTATGTGACCACCCTGAAATCGCATATCACTTTATCGGCGTTGATATTGAACGACTCATCAAACTTCAAACCCAGTTTGTATCAAAAGCACTAGGTTATGATATCGATTATACCGGTAGACCACTATATCGGGCCCATCATCATCTCGATATCACAGAATTTCAATACCAAGAGGTTGACAAAATTTTTGCAAACCTCTTTTTAAAGCATGGCTTTTCAACACAGGACTCAAAGAAAATTAAAGATTGTCTTATACAAGTGAGACCCAAGATAGTGACTTCCAAGTGGTCATTTATTGACCAACTTGTAAGACCTATTTATTTCGTGATTAATTATTTTGAAAATATTTTAAAATCAAGAGGAGCTATAGACTAATCTACAACCCTCTTGGATAATGAAATGCCTCTAAACCTAGTTTCTGTCCGGTTTTAGGATGTTTCACTGTTCTAAGAGCTACAAAATGAAATAGCAATGGATTGTATCCATAAATCTCATTCAACAGTTTTCTTTCAGCTTTTGTTATATAACCCATGTCTTCCATCACATTGGTTCTATAGATCCAATTAATCCCAGGAAGTGGATAGTCACTACCATATCCAATACGATGATGAATATCAGTTCTTTCGATAACTTCATTCAGAGGCTCGCCAATTCTTTCATAGATTAGAAGAGAAGAAGTTTCTGAGAATAAATTCTTAATATATTTTTTATTATCAAACATTCTCCAAAATAGCTTTGAACAATCGATCATTTTATTTTCGTTATCGTAGTCAAGACACGGACCACGACTTGCCATATGAGCGATGATGACCTTTACACCTAAATCAAGTGGTAATCTAAGCTTTAATGGATTTCCTAATTCTTGATACTTGTCTCCCTCAACAGCCTTCTCTTCGCCAGCATGAGAAATAAGTGTCATTCCATATTTTTTCATCAATTGATAAAATGGAATATTCCTTTCATTCGCAGGATCCATTCCCATTGCATTCGGTAACCATTTTACAAATTTAGCACCTTGCTTTGCCCATTTTTCAAGCTCTACAAGTGCATCTTTTCGGTAAGGGTGAACAGATATCACTGGTGTGAAATATTCTGGAAATTCTTTTGCAATTTTAAATGCATATTCATTTGGTACAAAGAATTCCGTGTGCTCTTCATTAGGTGTTCCATCTTCATTGTAGTGACGATCAAAAGCAAATATATATGATCTAATTTTTATAGGAAAATATTTTACAAGAGAAACAAGTCTTTCAACATATTCACGATCAGCATTTTCTTCATGCTCAATTCCCGAAGCAGACTTGTAGACGTTAAATCGATTATATTTTCCCAAATGCTTCCACCACATTCTCATTCTTTTATTTATTTCAATACCCGTACCGCCTTTGCCAAGACCTACGAGATGAACGTGCTGATCGACAAGGCGAGCTGAATCAATGCCAACAAATGAATTTCTTACTAGTTCCTGAGCTTCAGTTGATAATTCTGTCGTAACTTCATCCGGACGATGAGTATAGTCTCCGCCTAATTTCCCATATAAGACTGAGCAAGAACTAAAAATTAATACCGTCACAAAAATTGATATTTTCTTCATTAGAATAACCTAACCCCTTTTTCAAATTCCCATTTAAACATCAGAAGTAATGCTAAGTGCTCGCTTGCGACTCTATTTTCAAATGTACCTAAAGCTGCTTGATATGAAACTTTATCAGGACGATACTGATAGAGTAACATTTTCATTTTTGAGCTTTGATCTGTGTTTTGCATTTTGTTTGATAAGTATAAAAGAGCCAAAAAATTCTTTGCATCTAAATCATAACCAAGAATACCTGTATATGATGTCAATCGATCCTTATCTAATCCAATCAGGTTAGAAAATTCTTCAGCAAAATAACCTTGATGATTATTTAAATCAACTTGTGTCCGTCTAAGATATGAAACAAATTTAAGTTTCTTATAGGCAAGAGCAAGATTAACTCCGAAATAGGTCTTAGAAACTCCTCCATCACATTTAATGACATCACAATCAAATCCCTGTAGCTTTTTGGTACTCTTTGCTCCAATCCCTCTTCCTGCATAGAAACCAAGAAACGAAACTGGATAAAAATCAATTTGAGCAGAAGCTTGATTTATCAATGCGCTTGATTGGACATTGATTGCTGGTCTTAAATAGCCGTATAAAATCTTATTCTTCTCATAGAATTTGAAACCTTTTCCTATTTCAGCAGTGATCGCTGTTCCAATAGGATAACTACGAAAGCTACCAGCTAGAAAATAATCGAGTTCAGCATAAGAACTCACTGATAAAAATACCATTACAATTAATTTTTTAAGCATTTAAAACTTCTCTTGCTTTCTCTGAAATCTCTCTTCCTCTCGGTGTCCTAATTAAAAAGCCCTCTTTTAATAAGTATGGCTCATAGACATCCTCAATCGTTGTACGATCCTCAGAAAGGGTCGCACAGAGAGCTTCTATTCCTACTGGGCCACCACTATAGTAGTCCCTTATAACTTCTAATATTTTACGATCCATTCGATCAAGACCATTTGGATCTATTTCCATCATATCTAAACTATTGGTAACATCCTCGAGACTCACACGACTTGACTCTCTCACTACAGCAAAATCTCTGACTCGTCTAAGAATTCGATTGGCTATTCGAGGGGTCCCTCTCGAGCACTTTGCCATTTTCATTGTTGCATGCTCTTCAACTTCAATTTTTAGTTTCTTGGCATTATTTTTTATAATTTGTGCCAGTTCATCACTTTGATAAAAATCAAAATGTAAGTGAGCCATAAATCTATCTCTTAGAGGATTTGATAGTAAACCGGATCTTGTTGTTGCTCCAATAAGAGTAAAAGGAGCAATGTCGATTTGCATTGTGCGTGCGGCTGCTCCGTCGCCAATAACAATATCTAAACGATAATCTTCCATTGCTGAATACAATATCTCTTCCACTGAGACATGCATGCGATGAATCTCATCAATAAATAAAACATCCTTTGGACCTAAATTTGTTAATATCGCAGCAAGGTCGCCTTTTTTCTCTATTGCAGGGCCAGAGATAACATGAAGCTCACTCTCAAGAGCTTTTGAGATAATCATCGCAAGAGATGTTTTCCCAAGACCAGGAGGCCCAGATAAAAGAACATGATCCATTGATTGATTTCTCATTCGTGCAGAAGCAACCATAACATCGATGTTTTGAACAATTTTCTTTTGACCAATATATTCTTTGAAGTTTTCTGGTCTTAAGAGAACTTCTCTTTTTACTTCGTTGTCATCTTCAAAATCATTATCAAATAAACGTGACATCTATACCTCTTTCAAAACAAGGTGAACTAATTGTTCTGCCCTTGTTATTTGATTTTCAGAAAGTATTCTTTGAGCGAGTGGAGTTATTTTATCTTCTTTAAAACCAAGTTCTTTACACGCAAGTAATGTATCTTTAAGAATTACCTCGTCATAAACTTGTAACTGTACTTCTGTTTCAATTTCTTCTTCACTATACTCAAATGATATTTTTCCAGTTTCTCCACTAAATGAGCCATCTGCTATTTTTGGTGCAAATGTTTTAGCCGAATACATTTTTATTTTTGCGACTTTTCCACTGAGATCTAAAATCATTTGGCTAGCAGCTTTCGCGCCAACACCAGGAGCTTTTTGTAAGACTTTTTTATTATCGAGCATTACAGCATCAACTACTGAAGCAACGCCTAAGCATGAAATAAGAGAAAATGCAGACTTTGGTCCAACGCCTTTTACGGTAGTTAAAAGTTCAAACATTTTCTTTTCTCTCAGTGATCTAAAGCCAAATAATTCTTCACTTGCTTCTCTTACAATATGTGAGATGAAGATCGCCGCTTTAGAGCCTTCGGGGAGAACATGTTGAAAATATATCTGATGTCCAGTTCCAGAGTTAGTGAGTAGAATTATTTCAAACCCATCACTAAATATAACCTCACCTTGAATTAAACCAATCATCTTACTTTACCTTTTTAAATACATCTTTAAGGGATCTCCCCTTTGAGTAGTGCTTCTGTCCTGTTTTAAGAATGGGACTTCCATTGTTCATCCCATGGCAGACAGCTATTGCTAAAGCATCTGATTCATCATGAGTATTAAATTCAATATTGCCAAACATCATTTTAAGCACTTTATCTAAGCTCTCTTTTGTCGCATGTCCGTGGCCAGTCACTGTAGACTTGATAGAGTTTGGTGCATATTCGAATATTTTGCCTTGATACTTTTCACTTAGCCCTGCAATCGCGGCTCCCCTAGCTTGAGCAAGCTTCGCAAGAGAAGTCACACTTTTAACATAGATTAATGATTCAAGAGCAACTTCGGCGGGAGCATGAATACTAATAAGTTCACGTAAGGCCTTAGAGATTACAGGTAGTCGATCCATGAGTTCTTCAATCTTATCAAAGCGAAGTACACCTGAATCAATATATGTAAATTTTCTTCCCTTCACTTCAACTACAGCCCAGCCAAGTTTGCGTGATCCAGGGTCAATACCTAAAACTTTCATGGTTTTATTGTAATACTCAAAACGCGAGAGAGCCAGATTTTATCGGGACCGAAGAGCAGTTCCAATGTAAAAGACACCGGCGCCACCGATAAATTGAATAAGTTCGAGTTGCCCATAGTCACCCATCGTTAGACCAGAGTATAAACAAAGACCAACAGATGAAAATCCAATAAGTTGAAGGGCTAGTCCAATATAAAATTTCATAAAATATCCTATTACCTCTAATTGCCAAATGCATTATAGATATATATTATCGAAGTCAATTATGACAGAAATACTTTACGCAAAACCAGTTATTGACGCCGAGCTAGAGAGACTAAAGTCTCGTACTGCAAAGCTAAAACAAAATTTCAATGTTACTCCAACATTGAAAGTGGTTCTTGTTGGAAATGATCCGGGTAGTGTCATTTACACCAATAGTAAAAAGAAGTTTTGTGAAAAGATTGGTGCTGATTGTGAAATCATCAAACTCAATGAAAATATTCAAGAGGATAAGTTCCTTGAGGTTGTAAACTCTTTAAATTCTAACAAGTCAGTTCATGGTGTCTTAATTCAGCTTCCTCTTCCAAAACATCTAAGTCATATTGATACAACAAATTTAGTTTCACCATCAAAAGATGTTGATGGTTTCCATAGCGAAAACATCTCGCGTCTTTATCGTAATGACCAAAGTGGAGTCGGACTTGTTCCTTGTACCCCAAAAGGGATTCTTACACTTGCAAGGCATTACAATTTAGATTTTTCTACAAAAAGTGTTCTCGTTATTGGTCGAAGCCTCATCGTGGGTAAGCCAATGTCGCTACTTCTAACGAATCTCGATGCAACTGTCACACTGGCTCATTCAAAATCAAAGAACTTAAAAAAGCTTTGCCTCGATGCTGACATTATTATCTCTGCTTGTGGGCATGCTAAGTTTCTCACTAAGGAATTCTTTCGCACAGATAAGTCGCAAGTTGTTATCGACGTTGGGATTAATAGACTTGAAAATGGATCTGTATGTGGCGATTGTGATTTTGATCATATAAAAGATCAGCTCCTTGCAATAAGCCCTGTACCAAAAGGTGTTGGCCCGATGACGATTTTCTCTGTTGCTCAAAATCTTTTACATGCGCTAGAAAATAGCCTATAAATCTCATATCAAAATATTGTTCCCAGGAGAATGAAATGTATAAAACATCTCTACATGATGAACACCTAGCGTTAGGTGCAAAGATGGCTGAATTCGCTGGCTTTGATATGCCTATCCAATATAGTGGTGTTAAGAACGAGGTTCTTGCAGTTAGAAATAATGTTGGAGTTTTCGATGTTTCACATATGGGTGAATTCTTCGTTACTGGTAATGATGCAGTAAAATTTGTCGATTATATTATGACAAACGATTTTGCTAACGCAGAAATAGGTAAGGCCGTATATTCGCCACTATGTCGTGATGACGGTACCGTAATTGATGATCTCATCGCCTATAAACTTGAAGCTGAAAAAGTTCTTATTTGCGTAAATGCATCTAATATAGAAAAAGATTGGAAGTGGATAAGCGCTAAGACGAATGGTTTTAGTATCGAACTAGAAAATCATTCTGATGATTATTCTCTCATTGCTGTTCAAGGTCCAAAGACTGAAGAGATTCTTACCAAACTGGGTCTTACTTCTGTAACAGGTGCTAGTTATTATAGTGCTTATGAAGACAAACTTAATGGCCATAATTTAATTCTTGCTCGTACTGGTTACACAGGCGAAGATGGATTTGAAATTTTTGGCGGTCACGACTCAATTAAAACGATCTGGAAGACTCTTCTTGACCTAGGAGTTACGCCATGTGGACTTGCCTCTCGTGATGTTCTAAGACTTGAAGTTTGTTATCCTCTTTATGGACATGAACTTAATGATGAAATTACACCACTTGATGCGGCTTTAAAGTGGACAACAAAAATGAACAAAGAAAGCTTCATTGCTAAAGAAGCTCTTGCTTCTTATGAACCTCGATTTCAACTGGTGAAATTATCACTTGATAAAGGAATCCCAAGAGAAGGTTATGAAGTTTTAGATTCAGAAAATAATATTATAGGAAAAGTAACTTCTGGAACAATGTCTGTTGTACTTGAAAAAGGTATTTGCTTGGCACTTGTAGAAAAAAGTAAAGTTCCACAGAATAAATCATTTAGAATACAAATTAGAAAAAATATTATTGAAGCAAACTTTCACACAAAACCATTTATTAGCGGAGGGCACAAGTAATGGCAAATATTCCTTCAAATCTAAAGTACACAAAAGAACACGAGTGGGCTGCACTTAATGACGGTGTCGTAACTGTTGGTATTACAGACTTTGCACAATCATCACTAGGTGACATCGTATTTGTTGAACTACCTTCTATTGGGGAAGAAATCTCTAAAGATTCAACATTTGGTGTTGTTGAGTCCATTAAATCAGCAAGTGATTTGTACTCACCAGTAACAGGCGAAGTTGTAGAAATTAATGAAGCTCTTACAGACTCGCCTGACATGCTAAACAACTCACCATATGATTCGTGGATGGTAAAAATTAAAATTACAGACACAAGTGAATTTGAAAATTTGTTAAGTGATCAAGACTACGCTCCACTTTGTGAAGAATAGAAAAACCTCCGTTTGGAGGTTTTTTTTTACCCAAAAAGTAATTTAATATTGCAAATTCTTACACTATGAATACCAAGCCCCAGTGCACTACGCGTCTAATACAGCTCATCATGAAAAATGTTTACTCTTGCGAACTTTTTCCTTTACGAAGTTTTTTAAAAAGCTCATACTGCAAATCTCCGACGGGGACGTAAATTAAATTTCTTTTTAATAAGGTTAGAGATGATCGAAAATCAAGAATCTATTCAATTAATCAATACTGCTATCATTAAAGGTAAAGAGAAAAGAATTGATACAACATATGAAGAAAGATTGAATCAAGCATGTAATAGTTCTGCTATTAAATCTATTAGCACAGCAATCTCACTTCTTGCTGAACAAGAAAAAATTTCTTATGATCAAGCTGCAATTCAAATTGTAGAAACGATCAAGGAACTAGATAAGATTTGGTCTGATTATGTTTTAATGGAAGGAATAAATAATATTAAAAAGATGTTAAAAGATTCAAAAACTCATCACTAAAATATTAGCCATCTTTATGATGGCTTTTTTTTTATGAATTAGTAACTGCAAATCCCCATTCAATAGAAGCTCGACCATTTTTAATCATACCCTTAGGTGGATTTGGAAAAGGACCAGCCTTATTAAATGATTCAATGGCCGCACTATCCAGCTCTTCAACTCCACTAGATCCTTTAACTCTTATATTTACAATCTGTCCCATATCATCCAGCTCAACTTTAATGCTCGTTATATATTTATCTGATGCTGGAAAACGTCCTTTTCTCTTATATAGTCCTTCCATTTTTTCTTTTAAAGTTGAACCCCAGTGTTGTTCTAACTTCAATTTAATTCGATAATAGAAGCCATAATAGACATGTTCTTTCGTGTTTAGTGCTGTCATATCTCCAAGAGGTACTTCTTCAAGATAATCATTTGACTGAGCGACACCACGTGAACTCTTATCACCTTCTCTAACACCCTTAATTTTCTCAATATTTTTAAAGGATTTTTTTTGCGATGGAGAAAAAGCAAAGTCTTTAAATGACACTTTACCATTTTTCTTCTTTTTAAATGTTTTAGTTATTTTGTGATTTACACTTTCTTTTTGAGTTTCAGAACTCTTAGAATCAATTTCAGCATTACCTTTACCTGCTTTATTCATTTTTCCGATATGCTTCGCTTTTGTTTCTTTGACAAAAGAGTTATTAGAGTCGCTAAAGTACTTAGCCTCCTTAACGATATCTGAATTACTTTTTTGAGTTTCGACCATTTGTTTGAGGTTATTTTTAGTATCTCTAAACACTAACTTAATTCTTTCTGGTTCTTTCTTATCTTGAATCTTGACAACTTTACTTAGATCCAGCTTAAAAGGAAGGAGGGACACGTGAAACATGAAAGAAAATAAGCCACTTAGTAGCAAAACTCTCTTCAAATTTCTTTTGTGATTTGTCACAAGGATCCCCTTTGCACACCTATTTTATATAAGTGTACAAGAGGATTATCGGCAAAATATTCAGGAAGTTTAAAGAATTTTACTGATTATTAAAGTATTCATCATCTTCGAAAATTTCAGTACTTGAGCCTGCTGACTGCTGCTTTTTGAAGAAATTATTCTCTTGTTTTGCACCTGGCTCAGTTCCCTCCACAAATGACTCTAAGAATCCGTTTCTCTCATCATTTATAGCCTTACCAGTCTTTTTATCTACATATACATTGATAATGCCTAAAGGAACCTTAAAATCACTTTCACCGTACTTTCGAATACTATCTTTCATATAAGCGGCCCAAATTGGAAGAGCAGACTTTGAGCCAGTCTCTCCCCAGCCCATCGTTTTATTATCATCAAAACCTGTCCATACACCAGTAACGATGTTTTGAGAAAAACCTAAAAACCAAGCATCAACATAGCTATTTGTTGTTCCTGTTTTCCCACCAATAAAATTGCTGACCCACTTACCACCTCGACCTGTTCCATTTTGAACAACACCTTTAAGAAGATTTGTCATGATATAGCTTAATCGACTATCGTATAGTTGCTGTTCATCGAGATGTTCTTGATAGGGATTTTTTTCTTCTTGCAACTCATTTGGGATTTCTTCAGTCGAATCGTTTTTGTTATCGACCAGACTATTTTTTTGATTACTATCTGGTGTAGCTTCTGATTCTTCTGTTGTTTCTTTGTTAAGCTCGTAGATATATTCTTTTCCATCCCTATCAATTATGGATGTTATAAATTTTGGTGATATTTTTTTACCACCATTTGGAAATAAGGAATAAGACTCGACCATTTCAAGTAAAGTCACTCCAAATGAACCTAGAGCGATTGATAAATCCTTAGGCATCTCGGCTTCAAATCCTATGCGATTTAAAAAATCAAAAACTTTTGTCATTCCTAAATCTAAAGTCATTTTAATTGTTGGAATATTTCGACTATGCTCTAGAGATTCTCTAAATGTCATTGGCCCTTTAAAACCTCCATCATAGTTACGCGGCTTCCAATTCAGGCTTTCATCATTTCCACCAAGGGCTTCAGGTGTATCAAGGATTATAGTTGAAGGTGTATAACCATTTTCTAGACCTGCTGCAAATAACATAGGCTTGAATGAAGATCCCGGCTGTCTCTTTGATTGTAAAGCTCTATTGAATTTACTCTTTTCAAAATTTGTCCCCCCTACTAAGGAAACAATTTCGCCATTATGTGGATTTACTGAAAGAAGAGCTGCTTGTACTTCTGGTTCTTGTTCGAGAGAGCACTGTAGATATGACTGTGTGCTTACGGTTTTATAATCTTTTGCTTTTTGTATATTGTCTTTAAAAGATGACCATGTTTCATCTAAGAGTGTTGTTTTCATTTTGTTAATTTTAACTAGGACAACATCTCCTCTATTTAGAATACTCGATGGCTTAGTTACATAAGGGAAGTATTGATGTTCCTCTTGAATTATTCTCTCATGGGCCCATCGAAATTCAGGGTATGGAATAATTCCAGTGACTCCACCAACTGTTACATAAATTACACGAGCAGAGTCATCAGTTCCGATGACGATTGCTTCGTATAAGCTTGTTTTATCGAGATTTGACAGTAATTGATCATCTTCAATGTAACCTGGATGATAGCGTGAGCTGTAGAATTTTGCTCTAACTTCTTTTTGAGCTTCAATAACCTTAGTCGCTTCACCTTCAGCATAAGAGATTTCATATTCACGTTGGTTATCATCTCCAAGTGTAAAATATAAGGATTTGTTTTCGTATAAATCTTTTCTGAATTTTTCAAAAGACTCTTCAAATGTTTGAACATCCACCTTTCGTATTGGCCCCTTAAATCCCTGCCTTCTATCTATATCACGGGCACCTTCTGTTATTTCTCTTTCAGCTCTGTCTTGTAATTCATAATCTAATGTCGTTGATACTTTAAAACCATTCTGTAAGAATTCATCATTACCAACCATTTCAACAACGACTTGCCTAACATGCTCAGTAAAGTATCCAGCCTTAAAAGGAGCCGGCTTTCTTAAGCGATATTTAATTTTTTCTTTGAGGGCATTTTCATATTCTTCTTTTGTAATTTTCTCATTCGCATACATACGTCCTAAAACATAGGCCTGTCTCTTTTTTGCATATATTGGATTAACATATGGAGAATATTTACCTGGAGCAACAAGAAGACCTGCAACAAGTGCGGATTCAGCAACAGTAGCTTCGCTTAAATCTTTTTCAAAATATCCTCTAAAAGCAGCTTTGACACCGTAGTATCCACCACCAAGGTAAACTTGATTAAGATAGAGAAAGAGAATCTCTTCTTTTGAGAATCTTTTCTCAATCTTTTGAGCAAGTAGAAAATCTTTTATTTTTCTGGTAATTGATCTTTCTCGAGATAAGAGTAAAGATTTAGCAACTTGCTGTGTGATCGTTGATCCACCCTGAACAACTCTACCGGCCTTCAAATTTGCAATCATTGCTCTCATAACACCTAGGTAATCAACACCCGTATGCTCATAAAATCCAGAATCCTCTGCTGATAAGAAAGCATTAGTAATTGATTTAGGAATATCTTTAAATTCAACAATATCTCTATCTTCTAATCCAATTTCTGCTAGTACCACACCATCTTTCGATAAAATCTGTGATTTGATTGGGGGTCTATAATCTGCGAGATTGGCGATTTTTGGAAGGCTTAGGGAGAAATATGTGATAACAAGAAATACAGCTAAGCCGCCGACTAATGTAACAAACGAAGAAAGGATTAAAAATCTTCCTAATATTTTTTTCATTCAATTCCTAATCTAGTACTTTTAAAACTTGTGAACAATATGTTTTTAATTGATCAATTTCTAACCGAGTGAGTGGATCATCAATTGCTCCAGTACTATTTATATTAATTACTTTTATTTTCTCTTCAGCTATATCTTCCTTATAAAGGAAAGAATATATCTTACCATATTGGCCAATTAAAAACTCCGTAGGTTTGTTGAAGTTTAAAACTCTTGGTAATGTATTAATAATGATAACATTATCTGTAGGAAATTTCTTCAATTCTTCATCTGTATAAAAATTTTCATCCAACACAAATTCTTTTCGATGAGCATTTATATTATCTATAACGTCATTAACAATTTTACGACTTGTTTGATATTTTATGACTCCTTCATCTTTCTTAGGAAGCCATAGAGTTATATTGGACTGCTTTATCTTATTTTCATCGATATTCTTTCGTATGAATTCTTCCCAGCGCTTAGTCCATTCTTTACTAAATGGCTCAAGCTTTTCTGATCGAATTGCGTTGAAGATTTTCCAGCGAATTTCTTCTGGACTATCCCCTGATGCATAGAGGGCTGCCAAAACTGATGCAAATCCAATTCCCGAAATTAGATTAATTTTAATATCATTCATTTCGAAGCATTTCATTGTATCAACTGCGACCAAGCTCATATATAAACTTGGGGTAAACACCACTGAAATTGACTTGTGAGTCTTAACCTGGCTTATGTACTGAGTCGCTTCTGTATCAGGACCGTAAGCGCCAATATTACTTTTTAATTCAAGGTCTACTTTGTCTGTGCGAGTACTTGTGAGCTCAAGACTTACAGCTGAAATTGTTGACTCACTTTCGACATAGGTTCTTGAGCAAGAAACCATTAAAAGTGAAATTATAATTAGAGCTCTAATCATCTAATGAAGACTCTTCGAGACTATCTGTCAGAACTTGTACTTTCTTCTCAACTTCTCCGAGATATTTTTTGCAATCTTTATAAATCTTTGCACCTTGTTCAAAATTCTTGATACTTTCATCGAGTGAAAGCTCACCTGTTTCTAAACCCTTTACTATTGTTTCTAGTGAATCCATCGATTCTTCAAAATTAAATTTCGCCACGAGACCCTCCGTGTCATTTTCCCGACAGTTGCTAATCGCTCTCAAGGATACATTTTCCTAAATTTACCTAATTATATATGACTATGACAACTACTTACAGTTATATCAACATGTTACATGGCGGGTCATTTTTACCTATGTAGGTTTATTGTCGGTATAGTAGCTATAATGAGAAGGTAGAATTTGCCAGGAGGGCAGATGAAAGAACTTTGGGTTCCGCTTTCAGGCGCAATAGCACAACAGAGAAAGGTTGATACTATTGCCAATAATGTTGCTAACGCAAATACGCCTGGATTCAAAAAGGATCAACTTACATTTAAAGAATATATTACGACCTTAGAAAAAGGTTATGATGATATTGATTTGCCAAACAAAGAATGGGCGCCTGCTGACTTTTATAAAAGTTACGGAGCAGAAAATGCGAAAGTTCAAGTTGATGCAAGTTATACAGACTTTCAACAAGGTCAATTAGCACCAACTGGCAATTCTCTGGATATTGGCCTTCGCGGTAAAGGCTTTCTTGAAGTTCTAACCCCTAACGGTCCTCGCTTAACAAGACGTGGGATATTATCAATAAATAGTGAAGGAACTCTTGTTACAGATAATGGTTTTCCTGTTCTGTCTAAATCACAAACACCAGATGAAGATGCTAAGAATCGTTTAATTAAGATACCAAATGGATCGAAGTCTGTTTCATTTACCCTTCAAGGTGACATGTATGCAGACAATCAGCAAATTGGAAAATTAAATATTGTTGAATTTAAAGATATTAATGCACTAAGAAAGGAAGGTAATTCTCTCTATATAAATCCTTCTCATGACAATGTTAAATCTGAAACTTCGACATCAGTCCACCAAGGTTTTGTGGAACAATCAAATGTAAATGCAGTCGCAGAAATGTCGGAACTAATTAAAGCACACAGACATTTTGAAGCGATTCAAAATGTAATTAAGACATATGACCAAATAAGCCAGAAAGGCATAAATGAGATTTCTAAATTCTAGGATGGATAAGATGATCAAAATGTTAACAGTATTATTGCTTTTCTCTGCGGATGCTTTCTCGATGATGCGAGCTCTAAACACTGCGGCTACAGGTATGGCCACACAAGAAACACACGTTTCTACGATTTCTAACAACGTTGCAAACTTAAACACTACTGCATATAAAAAGCAAAGAGCAGAGATGGAAGATCTTCTCTATGAAACAGTTACCGAAGCTGGAGCTCGATCAGCGGAGAATAGTCAGTATAATGTTGGACTTCAAATTGGTTCTGGTTCTCGAGTTAGTGCTGTTAGAAAAGAATTTGAACAAGGCGCTCCACAACTTACAAATAATCCTTTTGATTTAATGATTAATGGTGATGGCTTCTTTGGTGTTATCTCGCCAAATGGTGAAATTATGTATACACGTGATGGTTCTCTAAATGTTGATAGCACAGGGAATTTAGTCACTAAGCAAGGATATCGAATCTTTCCAGGTGTCACATTTGCACCGGGAACAAAGAGTGTGAATATTACTGAAGATGGAACAATTGAGGTTTATCTTGAAGGGCAAATTCAGCCAAATGTTCTTGGTCAAATCCCAGTATTTACATTTATCAATCAAGTAGGTCTTAAGTCTTACGGTGGGAACTTACTTCGCCAAACAAATAGTTCAGGACAGCCTATTCAAATGATAGGTGGCCAATCAAATGCAGGTCGTATTCAACAAGGAGCTCTTGAGTCTTCGAATGTTAGTATCATGAACGAGATGACTAATCTAATCCGTGCTCAAAGAGCTTATGAAATGAATAGTAAAGTTATGGGTGTCGCGGATCAAATGTTACAAACAGTTAATAATATCAGATAAGGGTATCACCGAGTGAGAAAAATTATTCCTCTTCTTTTAATTTTGATTTCAACATCTTCTCTTGCCTGCACAATTAACGGTGCAGACACTATTTTTACATATGGTGAAGCCAAAAGTACAACGATCACAACACAAGGTTGTGATCAGTCACAGGTTGAGTCGATAAACGAACTCATTAAAGAGTCAAGTGGGACTCTCGATGCTGGATACATTACTCGATATCCCGACTTAAAAGATGTTAAGTTGTCCCCATCAAATATTCGCATTAGAAATCTGGAAGAACTAATTACAACAAGACTTAATATCGATACAAATAAAAAAATAGAAATCATTGATCAATCAATACAGTCTGATTTTTTAAATTTAACTGGTGAACAATTTCTTCAAGTATATTGTGATAACTGTAACGACAATGGACTTAAAACTCTTAGACTTGTCAAAACTAATGGAACAACTAATGAAACTCACTGGGTTAAGGCAAGAATACTTTCAGCAGTGAAGGCGGTCATCGCATCGACTGACATGCATCTTCAGTTTAACTCCCAACCGCTTGATCAATTTGCTTATGAAGTTCATTATGTTTTAAAACCTGAAGACTATATAACAAACAAAAGAGACTTAACTTTCTATCGTCTCAATAAATCTGTTACACGAGGCAGTCTAATTAAGAGAACTGACCTTACTCCAGTTCAGGTTGTAAAGTATGGTACACCAGTAAAAGTCCTTCTTAATCAAAGTAATATCAAGCTTTCTTCGACAGCAACTCCGATTGGCAGTGGACACGTTGGAGATACAATAAAACTTAGAAATAATAAAACAAATAAAATATTTACTGGCACGATTACAGGAATAAATGAAGTAAGGATTGACCTATGAAAAAAACCATTTTGTTATTAACAATCTTCCTTCTTAGTTCATGTGCGAATTATATTAATAAAATTCACAATGACTTAGATAGAGCTGAAGGAAGGCAACAGCTTGCTCAGAAGAAGCATGACTCTACTTTCAACCAATTCAGAAAGTCTCCACATGCAAATATTACGACTTCGAATAGTCCTAATATGATTCCATCAATCAAGCGTAATTATGTTCCTCAAAATCAAGTGCAACGTCGCTACACTGCTAATGATTTAACAGATAATTCCTCAGACGGTAGCCTGTGGGCAGGTTCAGGAAATGAGAATTATCTTTTTACAAAGAATAAATGGAAAAGAAATGGTGACATCATTTTAATGAATGTTCAGTCTCGACTAAAAAACATGATTACAATGGAGCTTAAAAGAGCTTTTCCTAGCATGCCAAAAAGAGTAAAGAAGCCTGATCCAAATGCTCCCCCAGGTGCTGTTGCAGCTTCTCCTGAGTCTGATCCAGTCGAAGAAGCAGACGTACCAGAAGATGATAAAATTCATGATAAAATTTCATCTGTTATTATTGAAGAGATCAGTAAGGATCATCTTCTTGTAAGAGGTCAGAAATATTTACTATTTAGAAATCAAAAGCATCTAATCGAAATCCAGGCACTAATTAGTCGTAAAGATATAATGGATGATGACAGTGTTGACTCTAAAAACTTTCTAGAGTCATCTATCGTGGTATTGAGGTAATAATGAAGTTATTTTTAGCGCTCTCTCTTCTTGTTTTTAGTTTCTCTCCTTATGCGAAAATGACTCGTCTAAAGGAAGTTGTCGATGTTAAGGGTGTACGTGATAACCCATTGGTTGGATACGGACTCGTCATTGGATTAAATGGAACTGGTGACGGTGGTGGTGAAATCACAAACACTTCACTAAAACGTATGTTTCAAAAGCTTGGGCTAAATCCTCAATCAGAAGTTTCATCGAAGAATGTTGCTGCTGTTATTGTCACAGCGAAACTTCCGCCATTTGGAAGACTTGGTCAAAAACTTGATATTACTGTTTCATCTATAGGCGATGCTTCATCACTAGCTGGAGGAACATTACTTGTCACTCCTCTTAAAGGTGGAGATGGAAATGTTTATGGTGTTGCAAGTGGTCCCCTTTCAATTGGTGGCCTCAAGCGTGGTGCTAAGTTTGCGACGACTGGAGCTATTCCAGGAGGGGCAACGATAGAACGAGAGCTTGAAGTGAATTTTGACCGAAAAGAATCTTTAAGACTAAGTCTAAAGAACCCAGACTTTACGACAGCTGCTCGTGTAGAAAGAACAATCAATCAAGAGCTTGGTGGAAAATATGCAATTGCAAAGGATGCCACAACAGTTGATTTAATAATCCCTGTTCAATATAAGAGAAAAGTTGTTCAGTTGATGGCTATCGTCGAAAATTTTCAAGTCGTAACTGATCGTATCGCAAAGATCGTTATCAATGAAAAAACAGGAACGATTGTAGCTGGTGGAGACATCGAGCTTAAACCAGTGGCCATCAGCCATGGTGATCTTTCAATCGAAATTAAAGGCGACGCAGGGGAAGCGAAGCCAGGAAGTGTTTATTTTGTTGATAAAAAGAGTACACTAAATGATCTTGTAAAAAGTTTAAATGCTTTTGGAGCTACTCCTGAAGATTTGATTTCGATCTTTCAAACACTTAAGAGAAATGGTGCTTTAATTGGTGAAATTGAACTGATTTAAGCACTGTAAAATTTATATGAAATTGGAGATTTGATTTTTTCTCCAAAGATGCTAGAATTATAGTTATAAAGGGCTCTTCGAGGATTGAAGGCCCATTTACTCAGGATGAGTTGTGACAGATATAAAAATACACAGACCACAAATTCAATCAGCTAGAGCTAAAGTTTCAAACTCTACTAGCAATCCTGTTGACACTAGAAAATACATTCCAAAAGAAGTTTCAGACTTTGCAGCATCAATGGAATCTCAGTTCTCTGAACTCATGCTCAAAGAAATGCAAAAGACTTCGCAAAGTAGTACCTCAAATTCTGCAGAAGAATTTTATAACGGAATGCTATTACAAGAGAGAGCTAAATCAATGACTGAGCAAAGTAATAGAGGGCTTAAGGACCTGATTCTAGATGAAGTTTACCCACAATATAAGCGTACAGCTGCCAATTTTGAGATTTACGAAAATCAAAAGCAACAGTTTAATAAACAAAAAGTTCAGATGCATGAAGGGCCGACTCAACCAAGTGTAACTAAACACGAGTCTGCCAACACTGGAGTAATTTATGAATAATATCGACAGCAGTAGATCAAATTTCTTTCCGCACACAAAAGCCAATGACTCAAAAACGTCAAAGAATATTGGTGGCGCGGCACTTAAGAAGAACACTTATGAGAAGCAGCAGTATATCGATAATTATACAAAGAGAGATGCCAAAGTAGACATCCCGGAAGCGATAAAGGATTTTTCGAGAATCAAAAAAGCGGCCGACAGTGCACCATCGATCGATAATACGGAAAAAATTGCCGCACTCAAAGCACAGATAAAAGAAGGTAGTTATAAAGTTGATTATGATGCTTTAGCTGACAAAATTCTAGGAGAAGAGTTCGGTGTTGAATCAAGATAAGATAAAAATATATTATTTTCAGTTCACTGACATTTGGAAACTACACTGTGAACTTCATTCAGAGCTATTTGATCTCACATGTGATGAGTATATGCATCTTCTAAGTAGTAATCTTGATGAACTTGAAATTACTGTAGCAGATAAGAATACAAAGATTGAGCAAATTAGAATGAATGATCTTGAAAGAGAATCATTACTTGAGAAAATCTCTATTGATTTTCCAGAACAAAAGATGAATTCAATTTCTAATATAATTGAGTTTTTTAAAGATTTCACACCCGAGAAAGAAAGTAAGCACTTATACAGATTCAATGAACTACTTATTGATATTGTTTCAAAAATTCAGGCCCAAAATAAGAAGAATCAATTATTTATAAACAAGGCCCTATCTTCTCTTAGACAGATCAGAGAAGAAGCGACTGGCAAGAAATCTGTTACAACATATAATAGTAAAGGCTTAAGCAATAACCGCTTAATGACTAATAACCCGTAAGGATTGTACTTTGTCTAATATTTTAAATATTGGTAGAACAGGATTACAAGCTTCTAAGAAATCTTTAGAAGTTACGGGGCATAATATTTCCAATGCCAATACTGATGGCTATTCAAGACAGAAAGTAAATCAAACAACAAATGTTCCTATTACTAAAGATGGACTTATCGCAGGGACAGGGACAAGAATCAAGTCGATTACGAGGGTTCATGATCAATTTGTTGAAAAGCGTCTTCGTGACTCAACCGCAGAACACAAATATTTTGAGAATCGCGCAGACTCTCTCCGTCAAGTTGAAGAGATATTCAATGAAATAGATAACGACGGTTTAAATAAGGTTTTGAATAAATTTTTCAACTCTTTTAGAGATCTTGCTAATCAGCCAGAAAATGAAACAGTACGTTCAGTCGTAAGAGATAATGCTTCTCTTGTTATGAAAGACTTCAAAAGAATAAGCGACACTCTTGAATCTCTATCTAAGAATATTGACGGGAAAATTTCTAGAGACGTTGAGGATATCAACCAAGGTATTGAATCAATTGCAAAACTAAATGGTAAAATTCGTCAACTTGAAGCGATTCATGAAGAAACTGGTGACCTTCGAGATCAACGTGACTTGGCCATTAAGGGCTTAAGTGAAAAAGTTAAAATACATACATACCAAGACGAGCGAGGTAACTACGTTGTCTCTTCACCAGGTCTTGGAACTCTTGTTACAGCTGCACAATTTCAGCCACTAAAAGCGCATAGTTTTAGTAAGCAAGATAGTTCTAACGGTATCGACGGCGCAATGGAAGTTTTCTACGCTGATCGTCCGGGACAAAAAGTAACAGAAAATATTCAGCAGGGATCTTTATCTGGTGTAATTAAAGTTAGAAATAACGAGATTAAAGATCTTCGTGAAAAAATAGATGGGATCGCTTACAACTTTGTAAACTTTGTAAATGCTATTCATCGACGTGGTTTTGTAAATCGTGAAATAAAAAGTGACGCTCAAGGAAATCCCCTACAGGTTGATTCAAAGGGACCAACAAGCGGTTTAAACTTCTTTAAAGAGCCTCTCTCCGTAAAAGGAGCCGCTGGTCAGATGGATATGTCAGAAGCAGTAAAATCTGATTTATCAAATATTGCTACTGCCCTATCACCAAATAGTCCTGCTGATAATAGAATTGCAATAGCGATTTCTAAACTTCAACATGAGCGAGTCATGGATGATGGTACTACAACGATGGAAGAATATTTCTTACAGACTGTAGGTAAAGTAGGACTAGAGTCAGGGAAAGCGCAATTAGACTCTGAGCAATCAGAAGGCTTATTAGCTCAAGCTAATTCAATCAGAGAAAGAATTAGTGGTGTATCCATTGATGAAGAAACTGCAAACCTTGTAAAGTTTCAACATGCATATGAAGCTTCTGCAAAAGTTATGCAAACAGCAAATGAAATGTTCGATACAGTGATATCGATTAAGAGATAAGGGATAAATGACGAGAGTATCTGAAGGTAGTTCAAGTGCTGCCATAAAATATTCAATCAATAAGGCTAAGCAGAAGATGGAAGATCTTCAGCTTAAGGGTTCTACTTTAAAAAGTATGACAAAGCCTTCTGATAACCCTGTTTCAAATGTTGAGGCAATGCAACTCGATAGTATAACTGATGATAACAAACAATTTCTAAGAAATGCTGATTTCGCTATAATGCAATTAAATGTCACAGAGAAGGCCATTGAAAACCTTTCAGACCTTATGAATAAGGCAAAAGAAATTGCAATTGCTCAGGCCTCAGATATCTACAATCCTGATGTTAGAAAGAACGTTGCCAACGAAGTTAAACAATTAAAAAACATGGCGCTTTCTATTGCGAATAAAAGAATCGGACAGCGCTATATTTTTGGTGGATATAAATCTCTTGAAACTCCTTTTGATAAAGATGGTAACTACAAGGGAGACAAAGGGCATATCACACTCGAAGTCTCTAAAGATTTCTTCGTTCAAACAAATCTAAACGGCTCAGAAGTATTCTTTGCTGATGACGGTTTTGATAGCTCTTCAGAGCATCCATTAAATGAGTTTCCAAACATGAATTCTTCTCCAGAAAATCCGGAGAATAAAGTTAAATATGATGATGAGCACGATCTCAAGGCCATGCCAAATAGAGAACTTGCATCTGTTTCAGAGAATAAGAAATTTGAAAAGAGGGAGAACTTATTTTCTCTACTTGAGAATTTAGGTAATGCATTAGAAAATAATGATCCAACAACGATACAAAACTTATTAGAGAAATTTGATACTGCTGTATCGCGTCTGATTACAATGAGAACTCGAGTCGGCTCAATTGCCAACTCCGTAATGAATTCTCAAAATACAATTGAATCGGACAATATTGACAACGCATCAAGACGAAGCAAGCTCGTCGATGCAGATATCGCAGATTTATTCTCTGAGATACAAAAACAACAAGAAGTTTTAAAAACAACATATAAGTCTTCACAAGGGCTAATGAATTCGAAGTTATTAGATTTTCTTCGATAATTAATGCGCACTGTATAAAAAGTTAATTTATTTGATAGAATTTAACTTTTTTTCTTGCCTTTCCCTATTGAGAGTAATATATGAACCATGCTGACCGAATCCAGGAAGGTTCAGAAAGAGGTTATTTAATATGCTAGTGTTAACACGGAAGCTTGGCGAAAGTATCGCAATCGATGACAATATCAAAATTGTTGTCGTACAAATAAAAGGTAAACAAGTAAGACTGGGTATAAAGGCTCCTAAAGAGACTAAAATACACCGTGAAGAGGTTTATCAAGCAATCCACGATCAAAATATTGAAGCATCAAAAGCGGACCCAAATAGTCTCTCAGACTTAGCGGACGCCCTGCGCAACAAGAAATAAATTCCTCTTGCTCTTTTGCCCCTACGACTGCTAGAATCTATCAACGGGCGGAGGCTCGACGGAATTTGGAGGCACATGTGAAAATTAACACAACAAGATTCGGTGAACTAGAAGTTGATAAAAAAGATATAATAACTTTTGATGAAGGTATTTTAGGATTTGAAAACCTAAGAGAATTCTTCGTAGTTGATCCAGGCGATCAAACACTAATTCTTTGGTTACAGTCATGTGAAAGTGGAGAAACTGCTTTTCCAATTATCGAACCAAAAATATTCAAAGCAGATTATACAATTAATTTATTACCATCAGAATTAAATAGCCTAACTTTAGAAAATCTTTCTAATGCTAGTGTTTATGCAATTCTTACTATTCCACAAGATGTAACGACGATGTCTGCAAACCTTAAAGCACCTGTTATAATTAATAATGCTACAAAGAAAGCAAGACAAATTGTTCTTCAAGATAGCAAGCTTGAAGTTAAGCATCAAATGTATGCTGACCTTAAGAAATCGATTGTGTCTTATCACTCTGATGATTCTGTTAGAACTAGAGTTTCTCAAACTCAGCCAACTGTTCTTTCACAAGAAACAATTACTGAAGTTACTCCAAATACTCAAAAAGAAAATTTACAAGAATTATAAAAAAGAAAACCACCGAAAGGTGGTTTTTTTTGGCTTAAATTCTCGTCTCGGTTGCAGTTCGAGAGAGATTCATATACATATGGGCTTCAGAGTTCATAGGATCAAGTGAGCTAACCTTCTCCCACTCTTTTTGAGCGCTCAACACATCACCCTTTCCATAATATAAAACCCCAAGTGCAATACGACCTGGAAGGAAATTAGGTTGCTCATTTTTCAATCTGATTAGTTCATCAAAAGCCTTATTAACAAAGCCTTTTTTTGCATAGACTTTAGCAACTTTAATTCTTGCTTCAAGGTTTAACGGGTCAAGCTTTATGGCCTTGTTATATTCATACATGGCCTCATCATATCTGTTATAAGTTAAATATAATTCAGCCATTTCATAATGCTTCAAAGAAAATTTCTTATTAATATGATTGTCATTTAAAGAATCGTCTTCATTATTTAACTTCACTCTATCACTTGCTGTTGTAAAAATTTTTCGGGCCTCTTCATATTGACCAATATCATTTAGCAACACAGACAAGCTAATAGCAGCATCGGTATGACCAGGATCGACATCAAGTACTCTTTTGAAAGCTTTAATAGCTTTAGAGATCTCACCTTTAATGTGAAAGATATTTGCCATCATGAAAAGGGACTGAGTATGCTCAGGCTCCTCTTCAATTATATTTGATAGTATATTTAGAGCAGCAGAAAACTCTTTAGAATCAAAGTGTGACTTTGCTTTTAATAACGCTTCATCGATTTGACGATTTTTTAACATATTATTCCTAAGGCTATTTCAAACAGCTTAAATAAGCGTTGTTAGCTTCTTTTGATTGGTTTTCTATTACATCAGTTTTATATCTCGTATAAACATCACGACAAATTGATGAATCATCAAGCTTACTACCTATCATAAGCATCCTTACAACGGCATGTGAGCGAAGTTCTTTGTCACTTACTTCTTTTAAAATATTTCCGTATCTAAATTTAGCTGAATCATAATCTTCTGTTTTAAAATAAAAATCAGCAATGTACTTCTCTTTATCGACTAACATTCTCTCGCATAATTTAATTTTTTCATTTGCATCTTTTAATAACTCAGAACCAGGGTAAAGACTTCTAAGTTCATTATAATAATTGATTGCTTTAATCGCTGGCTGTAGATCACGATCAAAAGTTGGAGGTACTTGTTGATAATAAGATTCAGCTATCTTATACATGACGTAATCCATCTTTTTATTTTTTGGATGAAAATCCTTAAAAAGAATATATGCAGCTGCAGCTTCTTCAAAGTTTTCTTGTGTGAACAAGATATCAGCCTGCATTAGTTCAGCGGAAGTTGCATAATATGAATATGGATATTGAGAGCGAAGAGTATTTAATTTTTCTGTTGCGAGAATATATCTTTTATCGGCCATCAGCTCTTGAGCTTCCTTAAAAAGAACTTCTGCCTCAGTAGTTCCACTAGGTCTTTCAATTGAGCATGAAAATAATGTGATAAAGATAAATAAAGATATGTATTTTTGCACTGTAACGTCCTGAAATATGTTATAAAAAGAATAACATTTTCTGAGTAATTACGTCAAAATTCAAGTTCTATTAATCTCAACTATTTGAAGAATATAAGTCACCTAGGACATCTGTAAAAATAAGCTTACACGCCGCAGCTAGAGGTATCGAAATAATCATTCCGACGATTCCCATAAATTGTGAGCCAAGAATCACACTTCCGACAACTATAACAGGGTGAAGATCAACAATTTTAGAGACAAGGATTGGAAATACAATCGCCATGTCGATAGCATTTGCTATCATATAGAGCATGGCCAGTGCTCCAAAAGTAGTACCATATCCATACTCAACGACGCCAAAGATCAATGCTGGCACTGTTCCAAGTATTGGTCCAAGGTACGGAATTACATTCGTTACAAATGCAATAATTCCAAATATCAGAGCAAAACGAACATCGAGAAAGAAAAGACCCGCAGTGATTATAATACCTAGAATACTGGCTTCAATAAATTTTGCGAAAATATAGTCACCCAACTGCTTATTAAATTGATGACTGATGATATAGAATTTTTCAAATACACTATTAGGAGCAAGGCCAATAAATTTTTTGCGAAATGTCCCGAAGTCTTTTAATAAGAAAAATACAAATAATGGGATAACGAAAACCCATTCAAGGGCACGTGATAATAAGTTTGGAACCGCAACGAGAAAAGAACTCATTCCATTTTTTACATATGAGAAGCCATCTGTGATATAGCTATCCTCTAATTCGAATCCTGTTTTCTCTTGAACCTTACTTTTAATTTTATAATATTCTTTCTTTATAAATGATTCTATTTTTGGTGTGTAGTACTGAATATTATTAGCTTCGTTAGATATAATTGGAACAATTTTAACAATTGGGTAGATAGAAAAAAACAGTAGACCAACGAGAATAATAAGAGCACTTAATGTTCGCGATATACCAAGTTTAATCAACTTTTGCATAAAGGGCGTTAGTACGAGAAAAATAATATATGAAATAATTAAAGGTACAGTTATTCTTGGTAAGAATATTAAAATTGCAACCGTTACAACAGTTAACAAAATAAATAAAATTAGCTTTACTGTATCTTTTGGATTATTAGTTTTTATCAGCATTTTCTTCTTCCAGTACTTTAACTCTATCTTTCAGTCTTCTAACTTCTTGTGTTACAGAATACAGTCTATTTGAAATAATGAGTGAAATTGATTGAAGAAGTTTTGAAGCAATTACCGGTCTTTCATTAATTATAATATCAAGGTCGGGTTTAAATATTCCGAGTAATTCACATGGTTCTTTTGCAACAGCGGTTGCATTTCGAAGGTGTCTCTCCTGTAATAGAGCAAGTTCACCAAAATAGTCATTTTTTTCTAAACTAACCACAACTTTGCTTTGAAGCTCTGTTGAAGATTCTCCAGATTGGGAATGATCGTTTTCAATGACAATATCAACATTTCCTCTAACGATAAAATAGAATCCAACACCAAGATCATTCTCTCTAAAAATGATGTCACCTTTTTCAAAAGTTCTTCGGTGTAAAGCTTTCGATAAATCCCATAACTCATAGTCAGAAAAATTTTTAAATACTTCCAGATTTCGAAGGAATTTTGGTATTTTATTTTTAGCTGTTTTTAATAAGGGATTTATTTGCCAGAAAAATTTGAGAAGACTAATATCAACTCTATCAACTTTACGATCTTCAATATTTTTTTCATATGACATATTTTTTCCTAATTATAGTAAGCCCAGTTCTGATCTCTTTACCCAGCCAGCAAACTGCTTTGGTGAAGAAATCAGCATCCAATCTTCAAAAGATTTTTCGATAATAACTTTTTGTCCTTCACCAATCTCTTTAAGAACCGGATAGATATCAGAAGGTCCCTCGTAAATCTTAAGCCCTTTTATATTTACACCTATCTTGTAGCTTGTATCAACATAAGTCTTCTTAAATATATATGGAACAAATGCCATCATAAGTAAGATTACAAATGTTCTATTTTTTTGGATGACTCTGCCTTTTTTTAGCAATGTAACGATTAAACAAAGTACTAGAGACATGAATAAGAATAAACCTTCTGATGATGTCACCGCAAAATCAAGCAAGCTCTCTCTAGCGATACCAGGATTCGTTGAGTTTATTACTTTAACAACGCTATCAAGATTCTTATCTAATCCTGGATAATTAAATCCTAGCTTTTTTGCTTTCTCTAAGTTATAGCGCGAAGCGCCAAATTCGCTATTTTTAGCAAGAACTGTTCCTAAATTGTAATGAAACTGACCGAGATCGACATCACTTTTAACTGCGATAAGACCGTCTTTAACATTATCGTATTTACCATCTAAATAGGACTGTTCTAATTCTTTTAATGTTTTATTTGTGTTACTATCTGCCATAAAAGTATTATCCTTTTACAATAATAAGTTTGCAAGTTGGTGATAATTCTACCCCTATAAAAAGGAATAAAATATGATTAACAGAGTAAATTCTGAAGAAATTCAATCAAATATAAATAAGTTATTTTCTTCTATTCTCAAAGAACAACAAAAAATTGATACTATCAAAGCTCCTGACGAAGACAAGAAGCATCTTGTTGAAGAAAAGCTATCCGAATATATTAAAAATCGAGGAAAGGGCTTTTTCTACAACTATCTTTCAAGTGGTCGTGGTCACGGTCCCTATACAGAACTCGTTGATGGCTCAGTAAAGCTTGATCTCATCGGTGGTATTGGGCCTAATATACTTGGGCATTCTCACCCTTTATATATTAAGGCACATCTTGAATCTGCTTGTTCAGACACAATCATGTGCGGAAATCTTCAACCTTACCAGGAAGCTGCAGACCTTACGAATCTTCTTATTTCGAAAGTTCAAAAAAGCAAGCTTAGAAACTTTTGGTACACGGGCTCAGGTTCATTTGCTAATGACCTAGCACTTAAACTAATTTGGCAAAAGAAAGACCCTGCATATCGATTAATCGCTTTCACTAAAGCTTTTGCCGGAAGAAGTGTCGCGACTCAAGACATTACTTTTAATGCTAGCTACCGTGAAGGTATGCAAACAGCAGTTAATGTCGATCATGTCCCACACTTTGACCAAACTGATCCGAAAAATTCTGCTGAAAAAACAATCAATGCACTTAATGAGGTTGTGAAGCAAAACCCAGGACAACATTGCGCTATTATGCTCGAGATCGTTCAAGGAGAAGGTGGCTTTATTTTTGGTGAAAAAGATTACTATGTTCAAATTTTCGAGTGGGCAAAGTCACATGGTCTGTATATTTGGATTGATGAAGTTCAAACTTTTGCGCGGACTAAAGAGCTATTTGCTTTTCAAACTCTAGAGTTGGATGAGTATGTTGATATCGTCACTGTTGGGAAAGCATTGCAATGTTGTGGCACACTTTATTCTGAAGAGCTCAATCCAAAACCAGGACTAATAGCAGGTACATTTAATGGTTCTCTAACGGCATTAAACGCAGGGGAGAAAGTTGTACGCTATCTCACAGAAGGAAACTTCTATGGAGAGAAAGGTCGCATTGCAGAACTCGAACATACTTTTATCTCGCGCCTAACTCATCTGGCCAACCATAGCTGTAAAGGAAAAATTACCTATGCAGGAGGTATTGGAACGATGATAGCCTTTGAGGTTGGCGATTCTTCTGGTCCTGTAACGACTAAATTTATTAAAGATCTTTTTGATCGTGGACTTCTTGTATTCATGGCCGGTAGTAATCCAACGCGAGTTAGAATGTTATTGCCTGTTTGCTTAACTAATGAACAGATTGATCAGGCTTTAAAAATAATTGAAGATACGGTACTCGAAACAATAAAATAGGATATTCATGTTTAGATTAAGATCAGTTTCACTTGATGATTTAAATGACTTGTATGAATTAAGTCTTTTATATACTTTTATCAATCTCCCTGCTGACAAAGAGCTGATTGAGAATAAGATTCAAAGCTCTCTTCAAAGTTTTCTCGATCCCGATGATGACTTCGCTCAGAATCACTATATTTTCGTTTTGGAAGATCTTACGACTAATAAAGTAATTGGTTGTTCAATGATTCACTCACAGCACGGAACAGAGGATGAGCCACATTTCTTTTTGAAAGTTTCACAAGAAAATAAATTTTCGCAATCAATAAATACTGGCTTTATTCATGGAACTCTAAAGTTAGGTATTGATACTGATGGACCGACAGAAATTGGCGGTCTTATTTTAAATCCAGATTATCGTGGAAATCCAATGAAACTTGGAAAGCAACTTTCTTTTGTTCGATTTCTATATATGGCGCTTTTCCCTACTCGCTTTAAATCAACAATTCACTCTGAACTAATGCCCCCTTTCGATAGAGACGGAAAGTCACCTCTTTGGGAAGCAATTGGGCGCAGGTTCTTAAATATGGAATACCATGACGCTGATATTCTCAGTAGAAAAAATAAGGAATTCATTCTTAGTCTTTTTCCGACAGGTACAATTTATGAAACACTCCTTCCTATAGAAGCAAGGAACGCTGTTGGAAAAGTTGGTAAAGATACACTTCCTGTAAAAAATATGCTCGAGTCAATAGGGTTTGAGTATAATAATGAAGTCGATCCATTTGATGGTGGCCCACACTATCGCTGCGAACTAAAGGATCTGAAACCAATAAAGGCATTATTTACTTCATCGGTTAGCTTTGATGATCAACCTAAAAAGTCTTGGTTTCTTATACATATTAATAAAAGTCCTTATAGTTTTGAAGCAATTTGTGTCAAGGCGACTAAAGGAACAGATAAACTTATCGTTGATGATCAGTTCAAAAGACTGTTTAAAGATATCGATATCAATCAAGAATTTACAATCATCCCAATCTAGCGAGGACATATGTTTAATTTATTAGGAAATTATTATAACGGCAAATATCATCAACCAGTAGTTACTGGTGCTGGAGCGACGGAAGTCTTCATTAAAAGAGAATGCCCTAGCGATACTGATTTACTCCTATGGACACTACCAGTAGATTACGCTCATGTTCCAGATGTTATTACTTCTGCTTCAGAGGGGTTTAAAGTCTGGAGAAATACATCGGTCGAAGAACGTATTAATATTCTAAAAAATTATCAAAGTATTCTTAAAGATAATTTTGAAGCTATTGCAAACGCGATTGCTCTTGAAGTTGGAAAACCACTGTGGGAAGCAAAAACAGAAGCGAACTCTCTCATTGCAAAAGTTGATGTTACGATTTCTGACTCTCTCCCAAGGATTGAATCAAAAACTTATAATAATATTATGCCTGATACCAATGGATATGTTCATTTCAAGCCAATTGGTCCGAGCTTGATTATTGGCCCTTTTAATTTTCCATGTCATCTTGCTAACGGACAAATTCTAAGTGCGTTAATTTCTGGAAATTCAATTATTTTTAAACCATCTGAAAAGACTTGTTATAGCTCCCAGCTAATGTTTGATTGTTTAGCTAAAGCAGGATTTCCAAATGGTGTCGTTAATCTCATTCAAGGTGATGGTGAAACAGCGAGAAGATTATTAAAAGCTAAAGAAATAAAAGGTGTATTCTTCACTGGTTCAAAAGATGTTGGTCTAAAAATTTTAGAAACAACACATTCAGATTTATCAAAATTAGTTTCTTTAGAACTTGGTGGAAAAAATACCGCTATTGTAGACGAAACTGCAAATATTGATTTCGCACTTGAAGAACTAATCAAAGGTGCATTTCTAACAGCAGGTCAGCGCTGTACTTCAACAGCTATCGTTGCTATTCATGAATCAATTGCTGATGACTTCATCTCGAAATTTCATGAAATAGCAAAGCGAATAATTGTTGATCATCCAATTGAGCATGATACTGAACCATTCATGGGCCCTCTTATTGATCAGAGATCTGTGGATCAATACTTACTTTTTATGGGAATGGCCAAAAGAGAAGGTATTCAAGAAGTAATGCGTGGCAAGCATCTTGAAAAGAAAAAGAATGGTTACTATGTAACTCCATCAATACATCGTACGGATAAATTTGATCCAAAATCACATTTCTTAACAAGTGAAATTTTTGGGCCAAATTGTACATTTATAACTTACAATGATTTTGATGAGGCCATCGAGATTGCTAATAGTACAGAATATGGTCTTGCTGCATCTGTCTTTACAACAGATCCAGAAAAATTCAAATACGCTGTTCAAAATATCGATAGTGGCTTAATCAATCTTAATAGATCAACTGTTGGAGCAAGTGCAAAACTTCCATTTGGAGGGGTTAAAAACTCTGGTAATTATCATCCTGCAGCCGTAACAACTATTGATTCTTGTGTTTATCAGATGGCGACACTTGAAATTTATAATACACAGGCAACTGGATCAATTCCAGGTCTAATGGATAACTAATATTGTTTCTTATTGATTAAAACACCAGCACGAGAAGATTTTGAGAGATCATCTTTTAGAATCTTCTCTTGCTCAATATCAACATTTGCATTTTTCATATATAGCCCCATAACCTCTTTCTTTTTAAGTTTGGCCTGGACATATTTAAATCTTTCTTTTTCATTCAAAATAAAAAGTGAGGTAACAACAGCATCACCTTTTTTATTAATGGCCGTTTCTGCAAATTGCTTCTTGTGATAAAAGTGATTTATGTATTCAACGACTTCTCTTCCAGCACTCTCATAGACTCGCTCGTCAAGTTCTCCCTCTTGCGCCTTACCAAATGGAAGTATTTTGGCTCCTTCACCATCGAGTGACTGCGGGAGAACATCGTCCTCATACATATCCATCAATTCGGTTAAACCTCTTCGAGAGCTACCACTAGACGCATTTGTAAGCTCTGCAATTTCTTCCGGAGTCAGTATTCTTAGAATGTCGGTCAAAAGTGAAAGTGCGGCCATTAGTTTTCCTATATTACCTGACTGTACCTATCGGTCTTTTTCCAATTTATTTTAATAAATTTTCACCTTTCTCGTAATTTTAAACACTTAGTTACAAAAAACTATATTTGACCACTAGACAAAGGAGAAAAATATCATTATAAATTAGGTTACTTAGATCAATGTTGGGATGTGGCGCAGCGGTAGCGCAGTAGACTGTTAATCTATTGGTCGTCGGTTCGAACCCGACCATCCCAGCCATTTTAAAATCATCGTGAAAAAAATCAATCTTCTATCAAAAAAGTATCATCAGTCTCTTTTTAAGAGTCTTGCAAAGCAATATTTAGAAAACGTTGAAATGTATCGTGAAGACGTAAGTGAGGATTATGAGAATATTCACCTGACTCAATCTTTCCAAGATTTTTTTCGAACCGCTATTTTCTCCCAAGAGCTAAATAGCTATACAGCCCTAAACTGGTATTGGTTTCAACTTATAGAAAAGATGGTCCATGTTATTGGACTTCATGAAGAACTTGTAGTTTCTAATGATTTCAACCTGTCTGATTCGGAAGATGAGTTATTTAACTTTTGGAATGAAAGTGATTACGCTAAAAGTTTTTTAACTCAACTTAACGATAGTAAAGATCTCATGCTAGTCTCCAAAGCTCACTTATTACTTCTTGAGCAACAAATCATTTCATTCTTTATCCTACATATTGGATTTATAAGTAACGTTAATGTTATCTATTATAATATTCCAGAGATTGGAGACGGCGAAGATCGTGTCTACTCTTATCGTCTTAATAAATTCTTTTCAAATGTTGATTCAAATGAGGGTCACATTGTAAAAGTAAGTACCGATTCAGAAAATACATTTATTAATGACAAGCTCGCGTCTAATGACACTTCCCTACTAAGTGATAAACTTTTAATTATTTCTTCTTCAACTAATATTGACGATGATATCCAAAGCATTAGTGACGCAGTAAATAGAGCGTTAAATACTCTCAAGGATATATCTCCAGAACTTTTTGGAACCTTTGAAAGCTTCACAAAATATATTGTTCCTATTAATGAAAAAGGAATTGTTAGCTACTCAATGCAAATGTTACCAGGATATTCTTGTATCAACATGTTTGAGCGTGATTTTGTTGATCTCATCGATGACCTACTTCATGAGAATGGTCATCACTTTATGAATGCGATTTTAAATCTTGAAGACTTAATTCATGAAGATGATGAGAAGATCTACTACAGCCCTTGGAGAAGAGCTCTAAGACCAATTCGTGGTATTTATCATGCCTACTATACCTTCTACTGGGCCTATGAATTATTCTATACTCTCTCTATGTATATCGAAGAGAACCCAACACAAGCCTATTTTAGTGAAGCTGAAGTTACGAAAATCAAGACTCGATTTGTTGAAGAATACTATATGCTCACTTTCTGTGAGGCCGATATGAAAAAGGCAAATAAAGACGATAAGATCACACCCGAAGGATATGAAATTTTCAAAAATATCCATCAAAGAATTGCGAGTCACTCAAAGAAAGTTGTTATTATTGAAGACCAATTAAAATCAGCTGAGATCAAAGAACTCAAACTTCACCTAGAAGAAACTAAGAATCACTACTTATAAAATATTTTTGATCGAATTAACTCGTGCTTGCATTTCATTTGCAGGCATAAGCTCTCCTTGAGCTGAAGCAACTTCGATACCTTTTAAATATATATCAATAGCAGGACGATATTCTTTGAAGGCTTCTAATATTTTTCCTTTCAATAAGTAAGCTTGAGAATATTTCGGTTTAATTTTTAATACGACTTCGACCTTTTCTAATGCATTATCAAAGTCTTCTCTTTTAAAAAAAATATCCGCAAGTCCAAAATTAGCAATATCGTCTTCGGGATCTATTTCTAAAACTTGGTGGAACATTCCTTCTCTTCGTTCTAAATCTGCGAGTTCCTGCTGCTTTTTAGCCTCAAGTTCTTTCTTAAACTTAGCTTCATCACCAAATTTTTTAAAACTCGCAACAGTTGCCAGTGATTTCTCTTCTTCTGCTTCTTCAATTTTTCCAAGCTTCATGAGATATAGAGATTTATTTGTATGTGCCATTACAGAGTCTGCATCAACTTCAAGTAAGTTATCCATCACATCAATAGCCTCTTGAAACTTATCTTGTTGGCCAAGAATTGCCCCTTTAACTTCATAGGCATCAGCAAAGTATGGATTTAAGATAATTACGGACTCAATCATCTCTAAAGCAACTCTTGAGCTTCCTTGATGAAAAATTGTAATTGCATCATGATAAAGGTTTTCTGCAAAAACTAAGTGATCCAGCCCTGCAAAAGGAGAAATCGTGTATACAGTTAACTCATTATACTCTTTTCCATTAATTCGATGCTTTCGTGGAAGAGAAATTAATTTATAGAACTTATGATGATACTTAACAGATTGAGATCCTGTGTATTTATCACCTTCTAATTCAAAATCATTTTCAAATTCTAAACTAGAACTTACCCAACAAGGATATTTAGCTGCTCCTCGACGAGTTTCAATTTTAGCAATCGTTTCTTGTCCGAGAAAACAACCCTTCTGATAAGAAACAGCTAACTCATTTAGTCTACAATCATTGATCAGTGTATTTAAATCAATTGTGTACTCAAGAGATGGCCATGCCGTGATAAGATGCAAGCTGCGCATTTCTTCTTCGGTTACTAATTCAGAAGTAATTTCTGCTTTAGATATCACCGCGGGGAGATTAACAAAGTTTCCAAAAGCCTGTTTCTCTTTCTTATTTTCTTCTTTTAATAAAGCCAAACCAAAGTACATCAAATGTGCTTCTGTTCCTAAAGTAAGTTCAACATCTTCCATGATTAAAAATTTATTTAATTCATCAAAGACAGTCTGTTGAAGATCATTTTCCATGAATAGTGAATAGCTATCACCTAAATTAGAAAGATAAAAGAAACTATGAATCCTGCCGGCCCTATCTAGTCTCGAACTCAACTGAAATTTTCCAGTTTCGAGTTTGTCGACATCGCTTGTAAGTTGTCGCTGAAGAAAATCACAAGCATCTGGCCCACTAACTTTTACTTCAGCAAACGAAGTTAGACTTTTAAATATTGATTTAGGATTTAAAAATTTTTCCATGAATTAGACAGTGAAAGATTCACCACACCCACATGTATTTGTTGCATTTGGGTTTACAAAAACGAATCCCTTACCATTTAGTCCATCTTTGAAATCCAACTCAACACCTTTAAGATAAATTGAAGATTTGGGATCAATAAAGACTCTTAGTTTTCCAAAGTTCATTTCGTTATCTTTTTCGCGTTTTTCTGAAAAATCTATTTTATATGATAGTCCAGAGCATCCACCACCAACGACTCCTAATCTAAGCCCAATGGTCTCAAAAGATCTATTTTCTTTTTTGAAAATTTCACTAATATGCTCAATTGCTTTATCTGATATATTTACTATGTTTTCCATTACAACCTCTTAGGATTTACTCACTATAATTATAGCATTTCTTACATTATTTTCCTACTTTCAGCAACTTCAACACATGATATACTTAAATACAAGGATTTAGCCATGGCCATCAGACTTTTAATTGAAGTTAGCGACACCACAACAGTTGTTGAGCTGACAAATCGAGCTTTTATACTAGGACGTTCAAGTAAAGCTGATTTACGCCTTAATGATGGTCTAATTTCTGGTCAGCATTGTGAAATTACTCTTTTTAGAAACTCTGAAATCAATATTCGTGATCTTGAGTCTACAAATGGAACTTACATCAATGGTTCAAAAATTATTTCTCAAAAATTCTTTATTGGAGATATTCTCACCCTAGGTAAGCACTCTATCTCAATCGATATCAAGGCATTGAGCCCCAAAGAGTATAAAGCTTTTTATAATGCAGAAAGAACAAGTATTAGGTTTATTGATGCTGGTCTTAAAACAAAATCTATTCAACATAATATCTATGAAGAAACAAAGAAAAGTATTAAGAGTAAGTCCAAAGAAGATATTAACTTTAATATTGAATCAACGACATCAAAAGTTGAAGACTCTCTCGCTGATGCTCCTCAGGAAAGTCCGGGAGATGAGCAAAAAACAGATATTTCTTCCAATGATTGTGAATTTGGCTTTCAGCATCCATCAATATCTAAAGGTAATTTACCATCACATACGACTTCTATTTCGTCAGGTTCAGACAAGAGTCTCTCATTAATGGAAAGTAGCGTAAAAGATGGATACCAGTCTTCTGGTAGTACCCAGTTTATTAAACTTTCAGAAAAAACTGGAACGAAGCATAAGTATCAAAAAAACAAAGCTCAAGTTCCTAAAAGAAAGAAAAAGATCGAAAAGAAGAAGTCATTCCTGGAAAAACTTTTCTCTTTTTTAAAGTGACTTTTATTTTCTTCCTTCCCATATGACTTCATCAGTCTTCATTACAAAATTTGCATACCGAGCTAGTACAAAGAGATAGTCCGACAACCTATTTAAATATTTTAAAACATCAATAGGTATTTCTTCGACATTATTTGTTGCAAATAAAACCGCACTTCTTTCAATTTGTCTTGTTAGAGTTCGGCAAATATGAAGCTGAGAAGCAAACATGCACCCACCTGGTAAGATAAAGTGCTTAAGTTGTGGAAGTTTTGTTGATAATTCATCAATATACTTTTCCAAATCTTGTGTATCTTTCGATGAGATTGTTGGTAGTTGAAACTTCTCTCTTTCTTTTGCGAGACAAGCGATATTACTGCCGATATCGAATAATATACTTTGAAGTTGTCCAAGATATTTGAAAGCTGCGTGATCATGATCAGATTCCTGAAAGCTTCTAGCAAGACCGATATGAGAATTAAGGGAATCAATATCGCCATAGAGATGAATACGTGCATTCGATTTTTGAACTCTTTCACCACCAACTAAAGCAGTTGATCCATCATCACCAGTTTTCGTATATATCTTAGCCTTCTTCATGACTACATATTCCTTCTATACTTACCACCAACCTCATAGAGTACGTTTGTGATTTCACCTAACGAACAAAACTTGGTAGTGTTTAGAAGTTCTTCAAAAATATTACCGTTATTTAAGGCCACTTCTTTTAATGTTGCTAGCGCTTCTTCAGAGCTTGATAAATTTCTCTCTTTGAAAGCTATTAAGCGATTTATTTGATCATTTTTTTCTTCGTCTGAACATCTTGAAATTTCGATCTCTTGATTTAATTGCTCTTCGATATTGTCTGCAATATATGTATTAACACCAATAATTGGAAATTCTCCAGAATCTTTTAATGTTTCATAATGAAGTGATTCTTCTTGTATTTTACTACGTTGGTACATACTTTCCATCGCCCCAAGAACTCCACCCTTATCAGATATTCTCTCAAATTCTGCAAGGATTAACTCTTCCACAAGCTCAGAAAGCTCCTCAATAATATAAGCTCCCTGCATTGGATTATCTGTTTTATTTAATCCAAACTCTCTATTGATGATCATTTGAATTGCCATTGCTCTTCTTACTGATTCCTCTGTCGGAGTTGTAATCGCTTCATCATAGGCATTAGTATGAAGTGAATTACAGTTATCACTTAGAGCAAGATATGCCTGGAGCGTTGTTCTAATATCATTAAAGTCAATTTCCTGAGCGTGTAAAGATCTTCCCGATGTTTGAATATGGTATTTAAACATTTGAGATTTTGTGCTAGCGCCATACTTATCCCTTAATGTTACTGCCCAAATTTTTCGAGCCACACGTCCGATTACAGAGTATTCAGGATCTAAACCATTTGAGAAGAAGAACGATAAGTTTTGACAAAAATCATCAATATTCATACCTCGTGACAAGTAATATTCAACGAAAGTGAAACCATTAGAAAGAGTGAATGCCACTTGTGTTATTGGGTTTGCACCTGCCTCTGCAATGTGATAGCCACTAATTGAGACTGTGTAGTAGTTTTTAATAGCATTTTTACAGAAGTACTCTTGAACATCACCCATCATCTTAAGTGCAAAGTCCAAAGAAAAAATACAAGTGTTTTGGGCTTGATCTTCTTTTAAAATATCTGCCTGTACAGTACCTCTGACGTTTCTCATGATTTCGATATATTTATCATGATCAAAAATATCATTACCGCTAAGTTTTTGTGAAATAGCTGTATTCATAAATAAAGCCAGAATCACTGGAGCTGGTCCATTGATTGTCATCGAAACAGACGTAAATGGATCTGATAAATCAAAACCATCAAAGAGTAATTTCATGTCATCGAGAGTTGCAATTGATACTCCGGCTTCACCAATTTTTCCAAAAATATCTGGGCGTGTATCTGGGTCTTCTCCGTAGAGTGTGACCGAATCAAATGCAGTTGAAAGTCTTTTCGCCTTATCGTTCTTAGAGAGATAATGAAATCTCTTATTGGTACGACCTGGCCCACCCTCCCCTGCAAACATTCTCTTTGGATCTTCATCAGCTCTTTTAAATGGGAAAATTCCTGAGGCGTATGGAAAGTAACCAGGAAGATTCGATTTACGAATGAAGTTGTAAGTATCAATTGGTGATAGAAATTTTGGATAACCGACTTTTGATATTTCACTTCCACTTAAGCTTATGTACTTTGTTGGAACCTTAATCTCTTTCCCACGTACTGTATAAGTAAAGACACCGGCTTTATATTGTTCTGTTGTATCTCTAAATAAGTCGAGTTCAGAAAAAACCTCTTCTGGAATTTGTTCTTTTGTTTCGCGTAGCTTTTCAACAAGCTCTGGTGAGTCAACTAGAGAGATACACTTTTCTAATGCATCATAATCTTTTAGCATTTCGACCCGACGAAGTGTCTCTTGATTATAATCTCGACAAGTTTTCGCAATGTCTCTTAAGTACAGACTTCGTTCAGCTGGTATGATCTTTGTTTTATCACTTGGTTCTTTTTGTTTCATCATTTCTGATAATTCTGAAACCTTAAAATCGAATGCCGTAACTATATCAAAGAATAATGCATTCACACCAAGATCATTAAATTTCGATGCCATCGTTCCATAAATTGGAAGACCTTCATCATCAGGTGCTCCTGGGTGACCAACAAATAATTGGTGGTTGCGACGATACTGCTTTCTAATATCTCTAAGAGCATCTTCTGAGCGTGGCTTCTCGAATTTGTTTAAAACGATGAAATTTGCCTGCTCAAGCATTTCAATTTTCTCAAGCTGAGTTGCTGCACCATAATCAGGAGTCATCACGTAGATACATTTGTCGGCGACTGTAGTAATTTCATCTGAAGCCTGTCCAATACCCGAAGTCTCAACAATAATGAGATCAAAATCTTGTGACTTTAAAAAGTCTATAGTCTTAGATATTTGAGGTGATAACTCTGTTTTTGAATCTCTCGTTGCAAGTGATCTAATGTAGAAGTTTTCAAAAGATGCTGATCCCAGTCTAATTCTATCTCCAAGAAGAGCTCCTTGAGTTTTTTTCTTTGTTGGGTCTACTGAAACTAATGCAACCTTCTTGTCTTTATAATACTGGTGAAACCTCAGTAGTAATTCATCGATTAATGATGACTTTCCAGCTCCACCTGTACCAGTTATACCAAGTACCGGTGTATTTTTTGAAGTAACTTCAAATGGAAGTTCGCCTTGATCTTCGATATACGTTATCACTTTTGAGACATCTGTTCTTGAAAGATTCTTATCTTTGAATGATTTAAAATCAACACCATCAATAGTTGAATATGTTGCTTTTGCAATCATATCTTCAATAATTCCCTCAAGCCCGAGCTTCATTCCATCTTCTGGGGAATAAATTTTAGTAATTCCAATTTCATGAAGTGCCTTAATTTCTTTAGGAGTAATAACACCGCCGCCGCCGCCAAATATTTTTACATGTGTTGCTCCGGCCTCATCAAGCAACTGACGAATATAAGCAAAATACTCGTTATGCCCACCTTGATATGAACTTAAAGCAACAGCATGTACGTCTTCATAGAGAGCTGCATCGACTACTTCTTGAGCCGATCTATTGTGGCCGAGATGAATAACCTCGACACCCTTAGACTGTAAAAGTCTTCTCATAATATTTATTGATACATCGTGACCATCAAATAAACTTGCGGCCGTAACAAATCTTAAACGTTTCATCGATAAACCCTTGAAATTCTGTATATTAAAATGTTAATAACTTATTGATAAGCGACTATACCTCATGTATTTTATACAGGCAAAAACAGCTTTTATCTAATACCTATTTGAGGTAAAATTCTATTTGTAGAATTACAGAGGAATAATATTATGAGTGACGATTCAGTACTAGTAGAAAATCCATATCACCCAGCGCGTCTTAAACCGGCACGTAAAGGTAAAAAGGGTCCAAAACTATTGGCTGTTGTCCATCAATCGGGATGTACAGGATGTGAAATTTGTATCCAAGGCTGCCCAGTTGATTCGATTGAGTTGGTACCTGGTCCAAATCCAACAAACCCTGGTTTTAATCAAACGGTGGAAATTGATTTGGCTAGATGTATTGGTTGTCAAAACTGTTCTCAAGATTGCCCGTGGGAAACGATTACAATGTATGAGCAACAAGATGCTTATATTGCTTGGGGCGCTGAAACATTAAAATCTGAATTATATATACCAGAGAATGAACTTGAAGAAATTAATACTGAATACGGTATTACGCTTGAGCCAAAAACAGAAGAGAGTGTTTAAACAACACTCTCATTTTCTTTCTTCTTATTTCTCTCTTCCATAAAATAATCGAGTAAGTAAATACCTGCTGCAATTGATATCGATGCGTCCGCAACATTGAAAGTGGCAAAGTGATAACCTTTAAAATAGAAATCAAACATATCGACAACAAAGTCCATCGAAATTCTATCGATCAAATTACCAACGGCCCCAGCAAAAATCATACTAAAAGCCAAACACTGAAGTAGTGATTTCCTTCTTGTATCCCAAATCAACCACAGAAACCAAAAACATGCACCGACAGGGATTACCTTAAATAGAAATATTCTTACCCAGTCAGGTAGGGTCCCGCCCATTCCAAATGCAACGCCAGGATTTCTTACATAAGTGAGATTAAAAAAACCAGGGATTACATTTACTGATTCACCTAAATTAAAATTTGATTGTATCGCACCCTTTGAAAATTGGTCCGCAAGGATGATCCCCACCATTAGTAGGCTCATCTTCCATATTCTATCCATTCTATTTCCTAATAAAAATCTTTCGGATTAATCTCATACTTCTCTATTTTTCTAAGAAGTGTTTTCTTCGGTATATTAGCCTTCAAAGCTGTTTGATTAATTTTACCTTTAAATAATCTTAGTGCTTGAATGATAAATTCTTTTTCAAACATATCTTTAGCTTCTTGAAAATCAAGACTTACATCTCCACCGTCATCAAAGTTTGCGAATGTGAATGAGTATGCTCCATGAGTTACACCCTTTTCGCGGCTCGATGATTCTGAAAGTACAGAATCTTTAATTTCTGTATAATCAATAATAGTTTCTTCTCGGTGATCTTCTTGTACTGTATTCCCAGCACTTCTTCTTACAACTTCAGGAAGTGAAGGCACGTCGATTTTATCTCCAGACTCGATAATAAAGGCATGCTCAATAACATTTCTAAGTTCTCTAATGTTTCCTGGCCAAGCATATCCTTTTAACATCACTTCAGCAGCATCAGTAAGTCCTGATATTGTTAAATTGTGAACATTATTAAAATATGCGACGTAGTAATTTATCAGGTATGGGATATCAGAAGTTCTATCTCTAAGAGGAGGAAGATAAACTGGAAGAACGTTAAGACGATAGAATAAATCTTCTCTAAATGTTCCTTCTTTAATCATTTCTTCAAAAGGCTTATGTGAAGCCGCGATTACACGTACATCACATTTGATATCTCTGTTCGCCCCTACAGGTGTGAATGTTTTTTCTTGAAGTACTCTCAAGAGTTTTACCTGCATCGTTGGAGATACATCTCCAATCTCATCTAAGAAGATCGTTCCACCATCGGCATACTGAAACTTACCAATCTTTCTTTCTGTTGCTCCTGTAAAAGCACCTTTTTCATGACCAAATAGTTCTGACTCAATTAGATTATCAGGGATAGCGGCAAGGTTGATCGTTACAAATTTATTATCTTTTCTTGGCCCATTAAAATGGATCGCCTTAGCAACAAGTTCCTTCCCTGTCCCTGATTCACCTCGAATTAACACTGGTGTATTTACTTGGGCAAGCTTGCTGATAACATTGAAAACTTTTTGCATTACATCGGATTCACCAACAAATTTATCCTCACCTCTTCCAAGCGAAAGCGTTGGTGCAGAAAAACCTACTGTTTCAACTAATGATCTTGCCTTTAGCGCTCTCTTAATAAGGGCGACTAAGTTTTCAGACGTTATTGGTTTCTCAAGATAGTTATATGCACCTTCTTTAACTACTTTAACAGCGTCCGTTACATTTGAATAAGCTGTAAGAATGATAACGATTATTGAAGGGTCGTATTTCTTGATCTCTGTTAATGCTTCAATACCATCCATTTCTGGCATATTGACATCCATAACAACAAGGTCATATTTCTCTTTATAAACTGCACTTAGAGCTTCTTTTCCGTTGTCTGCGACATCTACAGCAAAATGGTGAAATTCCAAAGCTTCTTTAACTGAACCTTGAAGTACTTTATCATCATCAACGACTAATACCTTATGCATAATTACTCCGATTATTTATTAACTAATTTAACTAAAAATTTTGTACCTTCATTTAACACCGAGCTGGCTTCTATTGTTCCGCCATGTAGCTCTACAAAATATTTTACCAGATAAAGCCCAAGTCCGCTTCCTTTTATCTTGTGACTTGCATCGTTTTTTACCCGATAAAATTTCTCAAAAATGTTTTTGATATCATCTTCCGGAATACCCACTCCACTATCTGATATTTCAACATAAACCCAAGTATCATCATCCCAAGTTTTGACAGTTATACTAGTTCCATGTCCAGAATATTTGATTGCATTTTCGACTAGATTTGAAATAACTCTCTTGATAAGAACAATGTCGACTTCAATTGGGTACAACGGCCCGAGCTCTACATTCATCGTCATTTCTTTCTGCTTCGCTTCGTACTCAAGTTCTTCAACAATAGTTTCAATAAGTGTATTCACATCTTTTGCAACCATATTGATTGTTAAATTTCTTGATTCTACTTTTGTTAAATCAAGTATTGAGGTTATAAAGTTATTTAATTCTTTTGTTGAATCAATAATTGACTTTAACGAACCAAGTAAGTGTTCGTCTCCGGCAGTTTTATATCTTTGGATAACGTTATCAGCAACTCCAGCAATTTTCGCCACGGGGGTTTTTAGATCGTGGCTCATTAAAGAAATGAAATTTTGCTTCAAGTTTTCTACTTGCTTCAATAGCTTTGTCTCTTCCTGGATGGCATAACGTCTTTGATACTCACCTATGGCCCTGAAAGGTACCCATATATAATAAACGACGAATATCGTTAATAGAATATGTGTCATATACAGCCAGTAACCCCATATCGCGAATAAAAGATATGAAGAAACAATTGTTCCAAGTATTGTAATGATTGTGATGATCAATCCCATCGCTGGTTGAATTCTAGAGATGACCATACTCAAAAAGATTGCTACGCAAAATGATAAAACAGCACTCACTGTAAACGGAACTTGCTTTACAGTTTTTCCATTAATTAGTGCATGAATGATATTAGCATGCAAGCTCATCTTCGATGCAAGTTGCTCCTCTTTATTATATGGAGTTAAAAGAAAGTCACCAGCATTTGATATATAACTTGGACCAATTAAAACAATCTTATCTTTAAAGAAACCTCGAGGAACATTTCCAACAACAACACGGTGAAAAGGAACTTTCTTTAAGTGCCCCTTATTTTCGATAGGTGAAGTATAATATCTAAACAAAGCGAAGCTTGCATCAGCCTCTGGTACGTAATAGACTCCCTTAACATCATTAAGACGCAATCTCTTTTTCCCAGTTAGCTTCAAAAACTCACTAGCTGTCCAAAAATGCAATGTTTCTTCTCCAGAGACATTAAGGACTGCTCTTCTTGAAACATCATCTTTGGCAAATTTACTACTATCGATATTTATAATTGCTGGCGAGTAACCGACATCTTGCAAGGCCTTAGGCGGAATCTTTTCTCCCCAGCCATCAATTTCAGTTGCAAATCTAAAAACACCACCACTTATTTGATACTCATTAATTTTCTTTTTCAGCAAAAGCATGCTCGCTTCCTCAGATTCCGTTATTGGATCATTGAAAACGCCAAAGGCATTGACGAGTTTAGGCTTATCGAGAAAAAGCTTATCGATAAGTTTTAAGTAGGTCGTATATGAATATGGATATGTTTCCCCTAAAAACTCATCACTCTCTTCATCAAGAGTGATAACAACAACATCATCAGTAAATGTTGTTCCAATGTCGTACTTTACTCGAAAATCATAAAATACTGACTCGAGAGCTGGGAATTTATATTGTAAAAGTACGACGATAAATACGATTGTAAATATTAAGGGATAATAATTAGTGAGTTCAATTTTTTTAATATCTTTAAAATTTATCATCTAACGATCTCATCAAGGTTAAACCTTGTGACATCTTTATGAACCCTATTTGCAGTGGCGACCATTAGTTCGAGATTCTTATAACTGAAACCAAGCAATGGAATTCTTTCATTTGTCACATTACTTATTTTCGCCTTAAATACGATCTGTGGCAAAGTTGTGACAAATTTTCCTGTGTAAAGATAAGAGCTTCGACAACTTCTTATGATGTATCGATAAAAACTCGTTAAAGGGCTTAGAATATATTTAACAACGTCTTCATTCAAAAACTTAATGAGAATATGGTTCAGTGGAAACCACGTGATAAAATAAATCTTTTGAGTGAGAACCTCAGCCAGACTAGCAATTGTTTTCGAATAGGAAAGTTCCATATCAATGAGTGAAACAATTTCCTCTTTGGTATATTTGGAAAGCTCTTCCTGATTAATTAGTATTTTTGCTCCATTTAATAGTCCTACTCTCATCACGACAGGACATGTACTTGAAGAGTAAACAATTACATCGCGATCATCATTTCGATAAGAAAAATTATTCACAATTTCTCTCAAGTCAGGGCTTAGTTGTGCTGACTTCACATTATAGAAAAACAAGAAAATATATTCAGAAGAAACTAAATAAACTACCCATATTATTGTTGAAAAATAAAAAGCTGTGAAATATGAAGATGAAACAGAAGTCAGGACAAGAATAACCATTAGTAAGCTTATTATTGTTAATTGAATTATTCCTATTAAAATCAATGACATTACTACTCTAAACAAAATTAATCCCCTATCAATATTACACAGAACTTAGTTCATTATAGACAAGTTTTCGGATTCTAGCTATAAGCACTAAGGGGATTCCACACAAAAGAAATTAAGCCATAAGTCATTAAAATAACTAATGTTTATGCGGCGCTGCTTATGTCGAATCTTTTTTTATGGTAAGAAGTCTTACTTCATTTTTATATATTATTGGGAGTTTTGAATGCAAAAAAGATTATTATTCGGTACTGCCGGGGTTCCAAATTCTACTGTTAAGAAAAACAACCCAATCGAGGGTGTAAAGCGTATTCACGAGCTTAGTCTTGACTGTATGCAACTCGAGTTTGCACATGGCGTAAGAATGAAAGAAGAGGTTTCTTCTGGACTTAGAAAAATATCTTATGAACTAGGTATTCCTTTAACTTCTCACGGTCCATATTACATAAATCTTAACGCCAGAGAACAAGATAAGATCGATTCTTCAGTTGAAAGAATTATTCAAACTGCAAAAATCTCAGATCTTTGTGGTGCAGAATCAATGACTTTCCATGCTGCTTTTTACATGAAAGATTCACCGTATGATGTTTTTGATCTTGTAGAGAAAAGTATGAACGTTATCGAAGAAAGACTTAGCCGTCTTGATATTGAAATTGAATTAAGACCTGAACTTACTGGTAAGACTTCACAATTTGGTTCTTTAGAAGAGTTAATTACTCTAACAAAGAATGTAGAGTCTTGTAGACCATGTATGGATTTTTCTCACTTACATGCTCGAACTGGTAAGTTTAATTCTGAAAAAGAGTTTGATGAAGTACTACAGGTTTTAAAAACTGAGCTTGGCCCTCACTCAACAGATAATATGCATATTCATATATCAGGTATCAGCACAAATTCTAAGGGTGATTTAAAACATTTAAATCTTCAAGAATCAAAGTTTGATTGGAAGGCTCTTCTTAGATCTTTAAAGAAATACGATGTTGCAGGTTACATGATTTGTAACAGCCCAAATCTTGAAAAAGATGCAATGATGTTAAAAGAATACTACAGTTCATTATAAGAAAAAGCGGCTTAGGCCGCTTTTTTTATTTCTGGCCCAATGAAAAAATACGGTCCATTATCATTAAATCCTAAGTATAAATCTGCCTTGATTTTAAAATAGTTCTGAATGATGTTTACAAAAGTCTCATCGAGATCTTTTAAATAATATACTTGTTCTTTATTTTTTTGATCGAATACTCCCCAATTTTGTGGAATCTCTAAGCTCTTTCCACCATATTCAAGGATATAGCACCCATTTTTTTTCTTCTTAAATTCGATAGTACCAATTTTATGATCACCCTCTTCGTAGAAAGAGGAATGTCGAGGTGTGAGCTTATAGGTCTCATCAACGAGTAATTTGAGATTATTATTTTTTATTTTGTCCGATAATATCATACCAATACTATCGGCTAATCCTTATCAAAACTTAATTAATTGATTCATAATCATAGAAAGTTTTTATATCGGTGATGCCAAAGATGCGCCATTCGTTCTCTAGTCGTCGTAACTCAGCGATTTTCTTAACTTTTACCACAACCTTCGTTTCACTGTCTGCCGCATTTGCTGTCGAATCATATGATAGAGTGTAAGTGATAAAGCACTTATCATCATCACATCTTTTAAAATCGATTGCGAGACGCTTCTTTTTGGCTTTTTGAACTTCATTTAAGTCACCAATAACCTTCGCATCGAGACCTTCAAGCTCCTCAAGAAGTTCACCTGCGAAGTAATCCTTAAAGTCCTCTTTTTCTAATTCTTTAGAAAAACGATCATTTATATAATTTTGTAGTATTTCATCAGGGCCAGATTTTTTCATACATGAACCCAGAACGAGAAGAAGAATAAAATATTTCATATTTCCACCTAGATAGAATAGTTTCTTTTAAAAATGATACTATACAATTCAGACCATCCCAACTTTGAAGAAGAATCTTCCCTTTTAGTAACAAGTATTCCAATACTTTCTTTAAATGCAGTTACAATAATTCCCGTACCATCAAAACTATTCCCCTCAAAAGAAACAGCAAAGTCTAACTTCCCTCTTAAATTATCATAGTTCTCATTTGGCTTAACAACAAAACCTTCTTCATCAAAATTTGTTATTGAACCTTCAATTATTTTTCCATTTATATTAAGCTTGATTTGCATTTTCTTATAAGCACCAACATCTAATGCACCCTCAGTATAGTTTTGCTTGTACAGTGCTTTTGAAAGCTCATCTCTCATAAGAATAATGATATTAAATGAAGTTATCAGGTAGATAAAATTTAAAACCAACTGAAATTTGTCATATGTTATTAGAAATATCGAGAAAGTTTTATAGAAGATAAATAAAGAGAAGATTGATAAAACAAATGTAGATGTTGTGTTAACCAGTAATACTGATACGATAGTAAAGCCCGCAATTATCAACAGTAAAGGCAATCCAGTAATTAGTCCCACGAACCGTTCGAGATTTAACGCCGAGATGTCAGCATCAAGAGAAAAGCATACATGTAAATACACAAATGAGAGAATAATATAAATCACAGTGTTATATATAATCAAATTTCTCTTAAATATCTTCATCAAATTTTTCCATCTATTCTTTTATGTTTATTCATATAATATTACAGTATGGAATACTATTTAGAAATAACAAATAGATGTATCGGTTGTGACAATTGTCGACTGATTTGCCCTGAGAATGCTATTTTTCAAAATGGTGACAAGTATATTGTCGAGACATGGTCTTGTACGTTATGTAATGCTTGTGTTCTGACGTGCCCCGTTGATTGCATTAAAGAAAAATCTAAATCTGATCAATAATTGAATCAATTTCGATTTCACCATTTTCTTTATTTATTTTTGATTTATACAAATTAAAACTTAATTTTTCTTTCTCATTTTCATACTGCTTAAGTTCAACTCCAGACTGTTCTATAAGTTTTCTCATCTCACCATCGTCTTTCAATACACGAAATAAGCTTTCAACGTATTTAGGTTTTGTACCAAAATCCCAAAACTTTACTTTTTCAGTACCACTCATAAAGTAGATGTTTTCATTGTTCTTATAATTACAAACTGAATTAAAAAATGAACTCTCACCCTCAACATATGTCAGTTTTTCTAAATTTATGATACTAACACCAGAGAAAGTATAATAATCTTCATCGCCAGTAGCTTTACATATATTTACTAATCGATCATTTGCATAGATCGTTTCATTATATTTCTCAGTTTTATTAACAACTAGTCCGTAGATAACGCTATCAAAACCATTTTCAATTTTCTTTAATCCAATATCGATCTTTTCTTTGTCGAGAAGAAAGAATTGATCTGAGTTCACGACTACAGTTACTGGCCCCATAGATTCCGATGATTTTTTCAAGTTATGGATACAACCACCACTACCCAGTAACTCATCTTCAACTAATACTGTGATATTTTTATCTTTCGCCCACTCTATTATTTTATGACTATTATGATGAGCATTAATAAAGATTTTTTCAGGATTAAATCTTTTTACATACTCAAGTTGGATATCTAATAGCGTCTTATCAAAGATTGGCCAAAGCGGCTTTGGCAAATTTTCACCAATTATGCCCATACGAGTCCCAAGACCAGCTGCGGTAATTAGACAATTATTTACTCTCATAATACGCTCTTATAATAGCCTGACTGAAAGGCTTTAACATTTTGTTATTTTCTAACGTAATACGAAGATTTTCAAATGTTCTCCCTATATACTTCTCATAACTTGGTTTATCTTTAGCTATCTTTAAATATGTAAAGCTTCCAAGGGCCTTAAATAGTCTTTGAATTTTTACTAATTCGTACTCTTCAATAAATTCAGCATATGTATCAAAATCAGACTTTTCAAAAAAGTATTTTTTAAGCTCATCTTTAATTATGTCACCATAGTCAAAGTAACAATCCTCTAAGAATGAAACAAGATCGTAACATCGTGGACCTATACGTGAATCTTGATAATCAATATTAATTAGCTTGTTATCTTTCACCATGATATTTTTGCTATGATAATCTCGATGACATACAACATCTTTATGTTCTAAAAAATAGTCTAATAGGTATCTCTTTGTTTCCTCAAGAGTCTCTTTTGAAATATTCGTCTCTAAGTATTTTTCTACAAGATATTCATTTGCTAAATCAAACTCGAATTCCAACTTATCTTTATCAAATTCATAACTGCTATATTTCTTAAATTCTTTTATAGATATCTTTTGATATTTATGTATCTCATCGACAACTTCTTTTAAAGTTGCAATTCTCTCGTTAACAGTCTTTGTACAAATATACTGTTGTAAAGAAGTGTCACCAACATCTTCCTGGACAAGTATAGTGGCATCGTCGCTAGTAAATATCACCTTAGGTGTTCTTAGATATTTTTCGAATAGTATCGATGTTTTTTTAAAGTCAATATTCTGAAGTCCACCAGCAGGTTCTTTTGATACAATGAAGCTATTATTGTTCGTAAAAATTCTAAAATATTCTCTCGAAGAAGCATCACCTGACAACTTTATGTAGTCATTTATTTTGTCTGTGAAACCACTTTTAGAAAGTAGTTTGGAGAGCTCGTTAGTTTTCATAGGCTTTCTCAATTTTCTGTTTTAATTTATAAAACAATTTACTACTGTTTCTTTCATATGTGATTGTTGATTCATCACCCTTGTTAACAATGTAATTTTTTAAATAATATTCTTCACGGGCCATCTCGGAAGGCACTTCATACATAAAAGAGAAATCAACAGTATTTCTATTTTGTGTTTGCAACCACAAAAGTTGAGCCGCTGGATCATAACCAGATCTCTTCATAATTTCGTAAGATAGATTATTAAGCTTAACTTTTTCTGCAAAAGGCAGTTTCGCGAATTTTATCATATTTTCAATCCTATAATCTTCCCTAGGAATGAGTACCTGCTTTTGATAAATCCACAATGTACTTTTCGCTAATTCACTCGTAAATGCTGATATAAAAATATCTTCACTCTTAAAATATTTGATAAACATCTGTGATGATATAAAGATATTCCCATCAGGCATTGAGAAATAAAATGGACGTCGATCTTTCACAATATATAAGTCAACACGTTCCCTCTTAGATAGTACGATTTCATTATTTTGTGAGATTCTTTCAATCAAGTATTTTATATATTCATCTGTTGTCGAACTTATTCTTCTAATATTTCTTTTGTTTTGTTCAACAAATTTAAGAGTTATTGCTTCGAGATGTTTCGCATAATCATGGCTTGTCATGTCACGTTTGTAATTTTTGAAAGCACTACTACTATCTCTAGTAAGCATGCTACAGCTAACGAATGACATCATTAAAAATATAATTGAGATCTTAATCATTTAAGAATTATACTTTTTTTTATATATTTTAAAAGGGATTTATAAAGAGAGGCCCTAAAGATATTAGGGCCAATTGTAAACTATATTTGTTCTGAAGCTAGTTCTCTTTCTTCCGGTACGTAATAAAGAGTAAATCCAGCAAAAATTAGATTTGGATCTCTAATCATATCATTATTATTTTCCCAAATGCTTCTCCACTTCTTAAAAGTTCCGTACTTTTCATTAGAGATTGAAGCAAGAGTGTCACCAGACTTAATTAAATGAGGTAATCCTTTTGGATTCCAAACAAAATTACCTGGCGTATATCTAATTTTATCACCTACTTGTACACCGTCAGCTAGAACATCTTGGTTATTCGCTTGTAACTCTCTCCATTTTCTATAGTCTCCATAGAGCTTAAAGGAAATCCACATTAAAGTTTCACCTTTTTGAACTTCATAAACTTCAGACTCCGTTATTACTGGAGTAGATGTATCAACCATTTCATTTACCATTGGCTCTGCGGTCTCAACACCAACAATTTCCGTATCTGCTACATCTGTTGATAGTTCATCTTTTGCTTCGGCATCAACGATGAAGTCAGCATCATCAATTACTAGTTCTTCACTTGCTTTGTTATCAGCCAACTCGTCTTGTTTAACTTTCTTATTTGAACAAGAAGCTCCACCTATCGCAATACTAAGTAGAAGTAAGAGTTTGATTATTTTTTTCATTATGCCCCCTGGGTTTTTAACATCTTTTATATTCTATCGGATTCATTTTTTTTTTCATTAACTTTTTGATAAGTAGACTTAAATTATATAATAAGATAAAATTGTTTCCATGCTAAGTAGGATTTTAATTCCATTATTTGTACTAATATTGTCGGCCAATTGTTACTCACAATCGGTTATCGACAGTTTTAATGATAGCACTTCTACAGATCAACGTACTTACGACCTTGCAATAGAGACAATTATGAATGTTTCCGAGAGTAAGCGCATTTTTTTGATTACTAATAATCAAGACAGTTATGCTCGAGGCGACTTCATTACTATACTACTTGAACAAAAACCTATTGCTCGTGGTCTTGTCGCCAAAATTAATGCACAAATTTCTGCAGTAAAAATAACTAAAATTTACTCGATTGAGCTTTTCAATTCTTTACGCTCTTCAATGGAAGTTCAAATTCTTCGTGGTGATGACAGTTTTTATCGACTTAAGAAAGATGAGAAGAAAGAAGAAGAATTTAAAATTGAAAGTGAAGAGGATCTTTTCGATGAAGCAACAATCTTGGATTCTGATTTAAATGCTGAAGACAATAAGAAGCAAGTAATAAAAAATGATAATCTCATTTCTTTCGGCCTTGGCTTGGTTTCTGGTTTTGATGAGGGACAAAACGAAGCAAAAAATCAACAGATCAATTTCACATACTCATACCAAATTGATGCTAATATTTGGGCCGAGTTCTATTATGGTCAACATACAATAAAAGAATACCCGACTTCTGGAATTGATACTGCAATTCAAAATTATGCAATTCGTGCAAAATATGCAATTAAAGGTCCATTCTATACTGTATTTATGCCATATATAGGATATCAGTTAATTGTTCCTAACTCACCAGCTGCAGGAACAAATGAAGATGAAGATCTTGCAACTCTAGAGAATCAAAGATTTGAATCTCTTAAAGAAAGTAAGCCTATTGCCGGTGTTACAATGTTAAAGCGATTAGTACCTGGCTGGTTTGTAAAACTTGAACTTGGGACTGATATCATGAATGCGGGGCTGGCTCTTGAATTTTAATATTTTCCTAATACTCACTATTTCTCTCTTCATTGTTTCTTGTGGAGTTAAAGCTCCTCCTCAAGCTGATGACAATAGTATCATTCCATCATATATTGATTTGAACAAAGTTAAACTTTCTCAGCCTATGGATGAACAGGAAGACTTAGAAGATAAAGCCAAATAATGTCTTTTCTTGTTCTAGGCCTTGGGTCAAATTTAGGCAATTCCCATGAGACGATTCGCTTGGCAATTGCTCAGTTAAATTCATGCTTTGGAAAGTACATTGAAGTTAGTTGTCTCTTTCAGTCGGAATCTTTTGGAGAGATTATTCAGCCAGATTATCTTAACCTCATCGTTGTTTATGATGTGAACAATAAAAATCCGATGCAATGTCTTAATGAATGTCAAAGAATTGAAAATGAATTGGGACGAATTAGAAAAGAAAAATGGGGGCCACGCACAATAGATATCGATATTCTATTCTACGACCAGTTGTTTGTTAATACACCTAACTTAACAATTCCTCATCCTCATATCAATGATAGAAGTTTTGTTGTAGAGCCTTTGTCTCAATTATTGATATTTGAAAATCTTAAGTTATTTTATCATTTCAATTCTACCTTCTCTACAAAGAGTATTAATCTCGGTCCACTCTAAATTTTTCCTAATTTCATTTTTCTACATTTAAAGTATTATATACTGTATTCACAACTCATAGGAATTACCGATGCTAAATTTTGATCTAACAGATGAACAAAAAGAAATTCGTGAACTTGCTTTAAAGTTTGCACGAAACGAAATGATGCCAAAAGCAATGGAATATGATGAGAAGGCAGAGATGCCAATGGAAATACTCACAAAAGCCTGGGAGCTCGGTCTTGTTAATACATGTATTCCTGAACAATTTGGTGGAAATGGTTTTAATGCAATTGATTCAATGATTATTACCGAATCGCTTGCTTATGGGTGTTTAGGCATGAATACAGCCATCATGGCGAATGATCTTGCTCTTCTTCCTATTGTCATCGGTGGTAATGATGAACAAAAAGAAAGGTTTCTTCGTCCATTTACTGAATCATATAAATTAGCCGCGTTCTGCCTTACTGAACCAGGTAATGGTTCTGATGCAGCAGGAATTAAAACCTCTATTAAAGATGCTGGTGATCACTACCTTGTTAATGGAAACAAAATGTGGATCACAAATGCAGGTTACGCAGATTTATTTGTTGTCTACGGAACATGTGACGCTTCTTTAAAACACAAGGGTATAACAGCAATCGTAATTGATGGGAAAACAGCGGGCATCGAACTTGGTGCGAAAGAAAATAAAATGGGTCATCGTTGTTCTGACACGCGCTCTGTGACATTTAATAATGTCAAAGTTCCTAAAGAAAATTTACTTGGACAACTTGGTGAAGGATGGAAAATTGCCATGGCCACATTGAATCATTCTCGTCCAATGGTAGCCTCAAGTGCCGTTGGTGGCGCTCAAGCGTCACTTGATCATGCAGTAAAATACGCACTAGAGAGAATTCAGTTTGGCACACCGCTCGCTAAACATCAGGCAATACAAATAATGATCGCAGATATGGCGATGGAGATTGAAGCATCGAGGTTACTTGTGCTAAAATCTGCTTGGCATCTTGATCAGGGTCATCCAAATCCTGAACTTTCATCATATGCTAAAGCAAAGTCCGCTGATATGTTCATGGCCGTTGCGACAGATGCTGTACAGATTTTTGGTGGGTACGGCTACAGTAAAGAATATCCAGTTGAGAAATTAATGAGAGATGCAAAGCTTATTCAAATTTATGAAGGCACATCTCAAATACAAAGATTAGTTATAGCAAAAGAAATTTTTTCAAGGAGTCAAAATTGAACATCTTCGTATGTATTAAACAAGTTCCTGACACTGAAACTAAGGTTACTCCTAATAGTGACGGGTCTTACATTGAAACAAGCTCAATCAAATGGATTATGAATCCATATGATGAATTCGCAGTAGAGCAAGCTCTTCTTACTAAAGCCGCTAATGCCGGTGCAACTGTTACCGTAGTAAGAGTTGGTGGTGTTAAGGATACTGAAGCTTTAAGAACTGCTTTAGCAATGGGTGCTGATGAAGCAATCCTTGTTGAGTCTTCCGACAACTTAGATTCTTATGCAACTGCAAAAGCGATTAAGGGTGCAATTGAAAAATCAGGAAAGTCTGCAGATGTTATCTTTACTGGTAAGCAAGCGATCGATGATGACTGTCTTCAAGTTCCACAACTTGTTGCTCAAATGCTAGGTCTTCCATCTGTATCTGTTGTTGTTGGATGTGAAGAAGCTGGTGGAAAGTACACATTGAAAAGAGAAGTTGAAGGTGGAGCTCTTGAAGTTTACGAAGTAACTTCTCCAGCACTTATCGCTTGTAACAAGGGATTAAATTCTCCTCGTTATGCATCTCTTCCAGGTATTATGAAGGCTAAGAAAAAACCACTTGCACAACACTCACTTTCAGATGTTGGTGTAACTGACGCTGATGTAAGAGTTAAGTACTCTAACTTCCAACTTCCACCAGAAAAACCAGCTGGTAAAAAGTTTGAAGCAATGGATGAGGCGGTACAAGCTTCTGTTGTGGCTGATGTAGTTAAGCTTTTAAGAGAAGAAGCTAAAGTTATTTAATTAATTTTTTAGGAGATAATATTATGGCAAAAGTATTAGTATTTGCTGAAGCAAACGGTGATACAGTTAAGTCTGTAACATTTGAAATTTTAGGAAAACTAGTTGGTCACACTGTTGACGTAGCACTAGTTGGAAATATGGGAGCGAACGCTGTTGCAGACCTTGCAAAATTTGGTGCTGCAAATGTTCATAACTTAAAAGGTGCAAATCTTGATAACTATTCACCAGAAGGTTATGCAAATGCACTTAAAGAGTTTATTGGTGATAAGTATGATTATGTTTTTTCAGGATCGACTTCATTAGCAAAAGACCTGATGCCAAGACTTGCAGGAATGTTTGATGCTGGTATGGCATCAGAAGTTACAAATTTTGTAATGGACGGTGATACATTTGCAGGAACTAGACCACTTTTTGCTGGTAAGGTTTTAGCTAAGGTTGAACTAACTGGACCAAAGCCACATTTTGTAACCGTTAGACCAAATTCACTTGGACTTCCTGAAAACCCAACAGCGGGTGCAGGAGCTGCTAACGACGTAGCAGCAAATGCTGGTGAAATTAGAGCTGCTATTAAAGAAATCATCAAAGGTGCATCCGAAAAGCTAGATTTAACCGAAGCAAATATCATTGTTTCTGGTGGTAGAGCAATGAAAGAAGCTGCAAATTTCAAGATTCTTGAAGAGCTTGCTGAAGTTCTTGGTGCAACTGTAGGTGCTTCGAGAGCGGCAGTAGATTCAGGATACGCTCCACACTCAATGCAAGTTGGACAAACAGGTAAAACAGTTTCTCCATCTCTTTATATTGCTTGTGGTATCTCTGGAGCTATTCAGCATTTAGCGGGGATGAGAACATCGAAGGTTATCGTTGCAATCAACACTGATCCAGATGCGCCAATCTTCACGAAAGCTGATTATGGAATAGTTGGAGACTTATTCCAAATCGTTCCACTTCTTAAAGAAGAATTCAAAAAAGTTTTATAATTGATTTAGTTGAGGGTCTATTGACCCTCTTCTATTTTTCTCATACCTACTCGATAAGAACTAATTTTTCCATTTCTATCAACATCCATTGCTGACATATGAACAAGCTTATAAAGTAACTTGATCTTTATTTCTTTACCTTGCATTTTCACAAGCTTAAATTGATCACCATTTGTTAGAATTTTTGCATTAACTTCACTGGTCTTTAAGCCTAGTCCTTCATCAGATATATCTAATAATTCAAAACTAAACCTAGATTTACCTATAGAATCGACATAGAGCTTTTCCATTAGAATGTTTTCATTATGCTCTAAACGGTTCCTTTTGCTATTTCTATTCTCGATCATCTTCAGACGCTCGGGTAAAGAAATCTCAATCATTTCGAGATTTTCTTTTTTGATCTTTCCCTTTAAGAGCATTGACCTTGTAATGAACTTTAAATAAATCGGTAGATCCTTTTCGAATAGTTTTGATTTTTTAGATTTTGAAAGAATGATACTATTACTATCTTCATCATGCTCAAGTAGTATTCCATTTAGAATTACTTTCTCTGTATCTTTGGTCTGCCACAATAGAATATTTTCAAGTTTTAAAAGTGCTTTTTTTAAAACATAACTTATTTCAAAGTTATCATCTTCCCATTTAAAATTTTCCATGGGTCATTATTACACATAATTTATTTGATTTCTTCTCTTTATGGATTAATTTTTATTAACTTAAATAGAGAAAGCATCCATTGAGGATGCCTTTATTTCTTAATTAGAATGAAAAACCTTGTCTTGATACTTCTGTTACAAAATTTTCTTCTCCATCAATTCCTTCTACTTGATATTCTTCTTCTACTTGCTCTCTTATCTCTTCTTCAATTTCTTCTTCAACTTGAGCCTTGTAGCTTGCATCGATTACATTTTGTTTTTTTCTTTCTTCTGATGCAACTTCTTGCTTATTTGATACTTCAGTTACTTGTACTCTATCTACTTCTGATTCTCTTTCTTCTTTAAGTCTTTCAACTTGGTATGCTTCTTCTCTTAGTCTATCCATTTCTGCATCCGATACAAAGTTTAGAAGTGCACCTTGTAGTGGGCCTGTAGCAAATCTGATTCTATATGAATCTTTACCGTTATTTGTAACAAGTCCTGTAGACTCTTGTCCATCAACCTCTACAGTGAAATTTCCTGAATCTTGAAGTTGTATATCTGAAATTGCAAAAGATACTTCTTTACCTTCTTTGTTAGTAACTGAAAATGAAAGCCCTTGTACTGCTTTGTTTCCAATTGCAACTTCCCCTGTAACATTATCTGAGCCTACGATCACAGTGCTTCCAAGTTTCGGAATCATTGCTCTTTCAAGAGTTAAATCAACTAATCCCTCTTGTGCCATAAATGCTTCTTCTTCAATTACTTCTTCTGTTTCATTAACTACAGTAGATGCTACAATATTTTTATTCTCTATTCTTCTCGCTTCTATTAATTCATAACCTTTTCCGAATGATCTAAAGATCGCAATATTTTTTCCGGCCTCGTGTAAAAATGAGATATCAAAAAGGTACTTATTATTTTCATTAATTCTAATTTGGCTTGTTCTAAAAAGTTCAAAATTAACAACTCTTGCTTTATCTCCATTATTTGCATCAAGAACAGTTTCACCATTCTCATCTTCAATTCTAAAAATTTCCCACTTTCCATTTATTGTTGCAGAATTAAATTCATTAACTGGAAGGTAGTGAATTGCTTTTTGTCTTTTTACTGCAGATGCAACAACTCTATCTTGAGATTCATCAAGTCTTTTAGAAAACTTAATTTCTGAATCCTTCATATAAGAAGTGTCAGTAACTTTCATACTTTGATAGATTCCACCAAAAACCATAAATGATCCTGATAGGAATGCTGCTAAAGTTGCTTTTTGAATTAAGTTTGTTGCTTTCATAACCATTTCCTCTAAGTGATTTATGGTTTATGTTGCAACGCGCATGCCAAGATGATACTGACTTATCCTAAGCTATTTCTGTTCAATAGAGACCTAAGGCTTTGATATTACATTGGCTTAAATAATTGCCCCTGTATAAAATATAACACTGTATAAACAATCTACAGTTTTTGGAGATAGGAGCTACAGAATTTATCTTCAGTAACTCCGAACAAGTCTTTAAAGAGTTGGGCAACGATATAGTAATTAGCAGCACCGACGAGTCCTGATGCTAAGTCATTAATATCTGTAACTACTGGTTTTTCTTCTATTGGAGGTACGAAGGTATCAGAAATCTTAATTTCATACATGATATTTGCTGCGACATCGACTCCCACAGTTAGAGCTAAGAACGCTTGATACTGTGTTGGAGCAATGATATTTGTACACTGATGGAATGCGGCCATGAAACCTAAACCCATCAACCAATTAGTGCCGTGTTGTTCATACCAACTTGGATCAGATTTATATCTCCTACTTTCATATATTGTTGCATAGGAAGCGTAACCAGTAAGAGGGATCACTCCAAGTCCCCCAAAACACATAGCTGCAGCCTTCGCTCGACTTTTTACAGGTGTTTTCTGAATTGTATATTTTGTGAATAATTTCTTATAGATAGCAAAGTCAGCACTCTGGTTTCCTTCCCTGGCCAGACAGTATCCCTTTAAAAATTTATCCTTATTCAATTTTGGTATATTTGGACTCTTTGAATAATATCGAGATCCAGTGTGCTGCCTTTCTGATGGATAGATGATGGCCTTTTCTTCATCTGGGTCAATAATATGTGTAATTCCCTTATCGTCCTTAATCTTGACCACATAATAGTCAGGGACAAGCTCCTCTCTACTTACGGTACCAAAAAAGGATTTCTTTTCGCCTAGAATATAAGCTTGGATACCACTATTCAAAGAATTGTGATCGATTGGCTCGATAGTCGCTATAATTTTCTTGTCGATATTTTCACTAATTGTCGGTGAAATAATTGATTTAACAGCGTTCAGACAATTTATTGCATTATCTTTAAGAGCAGCAGGAGTCCTATTACTAAAATCATTTAGTGTTGAGCATGAGATGAGTAATGAATATAGAAGGATATGACCAAGTTTAAACATCAGCTAACGTATCGGAATATGCTAGCTGATCTATAATATTAATTAATCTAATTGAAGTGTTTTTTGCTCGTAATCTGAGTGACTTGCTCTAAATCGCTTAAGCGCAATCACTACTAGTTCATCAATATTTTGACCAGTA
>CAZQJK010000006.1:0-94996 GCA_964593545.1 uncultured Bacteriovorax sp. | reverse complement strand
GAAAAGTCGTAGGAATCAAAAAATGATTTTAAAGGTAACTAAAATTTCCCCATTTTATAGGAGCAGTTTAATCAAATCTTGAAAAATAAATTGTTGCCACTGGTGGCTCTGGCATATGATCTGTCATTACTTGGTAGTGACCATCTGTAGAAATGATTTTACAAAATGTAGAAGAACCTTGAGAGAATCCAGATGATTGGCCATTTTCTTTGATAGCAAGAAGGGCCTTCTCATCACAACCATTTTCTTTTGCAGCGCTTAGGACTAACTCCATACAACTATCGGTAGTATCTTGTATCGTGATTTGATAAGATTGTGACTCACAAGATGTCGCTTGTGCTGTTGTTACGAAAGTAGATAGTGTCAATAAAAGCAAAATCTTAATCATTGGTCGTCTCCTCTTATATTTTCATAATTCTTACCATATTCAACTGTGTTCATGTTTAAGGTTGTAATATTTATATGAAATATCAGACTGTTATCTTTCATTCTCGCGTTCATAGAAATGCTTGGCATTGCAGTTACACTTTTTTATTTGTGAGCAAGTTTTGTTTAGTTTCCCTTCTTTTGGTTTTTTTTGTCATCCATTTTTTGACGAACTCAATTTGAAATCGTAAAAGAGTCTACTAACTTTTTTGAGGCCATCATGGAAAAAATTCTACTTACTTTACTTATTCTTTCATCACCTTTTGTAAATGCTATGGATAAAATGATCTATGGTGAAGATGGTCGTTTTGAAGTTGATAGTTTCTATGTCTATCCTTACCGTGATCAGGCAAGAGCTGTTGCTGGTAGAGTGAAGAAGAATATTACGTGGAAAAAAGGCGATAAATATAACTTTGAGTATTTAAACCTTGAAATGATGGGACTAAGTAAATTGATGCCTTTCTCAAATCAAGCGACACTTACTGACTGTACGGGCTTTCTTGTTGCTGATGATATTCTTGTGACAGCTGGTCACTGCGTAACGGACCAGGCCGATTGTTTAGATAGTTTATGGGTTTTTGATTTTAATCAAAAGATAGCTTCTCGACGTGTTTTTGATGTTAAAAATACTGTTGGTTGCTCGGAAATAATTCAAAGAGAAGCAAGTGACGAGGAAGAGTATATTGATTACGCTGTTATTCGTCTCGATCGCAAAATGACTGATCGTACTCCACTAAAATTTAGAGAAAGTGGATTCATTGAAAAAGATACTGCTCTTGTGATGATTGGTCATCCTCTTGGATTGCCGATGAAAGTTACTAAAGGGGCAAGTGTTTGGCACACCGATATGAAGTGGACTTTTACGGCCAATCTCGATGCTTTTGGAGGAAACTCAGGTTCTCCTGTCATTAATGTTCAGACAGGGCTTGTCGAAGGAATTCTTGTTCGTGGCGGAGAAGACTTCTCTGAGCGGGAAGACGGCACTTTAACTCCTAATATCTGTATTGATGGCAGTTCGAATGAATATTGCACGATAGGTGAAGAGGTTACAAGAATTCTAAATCTTGATCTTCCGACAATTCTTAAGAAATAATACCTTTATAAAACATAAAACCACTAAAACCTATCATTGTGAGCTTGGCGACTTTTAAAAATGAGTCGTCGCTAAAGCTCTTTAGTATTTTCTTTCCAAAGATGCTTCCAAAGAGTGGAGTGAAAAGAGCAATTCCATAGATCGCTGGAGAGAGGCTTTCGACCTCAAAATTATAGATTTGTAAGAAGTAAAACGTCTTAAGCATATGCCCAAAGGCCTGCGTAAAAGCTTTGTTTGCAACGATAGAAAAGCGGCCTAAAGAGCTTGAGAGATAGAATAAGTCTAGGATACTGCCTGATACTCCACAAATCGCTTGAGAGGCACTTACTACAACGCCACAGATAAGCGAGCGGCCTTTTTTTTCAATATCAAAGTATTTTGATGTCTTCTTTAAAACTCCTAAAAATGGAAGAAGACCTAGAATTAGAAAGATAACTTTTTTAGAAGGTTTGATTTGAATGAATTGGAAGATGGTGTAAGCAATAATGGCCCCAATAATATAGGGGATAATAACTTCTTTTTTGATATGTTCACGGTTTATATAAGCGCGGAAGCCGTTTGAGCTCATTTGGGTAAGTCCGTGGAGGACGAGTGCTACGGGCAGGGGAAGAAAGACTAGAAACACGGCCATTAGAATTACTCCTCCTGCCATTCCAAGTGCTCCTGAAAGAGTGCTTGTTAATAAAACATAAATAAAAATAGTTATTAAACTCATATATTCTACACTTCGATATTATCGGTTAATATAACAGATGAAAAAAGCGAATAAATCGAATATAATATATTCGTAAGGGGAATAGTAATGATTCATGAACTTGAAACACTCAATGCTTTAGCTAAACATCGAACAATGGGAAAGGCCGCGACATCTTTAAGAATTACACAGTCTAGTGTGAGTAAGAGGATACAGTCTCTTGAAGCAATTAGTAACAAGGAGCTTGTTGTGAAGAGGGGAAGGTATGTTGAGCTTACTCATGCGGGGAATTTATTATTAGAACGAGCTCTTCCCCTGTTGCGCGAGCTTAAGGAGGTTGTTGGAGATGAACCTGAGAGAGATTTGTCGCGAATTACTGTAGGATTCTCTGAATCAATTCTCTCCTCTTGGGGCGCAAAGATGATAGGAAAGTATGCTAACCAAAATAAGAATGTTTTGCTTGAACCACATGCCCATCGGACTCCTGTTATTGTTGATAAGGTTGTTGCTGGGGACTATATTATTGCGATTGTTGGTGGTGAACCCAAGAATTATCCAGGACTTCATTTTGAAAAAATAGGTGAGGAAGAAATGGTTATTGTAGGAACTCGTGGAAGTTTATTTTGTGCAGAAGTAACAAGTGGCACATGGGGTGCAATATCTAATGAAATTGAAGCAAAGAAAATAGTTGTTGAAGAACGCAGTGAGTTTCTCTCTCCAATTGCTCATATGGCGAGAGGCGGATTTTGTCGAGGTCTTGTCCCTTACTCAGTTGCTTTAAGTGCAGGCTTTACTAAGAAAGAGATGAAGAAGACCGGTGTTTCAAGGCCAATTTTTGCTGTCGCGAGAAAGAGAGCACTTATGCGAGATGATATTGCTCACTTCTTAGAGTACGCGACAACTTATCTTGGGAAAATATAATTAGAATTTTGGAAGAGGAATATATTCATCTTCATTAATAACTTTATCAAATTTATCATTCTTCCAATTTAATTTTGCCTGTTCGATGAGTTCATCTGTCGAGGCTACAAAGTTCCACCACATTTTTCTGCCTTCACTAAAAGGGGTACCGCCAAAGATCATGAAAGAGACGTCTTCAAGTGCTTTAAAATTTATCGCTGTCCCTTGTTTAAAACAGATCATATCAAATCGTACAAACTCTTGATCTTCGATTTTCACTTTGCCACTTATGATGTAGATAGCTCCCTCTTGATCTTGATTTAAGTCGAAAGAGAATATTGAATCTTTTTTACTATTTCCACTAAGGTAGAATAGATCAGAGTAAGTCGGAATTGGACTTACCTCATCAAGGGCCTTTCCTGCTATAAGTCGCAATGTTGTACCACTATTAGTGATGAGAGGAAGATCTTTTTCTTTTTGGTGAATAAAGCTAGGTGAAACTTTTTCGTGCTCTTTTGGAAGAGCTAACCATAATTGAATACCTTCGAGAGTTGATAGTTTAATCCCCTCTGGAGACCTTTCACTATGAACAATACCAGAACCTGCTGTCATCCAGTTTACTTCACCGGGGCGGATGACTTGTTCATTTCCTAGGCTATCTCGGTGCATAATTTCACCGGAGAAGAGATAAGTTATTGTCGCAAGACCAATATGAGGATGAGCACGAACTTTCATTTTATTTGTTTCACTTAGAGTTACTGGGCCCATGTGATCCCAAAAAATAAATGGACCAACCATTCTTTTCTTGATCTGGGGAAGGGATCTTCTCACAATAAAGTCGTCTCCTAAGTCCTTATCTTTTGGTGTAATTGAAATTTCGATATTGCTCACATTATTCTCTTTGTTAGGTTTATGTTAATGATAACATCTGGATAAGAAATTACTAGGTCTTTTGTTTATTAAGAAGTAAGCTCGGATTATGGAAAAGGTAATTATAAAAGTTAAGCCACTCTTGCGTGGGCACTCTCACCAGGCAATGTTCTTCGTTTCTTTAGGTGCATGTAGCATGCTTCTTACTCACTCAACCAGTTCGAAATCTCTTATTGGTCTTTGTGTCTATTCGTTTGGTGTACTTCTGATGTTTGGGATTAGTGCTCTTTATCATCGTATTCATTGGGAAGTAAAAGAGCGCGCTTTGATGAAAAAGCTCGATCACGCAGGAATCTATATTATGATTGCAGGTACTTGTACACCCGTGGCACTTAGTGTTCTAAGTGATGAGTCAGGACAGTCTCTTTTGCTTGGGATATGGATTGTTGCTTTGATTGGTGTCATGCAGTCTATCTTCTTTGTGCATCTTCCAAAGATTGTTAGTGCATTAATTTATTTAATTCCTGGTTATATGATAATTCCGTATATGGCTGAGCTAAAAACTAAGCTTGGTAGTTTTAATATATCTCTACTTCTAATTGGTGGTGTGTTTTATACCGTGGGTGCTCTGTGCTATGGCCTTAGAAAACCTGTTTTATTTCCACGAGTTTTTGGTTATCACGAGGTCTTTCATGCGCTCGTCTGCTTAGGGGCCATTGTTCACTTTATCATGATTTATCGATTTATTTAGAGTCTTTTAAAATACAAATTCTAAATGTTCTAAGATTAATTTTTAGAACATTTAGAATCGTAAATTCACCTTTTTGGATTCATATATTTAATAAATAGCCCATATAAACTCGGTAGAACGATTAGAGTTAGGATTGTCGAAGAAATTATCCCTCCGACGACAACAGTCGCTAATGGTTTTTGTACTTCAGCACCAAGCCCTGATGAAAACATCATTGGTAGAAAACCAAAAATATCAGTGAGAGCTGTCATTAGAACTGGGCGTAGTCGAGTCATCGCACCTTCTCTTACTACATCTTCGACATCTTTTCCATCACCAATGAGTCTGTTGAAGTAGGTGACGAGCACTACACCATTGAGGATACTAATTCCACAAAGAGCAATAAAGCCAACACCTGCTGAAATACTAAAGGGCATTCCCATAATATTTAAAGAAATGACCCCGCCTATGAGAGCCATCGGTGCGCACGCAAATATAAGAAATACCTGTGCGATATTTTTAAATGCAGCGTAGAGCATTGCCAGAATAATGAGCAGCGCCATCGGAACGAGAACAGCAAGCCTCTCCTTTGCACTTTGAAGGTTCTTAAAGCTCCCTCCCCACTCAATGTAATAACCTTCGGGAAGTTTTATTTTTTCTTCAACAGTTGCAATGGCCTTCTTTACAAAACTTTCGACATCGCGCACTTCTGGGTTTATTAATACCGCAATTCTTCGTTGGGAATTCTCCCTGTTCACAGCGGAGTATGTTTCTGTAAAAGTGAGATCGGCCACCTGTTCTATAGGAACCGTGTAGCCCTCAGATATTCCTACCGGAAGATTTCTTATCGTTTTAACATCCTTTCTCTCTTCATTAGATAACCTTGTGACGATCGGAAATTTTCTTACGCCATCATAAATATGACCTACTTCTCGTCCTCCAATTGCTGTGCTAATCGCATCGAGAACTGGACGTGCTGTTACGCCAAGTTGTGAGAGTTCGGCCATCTTAGGAGTATATTGGAGAAGGGGAGACTTACCCTTTGACTCTGATTCTGCTTCTCCTGCACCATCGATTGTTGTGACAACTTCTGCAATTTCTTTAGAGTAGTAAATCAATTTTTCGAGATCGTCCCCAAATACTTTTGCCGATACACTCGCTCTGGTTCCTTCGAGTAATTCATTGAAACGAAGCTCTACTGGCTGTGACATCATCACGACCTGTCCGGGGACAGTAACTTCAAGCTTCTCTTTTATCTCTCTAATGAGATCGACTTTGGTTTTAATATGATCATCTTCTGGCCAGAGCTCGATGTCTTTTAACATGATATAGGAATCAGAGATGTTAACTCCCATTGGATCAGTTGCAACTTCGGCGGCACCTGTTCTTGCAAAGACATTTTCTACTTGTGGGAATTTAAGGATTACTTTCTCTGATATTCTTTGCAGATTAATGGAGTTTTCCATACTTATATTTGCTGGACGTATAAATTGAATTGCAAAGTCACCCTCATCTAATTGAGGTATAAACTCTGAGCCCAATCTTGAAAATAGAAGAACTCCTGCAATAATGGATGTGACTCCAATTGCGAAGACTACTTTCTTAATCTTCAATGCTGCTTCAAGCACCGGGCGAAATATCTTTTGCGCTAGATTCATCAGTAGAGGTGTTTTATCTTTTGTTTTTCCACTTAGTATCGTCGCTGCTAATGCGGGAACAAATGTAAATGATAAGACCAGAGCACTTGCAAGGGCCATAATGAAAGTCGTTGCCATCGGACCAAACATCTTTCCTTCAACACCTGTCAGAGCAAAAAGTGGAATAAAAACAACAATAACGATCAATTCACCGAAACCTGCTGCTGATCTTATCTCAATTGAAGAGTCGATAACGACTTGCTTAACTTCTTCTCTCGTTAGCTCTCGACCAAGTAGTTTCCCTTTCTTTTGTAGTCGATGGACACAGTTTTCGATTACGATGACTGCGCCATCAACAATAATTCCAAAGTCGAGGGCACCTAAACTCATGAGATTTCCTGAAACATTTTGCCATTTCATAAGAATGAACGTCATTAAAAGAGATATCGGTATAACAATCGAAGTTATAAGGGCAGCTCTTAAGTTTCCAACTAAGAGTAGAAGAAATAAAATGACGAGACCTGCTCCCATGATCAAATTGTGTTCGACGGTATCTAATGTTTTATCAACCATATTAGAACGATCATAGAGAACTTTGAGTTCAACCCAAGGAGGTAGGTTCTTTGATATTTCTTCAAGTTTTGATGCTACTCTTTGAGAAACAGTTCGGGAATTTTCTCCTAAGAGCATAAATGCAGTTCCGATTATCGACTCTTCTCCATTTACAGATGCAGCACCAGTTCTTATTTCCTTATCAAACTTAACTTTTGCGATATCACGAATTCTTATCGTCTTTGATGTTGATAGTCTTTTGACAACAACACCTTCGATATCTTCGATGTTTTTTAAGAGACCATTTCCTCGTACTAAGAGTTGTTCTCCCGTTTGATCGATATAGCCGCCACCAACATTGAGGTTTGTACTTTCGATGGCATTTTCAATATCGTCAAAATGAATACCATATTCAGTCATTAAGTTAATATTTGGTTGAATAAAGAACTGCTTTTCGTAACCACCAATTGTATTAACCTCGGTTACTCCCTTAACTGTGAGTAGGCGTGGTTTGATAAACCAATCTTGCAAAGAACGTAATTCCATCAATTGCATAAGTCTTTCTTGTTCATCCTCTTCTACATTTTTTGCCTCGATAGCATAATGGAAAATTTCTCCAAGTCCCGTACTTATTGGGCCCATTTCAGGTGTGATTCCATCCGGAAGATCGATGTTTTGTAATTTTTCTAATGCTAATTGTCTTGCACTTAAGATGTCAGTATCCTCTTTGAAGATGACTGTAACCTGTGATATTCCATATCTTGATATTGATCGAATCGTTTCGACTCCTGGAATTCCATTCATTGAGTATTCAATAGGGAATGTCACCATTCTTTCAACTTCTTCTGGAACAAGACCTTGTACTTGAGTATTGATTTGAACTTGTGTATTTGTGATGTCAGGGACCGCATCAATAGATAGTTCTCCAAATGACTTTATCCCAAATATCATTAGTATGATGGTTGTCATAAAGACAAACATCCGATTTCTAACTGAGAATTCTATTATTTTATTTATCATTTTGTTTTCCTAGTGAGAGTGACCATATTCGGACTTGTCTGTAGAGAATATATCACTAACTCTTAGCAGATCAATTCCTTGTGTTACAACTTGATCCCCAAATTTATAGTCTTTGATTTTTACGTTGTAATGATTCTTTGACGTTTCGTTCACTATTGCCTCGTGAAGCTTATAGAAGCCATTACGGTAAATATAGACCCCTTTCTTATCTTTCGAACTTACCAGCGAAGATTTTGTGATCGTAAATTCTGTTGAAGAAATTGACGAGAGTTTTATTCTCAAAACTTCCTGTGCCTCATGAGATAGCTTGAAACCATTTTCTATTGAAACTTCCTGAATAGCTTTGTTTGTACCTGATTTCGCTTCATTTTCGTGATGGTGATCATCATGATCATCGCGGTCATCATTCTTCTTTGTTTCGAGATTAATATTCTCTGCTTTTTCATGACCATGGTCATGATCATCATGATCTCCGCTTGCAAAAATTGATACTGATAATACTAGCAATAAAATACTTATGATTTTTTTCATTTCTTCTCCTTAGAATTTTATGGAGTTTAATTCACCATTAAACTCAGCTACTTTGAGATAGGCTTCAAGTAATTCGTGTTCGAGATCATGCCTTGTATCGCTAAATTCGATGAGTTGACGATGAGTTTCGATAACTAAATTCGTTGAGATTATCCCTCGTTTGAAAAGCTTTTCCATTCTCTTATGTTTTTGTTCAAAGTTTTTGTGGTCGTCAATTAAATCCAATGTCTTTTTTAGTCTTTTGTACTTACTAATCCATGACTGATAATTGAGTCTTGTTTGTTCCTCGATATTTAATTTAACTTTCTTTGCCGCATTTAATTTTGCTAATTGATAAGATTTAGCAGGGGAATTGCGATCAAATAGTGGAAGATCAAATGAAATATTGAGTGAATAAGATTTTTGATTATCGTCAATAGCAACTTTTGGTCCTATCTCTAAGTCTGGATACGAATTTGATTTCTCAAGCTCATAGGCCAATTCATTCACATCAACTTGTGCTTTGGCCGCTCTTAGTTTTAAGTTCTCTATTGGTGTTTTGGCCTCTGTTATTTTTGGCCATGAATCAAATTCGACTCGATAACTACTCTCTAAAATACTACAATTGCTTGCTGTCGAAATACGTACGTGATTCTTCTTCTCTTCTTGGAGTAACTGTAGCTGGGCGATTTTAAATTTATAATCACTTATCACAAGATCGAGTGTATCTTTTTCAACCTGTTTTTCAGGAGAGAGTGTCTTATATGTATTTAAGGCACGATGTATTTTTGAGAAAGCCTCAAGGGATTCAGTATAAAGAGGAAGTGACAGACTTATTCTTTGTATCTCATGAAGTTCGAGAATTGAATCGATCAAAATCTTCTGTCCTTCTATATCGAGGATGAATTTGCTCAAATTATTATGCTTCTTGGCCAAGTCTTTTCGATTTGTTCTCTTTCCACCAAGTTCAATTTTCTGAGTAATGGCTATCTCTGTCGACTTTGTATCGTTGAATGATTTCTCAATATCAAGTCTGGGATTACTTATTGTCGCAGCAATTTCCTCTTCGTATTTAGAGTATTTTATCTTCTCATTATTTTGCTTTATTTGTGGGTGGTTATTTCTAATGAGATTGATAAGCTCATTAGCTGTATTAATTTTACAAATGGCCATTGCATGGGCTGCATATAGAAACCCACAAAGGCCAATTAGAATATTTTTCATCTCTAATTCCTCTATTTGAAATTGTTCATTCTTTAACTATGAAAAATTATGATAGAGGAGGACGTAGGTTCTTTGAGAGGTAAGGGTGTATGTAATGATTAACTATCGGCCCGTGTGCTACTTGGATTGGTTGTTATTGTATTTTCAATAAAAACTAGACTATGAAGTCCTGAACAGTGGTGCTCGCAGTGGCCACCTTCATCATGACAATCATCTTTTTGGCAGTCATCGAGGTCTTGGTTTATATGCGATATTTCTTGATGGTCATTGATGCGATTATTAACTTCGAGTTCACTGAATAAGCTCAATGAAACACAAAATAAGCAAATGAATATAAGCATCGGTCTGATAATCACATAGTGAGGATATCAGGATTTATTTTTATTTTCAAGTTCTCTTAAAATTTTTGATTCGTTACGGGGCAAATAAAATTTGTTAGGGCATCAATATCGACCTTCGAAATTCTCTTTACTCTCTGAGGCGATTTCTCTAAATTTTGAAACTTTCATCTCGGCCATAACATCAAATGGGATATATTCCTCGAGTTGTGACATGCCCCCTGGAAGCTTTGCAATGAGTGCGCCGAAGGCCCGACAATAACCAAAGGCCTGGTCTTGTCTCTTGAAGCCGTCGTAGAGGGCACAGACGATTTCTGCCTTCTCTTCAATTGAGAGGAGTTCACTCTTTCCTATATCTTCTCCCCACTGATCCATGAATGGACCAACTGGAATTAGAAAGTGGTGAGATTTTCTGATGCATTTGGGTTGTCTCATCGACATATGACGGTGATTCTCTTTTGATGAGAACTCTTTGTTAACTTGTCCGGTGTAGACGAGAATATTGGAGTACGCTTCATTAAGGTCATGTCCTAAACGGTAAATTCTCTTACAAAAAGGATCTTCGGTATTCATATTCCATTGAACCATGACTCTATCGAGGTCTCCAAAGTTATGTGCCATGAGAGGAGCGGCCCTTAGAAAGTTGATATGGTCTCTGTCCTCACGTAATTGAATCAAGAGGTCTTCCTCTTTCTTGATTTCTGCGAGGATAACATCTGCAACTTCTTGTGCAAGCTCTGTTTGCTTATGCTTTGTTAAAGCACAGTAGGCGCCAATGGCAACACTTAGCCAAGTACCTTCATGGGTACTCATAACTTCATTATTAATGCGATTATATGATTTTCGGTTTGTAACTTGTGAATAGTCCCAAGTCCATGAGTCAATTGTTATTCGTGCCATCTTTTCGATATACTTCATGATTGACTGATGTTTCCAAAGACCTTCTCTTATCTGATTGTCGACATCTGTAGGAACGAATGTACCGGCCGTTGTCCAGTGAGCTGCCATACAAACGTAAAAATATTCGGCCAGGTTAATATGTCCAAGAGACTTTAAGTTTTTTTTATAGAATCTTAGTTTTTCTAAGTAAGCGCGCTTTTCACCAGAGGTTTCAAGTTCACCTTCAAAGAGAAAAGGGGCAGTGTTTTCAACATGCTTTAGTAGAATATTTGGAGCAATTCCGCTGAATTCAAATCCTGATTGTAACTTCTTTTTCTTGGCCATGGCTATCTATAACAAGAAAAATTCAGTTATTAAAGTAGTTTGAACAAATGTATGCAGTGGAAAAACAGCCTTGAATTAAGTAGCCGCCAGTCGGCGCATCCCAGTCAAGCATTTCTCCAATCACAAATAGCTTGGGATATTTCTTGATCTGGCAAAACTCGTTGATTTCACTCATTGATATTCCTCCCGAAGTTGAAATTGCCTCATCCATGGGAGTAGGTGAATCGAGTTGTAAAGGGAGTTCTTTAATTATTTCAATTAGCTTGAGAGGGTTTAAGTAGTCTTCTTGAGATAAGATTTCTTTAAGTAGTATCATTTCTATTTTTGTGAGATTTAAAACTTTTCTAATATGGTTAGAATAAGAATTCTTCTTTCTCGGTAATTCAATTTTTTTTCGTAGCGTGTTTAAATCTGTGTCTGGCCTTAGGTCTAATGAGATTTGTGCGTTAGTTGATAGATTTATTCTATTTCTAATTTCTCTTGAGAGAGCATAAATTGCGCTTCCCTCGATTCCATATTTTGTAAGCATGACTTCACCACGCTTTTCAATAGTATCAAACTTGATGACGATATTTTTTAAATGAGTATTTTCAATGACCGAACGAAACTCATTTGACCAAGAAATCTTAAACCCACAATTCATCGCTTCAAAAGGTACTGTTTGGATGCCTATTTTTGAAAATTCCTCTAGCCAAAGAATATTTGAGCCTGTTGTTGGCCAACTAGCACCACCGAGTGCAAAAATATGGGCATCAAATTTACTTGTATCGTAATTTGAAACGATAGGGATTTTATTTTCATCAAATCCTTTGAAAGGAGACTCTTTAATCAATGAGAAGCTTTCAAACTCAGCAAGTTTATCTTTCCATTTCTTGATGAATTCACCAGCTGTCATTGTTTTTGGAAAAACTCTTTTTGAACTCCCCGTAAACAACTCAATTCCTAAATCGTTCTCACACCAATTTATAAGATCCTTGTTAGAAAATTTTGCTAGTGCTTCTTTGAAAAAAAGTTGATTTTCACCATACCGAGTTACAAAGTGAGCAAAGTCTTCGCTGTGGGTGATATTGAGACCTGAACTCCCAGCTATTAGAAACTTTTTTGCAATTTTAGAGGTGCGTTCAAAGATAGTAACACGATGTCCCTGCTCTAATAATTTGAGAGCACAGAATAATCCTGCGACGCCTGCTCCATATATTGCAATATTTCTCTTTTGTTCCATCAATAAATAATAGCACAATAGTTCTTTATATTGTAGGTTTTGAAGATGACGAAAAAGAAGTTTAGTATTAAGTTTGTGGCATTTTTTAGCGGTTGCTATAGTTGCTTTTTATTACATCATTTCTTCTTTGTTAATGTTGTTGTTGCTTCTTGCCTTATTGGTTTAATTGGAACTTTTCTTCCTCTAAAAAAAGTTGGAAATGAAAAGAATATTCAGGCTGCAATCTATGCTGGAAGTTTCGCGGGAATGTGCTCGGCCGGTATACTAACTGGACCTTTAGAAATACTTGCCTTATCGATTTTAGGCGCTAGCTTCTTTATTCTCACTGAAAATATTCTTCATGGCCTTGGCGGTAAGCTTGGTACAATTGCTTTTACAAGTGTGACTCTTGTCTATTTAATCAAGGAGATTTTTTGATCGTTCTTATCTCCTTATTTAGTTCTCTACTCACGTTTAAATTTTCTCATTTAAAGAAAATTGGAACAATAAGATCATCAACAATTTTGACCTTGATTTTCTATACCGTGATTATTGGGTTAAGGCCCTGGTTTGATATTGATCTCGAACACAATATGGCCTTGTTCTTCGGTGCTAGCTTTGTTGGCATGAGTTGTCCTAATAGAGTGGGGACATTTGGCGTAATTGCTGGTGCGATTATCTATAGCGGTTTATTCTATCTACTTGTTCCTTTGTTAACAGGCTTTGGAGGAGCACTTGGACTTAGCGCGTTTATAGGTTGTTTTGTTGCCGTGAGTCTTAAGGAAATTGTCACTAGAAAATGGAAAGGCTAATAATTTTAATTGGTTAGCCTGCATATTTTGTCTTTGGCATTAAAGGTGTACTTGTGAGACAATTCTTTAAATTAATAAATCACATATTTTGAAAGGAATTAAAAATGGCTGAAGAGAAAGGATTAAAAAAACCTGTAAAACTGAAAAGTGAACTTGCTAATATGCTAGGTGAAAAAGAGCTTCCAAGAACTGAAATTACAAAAAGACTTTGGGATTATATCAAGGCTAACAAGCTTCAAACAAAAACAGAAAATGGGAAACCAGAAAATGCTGGAAAGTATATTGTTGCAGATTCAACTTTACTTCCAATTTTCAAGAATACTAAATCAACTAGTAAGTCTGGAAAATTAACTGATCTAACTTCAATGAAAGAAGGTCAAACAATCAACATGATGCAAATGGCTGCTATTGTTGGTGCAAATATCGAAGCATAATTTATTTGATAATATGGTACTGCTGGTAAATTTTATCAACAGTGCCATTTTCTTTTAATTTCTTTAGTCCACTATTAAATTTCTTCATCAGTTCTTCTTTATGAGAAGCGGATCTAATATCCCATTTCTTTAAAACCAAATTAGCGTAGACTTTTGTAGGCACATTACTTTTCTTTGCTAGGAACATCAGTAAGTTGACTTCACCTATAATATAATCAACACGTTTCTTTTGAAGTAATTCAATTTGTCCTTCTCTATCTGAGCTTTCGACATAGCTTCTCGCCATTTTAGTAGCGGCCCTGTAATCTTCTCCTAGATATTCACTTGCTCCTTGATATGCAAGAATTCGCTTTCCTTTGAAGTCATTTAAAGTGATTTTTTTATCGGAATAGCTAAGTACAACATCTGAGTACTTATGAAATGAATCAGAGTAATAAGCATGAACACTATCTCCGTCAACTCTTGTAATCGGTGTCGAAAACTCGGAATGGCCGCTCTTGAAGTATTTAACAAGTCTACCATATGAGTAGTAGACGCACTCGATCTCAATGGACTCAATTTTAAACGCTGCCTTGATAATATCAATTTCTGCACCAGTACAATCGCCATTTGACCATGGAGGACTATAGTGTGTTGCAATTTTTATTGGTGGTTGTTTTGCAAACGAGCTTAGATTAAGAATGGTTATAATAATTAAGATTATCTTCATTAAATTATTATAGTCTACTTTTGAAGTAGTTAAAACTATTTTGACACACAACAGCCTCTCACTTATTCTTTATCTATGATAATAGATAAAAGTCATTTGAGATGGGTTATTCTAAGTGCTTTAAGTGGTATTTTAGCAGGTATATCATCTGCGCTATTCTTGCTGCTTTTAAAGTTTGTAACAGACTATAGAGTGGGTCATATGCAAATCATTTGGGGATTACCACTTACTGGTCTCTTTATTGGTTTTATCTATATGAGGTATGGAAAGAGTGTTAACGGTGGTAATAATCTCATCATTGATGAAATCCATGACCCCCAGAAAATTATTCCTTTGAGAATGGCGCCACTAATTCTTTTGACAACTCTGCTGACTCATTTATTTGGTGGCTCTGCCGGTAGAGAAGGTACTGCTGTTCAAATGGGAGCATCGCTCTCGGATCAACTTTCAAAAATTCTTAGAACAAGTTTTAAAATTACAAATGAAGAGAGAAAAATCCTCCTAACAGCAGGGGCCGGTGCAGGGTTTGGAGCAGCTATTGGAGCTCCTATTGCCGGTGTGTTTTTTGGTATGGAAATTTTAAATGTTGGAAAATTGAGAATATTTGCACTTTACCAATGTGTTATAGCATCCTTTGTCGGTACTTATGTTGCAGTTCTTCTGGGGGCCCCTCATTCAGTATATAACAAGGTTCCATCGTTTCATTTTGAATTAAGTTCACTATTTTATATCATCGTTAGTGGAATTGTATTTGGACTTTTTTCGAGGTTATTTTGCTCTGTTACTCATATGGTTGAAAACTTCAATGCGAGATTTATCAAAATTACATGGCTTAGACCTTTTTTTGCAGGAGTTATCCTCGTCTTTCTCTTCAATTTAGAGGGAACTTTTATCTACGCAGGACTTGGTCTTGAAACAATAATGAAAGCAATGAATCTGCCAGTTGACTTTCATTTACCTTTTTACAAGTTAGTTGCGACTTCAATAACTGTTGGTTCAGGCTTTAAAGGTGGAGAATTTATTCCCTTGGTCTTTATGGGAACGACTCTTGGTTCTGCAATGTCGAGTATTATACCTCTGTCTTTTAATCTTCTTGGTGCATTAGGGTTCGCTGCTGTTTTTGGCGCCGCCGCGAATGCGCCTCTTTCGTGTGCTATTATGGCCGCGGAGTTATTTGGTCCACACATTGCTTTTCCCGCACTTCTCTGTTGTTTTTGTGCATATTATTTTTCAGGTTATAAGGGGATTTATCGCTCGCAAAAACTTATGCGTAAAAAACATCTAGGATTACTTGAAAATATTAAATGGCTAGGAGAAATACCAGGGAAATTTTTTAGAAAGAAACTCTAGTTTAAAATTCGTAGACAATACCAGTTAAAAAATCGATCTCATTAGCACGTTTCACTGTTGGGGAGTTTGCAACTTGATCCCCGTACTTTCGATATGCGAGATTTATTCTTGTCATCCAATTGCTTGAAAAGCGCGTAATGAAAGTTGATTGAAAGCGGTAAGATTTATCCTTCTTTCCATTATAAGCTTCTCTTCCAGCTTTTGCCTCACTATCTCTCACTCCAAAGTAGTAATTGATGTAATCACTGTCCCAGTACTCGATATCTGCCTGGAGAAGAATTGTTGTATCCTTGCCTATTGGAGCAGGAATGATCATTGAGACAATCATAATTTCAGCATCGCTTTTATTTTGTAGGTCTTTTAGAAGCTTGAATTTAAAAAGAAGAAAGCGCAAGGCCACTCCGCCAAACATTGTCTTATGTCGATGGGCCATGTCAAAAGTATTATACTCGTGACCTCGGTAGTGCACTCTTATATCCATGTCCCAAAGTAGACTGCGTGAAAAAATAATTTTTGCTCTGTCTGGTTCAAGTTCAAAATGAGAAAGCTTAAATCTAATGAATGGAAATGGGGCGATACTAGGGTCATTTTGCTTAAAAAGACTGGTATCATTCTTTCTGATATTTGATTTTACCCTAAGACCAGCTCCTAGCTTAAGGTTATAGCTTTTTTCTGCAATGCTAAAAGGACTAGCTGAGCAAAGAGAGGTTAGGAAAAAGAATAGGATTAGTATCTTTAAAATCATCGTAATATATTATCAGTTAGGAATGTTAATTGATAGAAGCAAAAAATAATTTCGAGTTAACTGATAAAAACAGTCAGTTACTTCACATCTTAATCGTAGTCGGTTAGAGTATTTCCATGATTTATCTTAAATTCATTTTATTGTTAACGTTTGGCCAACTTGCTTTTTCTAAGTCATGTCCTACTTTTTATTGTAAGGATTTCTATTTCTTCAATGCTTCTTTTGTGAATGAAGAGATAGAGTATGAGCAGAATAAAATAGTCATCGACGAGATGGAAAAAGAGAGTGAATATTTTAAAGTCGGTCTATATAAGGAAATAATTAAAAATAGCTATTTCTCAATTGAGCAGTCACTTATTTATAATGGAAAATATGAGGAGTTTCACCGCAATAGATTTGAGAACAAGAATAATAGAAAATATTCGATAACAAGTTTTCATGAACCTAAAATTTCTTTAAGCCATTGGTTTGAACACGAAATGAGAATGAATTATTATCACTCTGCTTACATTTCTTATACTCCAAAATTGTATCGACCTAAAATTATCGAATTTGGAAACGGCCGTCATCAGGTTCGCATTGGATATAACTTTTTAAACCAATACAAGAAGTATTGGATAGAAGGAGATATTTACACTGAAGTTTTTGGTCGCAAGAAGTTGATATTATCTGAAAATACTTTAGAGATTACTCCCGCTTATACGGAGTTTGGAGTAAATATGAAATTTGGATACTTTACAGATTCTTTTCGCACATTTTTTCAATTTGGCTTTGGGCAAACAACGAATTATTCTTCAAAATCAAAGTATATCACTCGCGAGAGCGATAAGGGCTTTGTTACGAACTTAGGTTTTGGTGTAAATTTAAAAGTTGATGAATTGTGGAGTATTGATTTTTATGGACAGTCGATCACAAAAGTATTCAACTCGATCGAGGAGGACCACTCTCAGGAAATTGACTTTGAGTTTGAATCAATTCGTCTTGATCTGTCTTTAATGAGGAATTTTTAATGAAAGCTCTCATGACAATGATTCTTATCTTTTCAAGTTTGTCTATTATGGCCGCAAGTTCCTCTTGGGGCTTATGGGATGATTTCACAAGTCCATTAACTACCGATGCAAAATATATTACACTTGGTGGGTTAAGTGCAACGGCACTTGTTATTGCATCAAAGGATTTAGATTCCTATCGAAAGAGTGAGTCTTTTGATGAGGCCAAACCTTTTGGGAAGTATGGGGTCGTAGGTGAGGCGATAGGTTGGGGCTTTCTTAATGCTGGCTACAGTGCCTACTTCTATTTTGATGGTAAAGCTGATGCCATTGAAAATAGTCAACATATGGCAAAGGCCACACTTTTCTCACTTGGATGGGTCATGTTGACTAAGACCTTGGTCAAAGAAAAGAGGCCTGGCTATCCTGATGATGATAGCTCTTTTCCCTCGGGGCATTCCGCAGCTAGTTTTGCTTTTGCATCAGTAGTTACGGCCCGCCACGGATGGGGCTATGGAAGCGGTGCCTATGCTCTTGCGTTCTTCATTGCAATGAGTAGAATCAATGATGACTTTCACTATCTTCATGATACGTTAGTCGGCGCCACGATTGGAGCCGCTTATGGATGGGGAACCTTTTATAATTATGAGAATAAAAAGCCCTATATTGTTATTCCTAGTCCAATAAACGATGGTGCTAAATTAGACATCGTTTGGAACTTTTAGGACTGTGGTACCTTTTGTAGCTTACTAGTATTATAGCCATTTGCTTTTAATCGCTCTCTTATCTTTAATAATTCTGCTTCTTTAATCATTTTTGATTTTGACATTATCCAGACGTAGTTTTTACTTGGTACGCCAACCACACACCAAGAATAATCAGAAGCAAGATCAATTACAAGATAGTCAAATTTCCAAGGTATCCAAGGAATCTTTATTTTCCAGTGCGCGTTAGTGGTGGTGTTAAAGATTTCACCTTTTTGTGGGTATGACTTTATTTCACCGTCAAATTTATCTGCATGGTATTTGAAATCGATACTGATATCCTTTCCATTAAATTGATATGTCTCTGTTGCATTGTGTGCGCCAGTTTCAAAAATTGTTGGAATATTTTCAATAACATACCATTTACCCTGATATTTAGTTGTGTCGACATAATCAACAGTTTTAAGCTCCTCTTTTGTATAGTGTGAGCAGCCTGTTAATAAAGTAATCATCGCTAAGAATTTAAGCATATTTACTCCTATATACTTCGAGTGTTAAGGGCACCTCTTGCTATTGCAACAAGTCCTTGTCCCGGAAAAGAATAGTCACCAACAAAGTAGGTGTTTTGATTATATTTATTTGGTGCTAGTTTAAAAAGATCTTTTAGATTTTCGACGATAATACCACCTACCTCACCATCTACACGCTGTGTGAAGTACGTAAATGTTTTTGCCGTTGCGACGCTATCAAAGTTAAGTTTCGAATCTTCTAGGCCAAAGTGCTCTTTAAAAACATCGATGATGACATCTTTAAATTTCTCCTTGATGCTAATATCTGAACAACCTTTCTTTGCATGTGTTGATATTGTTATGATCTGCTTGTGAGTAGTACTTCGATTTCTATCTTCTTTTAAACTCGACGAAATAAAAATTGAATCAGAGTTTAATAAGTCGCGCTGGGATTTATTTAAATGAACTTGATAGTGACATTCTTTGAGATCAAAATTATCGAGGTAAAGATAGCTTGTTATGGCCGTCCACTTTTGAGCTTTTTGTAAATTGGGATTGATGATTCCTGGTCTTGCCGCCGAAATTAGTACCTCTGTTTCAAATTCTTCTTTAGAGGTGTTCACAATATAAGAATTTTTAGCTTTGTTTACTCTGTTTATTTTTTCTTTAAAGTGTAATTTTCCACTTCTTTGGGTGATTAATTCTTCTAGGCCCTTACATAGTATGCGCATGCCACCATCCACATGATAGGTATCAAATGGATAGAGAAAGCCCAGTATCCCAATGAATGCTGGGCACGTGCGCGACTTCTGCTGGGTTGAGATAAGGAGTAATTGATCAATCATTGAAATCAGTTTTTCATTTCGTCTCCACTCTTTAGGGAGAAAGTCATAAAATGTTTTTGTAAAGATTTGATAGCTTTTTAAGAGGGAAATATTTTTCGAAAAAATAAACTTACAAAGATGAGTTATTTTTATTCTAGGAAAAGAAGAAAAGATATTCAGAGATTCCCAGAGTCTCTCTTCAATTAACATTAAATCATTAACGTAGTCTCTCGCATCAATTCCAAATGTTTTATGAAATTCTCGATGGAACTTTTCGATGTCAGTATAGTAACTAAATTGGAAGTTGGGATGAATAATTTCAATCGCTTTATCAAGTTTGGTCATTGGGATATTTATTCCAACTTTTTTGAAAAGCTTTTCTAAGGGACGACCTTTTTTCATTCCGCTAATTGTCGTCGCTCCGACATCGTAGTAACCTTCTTTTCTTTTGAAGTATCCTGCACATCCACCACTGGCATAGTGTGACTCATAAATTGAAACATTGTACCCATCACTTGCCCAAAGAGCTCCACTAAAAAGTCCTCCCATTCCTGCGCCAATGATTGTTACATCTTTTTTCTTCATTCTCATAATCTATCACTAAAGTTGGCCCAGTGGATATTCGTCTAATAAGTGTATAGTTTTTATTTCCCTCTAATTAGCTATTATTACGTAGGAGATTTGATGAAAATTACTAATAAAGATATTCTGGATATGCAAGATCGTTACCGTGCGGCCTTTGTTAACGGCCTTTTAGGACCAAAAGGAGTGCACTTACTTGGGACACGGTCTCAAGATGGAATTGATAATTTATCAATTGTAAGTTCTGCTACTCACTTTGGCGCAAACCCTGCCATCATTGGAGTTTTATTCCGTCCCGATAGTGTAAGGCGAGATAGTTTAGAAAATATTCTTGTAACTAATTTTTTTACGCTGAATACTGTGACCAAAAATATTTTTAAGCAGTCCCATCAAACATCTGCTCGCTATGATCGTGAGATATCTGAGTTTGATAAAGTATCGTTAACTTCACAGAGTATACACGATTTTGAAGCTCCTTTTGTTAAAGAGTCATTTATGAAAGTTGGTCTATCATATCTTGAGCATCATGAAATGAAGGTTAACTCCACGGTACTTGTTCTCGGTCGAGTTGAGTTAGTCGAAATTCCTGATGGAGTTGTTCTTGAAGATGGGGCCATAAATCTTAATAATTATCCGAGTGTCGTCGTTCAGGGTCTTGACTCATACTATGAAAGAGGAGAGTTTCTTGGGAAACTCCCTTACGCTAAACCTTAACTTCATTAATTCATATTTTTGATGTCACTCTTTTCATTAGCTTCGCTTAAGAATATTTCGACAAGAGCATTTAGTGCATCAGTAGTAGTAAATATTCCATATACTTTATTATCATCATCTAGAACAAGTGCCGATCCAACTTTATTCGCAGACAATTGATAAGCAACATCTCCGAGATTGTCATTTTGATTAACTGATAATATATCAGTGCTCATAAAGTCTTCCACAATAAGGGGTTCCCCCCATGTCTTACCATAGAGTACCATGACGTCACGTTGAGAGATTATTCCAACAATCTTGTTACCATCTGATACTGGAAGATGGCGAACTTGGTTTTCATGCATGATGGACATTGCACTATCAATCGTTGCATTGCGCTCGACTGTGAAAATCATTGGGGTCGTAAATTCTTCAACACGTACATTCATCATTAAACTCCATTTTTGAGACGCTTTCTTTTGCATCAGAAGTTAGTTTAGCAGTATTTGAAAGTTAGAAACTGATCTAGGTCATAAATTTGAAAGTGTTTAATCATTACCTTGGAAGCTGATATTTAGAGAGATAGAGATTAAGTAAGTTAAGGGAATGAGAACCAGGCTTTCCGCTTCCAACGATATGATCATCAATTTTTACGACTGGGATAATTCTCTTTGTTGAGGAAGTTAGAAATACCTCATCAGCACCTTTAAGTTGTTCAATAGTGATATCTTCTTCTTTTACATTGATGCTATTTTCATTGCAAAGTTCAATAAGTTTTGCACGAGTTATACCACCTAGAAGTCCTGCCTTTAGAGCAGGCGTATAGAAAGTACCATCTTTAACTAACCAGGCATTACTTGTCGTCCCTTCGGTGATTTTTGAATCATGATTTAGCATGATCGCATCATAGGCGCCTTTTGAAGCAGCTTCATTAAAGGCAAGAATATTATTGAGGTAGTTTCCTGATTTTATACTTGGGTCCATCGATTCAATTGCAGTACGCTTTGTCTGTGCGATGACTACTTCGACACCATTTTCATACCACCAAGACGGGTTTACTTGAAGAGAGCGACAAATGATAATGAGATTATTTCTGCCTGCATTACTTGGGTCAAGGGTAATTTCACCTTCTCCTCTGGTAATGATGATTCTTATATAGGCACGTGGGGAGTTTAATTTTTTGAGACACTTGTTAATTTCAGAAGCTATCTCATCACGTGAGTAATTAATTGGCATGAATAGTTTCCCCGCAGAGATCCAGAGTCGATCAAGATGTTCTTCGAGAAAACAAGGTGTCATTTCGTAGGCATCAGTAACTTCATAAATTGAATCACCAAAGAGAAAGCCACGATCAAAGACAGAAACCTTTGCTTGAGAAGGATCAGTAAAAATTTCACCATTAATATTGATAACTTTATTTTGAGTATCTATGGAAAAACCCCTTCGTACTCTTTTGGAAGAATATTCCATGCTTCATTTTCAATTCCAACTTTCTTTGTCTGTTCACCTTGATTATCAAAGAAGAAACCCTCTTGTGCCCAAGCAAGTGTTCCGCCATCGAGATTGAAGGCCTTAAATCCTTGGTTCATTAATTTATTAACATATTCACTGGAGTCGCCACCGATCGTGGAATAAATGTAGATATTTTTTTCTATAAAATTTTTCTTGATCGTTTCAAATTGATTACGAGTCATTGCTCCTGGGAGCATACTAATTTTTTGCTCTCTAATATTTCTCGAATCAACGAGGATATTGTCATCAGACTTTCTTTCAAGAATTGTCATTAAATCTTTCGCCGGTATATTTGTGACATGGGGAAATTTAATCTTAATCGACTTGGTCATAGCATCAATAATTTGAGGTTGATTATCATAGCTTCTTGGATTGATGCAGCTAGTAAGAAAAAGGAGGTAACAAGTTGTAATGATGAAGTTTTTCATGGCTAATTATTGGTCCAATGATTTGATTTTGACAAGTAAAGATTGGAGAAAATGGTTTGACTAATAGTGGCGAAAAACTGATAATTTAAGTATGGGAAAATTCATTACAATTGCATTCCTTCTTCTTTTTTCTTCCTTAAGCTATGGCTATAAGGTGGAAATTGGAAATGATGATGAGCCTATTGCTTATGGTCGAAACACAATTTCAAATAACTTTGAACTTCTCGTAAAGTCACAAGGCGACGGTGCGAGTAAAGAAGCAGCTTTTAAGGTCTATATGCCGTGGGCCTTACCCGCAGGCTCTGCTCACTACGCAACTAGCAGCTTGGGCAGTTCTTCAAGTACTGTAGCGGGTATTATTTTTGATCTTGAATTAACTGATGATAGTAGAACTGATCTCGAATTATTTGTTGCCGTTCGTAATGCTTCAGATACTGAGTATATTATTAAAAGACAGCTCTCTACATCATCTCCTTTTGTTTCGTTAAATGATCTTTGTAGTGGTGACGCTACAGACTTAATTTGTACGGATTTAGATGCGAGTGGAAGTTTTAATTTAAATAAGACTGTTGATGTCTACATGTATGTTTTCTATGCCGATGACGATAGTAACTTTGCAGTGAACTCAGAGATCAACCCTGAAGACTCTAGTGCAACTAATGGCCTATTCTTTAGGACTTATTTTTCTAATGATGTCTCAGACCTTACGAGTGGGGCCACTCGAATTCAAGGCCAAGACCTTTTTCGTGGAGATAAAACTCTCTACATTAACTACACTGGTCTTATTGATGGGGGAGACACAAACGTCGATCGTGTTGCGGCATTTGGTTCATTACAGTCAGCGGGTCCAACTGAAACTTTCTATCAGCTTTTTAATCAAGCAAGTACAACTAATAATGTTGAAGTTACTAAGCTTGAAAATAATGTCTCTTACTGTTTCATTTTGAAGTACGTTAATCGCTGGGGTTTAATCTCGACAAACGATGAGGCCCTTGCTTCAAACTGCGCTACTCCCACAGAAATTGAACAACTTGTAAAAGAGAAGTCGTGCTACCTTGTCACAGCTGGTTTTGGACGTGAGCATTATGTGCTCGAGTATTTCCGCCACTTCAGAGACACAATTTTGAAAAACTATAGTATTGGAAGAATGTTTATTAATTTCTATTATTCAACAGCACCTCAGTACGCTCACTATATTTATGAAAGTCCAGTGCTTTCGTTTATTATCAGAAGTATTTCATTCCTTATTTATTTTGTAATGAACTACTTTGGTTTCTTAGCTTCAGGTATATCGAGTATATTTGTTGGATTAAAACTTTGGAAAAGAACGAAATATGAAGAATAAAATTTTAATAGTTGATGATGAACCAGATATTTTAGAATTACTCTCTGAAGAACTTGAATATGAAGGTTTTGCAACTGTATGTGCAGGCTCTGGAAATGATGCTGTACGTGTGCTGGAAAATGAAAACTTTGATCTTGTCATCTCAGATTACAAAATGCCAAATGGAAATGGTAAGGTTGTTCTCGACTTTATTAAGTCGATCCCAGAATCTCGAAAACCTATTTTCTACTTTGTTTCAGGACAAGCAGATATGTCATTTGAAGAAGCTTTGAATGAGGGTGTTAGAAAATTCTTTTACAAGCCATTTGATCTTGAGGAACTTGTTGTTGCGATCAAGAATGATCTTGCTTTAAAGTAGAGGGTCTTCTCATCAAAACTCAAAAGAAAAAAACACAGCGTCGAGATATTACTCCAGGATTATATTACAATCCAGGTTTTCTTAATGGCCCAAATAAATCTTCTCTTGTTTATGAAATAGAGTCATTCTTTCCTATTTGGGAAGAACGATTTTCAACTTCAAATCCTCCGCCTGAAGGTGATACCTGGCGCTCTCTTTTGCGTCCTGTTTATTGGTTAGGTAATTGGCAATTTGCTTGCCTTGATTATTTTCATCCTCCTCTCGGACTGGAGTATCGCTGTGTTAAGGCCGAGGCATTTCCACCTTTTATGCAAAAACTTGTTGATCAAATTGAGACAATGACAAAGAAGATGGCAGGCATTGATGTCCCAAAAGATTGGAAACTTAATACCTGCTTAATTAACTACTACGGCTCAAAAATTGAAGACGGTTCTGAAGTCGATATGGCTCGTGTTGGAGATCATAAGGATAGCGAGCCTGGACCTGTGGCCTCTATTTCTCTTGGAGAGAGGGCCTTCTTTCAGTACGTGAAGGGTCGTCCAACAGATCCTCGTAATGTCGTGATGGAGCAGTGGTTAGGAGATGGGTCTCTACTCATTTTTTGGTCAAAGAAATTTAAAGAAGAACTTTTTCATCGAGTTCAGCGAGTTGAGAATAAGAATAAGACTCTTTTTAATGATCATCTCGATAATTATAAAACACGTCGAATAAATCTAACATTCAGATACGTTCCTGATCAGTATATTTATCCGCTTTCTAAGATGCCAAATGAAAAAAGAGAAGATATTGAAGTTTATGTGAACAAGCTCGCCGAGAAGTCTGAATTCTGGCGAGCGCAAAAGTAAAATTACTTTAAAAGATTTTGTAGATCACCCGAGTGAAACATCTCTGTGATAATATCATTTCCACCAACTAATTCACCTTTGATGTAAAGTTGTGGGAAAGTTGGCCAGTTTGCGTACTCTTTAACGCCTTCTCTAATATCCATATCTTCAAGAATATTGAAAGTCTTGTATGGAACATTTAAAGAGTTAAGAATTGCTACCGTATTTGCAGAAAAACCACACATTGGCATTTCAGAGTTTCCTTTCATAAAAAGAAATACATCGCTTGAACCGATTAGTGATTCAATTTGTTCTTTAAGACCAAGGGACTTATCGATTGAAGAAATCGCTTGTCCTCCAGATTGTGGAACTTGATCATTGATGATGTTAAATGGATTATTATCCGACATATATTACTCCTGTTTATTTCTTATTGTACTTCAATTCCTTGCTCTCGAGCTTGGTCATGAGTTAATGTTTTAAGTTGTACTGCGTGTAAATTATCTTTGAATTTCTCTTTTAAGATATCCATCACCATTCTGTGTTGAGCAAGAAGCATCTTACCTTTAAACTGATCAGAAATAATGAGAAGGCCCAAGTGGTCTCCTCCGCCAGTCAAATCAGATACAGCAACCTTTGCGTCTGTAAGTTTTTCTGTTATCAAAATTTTCACTTCATCAAATAATGGAAACATTTTCTTATCCTATGGAAGAACTTTTGGAGCAACGGCCCAAAAGCTTGTCACAAAAGTTAAAATTCTAAAAGTTATTGTCGTCCAACCAAGCTTCTTATGTGTTGGTTTTACCTCATCATCACCGGCCAGTAAACGACGTCCAGTAATGACCATCAGTATATATAATACCACAGAGCCAAGAGCAAAGAATAAGTGAATTTTAAGCATCATAGGATTTGTCATAACCTGAACGGCCTTCCCAATTGCGCTTCTTGATAATTCAATTTGAAGAATTAGTATCACATCCCAAATAATCGCAGTCGCCATTACTTTTACATGTAACTTGCGGTTTGTACGTTGGTAAATACCAAAAACCATAAGAGACATAATCAAAAATGATTGAATCTGAAAAATGACAGCTGAGCTCATTTAAAACCTTTTTCTATTTATTTATATGGAGTTAAAGATAATTTAATTTATATATATTATCAATACGTATCACTATTGTTATGATGAATTGTCGAGGATAAGGGAGCGATATGTCAAAAAATAATGAAAATGGACTTGGACGCTGGGCGGTATTAGATATCGAAACTACAGGAGCTGATGCTGGTGTGGACGAAATTATCGATGTCGGTTTTCTTCAATATGAAGGAACAAAATTAATCAACCGCTATGAATCTCTTGTTAGACCATCTTTTGAAATTTCACACTTTATTCAAAAGCTTACAGGTATTAGCAATAAAATGCTTACAGGTGCTCCTTTGTGGGATGATGTTATGGGAGAGGTTCTCGAACTCGATGGGCATTCACTACTTGCTCATAACTCCGACTTTGAAGGATCATTTTTAAATCATCATTTTGATAACCTCATCGATCAAGAAGGACATCAGTGGGAAGACAGTATGTACTTCCTCTCGATTCTTTTTCCTCACTTGAGTTCTCTAAAGCTTGAACATTTTATTTTAGGAATGGGACTCGCTGAAAAGGAGCTTCACCGTGGACTTCAGGATTCAATTGATCTTTTAAAAGTTATTCTCGTCGCAACTCTTGTCATTAAAGAGGACAAAGAGAAGCATTCTTTCATGAGTGTTCTCTTTAACAAGCATCAATTGCAAGATTACTTCTATTATAAATTCTTTAATTTATATACTGATGAGATTCAAGAAATTTCAGACTCTATTGACTTTGATCCTTGGGCCTATATTGATACAGCACGAGAGTGGTTGTATCCAAGCATCAAAGAAGAGGCTACTGAGTACTCACAAAATTTTGACCTCAACTTTAGTGGTGAAAATGTTCGAAATATCTTTAGGGATGAACCAAAAGTGCAAGGACTTTTTCCGGGTTACCGTTTTAGAGAGTCTCAAGAGTCTCTCGCTTTAAAAGTTGGGCAATCTTTTAAGAATCATGTTCACTCAATGGTTCAGGCCCCAACAGGAACGGGAAAAACTCTGGGCTATCTTGTTCCAAGTGCACTCTTTGCTCTTACAGAACAAAAGCAAGTCCTTGTGGCCACAGGGACAAAGACATTACAAAATCAAGCAATGCAAAAAGATGTGCCAGGACTTCATAAACTTCTTGGTATCGGTCCAAAAGATTTAAAGATCAGGCAATTGGTTGGATCTAGCAATCACTTATGTGAGTTATTATTTAGACAAATACAAAGTGAGAATACGCTCTTTAAGGGGGTTGGTGAAATTCGAGAGACTTTCATTGATATGTATTTTGAAAGTTTATTCTTTCACAACTCAAGAAGTGGATTAACTTCGATGATTAATCGTGACGATATTCCATTTGTCTTTAAAATGAAGATGCCAGAATTTAAAGATCGTGAAAAAGAATTGGCCGTCGACTTTAGAGCATGCTCTGGAAGTCAATGTCCTTTTAAAAATGAATGTACTTATATTCGTGGGCTGCGTGAGGCGAAAGAAGCCGATGTTATTATTGGTAACCATGCACTGATGTTTTCATGGCCAAAGTCATTTCCACGTCCAGCTTATGTCGTTGTCGATGAGGCCCATAAAATTGAAGGTGAGTCGACAAGAGCATTCACTCACGAAGTGAGTAATGGTGATCTTGAGAGCATGCAAAAGCAGCTGATGAATCTCCAAGGACTTGGATCTCTCTTTTATCTTCTTTCAAATAAAGATAGTGAAGAGGGAGCAGAAGAGATTATCAACGATCTTCGCGTGCTTTCTGTGGACTGTGCAAAGATGGTTGCTGAACATATCTACGCACTTCCAGATAAGATGGAGATGGTTTTTAAGAAAATGCCTCGTTATACAGATCGTTACTGGAACGAGCTTCCAATGATTTTAAGTAATGAGACTGAACCTCTACGTCTGAGTATTTTTCATCATCTTGAAAGTATTTATTTCATCTTAAAGTCTGTTTATGATGCAGTTTACCCTTATACGGTAAAGTGGCAGGCACAAGATATGAATGGAGATAGTGAAGTAACTGCTTGGACGAGATTTGAAGCATTCACTGGTCATCTTGAAGACTTACAACACGCTCTTAGTTACTTATTAAAAATTGAAAAAGCGACTTTCCCTTTCTCTCTTTCAATGAAGTATCATCAGGACCAAGGTTATCTCTTTACGGCCTCGCCTATTAATACAGGTAAGATTCTTCATGATCAGCTTCTGCAAATTTCTTCAAGTGTTGTCTATACATCGGCGACGCTGGCCAATGCCCATGGTGACATTGGGACGAAGGGAATGGAATGGGCCACTGGTTATCTCTATAGTGAACCAGAGAGAAGATTTAAAACTGGAATGTATCTGCCTTCTGTTTATGATTATGAAAATAAGACGCGTGTCTTTCTTTGTGATGATACGCCATCAATTTATGATGAAAATTTTGTTTCTGATCTTTTTGAAAAACTTATCCCATTTATGGAAAGCATTAATGGTCGAAGCTTGCTCTTATTTTCTGCGCGTGCCCGTTTTGAAAAGGCCGTTGAAATTCTACTTGAAAAAGTTGAGGGTAAGTTACCTGTCTTCGTTCAAGGGATGGGTTCAAATATTATTGAAGACTTCAAAAATGCTGGAAATGGTGTGCTTGTTGGAATGGAGAGTTTTGGAGAGGGGATTGATGTTCCTGGAGATGCTCTACGCTTCGTCTTTATTGATAAAATCCCTGATCTTTCAATGGAGCAAGTTATCCGCTATCGTCGCGAATTCTATGATTCAAATATTGGAAATGAATTTGATGATTACTATCTGGCCCATCGAACGAGAAGTCTTCACCAAAAGCTTGGACGTCTTCTTAGAACGGAGTCTGATTCAGGTAGTGTCGTCATTGTTGATAATCGAGTACGTAAGTGGAAGAATTCGACAATGTCTAAATTAGTCAAGCAAATGGAGCCATACAGACTCTTTAGGACTAATTTTGATCAGGCCTTAAAAGAGTCTGGCGAATTTATTTTAAAGTTATAGATTATTGATCTTGGGACAAATTATTTAAGTACTTAACTTGAATTTTTGTCCCATCATTGGCCTTAATAAGATAGGGAATAGTCATATGTTGACTGGTCCAAATCCTAACTTCATCAACAGGGGTTGCTCTTAGTTGCCCCTTGGCAAGTTCTACTGGTTTCTTATCATCCATATTATCTGAAGTTTGCTCTTGTAGTTTATATTGAATCGACTGAAGGTTACTTCCGTCAACTTTCAGGTTTTCAGATGTTGGTGAGATTCTTTGCACCATGATATTTTTTAAAACAGGGTCTTCTTTATATTCCCACATATTCTTACTCGTATAAATTGAGTAATAGTTCTTGCTCGTTGGATCAAATTTCTTTGAACGTAAGTAGAGCATACTACAACAAGTTGCCGGAGTGGTAATATAGAACTTCGGACTTGTTGCAAATTCTGTTTCAACCTTATCTTTACCATCAAAGAAGGAGTAATTAATCCGTGTGGTCCGTTGATCAAAGAGGTAGGACTCCATTACATTCATACTCCCAAGACTTCTTTTAACATCGACTTCGAGAGGAATATAATCCTTATTGATCTTGTAATTGATATTTATCGTAAGTAATTCGCCAGTTGAGACGCGTGATATCATTTCGGACTCAAAGATGTAGGTCATATCTTTCTTGTCTCGATATACGTCAAATGTCTCTTCAGAGTAGATATTATTATTTCTTGCTAGCGTATACGCTCCGCGAAATATCTTTTCTCCCTGCTTTCCGTTTCCAAAATAGCTCATAGAGTTTATTATATCCCTGTAAGATTTTTTAGAGAAGAGGAACAAGATGTACCTATCTGGTGGCAGTATTTTATTTAAAAGGCTTATGGATCTCGTATCCTCAGGTCCATTTTGGCTGATGACTGCCTTGTGCAATAGCGTTGTTTTACTGTCGGCTTTTGTTTTCTATAAAGTTGAGCATGGGGTTAATGGGAATATTGTTGAGTTTATCGATGCTCTTTGGTGGTCATTTTCAACAGTAACCACAGTTGGGTATGGAGATATTACTCCAAGAACATTCACTGGAAAAATTATTGGTATCGCACTGATGATTGTAGGAACAGCTTTCTTTGCAGCTTTCACAGCATTGTTTGCTAACGCCATTTTAGGTGGGGATTATCGAAGAATAAGTACAAAGCTTACAATGATTGAAAAAGAAGAACATGAATTTGAAGGGCAAATTTTAGAATTAACTAAATCACTTGAGCGAATTGAGAAGAAACTCAATGAACCCAAGTCATAAAAGAATGGAGAATAGGAATGCTTAGTTACGAGTTTTATAAAGTTTTACATGTAATGTGTATCGTTTTGTTTGTAGGTTCAATGGGAGCACAATTCTTTAGTGACTCATCAAAGAAATCACTGAAAATTATCTCAGGAGTTACAAGTTTCTTTATCTTTGTCGCGGGGATGGGACTACTTGCAAGACTTGGGGTTTCTCATGGTTCAGGGTGGCCTACATGGGTATGGGTTAAAGTTGTGGTATGGATTCTCGTATCAGCGCTTGGACCAATTCTTGCGAAGAGGCTTAGCGGTAGTAATAAGGCCCTTGGTTATTATGGAATTATCGTTTTGATTTTTATTGCAGTTTACTCTGCGGTAACAAAACTCGCATAAGTTTTTAATCCATGGATAAAAATTGGAATACTTATAAGGGCCTTTTGGCCCTTTCTTTTCCTTCAATACTTGCGAGTATGCTTGAGCCGTTAAGCTCTGTTGTTGATACTGCTCTTGTGGGAAGATATGATACAAACGCACTCGCTTCACTTGCTATTGGAGTTAGTGTTATTAGTTCTTTGACGTGGATGTTTAATTTCCTCGTTCATGCACCAATTCAACGAATCTCAGAGCTTCTTGGAAAAGGGGATTTGACTGGGCTTCGATCAACTGCGAAGTTTTCAATGCTACTGGCCCTATGTCTAGGGTTAGTCTTAGTGGTCGTTTTCTATCCTATTAGAGAATTTATCTACTCATTTATGAGTGTTGACCCTGAAATTGTCGGACCAACAGATATGTATTTCTCGTACCGTTTATTTGGCCAAGTCTTTATTTTGCTCTTTACGGTGAATCTTGCAATTTTAAGAGGGCTTGCAAAAGTAAATTCTGCTTTCTTTTATATTTTTATTGCAACTGCGATCAATATTATTTTCTCTTACTTTTCTCTCTATCACTTCGATCTAGGGCTTAAGGGAGTTGCCATTGGTACTGTCTTAGGAAACTTTGTTGGATTTGGTCTATCTCTCATCGAGATATTAAGGGACAAGAATATTGGTCCCGCTTTTTTTAAGACAAAGATCGATCCTGAAAATAAAAAATCAGTCGTGAAAGCGAGTGCAAATATTTTTGGCCGATCTTTCTTTTTAACAACATGCTTTTTTCTTTCGACGAAAGTTGCTTCACATATTGGAGTTGTCGATCTCGCAGCTCATCAAATTCTTTTGCAAATATGGTTATTCGCTTCTTTCTTTACAGATGGTGTGGCGACAACTGGAAATATTGTTTGTGCGAGATACTATGGAACAGACAAGCAAATACAACTTAGAAGTATTTTAACAAAAATAAATCTAATCGGACTTATTATTGGTGTGATCTTTGCTATTGCATATGCGATTTTCCCATACTTTATTTTAAATAGGTTCACAGAAGACCAAATGGTACTTAGTAAGATTGAAGATGTTTGGATTTATATCATCATTGCTCAAGTTCCTCTCTCTGTTGCGTATGTTCTTGATGGGCATATGTTTGGGATGAATAAGTTTGGGCCACTTAAAAATTTTATGATTATGGCCTTCTTCTTAATCTTTCTTCCAATTATTTACTATGCGTATTCTTTAGAGAGTTTAAAATATGTATGGTTTGCAATCATTGGAGTAGGACTATTTAGATTAGTTACAAATCAATTAACAATTTATCGAGAGTTGAGATAGTGAAGAAAATAAAAGAAGGTGGCGCTCAGGGTTTTGCCCAAGAATACTGGGATGTGAATTATTCATCTCCTGATGAGATGGATGGAATAGGAAATGCTCAAACTCATATTGCCTATTTGAAGAACTTGTTTGCGATTGAGTATATCGATATCAATTCAATTATCGATTTTGGATTTGGACTTGGTCATCTCTTTGAAGGACTTTTAAAGGAGTATATTCCTTACAAGGCCTACGGTATCGAACCGAGTAAGTACGCTTTTGATGAAGTGAGAAAGAGAGATATATCCCCAGCTGAAAGTACGAAATTTAAGCTCGAGCAAACGGATATTGTTTCTTGGTGTCAGGCAAATAAGAAAATGAAAAATTTTGACCTTGGGGTTTGTACATCAGTTTTTCAATATCTCAGTGATGAAGAAATAAAAATCTGTCTGCCAATCATGGCCGAACGTTGTAAGTATCTTTACTTCTCTGTTCCTACTGATATTGAGCTAAAGAGGCAAGTCGAAGAGCTTGAATTTGAAGATGAGTACGCGATAAAGAGAAGTGCAAAAAAGTATCAGAGTTTATTGTCTCCACATTTTACTTTTGTCTCTAGCCGAGTTTTAGAAAGCAAGGTACACTTCAATGAAGAAAATACCTTCTTTACTGATTTATTATTTAGATTTTAAATAGAGTATATTTTTGAATAACGGAGAATTTTATGAGTTTATGTGCATGTGGAACGAAGAATGAGTTTAATGAGTGTTGTGCTCCAATAATTAAAGGTGACGAACAGGCATCAACAGCTGGTGCCTTAATGCGTGCAAGATATACAGCTTATACAACAGGGGATATTGACTTCATCGTCAATACAACTCACCCCGAACATCGTGGTGATATGGATGTTGAAGAGATTACAAATTGGTCTAAAAAATCAGTTTGGAAAGGACTTGAGCTTGTTGAAGAGCTTGATGGGGATCCTGAAGATACAACTGGAGTTGTTGAATTTAAAGCGCACTTCGAGCTTGGAGGTCAGACTCTTACTCACCACGAGAGATCAGAGTTTGAAAAGGTTGATGATCAATGGTTCTTCGTTGATGGCACTCCCGTGACAGCACCAGTGACGAGACAAGGTCCAAAAATTGGACGAAACGATCCATGTTCTTGTGGGTCAGGAAAGAAATTTAAAAAATGTTGTGGAAAGTAAATAAATTTCAAATAATGAGAAGGGCCAAATGGCCCTTTTTTCGTAACTATTTTGACACTTCTTATTCAAAATAATGTTCATGATTTAGTCGATGTAAAAAAAGTAGACAGTACAAAATATTGAGTAAATCTTGAGGATCCCTTGAGATTACGATGTTATGGAGCCAAGATTGAATATATGGCAATAACTTCTATCTAACCAAGCTGGCATTGGTATTGCATAATATAGCTGTGAGTATAAATAAAACCGAAGAAGGAGAATATTATGAAAAAACTTTTAACACTAGCACTTTTAAGCTCAATGACTTTCGCAGTTACAGATTCAGCAACACTTAATTTACAGGGAACTGTTGGAGCAGTTGTAGATATTTCAGTAGCAGCTTTATCAGATGCTACAAATCTCGATTTAACGCAAAGTCAGTCGAATAAAAAAGTAGCGACAGTTACAGAGCAAACGAATACGACAACAAACTTTACAGTAACTGTATCATCGGCGAATGGTGGAAAGCTTAAGAATGGTTCGAGAGAGTTCTCTTATAGTCTTGCATACGGTGGTCAAGGAGTTAACCTTGCGACAGGTACAACTTATACAAGAAACCCTGATCCTTTGAATGCAAATAGTTATGATGTAAATATTTCTTATACTGGGCAAGCTGCTGCATCGATGGCCGCCGGTGATTATACAGATGTTGTGACATTTGAAATTGCTGCAAATTAATTGATTAAATAACTCAAGCTTTATTGGCAACCTTCCGATAATCAAGGTTATGAAGGTTGCCCAATACTCACTCTATTTCTCTTTCTTTATATTTCTCGTGATAAGTGTTTTCAGTGAAGCGTATGCCAAAGAGGCCAGTACATTAAATCTTAGAGGTTTTGTCGAACCCGTCTTTAGTGTTGAGCTAGAGAGTGCTCAGCGTAGTTATCGTTTAACTTCACAGAGTAACTTCGACTTCTACGGAAAAATCGAAAGTGATGGATTGAGAATCATTCCTGGTCAATTACTAACAATTAAAAATAAAAAGATTAAAAAAATCACTGTTTCAATCAATTAGTTTTATTTTTCTGTTTTTCCTTGATACTATTTTGTAAGAAATTTAAGCAAGGAAGCTATCGTTGTATTCTCTATTTTATACCCTCATTTTCTTAAGTTTTAATACCTTTGCCTTTAACTTAACTCCACTTTCCCAATCAATACTTATGGGAAAGAACTCAAATACTGTTATCTATCAAATACAAAATAAAAATAAAGAACCAATTGCGATTGAAGCGAGCTTGAAACAGAGAGTGATGGACGATAGTGGAAAAGAGGAGCTTCCTTCTGTTAAAGAGGGAGAGTTTCTCATCTACCCAACTCAGATTATTTTGAAGCCTGGGGAAAAACGCGGGATCAAGGTTCAGTATCTAGGAACTGGACCGCTAAATAATGAAAAGGCCTATCGACTTTTGGTTGAGCAGCTACCTGTTGATTTTAAAAAAGTAAAAAAAACAGGAGTTAAATTACTGCTTCGCTATCTTGCGGCACTCTATGTAACAAAAGAAGAATTTTCTTCAAAAGTTGTTGTGAAGTCAATGCGCACGGTTGGTAAGGATTTAATTCTTGAACTTTCAAATAATGGAAAGAAGCATCAGGTTTTAAAGAATCTCGAATTGATTTTTTATGGAACTAATTTAAAGAAGAAGATTTCACTCACTAAAGATCGTTTGGTAAACTTTAATGGTGAAAATTTACTTGCAAACTCTAAACGTACATTTGTTATTTCAAATGTAACAGAGTTTAAATTGACTAAAAGTAGTCGAGTAGAATTAAAGTATGATTAAGTTATGCCTATTTGCGTTCTTTATTGCAGTTAGCGCTTTCTCACAAAATTTAAGTGAAGATCAAATGTATCAACAGGCTTTTGGTCAGAAAGTTAAAGAGAAGAGAATAAAAATTCCATTATTATTAGATAATGCTAGCCTCGGTGAAGTTTCTTTTTATCTCAAAGGATCGACAATTGTTGCGATTGATACAGAAGAGCTTAAGTCAGCACTAGGTACAAAAATACTTCCACGTTACCTGACTAAGCTTGGGCATGAAACAAAAGTAGCTCTTTCTCAAGTCCCAGAAGACATTAAGTTTAAGCTTCATCTTGACGAGCTCTATGTTGCACTATCTATCGCTCCTTATTACTATGAGAACAATCGCCTTGTTCGAGATAATTATCCGGATCTTGCAGGTAAGAAGATTTTTACCCAACAACCTATTTCGCATATTTTTAATTATTGGTATGGATTTAAAAAAAGAGAGAATGAGGCTGAAGATCATGTCTTAGACCTTTCATCATCGCTAAATATTCACGGTTATGTATTAGATAATCGAGTAGAATGGTATAAGCGTGATGGCGAATCAAAATTTATCAGAAAGAAGTCTGTTCTCGTAAAAGACTTTGAAGAGTATGATTCTAGATTTCAGTTAGGAGATGTCGACTTTGAAGTTACTAATCTCCAATCCCAGTTAAATATTCTTGGAGTTAGTTACGCAAAAAACTTTACACTGAATCCTTATAAAAAAATTCAACCAATTAATGAGTTTGAATTTATTTTAGAGCGTCAATCATATGTTACGGTTTATGTTAATGAAAGACCTGTGCGAAGCGAAGTTTTAGAGAAGGGGAGACATTCAATTGAAGATCTCGTTCTTGATTACGGGCGAAATAATATTAGAATCTCTGTGCGAGAGTTCGATGGTAGTGAAAAAGAATTTCTTTATAGCTGGGGGTCTTCGACTGAACTATTACGTGAGGGGCTTTCGATGTTTGGACATACTTTAGGGGTCAAAGCTAATTATAAGAATACCGAACTTCGATATGAAGATGCAGAATCAATGGTTTATTCAGGCTTTTATAAAAGGGGAATGACAAGAACATTTACCTTTGGCTCCTTTGCTCAGGTTGATGGTGAACAACAGCTTGCCGGCTTTACTTTCTTGAATGCTTCACTCTTAGGAAATGTAAATCTTGATATTGCAACTTCTCTTGATAAAGACTCTGAAAAAAAAGGTGTTAAGACTTCTCTTGATCTTGAAAATAGTTTCTCGACAAAGCATGGCGATATGAGAGCTGTTTTTTCACATGAATATGAATCTCCATTTTTTACACCATTTAATTCAACAGCTGTCGAAAACAAATTTCTTCACAGCTTTCGCTTTGATTTTTCTTGGTACATCAATACATTCATCAATCTTTCATTTGGTCGCAGTACTGATATTGTACGTTCCTCTTTCTCTTTAGAGGATCGCGTGACATATACTGCAGGGGTTGGTTTCCAGCCTATCCGTAACGGTAGAGTTAATTTTTCATATCAAAACAGAAGCAATGAATATGGGAATACCGAGCATATTCTCAATGTTTATTTTAATTATTCTTTTGATGAGAAAAAGGTTTATGTGAGCTCTTTTCATGACATCGAAAATAATAACCATCTGCTGCAACTTAGCCATCTTCCTGATCGAAAACAAGATAGTTTTTATCAAAGAGCACGTGTCCAAAAGAATGTAGGGAATAAATCAGCTAACTTAACCGGAGGATTTCGTTCTCGCTACTTTGAGGCAGAGTCGACGATTACTGGTAATGAAGGCGGACGAAGTGAAATTGACTTAAGCCTTAGGGGAGCTATTGTTTCAACTCCTAATTCTACAACATTCTCTTCGCCAGTATATGATTCTTTTGCTGTCATTAAAGGAGAGAAAGCTCTTGAAGGAAAGAGGATTGGGCTCTTAAATGATATTGGTGGAATAGGTAAAAAAGAATTTAGAAATAAATTATTTGTTCCGCAACTTACATCATATCATTATTTTCCAATTTATATGGATCCAACTCATTTAGAACTTGGAAGCTCTTATGACTATGAACATTTTTTTATCTATCCAAAATATAAGAGTGTTGTCGAAGTTGGTCTGGGGAAAGTAAGAAGTTTTACTATTTTTGGAACACTAAGTGTGAAAGGATCTGATTTAAAAATTGGCGAATTTGTAAGAGGTGATGGATATTCAGTTCCTTTCTTTACAAATCGCGATGGCCAGTTTTCTGTTGAGTCCATATTACCTGGAAGTTATGAGATTTTCTTGGAAAATAAAAAATTGAATACAAAGTTTGATATAAAAGATCAGGCAAGTGCTGTAATTAATCTTGGTGTTATAAAATGAAAATACTACTACTCTTTATTCTTTTTAGTCAGCTAGCTTTTAGTCGTGGTAAGTGTGATATGGACTTAAGCCTTTCAAACTTTTCTATGGATCAAAACTCTTTTCAGTCGACAACTCCGATTAATATTTCGATGCAAAGAAGCAAAAGTCCTAATGACTATCACTGCTATTACTACTTCTATGACTTTGGAAAAGGTAATGCCAATAGCTATCAACGCTACCTTGAAAACTCCAAGGGAGATAAGATCTCCTATAATCTCTATAAAGTTAATGATTTTCAAAATATCTTAACTGAACTTCAGGATATGAATCAAAATAGTGATGCAATTTGGGGATGGGTAATTGGAACAGGCCAAACTTATCAAAACTCTTTTAATGTTGTTCTATCCTACAATAGCTCTTTAACTTATCCTGCGGGAACTTATACCGATTCAATCCCGATTAAGCTTTATAGTGGCCTACCTAAGAATGATCCGGTAAGGGAAGACAATTCTAATCTCTTTTTGACTTTTACGATTCAATCATCAATCGCTTTATCTTTAGTTGATGTTGGCTCACCCTTCACTGATGGTGATACCGTTCAGACAATGAACTTTGGAGAAATCGAAGATGGAGACGTTATGGAGGCGGACTTAAAAGTTCGCTCAAATGCCGGTTATCGTATTTATATGAAGAGTTTCAACAAAGGAAAGTTAAAGCATCAAACATTAAATGATAAAATTAATTACGATCTCACTATTAATGGTAGCTCTGTTAATCTTAAAAAGGGTGGCAAGGGGGATAAGGTCGCAGATGCTTCCGGCGTTACACCTGAGGCCGGAGAAAACTTTAGAATCAAGGTGATTTTGGGGGCTCCGGGAACAGCACAGGCCGGTACGTATACCGACTATGTGACTATCACCGCAGAAACTAAAGATTAATTACTAAAGTCTTCTTCTATCTTGTTTTGAAGGACCACTAACACAGTAGTTAAGAGCTCTTCTAACTTCTTCTGTATTATCACAGCTTGAGCGAGTACCTGAGACGCAAGCTTTATCGAAACATGCTTTATCATATGTCCCCGAACAGTTTCTTGTGATTGCTACAACTTCGTTTAGATCGTCTTTTGCGAATCTATCAAGGCGAGATAATGCATCTTTTACACACCTTGGATCAGCAAGCCATGTTGAAGCATTTAATGATGTAACTTCGTTTCGATCATCTAGGTCAAATCGACTTAGGAATGTTGCAGCAAAACTTGGAGCAAGTGAGTATACATACTGGCAGCTTTTAATGATGTCAGCCATTTCATTTGTATCATCATACTCAAAACGAGATAATTTATTTAGTGAATTGTCGATACAATTAAGATCAAGCTGTCTCGTACAGGCATCTTCAATTCTCTTATAGTCATATTGCGAACTACAACCAAAGCTACCAAGTCTTTGACAAGCCGTTTGAATACACTGTCTTTGGTTTTGTGGTGGTATTTGTGGGGCCTTAAACTCAGCAAAGGCCATCGCTATTGGTAATAATGCTAATAGTAAAATTCTCATTTTCTCTCCAGTATAAATAATATTTTGCGCGTGGCTGTTGATATAACGCTTTGCTTGAAATGTAAAATTCAAAAACGGTTTTTATTGGGAAAAATATGCTGTCCGCGCTGTGTTAAAATTTGTTTTTCAGTGTTAATATTAAATAGTTACATATTGAAACAATTTTGTTAAAAATAAATCAAATTCTTAAATTTTTCTTTTGATTACTAACCAACTAAAACGGGATTAAGTGAGTATGATTCACATTAAAAAAGGATTGGATCTCCCGATAAACGGGAAACCATCGCAAAAAATCGAAGTTGGGCCGTCAGTTTCTAAGGTTGCTATAACTGGTCCGGACTATGTAGGAATGAAGCCTTCAATGCAAGTGCAGGTTGGTGATGTTGTAAAAACAGGACAAGCTCTATTTGAGTGTAAAAAGGTTCCTGGAGTTATTTACACATCTCCTGTAAGCGGAAAGGTTGTCGAAATTAATCGTGGTGATAAGAGGGTATTTCAAAACATTGTTATTGAAGTATCTGGAAATGACCATGTTTCTTTCGAGAGCTATTCAGGTAAGGCCGTTAAAGATTTGGAGAAAGAAGACGTTGTAAAACTTCTTGTTGAATCTGGATCATGGACGTCTTTAAGGCAAAGGCCATTTTCAAAAGCTCCGGCGATTGATAGTGAGCCAAGATCAATTTTTATCACTGCAATGGATACTAATCCACTAGCTGCTGATCCAAAAGTTGTTATCGACGCGAACTCTGATGACTTTGTTTCTGGTGTTGAAATTATTTCAAAATTAACAGATGGAAAAACTTTTCTTTGTAAGGCCGCTGGAGTTTCGATTCCAACACCAACTACAACAAAAGTTGAAGTGAAAGAATTTGCTGGTGTTCACCCTGCGGGTAACGTTGGTACACATATTCACTATATTGATCCAGTAAGTAATAGTCGTACTGTATGGCATGTTGGTTACCAAGATGTTATCGCGATAGGAAAATTATTTAAGACTGGGAAACTATCAAGCGAGAGAGTTGTTGCTATTGCTGGACCAAAAGCAGTTCATCCAACTCTTGTTAAAACTATCGTTGGTGCTCACTTAGGTGAAGTCACTAGCGGCAAGATTGGCTCTGGTGAAGTTAGAGTTGTATCGGGATCAGTTTTAAATGGTCGCAAGATGGAAGGTGTTTTTAACTATCTTGGAAAATTTCATCATCAAATTTCTCTTCTCGAAGAGGGAAGAGATAGAGAGTTCCTTGGATGGCATGCACCAGGACTTAGAAAGTTTTCAGTTAAAAGAACTTTTCTTCATTGGTTAATCCCAGGACAAACATTTGATCTAACGACTAAGGTACATGGTTCACCAAGAGCAATGGTTCCAGTTGGTTCATTTGAAAGAGTTATGCCTCTGGATATTTTACCAACTCAACTTCTTAGATCACTTGTAACAAATGATACTGATCATGCTGTTGAGCTAGGTTGTCTTGAGCTTGATGAAGAGGATATTGCTCTTTGTACATTTGCAGCTCCTGGTAAAGTTGATTTTGGTCCTGCATTACGTTCTGTATTAACAACAATTGAGAAAGAAGGATAGACGATGAAAATTCTTAGAGATTTTTTAGATAGTCAGCATCATCACTTCGCTCATGGTGGAAAGCTTGAAAAGTTTTACCCATTATATGAAATGGTTGATACTTTTGTTTACACGCCAAGTGATGTTGCCAAAGGTAGCGTTCATGTAAGAGACGCGATTGATCTTAAAAGAACAATGATTACAGTTGCAGTTGCACTTGTACCTTGTATTTTAATGGCATTATATAACACTGGATTTCAGGCCAATAAAGTCATCGCAGCATCTGGTATGACACCAGAAGGTTGGAGAGCAGCTTTAATGATGGATCTTGGTGTTGCATTTAACCCAGCAAGTAGTGTTGCAAATTTGCTTCACGGACTTCTTTACTTTCTGCCGGTATTTCTTGTTACTCAAGTTGCTGGTGGTTTTTGGGAAGTGATTTTTGCGACAATTAGAAAGCACGAGATCAATGAAGGTTTTCTTGTAACTGGGATGCTTTTTCCATTAACTCTTCCTCCGACAATTCCTCTATGGCAAGTTGCTGTTGGGATTAGTTTTGGTGTTGTTATTGGTAAGGAAGTTTTCGGTGGAACAGGGAAAAACTTTTTAAACCCTGCACTAACTGCAAGAGCTTTTCTGTTCTTCGCTTATCCTGCACAGATTTCAGGAGACGCGGTTTGGACTGCTGTTGATGGTTACACTGGTGCAACTGCTCTCGGGCAAGCTGCTCTTGGTGGAGCTGGTGCAATCACTAATTCTTGGTGGCACTCGTTCATCGGTTTAATTCCTGGTTCAATGGGTGAGACTTCTGCTCTTGCTTGTTTGATTGGAGCTGCGGTTCTTATCATCTCAGGAATTGGTTCTTGGAGAATTATGCTTTCAATGACACTTTCACTAGTTGTTATTACAAAGCTATTTAATATCATTGGATCACCAACAAACCCAATGTTTGCTCTAGGGCCTGAATGGCACTTAGTAATCGGTGGATTTGCATTCGGTGCAGTCTTTATGGCCACTGATCCAGTTTCTGCATCAATGACTCAGGCTGGACATTGGTTCTATGGGGCCTTAATTGGACTTATGGTTGCCCTTGTTCGTGTTGTTAACCCTGCTTTCCCTGAAGGGACAATGCTTGCTATTTTATTTGGTAACGTATTTGCTCCACTTATTGACTACTATGTCATTCAAGGAAATATCAAGCGTAGACTTGAAAGAAATAAGGCTTAAGGAGTAGCAGATGAGTAATGATAGTACAGCTAAAACGCTAATTGTTGCGACTCTATTATGTGTCGTATGTTCTGTTATGGTTTCTTGGGCAGCTGTGTCTCTTAAGCCACTACAAAACAAAAATAAAGTTTTGGACATTAAGAAGAACCTTCTTTTAACTGCAAAACTAATTGAACCAACTGAGACTTCAGAGAAAATGATCAATGAAGCATTTTCAAAAATTGAAACTAAGGTTGTAGATCTTTCAACTGGTGAATTTGTAGAAATGGATCCAGCATCTTTTGATTCTGTAAAAGCAGCGAAAGATCCTAAGGAAAATTATTCTATTCCAGCATCAGCGGATATCGCTAGAATCAAGGCCCGTGCAAAGTATGAGAAAATTTACTTCGTAAAAGAAGAAGGGCAAACGAAAATGCTTGTTCTTCCAGTTAATGGAAAGGGACTTTGGTCAACTCTTTATGGTTTCTTAGTTCTTTCTCCAGATACGACGACTGTAAAAGGTCTTGGTTTTTACCAGCATGGTGAAACTCCAGGTCTGGGAGGGGAAGTTGATAATCCATCTTGGAAAGACCTTTGGGTTGGAAAGAAAATTTTTAACGATATGTGGAAACCAGTCATTAGAGTTATCAAAGGTTCAGCAGCTTCTGGTGCAGAACACGATGTTGACGGACTTTCTGGTGCAACATTAACTTCAAATGGTGTTACTGGTCTTGTTCAATACTGGACAGGTAGTGATGCTTTTGGTCCATTCTTAGAGAAATGGCGTGCAGGAGGGGCAAACTAATGAGTATTAAAAAGACCCTATTTGAACCAGTATTTAATAATAACCCGATCGCACTACAAATTCTTGGGATTTGTTCTGCGCTAGCAGTTACAACGAAGCTTGAGTCAGCTCTTGTTATGGCATTTGCTGTTACAGTTGTTACAGCATTTTCAAACTTCTTTGTTTCGATCATTAGAAATCATATTCCATCAGCGATTAGAATTATTGTTCAGATGACAGTTATTGCTTCACTGGTAATCGTTACTGATCAGATCTTAAAAGCATTCGTTTATGATGTCGCTAAATCAATGTCAGTTTACATTGGTCTAATTATCACTAACTGTATCGTTATGGGACGTGCAGAAGCTTACGCGATGAAAAATACACCAGTGATGTCATTCATGGATGGTATTGGTAACGGTCTTGGATATTCTTTTATCTTAATCGTAGTTGCTTTCTTTAGAGAGTTACTAGGTTCTGGTAAATTACTCGGTCACGTTATTATGCCAACTGTAAACAATGGCGGATGGTATGTACCAAATGGTATGGCGCTGCTTTCACCTTCAGCATTTTTCTTGATTGGTATGATCATCTGGATTCTACGTACAATTAAGAAAGATCAAGTAGAGCACAATTAGGAGTTGATATGTTAGAACATTATTTAAGTTTATTTATAAAATCAATATTTATTGAAAACTTAGCACTCTCTTTCTTTCTTGGTATGTGTACATTCTTGGCCGTATCTAAGAAGGTTAAGACTGCTATCGGTCTTGGTGTTGCAGTAGTTGTTGTTCAGGCACTAACGGTTCCTTTGAACAATCTTCTGTATAATTACCTATTAAAAGAAAATGCACTTAAGTGGGCAGGAATTTTAGGAGTAGATTTATCTTTCCTAGGACTCATCTCTTATATCGCAGTTATTGCAGCTGTTGTTCAGATCCTTGAGATGACTCTTGATAAATTCTTTCCTGCTCTATACAACGCTCTTGGAATTTTCTTACCTTTAATCACTGTAAACTGTGCCATCATGGGTGGATCACTTTTCATGGTTGAAAGAGATTATAATTTTGCAGAAAGTGTTGTCTACGGTGTTGGTTCTGGGTTTGGTTGGGCGCTTGCAATTGCAGCACTTGCTGGGATCAGAGAAAAAATGAAGTATAGTGATGTTCCTGAAGGTCTAAGAGGACTTGGGATTACTTTCATTACTGTAGGACTAATGGCCCTTGGATTCCTATCATTTTCAGGAATTCAACTTTAAGAAGATTAAAGATATTTAAAGGATATTAGATATGAATGTTATCGTACTTGGTGTTTTAATGTTTACAGTGGTTATCCTGGCACTGGTACTCGTTATTCTTTTTGCTAAGAGTAAGCTTGTTTCTACTGGAGACATTAAGCTTGTAATTAATGGTGAAAAGACAGTAACGATTCCAGCTGGTGGAAAGCTACTTAATGTACTTGCTGATCAAAAGCTATTTGTTTCTTCTGCTTGTGGTGGAGGGGGAACTTGTGGTCAGTGTAAAGTTGTTGTTAATGAAGGTGGGGGAGAAATCCTTGAAACTGAATTATCACATATCTCTAAGAAAGAAGCTCGTGAGGGTGTTCGTCTATCATGTCAGGTTGCAGTTAAGAATGATATGAAGATTCACGTACACGATGAAGTATTCGGTGTTAAGAAGTGGAACTGTAAAGTTATCTCTAATCACAACGTTGCTACTTTCATTAAAGAGTTTAAACTTGCTCTTCCTGAGGGAGAAAGTGTTCCTTTTAGAGCTGGTGGTTTTATCCAGATCGAAAGACCTGCTGGTTTAAAAATAGACTACAAAGACTTTGATGTTGAAGAAGAATATCGTTCGGATTGGGATAAGTTTAAGATTTGGGATAACGTTTCATTTGTTGAAGATGAAACAATTAGAGCTTACTCAATGGCAAACTATCCTGAAGAGTATGGAATCATTATGCTTAACGTGCGTATTGCTTCACCACCTCCAAATAATCCAACTGTTCCTCCAGGGAAAATGTCTTCATTCATCTTTAGCTTAAAGCCTGGTGATGATGTAACAATCTCTGGTCCATTTGGTGAGTTCTTTGCTCGTGATACTGATAAAGAAATGGTCTTTGTTGGTGGGGGAGCAGGTATGGCTCCAATGAGATCACATATCTTTGATCAATTAAAGAGACTTCACTCTAAGAGAAAGATGACTTTTTGGTATGGTGCGAGATCTAAGAGAGAGATGTTCTATGTTGAAGACTTTGATGGTCTTCAAGCTGAGAACGATAACTTCTCATGGCATTGTGCTCTTTCAGATGCACTTCCTGAAGATAATTGGGCAGGGTACACAGGATTTATCCACAATGTTCTTTTTGAAGAATATTTAAAGAATCACCCAGCACCAGAAGATTGTGAGTACTACTTATGTGGTCCTCCTATCATGAATAAGTGTGTAATTGATATGCTAGTATCTCTTGGTGTAGAGAGAGATGATATTATGCTTGATGACTTTGGTGGTTAAACATCGCGGCAATGAGTGCTCGTAGGCACTCTTTAGAGCGCAAGGTTAGCTCCCTATGCTGAGCACGGGAGCAAAACAGGAAACTCAAAATTTAACTAATAAATAAATTAAAGCGACCTTTTGGTCGCTTTTTTTATATCTCGATATCAGTAATAACTTCTAAAGCCTTTTGAATATTCTCTTCTGATGGTTTATTGCATTTGTAATAAACACTATTAACATATTTTCCAGTTTCTCTATCTTGAATAAAAATAAAGCAACCGAAACTCTTACCTTCCAGTGAGAATTCTTTGATCTTTGGGATTGTAAAATCACCATTCGCTTCAACTAGAAGCTGTTCTGAGACACTATCGTCATTACAGTCTGTAAGCTTGAGGCCATTGTCATAGCCGAAGAGTGATCCCGTTTTATGTCCTGCACATCCTACCGTAAATACAACATCAAGATCTTCAATCTTTGTATTTGAATTTACAATTAAATTACCTTTTAATTCGGGAAAGTTTGCTCGAGCGAATAGTGCATGAGTATTGATTGTAAAGAGTGTAAAAATTGAAGTAAGTAGAATATTTTTCATTTTTGTTCCTTGTTCATTATTTTACGATAATACAGAATTTGTTGTCGCTCTACTTATTTTTGAATAATTTACATTTTCTAAACTGCTCCAGTTAAATGGGGAAAAACTACGTGCTTTACCTAGTGCCTACTAAGGAAAGCCTCTTAGATATTTGGCGGCCCAAAAATCTAAGATATTCGTGCGTTAAATATAGCCGTTTTGTTAAGTGAATAGTTAACTAATTGAAATTTCTATCCCCATTTAACAGGAGCAGTTAATATATTTTCTTTTCTTGTATTGTTAGTTTGTTTGATGTATTAAACTTTTGTTAAATTGAGATACATTAATATGAAAGGAGAAACCAATGAAGGCATTATTTTATAAGTTATCGATTTTATTCATTATCGGTGCATCAGCTAGCGCGAGTACAATTTCTTCAAGCTACGCAAACCACGTTTATAAGACCTATAAAAGTTCACTAAATGAAGCCCTAAAGCTTGATCGGGCACTTAAGAATTTTGTTAACAACCCAAGTGTCGTAACTCAAGAAGTAGCGAAGAATGCATGGAAGAGTGCAAGAGCACCATACGGACAAAGTGAAGTTTTTAGATTTTACAATGGTCCAATAGATATGGATGGAGGCCCTGAAGGTTTATTAAATGCATGGCCACTAGATGAAGCATATATTGATTATGTGATTGGGTCGGCAAATGCTGGGATAATTAACGACTTGGAAAACTATCCTGTCATTAGTAAAGAAGTTCTTGAATCACTTAATGAACTGGATGGAGAAAAAAATATTTCTACAGGTTACCACGCTATTGAGTTTCTTCTTTGGGGGCAGGACCTATTTGTTGATGGAGCTGGACAAAGGTCATTCTCTGATTATGTACCAGGAGTCGGTTTAAATGCTGAAAGAAGAGGTGCATACCTTCTTGTTGCTTCTGAATTACTACTTGATCACTTAACAATGCTAGTTGATGCATGGACACCAAACTCTCAAAACTACCGTGCCGAGTTTTTAAAGCTTGATGAAAAAGTAGCGCTTAAGAATATTCTTTCTGGAATGATTTATATGTCAGGAGATGAACTTTCTGGAGAGAGAATGTATGTTGCTTACGAGACGATGGGACAAGAAGATGAACACTCATGTTTCTCCGATATGACTCATATGGATATTCAGTGGAACTTCTGGGGTGTTGAAAATATCTTAAAAGCGACAGGGCTTCTAAATGGTGTTCGTACTACAAATGCTAGTCTTGTTCAAAATGTTACAGAGCGAGTTTCAAAAATTAAAACAATGTTGGCCGCTATTCCACAACCCTTTGACCAAGCAATTCTTAGTGAGTCAGGCAGAGAGCAGATCTTAGCATCTGTTGAAGAGATGGAGGCACTTGCTGTTGAGCTTGTTGAAGTTTCAGAAATTCTTGGTGCGAAAGTAGACTTCTAGGAAATAAAAATGATTAAACTAATTTCTCTTTTATTTTTAATTTTTACAGCGAATGCGAATGAATTGTACCCTGCTGGAGCGGGGACTACTTCTGATCTCTCGGTGCAGGCCTTCAGTCATCCGATGAAGAGTATTCGTGGTCAAGATAGGAGAGATTTTGTCGTTGGAAATAGTTTTTTCCAGACGGTTTGGGTAACATCTCCATCTTCAACTCCAATTAGAGATGGACTTGGTCCTATTTACAATGCAACTTCATGTGCTGCTTGTCACTTTAAAGATGGACGTGGTAGAGGTCTCCCCGAATCGGATGGAAGAACAGATATCTCACTTCTATTTCGAATCAGAGTTAAAAATGATCAAGGTAATATTGTTCCACACCCTGAATACGGAGGTCAGTTCCAACCTTTTGGACTCGCAGGCGTAAAAGGTGAGGGAGAATCTCATGTGAAGTTTACTAAAGTTACTGGTCAGTTTGCTGATGGTTCTTTATTCGAGCTTCAAAAACCAAATTATATTTTCTCCAAACTAACTCAAGGAAAATTTAAAGATAATACCATTTTGTCTCCTCGTGTTGGTCCGCAAATGATTGGTCTAGGACTTCTTGAAAATATTAAAGTGGAAGATATTTTAAAGAATGTTGATCCAAATGATAAAAATGAAGATGGGATTTCAGGGCGAGCAAATTTTGTTTATTCAGAAATTACTAAGTCAAAAGTTCTTGGGCGTTTTGGTTGGAAGGCGGGGAAACCGAGTTTAATTGAGCAAAATGCAGCAGCGTTTAATGGAGACATAGGAGTTACGACAAGTCTTTTTCCCGAAGAAGAATGTTCGTACGTACAAATAGATTGTTTGTCAAAAATGACGGCGATCGATTTAGAAGATGACCTCTTAAATAAAGTAACTAAGTATACACAACTTCTTGCTGTCCCCGTGAGAAGAATTGATAATCCAGAAGCAATTAAAAAGGGACAGAGAAGCTTTAGTCAAATAGGTTGTCAGTCTTGCCATACACCAAGTTTTACAACAGGTGACAATTCTGAATATGCTATTTTAAATAATCAAAGAATTTATCCCTACACAGATATGCTCCTTCATGACATGGGGAGTGACCTTGCAGATCATCAAGAAGTTTTAGCAAATGAAGAAGAGGCGACGACATATGAATGGAGAACTCCTCCGCTTTGGGGTCTTGGAATGATTGAAACGGTAAATGGACATTCTCGCTATCTCCATGATGGTCGTGCGAGAAATCTTGAAGAAGCAATTCTTTGGCACGGTGGAGAGGCCCTAAAAGTAAGAGAGAGATATTTAGAGCTTTCAAAACAAGAAAGAAAGAATTTAATTAATTTTTTAAAGAGTTTATAGGAGAAGAGATGAAATATTTTATTTTACTACTAATATCAGTGAGTGCACTTGCTAATGACAATTTTAAAGTCCCAACGGGAACAACTTATCGAGTAAAAGGTATTGGCTATGATTGTGGAGAGTTTTTCAAAGAGATTAAAGATGCTCCAATCCAATACAGTGAACGAGGGGTGACTTTTGATAAACTTTATGCAGATAAGGACTTAAATATTTTCGTCATCGAAACTAGTTTCCCTGGTATTAGTGGGAACCTATGTACTTATGGACTTTTCTACAAGCGTGAAAGAGCAACTAAGACTTTTGAATTAAGCTATGGTGATTTACTAGATACAAACACACATCAAGACTGTGCTTGGCAAGTTGATTTCTTAAATAATAAACTAAGTTCAATGAACTATTATCCTTCTAAGAGAGGGATTAGATATCTTGCTATTGATGTTTTAAATGAAGAAAATAATATTTGTGATGGAAATCAAGTCAGAGCAGTCTTTGATAGAAGAGCTGCATTTTAAATAAATGAACGCGTAAGATATTTGTTTACACTTTCTTGTTTCACGTAATCGACTTTCATCTCTATTCCTCTTAGGATAATTAAATGGAGGTTATTGGTGAAGTATTTTAGAAACAAAGATGGTTTTTCTTTAGCTGAACTTTTAATTGCGGCTGGTCTAATGGGCGCGTTAAGTTTAGCCTTTGCTGGATTAATGAAAAGCCAAACATCAAGTCAGATGAAAGTTGCAAGTGACTCTGAAATTACAACGCTTGTCAGCGTTATAACGCAATCACTCCTAAATGATAAAAGTTGTACGAATACATTCAAGAGTATAAGTAATATCAAAACAGCGACAAGTCTAAGTGGTATTTACAACCGAGTTGATGAAGAGATTCTCAAAAGTGGTGTGAAGTATGAAAATGGCGTTTATATAAATTCATTTGCCCTTGAAAATCTAACGCTAACTCCTGACCCAATCCCTGTTGGGCAAAGTGGTTTTGGCGAAATTGATGTCGTCATTAATTTTGAAAAAAAATCAAAAATGGTTTTAGGTGCAAAGACTATGCAAAAGAAGGTAAGGGTTAGTCTTGAAGTTGATGATAGCTATAAACCAGTTAAATGTTATGCCGCAACTGAAAATGCTATTAACTCTTCAAAAGATCAGATGTGTGCTTCACTCGGAGGAACTTTCGACTTTACACTTCAGGAGTGCTTGTTGGCGGACTATCCACAATTGTTAAGTAAGTCATCTAGTGTTTCAAATCAGTATCTCGATGATTTTCTAAGATCAGCAGAAGGTTTTGTTTCAAAGCTTGGTGATACAATGACTGGTATCTTAAGCTCTAATTCTGATATTATTACTACATCTGATGTAAGTGCAAAAAACTTGCGAAGTACTGATCAGGTTTGTGTTCAAGGAAATTGTCGTGATTTTGTTGCAAAGAATTGTTCTCCAGGACAATTTGTAGAAAAAATAAATAGTGATGGAACTCTGGTATGTAAAGGTATCAGTTGCTCGACAAACAAGTATTTCGAGGGTTTCGATGTTGCTGGTAATCCTATCTGCAAGGCGTTGCCCAATGAGAAGTGTAGTACGAACCAATATATTAAAGAGATAAAGTCTGATGGTAGTGTTGTATGTGAAAATGTTCCTTATAACTGGGGAGTCGCTTGCTCATCTGGTCAGTATATCCAAAGTATTTCTAGTGGAGGAGTTCCTATGTGTGTGGCAACTTCAACAGTGACAAATACCACATGTCCTGCAAATCATTATGTTTCGAGTATCGTAAATAACACGCCTGTTTGTACAAAAATACCAGAGCGAAATATTACTTATCGAACAGTATTTGAAGGAGGCTCAAGCGTTAGCGGATTAGGTTTAAGTTGTAGAGTAAGGTGCCCCTCTGGTTACTTCCTTGTTTCAGGAGGCTGTACTTCGACCGCAAATTTATCGATGTCTATCAATATGCCAGTTGTGGAAAATGTTAATGACCAATTTTGGGCATGCAATACCGCGAGTGGTGCCAATCTTGGAACAGGTGCGTTGAGCTGTAAGGCTCTTTGCCGCAAGATAAATGATGAGGTGTTCACTAAAGAAAATACTATGTATTTGTAATTAATTTAATAATTGGATCAGAAAATTTGCTATAGAGGCCATCGATATCAAAACAAGCAATGGCAAAAATATATGTTCCCGTCTCTAGGTCTGGAATCACATGCTCTTCAAGCATATAACTTTGATCATCAAAGAGAACGATGCTATTCCACTGTGTATCACCTTCCTTTTGCCATACTATTTCATAACCACCAATTTCATAGGCATAGAGTCGATCGCCATTCTCTCTTTCAAGAGGAGCATCCCACTTGAGAGTCACATTTCTCTTCACTGGTTGTGGTGTTGTGATGGGCTCATTTTCGACGATATCTTGTGGCGCCGGTAGTGGAGTCTCTGTCTTTTTCTTTGATGGGTGACAACTTGAAAGAGCAAGTGTGATCAAAAATATAAAAGTTAGGATATTAAATTTCTTCATAGACTATTTATCGTAATATTTTTTTATTTATCAACGATAAGAATAAAAAAATAGGAAGAAATATGAAAATAAAATTATGCTCACTGTTCACTTTTTTGCTTGTTGCTGCATCCCTAAATATTTATGCTGAGTCTAATATTGGAGCGCTTACCAAACTGTGTAATTTTAGTTCATTAGACAAAAATGAGAAAAATGAATTGATTAAGTTTGCCTATGATAATTACCTTCCTGCTGAAAATAAGCAGAGATTCGCTCTCGGCTTGAGTAACTTTAAAATTGTCTCGGCGAATAATTCACAAAAGTATGCGGAAAACTGCTCTGGGCTTGTTAAAGACAAACGATTTTGTTCAAGTCTTATTAATCAGACTCAAACTTTTTTTAAGTATGACATGGAGATAGCTTTAAAGGGGATTCTAAATTATGTTCAATCGCAAAAACATATAATTAAGGATATCGAAAAATTATGTCCAAACTTCGATAAGGAAGTTGAATTAGCAGTAAAAGAATTTGATCCAACAGTTAGAATTGAAAATCTCATTGTTCAAAAAGACCTCCAGGCCGTTGATAAAAATATTGGAGAGATATCAAAGAAGCTAGAAATAGAGTTGAAAGAAAAGAGAGCTCATAATCCACTTGCAAAGAGTAATCCCTTCGCAGAGACAGCTATCTATAACGGCTTTGTTGGAGATTGTACTGATGGTGAAAAGTTTAATTTAAATGTATTAGATAAAGCTCAACTTGTTGGCTTAAGTCTGTTAAATAAAGTAACAAATTATTTTTCACCGAAAATTCCAAAGGTGAGCAAATAAAAAAAAAGGCCTCGTTTCAGAGGCCTTTATTATTTAGAAATTTGAGATTCTTTTTACTAATTCTGGATAATCAATGAATGGGTTTCTATTTCCTTGTGCACCTTGAACTTTGTCATTTCTAAGGACTTCATCTGCGTCTACTGGATCTTCACTATTCCACTTTCTTAAATAGAATTCTTCAATGTCTGAGATTCTGTATTTATACTTTGCTGAAACATAGAACATTGCACGAGCAACATTTCCTCTGTGTTCAATTGGTGGTTCAAAACCGTAAGTCCCAGTTGAGCCTTTTCCTGTTGTAGAGTCAATATTTCCTCGTTGTGAAATTTCACAGTTATCACGAGCATCTTTACCGTTAGTCACTTCACCAAATGGGTGATTACCTCTAGCTGAATTAGCTCTTGAATCAGTAGGGAAGAGGTGGTGAAGATCGCCTCTTCCAGGTTCTGCTTTAGCTCCCTTAGACTGTGGCCATGTATGCTCTACATTCATCACTTCATTTGCAGGAACTTTTAAAGGTCCAACACCTGATCTAATTTCATAGTTACAATAAACGTCTTTAACGTAGTAACCTCTGTCATCTTTTTTCAAATCAACATTTCCAAATAATTGTTTCTTTGCGTTCTTCTTGTAACCTAGTGGCTTGAAGTTTTTAGTAGCAACTCTTCCTACATAATTTAGAAGAGAGTCATCAGACATATTTCCACTTGTAAATTCTTGAACTGCTGAACTATCGTAGTAGCTTAATGCGAAGCAGAATGTGTTCAGGGTAAGGGAAAGTAAGAGTAAGGTCGTTTTCAAGTGCATATCCTTTCTTAGAGTTGTGTATTAATAGTCTAATAAAAAATATGATAAAGCGACAAATAATTTAATATTAAGATTGTGTTAGCGTATTACTAATTGTGTCATTAAAAAACTCTAGCGTTATCCTTTGTATTTAGATAAAAAATGGAAACAAGGAGATTATATGAACTCAAAAAATTATATTGAAAATGCAATCAAAACAGAATCGACAAACTTCCAAGCAATGAATGAGAGATTAAATGATGATGGACTTAAAAGACTCCTACACGCTGGAATAGGTCTCTCTACAGAAGCTGGAGAGTTTCTTGACGCATTAAAGAAACATATCTTCTATGGTAAAGATCTTGATAAGGTAAACTTAGCAGAAGAGATGGGTGATTTGTTTTGGTATATGGCGATTGTTGCTGACGAATTAGGTTTTGAATTTGAAGAAGTGATGAATAGAAATATCACGAAACTAAAAGCGCGTTACGGAGAAAAATTCTCCGAAGAAAAAGCAGAAAAAAGAGACCTTGAAACAGAGAGAAAAATTCTTGAAGAACAATCTTTTAATTAAATATTTATTCCTCGTACTTCTTCTTGTTGTTGGTTGCTCTAAAGATGATGGTCTTAAAATCTATCATCTCACTGGACCAACAATGGGGACAACTTACAATGTTAAGTTCATCGCTCCGACAGGATACGATGAAAAATCAATCGCTGAAGATATTACAATTAGGCTTAAAGCTGTAAATCAAGCAATGAGTACTTATATTAAGGATTCTGAAATATCACTACTTAATAAAGAGAAAGCTAATGTTGAAACTAAAATTTCTAAAGATTTTTTTCATGTTCTTTCTCACTCAATAAGTGTGTCGGATAAAACATCTGGTGTTTTTGACCCGACAATTGGCCCACTGGTGAATCTTTGGGGTTTTGGGCCCGATGGTAAGAGAAAAGTGCCAGCACCTGAAAAACTTACTCACGCACTCTCTCTGGTTGGTCACGATAAATTAAGTCTTAATAAACAAGAAATGAGTGTAAGAAAGTCACTTGATGAGGTCTATGTTGACCTTTCGGCCTCTGCAAAGGGTTTTGGTGTTGATGCTCTCGTTGAATTAATTAAGTCCCGCGGTATTGATAATGCGATGGTCGAAGTCGGTGGCGAGGTTCGTACGATTGGTAAGAGCCTTACGAGGGCCTGGAAAATTGGAATTGAAGCACCTCATCCAAATAACCCAAGTGAGATTTATACAAAAATTATTCAGGTTCAAGACTTTGCACTGGCAACTTCTGGGGATTATCGAAATTTCTTTGAGCAGGATGGGAAGAAGTATCAGCACACTATTGATTTTAAGACGGGGAGGCCTGTTGAAGGCGTGCTTGCATCTGTTAGTGTTATTTCGGATACTTGTATGGATGCTGATGCTTGGGCGACGGCATTTATGGCAATGGGAACAGAGAAGGGATACCAATTCGCTGTTGCTCATGGTATGAAGGCATTCTTTATCTATCGATCTGACAAAACTGATCAAAATGGTGCTAGAATATATATGCATAGATCGACGAAAGAATTCGATACTATAGTAAAATAGAGGCGTATTATGGAAATTTTCTTTGTAACTCTCGGTGTGTTAATGGTTTGTATCTTTGGGATGGCCATCGGTGTAATTCTATCTAATCGTGAACTGAAAGGATCTTGCGGTGGGCTTGGAAAGGTTATCGGCGAAGATTGTATGTTTTGTGAAAAGAAAGAAGAATGTAAAGAGGATCCATCACAAGCAAAAGATTGTCTCGATCTTAAAAAAGACGGTTGCCACACTCATTAGTAAACCGACCTTACTAATTGTTAAGATATTAACAGGTAAGGTCAAAGCTTCCCCCTAAAAACTTACTTCACTAACTGTTATCATTTGTAATATATTTAAATTAATCGGTCATTTGGCCATTAAGTTTTTTTATTAATCGCGTATTTACGCCATTAAAGGACAGTTCATGAAAACGCTAGATTTTTCTCATCTCGCAGGTTCAGACATTTCTTACATTGATTCCCTTTACGAACAGTACAAATCAAATCCTCAGGAAGCTGAAGAAAGTTGGAGAAACTTTTTTCTTGGTTTCGAGTTTGGTGCTGGTAAGGGTGGTTCTGGTGGAGATGTATCTGAAGATGCACTTAAAAAAGAATTCAACGTATTTAGATTAATTCAATCATTCAGAGCTAGAGGACATCTTCTCTCTGACACAAACCCAATTAGACCAAGAAGAGATCGTCATGCACGTATTACTCTTCCTGATTATGATCTAAGTGAGTCTGACTTAGATGCAACTTTCTATTGTGGTACATTTGCAGGTCTTGGTGGTCCGGCAACTTTAAGACAAATCTTCGAGCATATGAGTAAAATCTACTGCGGGAAAATTGGTATTGAGTACATGCACTCAAATGATACCGATATGAGAAGATGGATTCGTAATGAATTCGAAAATTCATACTTAACAAAGAATTATTCAAAAGATAAGAAGAAGAGGATTCTTCAAAAACTCAACGAAGCAAATGTTTTTGAAAACTTTCTTCAAACAAAATATACGGGACAAAAGCGATTTTCACTTGAAGGTGGAGAGTCGACGATACCTGCTCTAGACTCAATCATTAATGAAGGGGCAGAGCATGGGGCAAAAGAATTTATTATTGGGATGGCCCACAGAGGTCGTCTAAATATTCTCGCTAACACGCTTGGTAAAACTTATGAGTATATCTTCTCTGAATTTGAAGGAAGCTCACTTGAGCAGCAAGAGGCCATGGGTGACGGAGACGTTAAGTACCACATGGGTTATACCTCAGCTCAGAAAACTTTTAGTGAGAAGGAATCTCAAGAAGTTTATTTAAAACTTCTTCCAAACCCTTCGCATTTAGAGACTGTTGCTCCTGTTGTTGTTGGTTACTGTCGAGCTCAAATTGATATCGCTTACGATGGAGATGAATCAAAAATAATTCCAATCATCATTCATGGGGATGCTGCGGTTGCTGGTCAAGGTATTGTTTATGAAACACTTCAAATGTCTGAACTTCCTGGTTACCGAGCTGGGGGAGCAGTCCACTTTGTAATTAATAACCAAATTGGTTTTACGACAGATTTTACCGATGCTCGAAGTTCTAACTACTGTACATCAGTTGCCAAAATGCTCGACATTCCAATTATTCACGTTAACGGTGATGAGCCAGAAGACGTTGTCTTTGCATGTGAGTTGGCCGTTAAGTTTAGACAGAAATTTAAGAAAGATGTTTTCGTCGATATGGTTTGCTATCGAAAGCATGGTCACAATGAAGGTGATGAACCGAAGTATACGCAACCGCACTTATATGGTCTCATTGCAAAACAAAAAAATCCAAGAGAGCTATATCTTGAGAAGCTTCTGGCAAAAGGAGAGCTCGAACAAGCTCTCGCGCACGAAATGCAAGAGCACTATAAGCAACTTCTTTCAGATCGTTTCAATAGCGTTAAGCAAAAGGAACTTCCTGCTAGAGTGAAGGGTCCTCACAAGGAATGGCTAGATCTTCGTTGGTCAAAGCCTGAAGACTTCGTAAGTTCTCCAGAAACCAAAGTGTCTAAAGAGACCTTGGATAAAATTATTAATGCTGTAACAACAGTACCAAAAGGTTTTAAGACGCTTAGAAAAGCGCAGAAACTTTTAGATGATAGAAAGAAAGCTTACGATGGTGACACTCTTGATTGGGCAATGGCCGAAACATTTGCTTATGGTTCACTTCTTACTGAAGACCATAATATTCGTTTTACTGGTCAGGATGTAATTAGAGGTACATTCTCTCATCGACACATGAAAGTTTTTGATGAAACAACAAACGAAGCTTACTGTGGTCTAGATCATATACAAAAAGATCAGGGAAGAGTTTATGTTTATAACTCTCTTCTTTCAGAATATGCAGTTCTTGCATTTGAATATGGCTATACGCAAGCAACTCCAAGGTCATTAAATATTTGGGAAGCTCAGTTTGGAGATTTTTCAAATGGTGCTCAGATTATGATCGATCAGTTTATTTCTGCTGGAGAGAGTAAGTGGAGAAGAATGAGTGACCTTGTTATGCTTCTTCCTCATGGATATGAGGGTGCTGGACCAGAACATTCATCTTGTCGCCCTGAGAGATATCTTCAACTTTGTGCAGAATACAATATGGTTGTTTGTGATGTCACAACACCTGCAAATATGTTTCACCTATTAAGACGCCAGCTTAAATGGGAGTTTAGAAAACCTTTAATCGTTTTTACTCCAAAATCTCTTTTAAGACATCCTCAGTGTGTTTCAACAGTTTCAGAATTTACTGATGGTAAATTTCAAGAAGTGATTGATGATACTTGGGTAAAGGCTAAAGATGTTAAGACAGTTGTCTTCTGTACAGGTAAGGTTTTCTATGATCTGTATAATTATCAACAAGAGAATGATCGCAAAGATACAGCCGTCGTACGTTTAGAGCAACTTTATCCACTTCCTGTTGAACAAATTGAAGAGATCAAAAAGAAGTATAAGGGGGCGACGATAAGATGGGTACAAGAAGAACCACATAATATGGGAGCTTGGACTTACTTACTAAGATGGAGAGATACATTTAAAGATATTGAATGTGTTGCAAGAAAAGCTTCGGCTTCTCCAGCTTCTGGATATGCATCAGTACACTTAAGAGAACAAACAGAAATCGTAACTAAAGCATTTAAAAAGGACTAGTATATGGCCAAGATACAAATAACAATTCCACCAATTGGTGAATCAATTTCAGAAGTAACACTCGGAGCATGGTTAGTAAGTGATGGTGACTATGTAAACGAGGGTGATGAACTTGTTGAAGTTGAATCAGATAAAGCAACACTTCCACTTCCTGCTGAGCAAAGTGGAGTAGTTAAAATCCTTGTTGAAGAAGGAACAGATTTAAAAATCGGTGATGCCGTCGCAGAGTTAGATACTGATGCAGTAGCTCCAACTACAGGTGCATCTGCACCAGCTCCCCAAGCCACAGCTCAAAGCTCTGCTCCAGCTGCTACAAGTGGTGGAGATAAGAATTATCCTTCTCCTGCTGCAGGAAAAATTCTCGCTGAAAAAGGTGTAAGTGCTGACTCTGTTACAGGCTCTGGAAAAGATGGTCGTATTACGAAAGCTGATGCAATGAATGCAAGCGCTTCAGCTCCTGCTGCGAAGGCTGCACCTGCACCAACCTTAGAAGCTCAACTTCCAACAGGTGGAGCTTCAAGAGAGAAGAGTGTTGAGAAAATGTCTCGTCTTAGAAAAACAATTGCTTCACGATTAACAGAAGCTAAGAACTCGACAGCAATGCTTACAACTTTTAATGAAGTTGATATGCATAATGTAATGGCGCTTAGATCGAAGTACAAAGATGCTTTTAAAGACAAGCATGATATCGGTCTTGGTTTCATGAGTTTCTTCACAAAAGCTTGTACTAAAGCTCTTATGGAGATCAAAGGTGTTAACGCGCAAATTGATGGTGATAATCTTATCTATCATAACTATGCAGACGTTGGTATCGCAGTTTCAACTCCAAAAGGACTTGTGGTTCCAGTTGTTAGAAACGCTGAATCTCTAAGTCTTGCTCAAATTGAAAAAGAAATTAAAAGACTTGCTCTTAAAGGAAGAGATGGGAAGTTATCTGTTGATGATATGACAGGTGGAACATTTACAATCACTAACGGTGGTGTTTTTGGTTCAATGCTTTCAACTCCAATTATTAATATCCCACAATCAGCAATTCTTGGAATGCACAATATTGTTGAAAGACCTGTTGCTGTAAATGGACAAGTTGTAATTCACCCAGTGATGTATCTTGCTCTTTCTTATGACCACAGAATTGTTGATGGTAAGGAATCAGTGACATTCCTTAAATTAGTAAAAGAAATGATTGAAGATCCGGCCAGAATGCTGCTTGATGTTTAATTATAAAATTGGAGAATTGAAATGAGTAATAAAGAATATGATGTAGTAATTATCGGTTCTGGGCCTGGTGGATATGTGTGCGCTGTAAGATGCGCACAGCTTGGAATGAAGACAGCTATTGTTGAAAAGTATTCAACTCTTGGTGGAACTTGTCTCAATGTTGGTTGTATACCGTCTAAAGCTTGGTTAGACTCAAGTGAAAGATACCATGAGGCTCTTCATGCATTTGAAGATCATGGGATTACAACTGGAAAAGTAAAAGCTGATATTGCAAAGATGGCCGCTCGTGTGGCGAAAGTTGTTTCTGATACGAGTGGTGGAATCGAATATTTAATGCAAAAAAATAAAGTAGATGTTTATAAAGGTCTAGGATCTTTTGTTGATGCTCATACTTTAAAAGTTACTGGTGAAAAAGAAGAACTTTTAACTGGTAAGAACTTTATCATTGCAACAGGTTCTAAGCCTTCTTCTATCCCTGGAATTGAGATCGATAAAAAAAGGGTCATTACTTCCACAGAGGCCCTAAAGCTAGAAGAGTGTCCAAAGCACATGATTGTTATTGGTGGTGGAGTCATTGGACTTGAACTTGGTTCTGTTTTTCTAAGACTTGGAGCAAAGGTTTCTGTTGTTGAGTATGCTGATTCAATTGTTGCGGCAATGGATAAAGACCTTGGGCGTGAACTTCAAAAAGTTTTAAAGAAACAAGGAATGGAATTTCACCTTGGTCATGGTGTAACAAATGTTACTTCTAAAGGTAAGGTCGTTACTGTAACAGCTAAAGCCAAAAAAGGTGATAAGGAAATTACTCTCGAAGGTGATTATTGTCTTGTGGCGGTTGGAAGAAGACCATTTGTTGATGGGCTTGAACTTCAAAATGCAGGAGTTTCTCTTGATGATCGAGGCCGTGTTCACACAAACGATCATCTCCAAACAAATATTTCACATATCTACGCAATTGGTGATGTTGTGAAGGGTGCGATGCTTGCTCATAAGGCTGAGGAAGAAGGTGTTTTCATTGCTGAGCAACTTGCAGGACAAAAACCACATATTAACTACAACCTTGTTCCAGGTGTTGTTTATACTTGGCCAGAGGTAAGTTCAGTAGGAAAGACTGAAGCTGAACTTAAAGAAGCTGGAGTTGCTTTTAAAGTCGGTAAATTTCCATTTAAGGCAAGTGGTAGAGCAAGAGCTTCAAATGAGTCTGAAGGATTTGTAAAGGTTTTGGCAGACAAGCAAACAGATGAAATTCTCGGGGTTCATATGATTGGACCTCGTGCCGCAGACCTCATTGCTGAGGCGGTGACAGCAATGGAGTTTAGAGCTTCAGCTGAAGACATTGGGCGTATTTGTCACCCACACCCAACTTATTCTGAGGCATTTAAAGAAGCTGCCTTGATTGCCACTGATAATCGACCATTGAATCTCTAACAATTCATAAATATTGGCCCTCATTAAAACACGAGGGCCTTTACAAAACCTAGACATGCCTTGAATTTAAGCCTGCTTATCATATAAAATTGTATATCGATGGAGTTAGGATGAACGATATAATTTTACATTACCTTATTGGATTTATTTTTGGCATAAGCTTCTTTATATTAGCTTGGGTGAGTTCGGTTGTTGTTGGAAAGTCGAGCTTGATAGATTCAGTTTGGGGATTTTCATTTTTCCTTATCACTCTTCTTTATTACTACCTCTCTGGAAAAATTTTAACAATTTTGGATTACACTTTCATTACTGTCGTTTTTATATGGTCAGTGAGATTAGGGATTTTTCTGGCGATTAGATTTATGTCAGAGGGTGAAGATAAGAGATATGTCGAAATAAAAAAGAATTGGAATAAATCGACATTTGGGTTTATTGGAATGTTTGCTCTACAAGGTTTTTTAGCATCTTTGTTAAGTATTCCGATGCTTTTAATTTCACATACACCGATAACGAGTAGTTTTCTTTTTTATATTGGTTTAGCCTTAATTGTTATTTTTACAATCCTAGAGAGTCTTGCTGACTATCAACTTTATACTTTTAAGAAAAAAAATAAGGGCGTTACCTGTAATGTAGGATTATGGGCATATTCTCGCCACCCTAATTATTTTAGTGAGTGGATGATATGGGTAGGTTTATTTATCTGTTGCATACCTCTTGGGAGTATTGGTGTATTTTCGATCTTCAGTGTTCTTATAATCTACTATCTACTTAATCATGTTTCTGGAATACCAATAATAGAAAAAGATGCTCGTGAGGGTATCTATAAAAGACAAGGTGAAGAGGAGTATTTTAAAAGAACTCCTGCATTTTTTCCGGCCTTGAGGAGAAAGTAATGATCGACGTTATATCAAAAGCTCTTCCTCGTATTGTTTCAATTGATACATTAGTAGAAAAAGGCATTCTTCCTGATTTACTTTTAAGACTAGGGATTCGTTCTCTATTATCTTCAAGATTAAAGGAATTAAGTATTGGAGGAGTCGCCAGTAAGAATGGATTTATTGATGAGCTTAAACGATCTAGCGTTGCAATTCTCGAAGATGCTGCAAATACTCAGCACTATGAAGTTCCAACTGAGTTTTTTAAGTATTGTCTCGGTCAACGAATGAAGTATAGCTGTGCTTATTATGAAGAGGGTGATGATCTCAATAGCGCAGAAAATAAAATGTTTGAAAAAGTGGTCGAAAGAGCATCTCTTGAAGATGGGCAAGATATTTTAGAGCTGGGCTGTGGTTGGGGTTCTTTTTGTTTATTTGCTGCAAGAAAGTTTAAAAAATCAAATATTACTGCTGTTTCTAATTCAAAAACTCAGAAAATTTATATTGATGATATTTGTAAAAGGGAAGGAATTACAAACCTTAAGGTTATTACTGAAAATGTCGCACATTTACAAATGACTGAAAAATTTGATCGCGTCGTTTCAATTGAAATGTTTGAGCATATGAGAAATTATAAAGAGTTACTGACTCGTATTGGTCATTGGCTTAGAGATGATGGGAAGCTCTTCGTACATATTTTTTGTCATGTGGATTTTTGTTACCCATATGAAGTTAAGGACGATACCGACTGGATGTCTAAGTACTTCTTTAGTGGAGGGATTATGCCTTCATACGATATTTTTGAACAATTTGATACTTCTTTGAAATTAGCCAAAAAATGGAAAGTAAATGGTTATCATTATCATCGAACTTGTGAAGATTGGCTTCTTCGAATGGATAGTCATCGTGATGAGATTCTTGAAATTTTCAAAAAATCATACCCTGAAGGAGAACATCTCAAGTGGTTTAATTACTGGAGAGTCTTTTATTTAGCGTGTTCTGAGCTGTTTAAGTATGATGGAGGTGAACAATGGTTTGTAGGTCATTTTCTACTCGAAAAATAATACTGATACTTTTATTGTCTCTTAATTGCTCTGCCCTTTCTTCCGTTGGAAAGGGACTTTTAACTTTTACAATATTTAACTTTGAAATATATGAACTAGAATTAAAGTCATTAAAGAAAGTATCATCGCTTGAAGAGTTGAAATCTCAAAAAGAGTATGAGCTTGTTTTTACTTTTAAGAGAGATATTGATAAGAAATATTTGAAAAAGGCGTGGACTGAAGCAAGTGAAAAGCTTGGAGATAAAAATCTAGTACAATACTTTAATCAGTTGGAAAAATTACAACCCTCAATGAAAGAAGGCGAAGTTATCAAAATAGTCTCTAATGATAATGTTGTTCACTTCAAATTTCCTGGAAAATTTGCAGAGTTTGATAGTCGTGAGCTACGTTTAAGTCTCCCGTGGATATGGCTAGGAGATAATGAAGTAGGGGAGAAGTTGTCGGAACAGATATTCAAATAGTTCTTAATAACTAATGATTTCCCCTCGACTATTTTCAAAAATCTTATCATTAGGATAAATTTTTCTTATAATAGAAAAAGGATATTTAATTAGATTTAAAAGTACTTGCGTTTCAAAATCTATTTCCTTGATAGATATAAACTTAAATTTATCTTCACTTGATACTGATCTCGGTGGATATTTTAAATTTATGATGAATTGTTGATTTTGCTTAAAGTGGACATCGCTTCTTTCGGTGAGTCCTATCCATTTCTTACTATTAGTTTCGATTTCAATAACACTTTTTTCTTGGTCATATAGTTTTTCTAGAACTTCATCAGTCTTAGAGCGAAGTGCTTGTTGGTTATACTGGTAAAGGTGTACGAGTGGATCATGACGTGGCGAAATGAGTTTGGAGACTGTCTTGTCTAGGCTAAGGCATCCATTTTGATTTAATCGATTAATCAAATCTCCATGTGATTCGATGGCCATTATACCCATCTTCGCGTTACTTGAATTCATTATTTTACTTAATATATTCTCCAACGTTTTACCTGTTGGAAAATAAATTAGTGCGTAATCATAGCGAATTTCAATCGTTACTTCATTAAAGAGCATTTTATAAAACTCATGATTGGACTCTAATTTCTCATTAAGTTTAATCGCTTCAGACATTCGTGAAGCAACTGGTTCAATAGAGATGATTTTTACTTTTGGGAAAAATAAATTTGCAGTTATTGAGAGAAGTGAGTTTGCGCTTCCAATATCACAAATTGTGATATCATCTCCTAAGTTTTTTAATATTTGGTAGAAATCAAAGATTGAATTATTCAAAGCAAAAGGATCAATATTTTCGAGATAAAGTTCTGGCGAGTTCTCAAGACCACTTGGAATATTGGTTTCTTCGATATTAATCGAGAATAGGTCTAAGATATATTTTTGAGTACTTATAATCCTGATATCTGAAATAGTCGTTTCATTCAGTAGCTTTTCTATAATTTCAGTTGCTTGAGCTATTTCTCTGTGTCTTTTTAGTCTTTCTTTATTCATATTTATTAATAGATCTTAACAAAGTTAAAGTTTTTACCTGCATTAACCGATATTTATACTAGGTTAAAATATGATGGATATAAAGCTAAAAGAAAAATATTTTTTTATATGTAAGCGCAAAAATAGTTTTGTGTTTACTAATCTCAATGATCTCCATGTTGAGGTTGTTGAGAAGGAAATATTTATTAATAGCTTTATTTTTTGTGAAAAAGAAAGAGATTGGATTCCTCTCTTGTCACATCCAGAAATTCCTCATGAAATTAAAGTCGCTGCATCTTTTTGCGAAGATGAGATTCAAGTTCCATATTTTATCCCAGATTTTAAAAATAATGTCCATGTGACCACTAAAGAGTTTGAAAGTAGTGATAGTTTAAGAATTGACGATTTGAAGAAAGATATTAATAGTCTCACTTCAACTTTTCTTACTAAAGAAGATGAAGTTATAGCCAGAGTTAACACACTAAAAGAAATGATCTCTGATCTCGCAAAGAATGATCGGTCTAGAGAGGAGCTTGAGCAAAGGCTTGATAAGGCGACTCTTAGTATTCAAAACCTTACAATTGAAAATGATCTTCTTAAAAATAATCTAAAAAAGTCGATGACAAAAACAGAAATTCTTCAAAATAGAATTAATGAAAACGCTCATGTCAGTGCAACAAAAACTTTTTCTGATAAGGATTTAGGTCTTGAGGATTTAAAAAATGGAAAAACTTTCGAATTTCATAACTCAAAAGTTTGGTTCATTAGAAATGATCGTGACTCAAGGGGTCCATTAAGGTTTGATGAGTTATTAAAAATGAAGGAATCTCAAGAACTAAGAAATTGGAAAATTAAGAAGAGTGGTGATCTACAGTGGCAAGATATGCAGAACGTCTTAGAGCTATGTGCAGAAGTTTCATTGCAGTATGAAGATAGGGGTAACCCTGAGAAATCTATTTATCTTGTTCAAAGGGGTGAATACCGAGCAGAAATTCGAGAGGCCATAACATTTGTTATCAGAGATAATGAATATAAGGGCTATTTGACTAATATCAGCCTGAGTGGTGGATTTATTGAAATTGTAAAATTAGATGGCGTTGATCACAGTAAAGATAAAACAGGAACACTTTATTTCAATGAAGGACTTGTTTCAGAATCAATATCATGCGATTTTAAAATAAAGCGAGTGTCAGAGGGAAGACCACGTGGAATAGGTTTTGCCTTTATTAATGTTTCACAAAAGAATACAGAAGTTCTTGGAAAGCTAATATCTAAGATTTTAAATACAAATAATAAAATCGCAGCCTAATTAAACTGCTCCAGTTAAATGGGGAAATCCTACGCGCTATTCATCGTGTCTATTAAAGAAAGCCCCCATTATATCTGGCGGCCCACAAATTATTGAAATTCGTGCATTAGATACGGCCATTTTGCTAAGTGAATAGTTAACTTATAGTTATTTTTTTCCCCATTTAACTGGAGCAGTTAATTGAGTGTAAATATAAGTCTAGGAAAACATGGTGCTCAGAGCGAGACTTGAACTCGCACGGGCCGTGAAGCCCACAGGATTTTAAATCCTGGGTGTCTACCGATTCCACCATCTGAGCATTTAGATTAAATTCTTTCTACCATTTTCGTATTATAAATATTAAAATTATTAATAATTACAACTATTTTGGTTACAAAAAACTTGTGGATACAGAAAAGAATTTTGAACTTTTACAGAGGATTTGTCAAATTAAAAAGCTATACGGGCTCAATTTATTTTTAATGCTCATTGTCGCATTTTCATGTTCAAGAAATGTTGTTGTTACAAATAACAAAGATACTGATGGTAATTGGTTTAATACTTCGAAAAGCTTTCACTCTGTTGATCTTGAGGGCCAGCCTTCTGTTCACCAATTTTTTGACCCTCCTGGAGAGATCGATATCGATCGCAATCTTGTTGATGTTGTTGTGACTACTCCTGTGGAGTCACCAAGTCATTATGAACTTGATATGGTCTCTGGCAAGAAGGTTTTTGATCACGCTTACTGTAAAGAAGGGAATGTTTGGACGAAGGAAAAAAATGCGATTAAGCTTCCTCCTTACCATGACTCATTTATTCCAAAGCTACTTAACCAGTCGAAGAAGCCACAAAGAGTGATTTTCTTTGGTGCTGAAGATGCGATAACAAGTAAAAATCCTAAGCAGTTTTCTGGACTTATAAAAGTTAGAGTGATCTCTGGTGTTGTTGAACAATATTGCCAGTCTTATCCATGCGATACCCACGCTAAGTGGAATTCAAATATTTTATTAATTGGTGTATCTCAAGATGATCCAAAATTTGCAGAAGTGCGATCATTTAAAGATCTGGTGAAAATCATTGATTGGCCTTTAACTAAAGTATTCTTAGAAAATGGAAGAGGGCGTATTCTTGGGGAAGAAAATAGTTTTCCAGCTTATAAAGTTTACGGTCAAGTTTTACCGTCCAATGCTTTAAAGTTTGCAGTCGAGAAGGGGCACTTGTTTTCGCTCAAGGAATTACATACACTGAGAAGAAGTTGCGAATCGATCTATACTGACCTTGAAAAGAAACATCAAGAGATGCTCAAACTCGAAGTCGATTTTCCAACTTACTTTCTTGAATTTTATAAAGAGAAAAAAGATCTTTTCTTTGCTTGCCAAGAGTTTGTAAAAGGCTATGAAATTTCGTCTGACATGAAGGCCCACTGGTTCTTCGAGTATTTACGTGCTTTCTTCTTTTTGAATAAAGATAACTATGTTTATGATTGTGCTAAGAAGCAATGGATACGTAATTATAGAGGAGAGAATGGTACTCTTGTTTATAACCAAGAAAAGGAGCTGACCTACTGTTCGTCAAAATCACTCAACGTCGCTTTTGAGAAAGCGGTGACATACCTATCGACATACCGGTCAAGAGGTAGTGAATTCTATGAATATATTGAGTATGATAGTGGTAGTTACGGCACCTCCGAGAAAATTTATAATTGGGTTAAACGCACCGGAAAGTCACAAACATGTGATAAGTTAATTATTGACCGCCCAATATTTCCTACTGACATAAGTTGGGACTACATTATGGGTGTGCGTGAATCTGAAGAAGCTAAAGTGCAAGTATATAAGAAGAAGTAGTGGTGAGATGTGAATAAGTATCAAACGTATTGTGATGATTTTTCAAAAAAGACAGGACTTAAGTTCCATTGGTACCTAGGAAGTTGTTGTCTTGAGATTTCTAAGCTCAACGAAAAAATTACATTTAATAATTTTGCGTCTTCAACCAATATTGAAGATGCTGACATTGTTGTTATAGGAAAAAAGCTAAGTTTAAAAGATATCGACTTTTTAAATAATGTTGAATCACTAAACTCCAAAAGACTTATATCATTTGGAATTTGTAGTATGTCTGGAGGGATTTTTGAGTCTCAGGGGATGCTTAGAACTGTAAATGACTTGAATAATTACTCTTTGGAAATATCATTTATTCCTGGTTGTCCTCCAACTTTTGAGAACTTTGTTTCTGTTCTTGATGCTAATTTAAGCAAGGTAAGTAAATGATTATTAGAAGAATAACTGATGATATTGAAATTAAACAAAAGAGCGAGTTAAATCATTTGTTCTTAGAAATAGGGCTGGTTAGTTCCATTTCATGTGTTGGAGTGACCTGTATTGATCTTGTGAATAGTCATCACTTGAAAAATCGATTTTCATGTATATCGAGTCGCTATTTGCTTATTTATACCTTCCACGATCTTGAGAAAGAACGTCTTCGCTTTATTGGATGTCCTGTATTATATGGGCAAACAATGAACTCATACTCTCATATATGGAGCTCTCTTTTTTACCAGGAAAAGGAAGTTTTTAAGAACTTTGGAATTCGTTTTTATCTTGAAGAACGAATTCAACATGAAGTGCTTGATCGTGATAGCAAGTTTTTCCTCGAAAAAGATTATGACGGTTCAGCCATTGTTCGAGAGGAAAGAATCAGTAATGACATGTATGACAATTTAAGCTTTCGTTTGAATGAGTACGGTGTTGGTGCTGATGATGTTCAATTTGATTTTTTAATCAATGGAAAAAATATTCAGCAGATGAAAGTATCTCAGGACTTTCCATTTATAGGACTAGAGAAGCGTTTAGAAGAGGTTAGCACGAGTGACTTTTCTAAATACATAAGTCATTTTAATATTAGTACTCCTTTTACTTATCAGCTTCTTTGGTTTGAAGTTCAATGCTACCTCAAGGGAACATCCTATACTCAATATTTAGAAGCAAAGAAAATGTTGTTCCTCGAAATTGCTCGTCTCTATGAGCATGCCCTTTCACTGAAGGAAAGCTTTCTCCTAATAGATGAACGATCAGCTTACGAACTTTGTGAGAGTGTACAAAATGACTTCTACTCTCTTTTTTGTGAAATAGATAAGTGTCGTCCGTATCCAATTATTACTAACGATTTTGAAACAAAACTTCCTGAAGGTTGGCTTCGAAAATGTATTGATCTTCTTCAAAAGTATGGTCCGTTATTAGAAAAGCTTAAGTTATCAATCGTTTCACTTGATCGATTAGTTAAGAAAGCGATGATCTCAAACAAGACGATACACCCTTTAAAGGCCGGTCTAAGTGGGCTTGGCTTAAGAAGCTTTGGTGTTAGTTATGATATAAGGAAGAACCAACCTTTTTATCTCTATGATCAATTGGAGTTAAAAGTTCCTCTCGGTATATCTGGCTCCTCTTACGATCGTTTTTTAATTCGCTTGGAAGAAGTTTTGGAGATTAGTTCAAATATTGTTCGTCTCGTTGAGGGATTTCCAGTTTTTTCTGCTGATAGCGCAAGGTTTAATTCTAGTTCTTTTGAAGAAGAGGAAATTCTTTTTGCATCTACCGAAAATGCACATGGAGATGTTAGTTTTGTCATGCACTCAAAGCCTAGTGAACATAAGATGAGTCGTTTTCATGTCATCAATCCTTCTCTTCGCTTCTTAAATGCTTTCGAAAATTTCTATACACATACAAACACCGATCTTATTGCATTAGATTGGGTTACATTAGGCTTAAATGTTTCAGAGGTTGTTAAATGATTTTTAATAAAAAAATATATTCTTCTTCTGGTCTTATTAATTCTTTTTTTAAAAGACTGTCGCTATTATCTTTAAAAAATCATTCTCGAAATGAGGTTCTTACGGCACAGTCAGCATTTCCTTTTGCTAAATCAAAACTAACAAGTCTTGATGTGGATGAGCTTAATGAACTTTGCCATACAAAAGCATTTAGTTTTAAAAAAGAAGCACTTTTAAATACTTCTCGGTGTAATTCGTGCCAAGATTGTGCATTCCATTCTAAAGTCGAATTTCGAACTTCTAAGGTTCTTGAGAAATATTTGAAGATGTGAGTTCTTCTACTATTACTTGGAGATTGACGACAAAATTATTAATGTCAATTTTGTGTTTTGTTAATGATACTTCTAAAAGCTGTGCAAACTTATCTCTTGTGATTTCTGTTGCTCCGAAGTTCTTTGTCGTACTCGTGATCATTTGTGTATCTAGATAAGGAATATTATTTTTCTTTAGATTATACATAAGAATAAGTAATGCTAATTTTGATGCATTTTTTTCAGTGTGAAACATTGATTCTCCACTGATGAATCCACCTAAGTGAACACCATAGAGACCACCAATTAATTTATCATTTTTATTTTTAACTTCGATACTATAAGCATAACCTTGGTGATGAAACTCAGAGTAACCATCGATTATTTCTTTTGTAATCCAAGTTCCTTCATTTGATTGGTTATGTATTTTTGCACAAGTTGTAATGACTTCTTTAAATGATGTATTAATAGATACTGTATATTCACATTTTTTTGCAAACTTCATCAGACTTTTTGAGATATGGAGGTCTTTAGTAAAAATTACCCCACGCGGACTAGGTGAGAACCACGCCATTGGGATATCTGTCCCTATAGGCCATGGGTAAATTCCTCTTCCATAAGCTAAGAGGAGTGAGTCTGGATGAAGGTCTCCCCCGAGAGCAAGGAGTCCATTTTCATCTGCTTCATTGATATTTGGAAAATCAATTATTGGCATTGCCTAGGGCCTCAATGAGAAAGCTAGAGATTATCCCCCCAACTTCCAGGGTTTTCTTTGCTGCCATTTGGTCATTACCAACATTGGGAGCGATCTCAACCATATCAGCTCCCGTTATTTTAATTTTTTCATTAATTGTTTTTAAAATAATCAAGCACTCGTGTGGCATGAGACCATTGTCTTCAGGCGTACCTGTTGCACTGGCCACTGAGGCATCGAGTGCATCAATATCAAAGCTTACATATAACTCTTCAACACCATTTTTTAATAGCTCGTCACGAACTTTGAGAGCTAACTCATAGGGACCGATTTCTTTAATCTCTGAGGTCCAGTATTGATTAAGTCCAAACTCTTTTTCCCAGTACTCTTTTGGTCGACCACTTGATCGAATTCCAAATTGGTAGCAGAGCTCACTTGAATCGAGTCCATCAAGTACGTGAGTTAACCAGCTACCAAAACAGAGGTCGATACCAAGTCTTTTGTGCAAGAGATCTGTATGAGCATCAAAATGGAGAATACCTGCTTTGATTCCACGGCTCTTCCTACTTTGAAGATATGATTTGACAAGAGGGTAGCTCACCGAGTGGTCTCCTCCAATCGCAAATAGTTTTTTATCAGCATTGATTGAATAGAAATCATCACAGAATTTCTCCGTAATGCTCAAAGGGGAAATAGGAAGTAGAGAGTGCTTGTTCTCGTAAAGCGCTTCTCTACATTCTTCAAGAGTCTCTGTGTTTAGATATTTATCATGGAGTAGGTGGGGAATTACACGAATATCACCAATATCTTCGTATTTAAGTTCAGCGTGTGATTCAATTAAGGTATTTCTAAGGTAGAGAGGTCCCCAATTTGCACCTCTTTGGATTCCACCGCCGCAGTCAGAGCAAACACCAAGGAGAAACACTCCATCATCATTGACTGATTTCTCTAATTGAGATTCCCATAACTCTAAAACACCATCTGTCGTATTGTATAATTTCTGCCATAGGATATCTTTTTTTTCTTTTGAAGTATTTACTGTAAAGACACCTGAACCAGGTGGGCATAAGTAAGCTTTAAAATTCTCTATTATTTTTGTCATCATATTTTCCTAGATGAGCTTGTCCTCAATTATATTATTTTTTAAGGAGGCCCTCTTATATTTTAAATCAAATTGTTCTTTTTTTAAAGTAAGCATATCTTCAATGACTTGGCACTCAAAACTAATGATCTGATCGTCAATTCCGTCGTAGACACCAGCAATATGTGAAGTAAGTTTTATATTTTTAAGCTTAGAAAATTGTGACAGGTCGTTGGGTTCATTTTCATAAACGTCTAAGTAAGCAATGGCCTTAGGGTGAGCGCCTAAGAAATTGATCAATGCACTTTCATCAATGAGAGCGCCTCTTGCGGCATTGATAATCGTCAGGTCATTCTTTGCTGTCGCAAGAGATAATTCATTGATAATTTTTTCTGTTGTTGAGTTAAGTCCACAACAAAGGATTACTGAATCGTAACCTGCAAGTGAAAGTTTTCGAACTTGTTTTATATGAGTAATTGGAAGGTAAGGATCATATATTGAATAGCTGATTCCTGTAGAGTCAAAAAAAGAAGAAAGCTTTGATCCAATATGTCCGTGACCGATGATTAGTGATTTGTGATCGTAGAAATTTTTTCTCGGGAAGCATCGATTCTTATCCCACGTGTTTGAAAATGGTATAGGACCATTTGATTCTAAAAAGCAGGCAAGAATATACTGAAATACGGCATCAGCACGAATTGAGTTTCCGTTGATGATAGGAAAATCGGATTTTTCTATAAAGTCTTTTGTTAAGTTATCGTACCCAGAGTTTGGATGAACCCATAGTATGATATTTCTTAAAATCTCCGTGTAGAGCTCTAGCTTTGTGTAGCTTGTTGAAATGAAGATGATTTCTAATTTAGAATTCTTTTTAATTTCTGTAAGAAGTTTTGAGTAATCATCAATATAGAGAGATTTTTCAAGAAGAGAGACTTTCTTTATCTCACTCATCTCGTGTTTTCTAAAATTAGCATCTTGATAGGAGGATATTTCAGGTCTAAATATGATAAATTGTCTACTTGTATTCATAGTAGACAATCTATCGCTTTTTACTATTTATTGTCCATAGACAAGTTGTGTATAACTCTTACTACATACTTTCATGTAGCGTTTTGGTCCATAGTTACTACTATCATTATTTCCACTACGTCTTTCTCTCATATAGCACTTCTTTGTGACCTTATCGAAAGAGTCCTTTCCAAGCTTCTTCGATCTCTTTTTATTCAAATCAAATGATAAGTTTTCGGCCATATCTTCTTTCGCAATCTGATATACCTTCTGATCTTTTGTTCCAATTATTGATAAGTTGAGATTGACTGGAGCGTTATCCCAAAGACTTAGCGATACAACATCATCTGGAGATATTGTAAATCGGCCAAAGATATATGCTGTTGGCCATTTGATATCGCCAAATGCATGATAGACTACTTCAGAACATACGACTTTATCTAAGGTGTGCACATCAAAATTAAAATCATAGTCTTTTCCTAATTGCTCAAATGCCACCTTATAAATTTGTTTCGCACGGTCAAGATCCTTAAGTACTTCCGGCTGACTTACAATTGTAAGTTCATCAATTTGCATGAATTCTTCAATTGTTGTTAGGTGAGAGCCTGGTCTTATTGACTCAAGAATTACTTTACCGTTTCGAATGTCTTCTTGGTAAGGTGCAATTATTGGATCATTCCATAGTCCTGCATCCCTTAACTGATCCTCAGTTCCAAGGTAAAGTGCAATATGACCAAAGTGACCAGGGATAAATAAATCAGTCGCTGCAAATGGTGTCTTCTCAGAGATAATATCTAATGGTTTAAGTTTTGAAGCGATGTATTTCTCTCCCCATTCATGGTGAAATAGATAACCATTTCTCCATCTAATTTTTCCAACAATATTTCCAAATAAACCACTTACAAAGTTCGTAATTTTTCCAAAAATTGCAGTAATTGTGTCAGAGCCTTTAACATATTTAAATTTTTTGAACTCATCAGTTAAAAGTCTTTTAGAGATATCCTGTTGCTCATTAACAACTACAAGTCTTGTTACCATTGGGTTCATTCGATGAAGTAGTGATATTCTGTTTTTTTCGAGGGCCTTACTATAATCTTTTACCATCTCGCGATAGGTGTCAGAATCGACTGTCTTCATAAAGTCATGCACTTTTCTTAGGTTGGGATATGTCGCTGATTGTGTTCGATAAATATCGAGGACGATTCTTCTAAGTCTACTATTAGAAAAGAAGTCTATATATGTTTTATCAAAGAGGTTAAATAGATTGATTGCGGCACCCATTTTTAAAAGCTGTTGCTCAACTTCGCTATCACTTCCAAATTCAAGTACTTGATTTACATCTCCACTTTTGTGGTAGTAGTTAATCATTTCCATGTTGAGATCTGAAACGATGAGTAATGTTCTTATCAAGTTATCAATTGTTGAGAGATCATCTCCTCGAAGAACCTCATCATTATTTAACTGCTTAATGACTCTTTTAGAAAACTCTGAACTAAGTTTTAGAAACTCACTGGCACGAAAAACTAGGTCTTTAAGATTTTCTGTATTCTTAAGGATCTCTTGTTTGAGAAGAGGGTCTTCTTGAGAAATAAACTTCGCAGACATTTTAAACATCTCTGACTGTCCCTTCGCAAATCCGTTTGAAGCTATTTTACTTGTTGAATTACCCTTGGCCAAAGCAGTTATATCCATCAAACGATAATTAACCGATTTCGTGTTCTGAGTGCTGGCCATTGTATTGGCCGCAAGTACAAGGGGTAATACTAACTTAGTGAGTTTCAAAACAATCTCCTTTCTTTTTTGATAGGGTTTTATATGGCATTACGTCATTGTTTTGTACATCTTTGTAATATTTTCAACGAAATTATACATGTAAGTGCCTTAAAATAGGAAAGACTTTGACTAAGAGGTTAAAAAATCATAAAAGGGATTAAACAATTACGGAGTTTTTATGATTTCAATCAAGTCTAGTAGAGAAATAGAGTTAATGAAGGCGACATCTAAGTTGGCCGCATCGACACTCGAATATATTGAACCATTTGTTAAACCAGGTGTTAGTACTGAAGAAATCAATAAACTATGCCACGACTTCATTATTAATAATGGGGCGTATCCGTCGCCTTTAAACTATCATGGTTTTCCAAAGTCTGTTTGTACTTCTTTAAACGATGTTATTTGCCATGGAATTCCAAGCAAGAAAGATATCTTAAAAGATGGTGATATTCTCAATATTGATGTGACGACTTATTTGAATAAGTTTCACGGTGATACTAATAAGACATTTCTTGTTGGTAATGTTTCTGACGAACTTAAAAAACTTGTTGATGTTACTTACCGCTGTATGATGGCCGGAATCGATCAAGTTCGTCCAGGTGGTCATATTGGTGATATTGGTGCAGTTATTGAAGAACTTGCACACGCTGAAGGTTATTCGGTTGTTGAAGATTACTGTGGTCATGGAATAGGTCGTGAGTTTCACGAAGATCCACAAGTTGTTCATGTTGGAAAAAGAGGTACTGGCCCACAAATGAAGCCAGGGATGACTTTTACTATTGAGCCAATGATTAACCTTGGAACAAAACATTGTAAGGTCCTTAAAGATGGATGGACTGTCTTAACAAAAGATGGAAAATTTTCCGCTCAGTTTGAGCATACTATTCTTGTTACAGAGACTGGTTTTGAGATTCTAACTCTAAGAGAAGAAGAGAAGAAATAGTGTCAACACTTACTGGACCTACATCTGAATTCATTGTTCAATCAAGCCATGGTCCAGTCGAGTTTGAATTTATTATTGACTCCAAAGATCGTATTATCGAAACTTCGGTCAAGTTCCCAGCTCGGCCAGATCTTGAAGAGCTTTTTACTAGTACCCTTGTAAATTTTCAAAAAAAACAACGACGAGAGCTTCCTGCTTTCCTCCCTGGGCTTCAATTAGAAGATTCTCTCGTGTGGATTTACATGATTGAGAAGCTTCATTTCGAATTCAATGCTAGTTATGTATCCCTAAGGGGGGATGATGCTCTTCTTTGTCGCTGTTTTGGGGTCATGAGAGATGATGTCGCTAAAGCCATAAAGAATGGTGCTTCAGACCTTTTAACGATTACCAACCTTACTAAAGCATCAGGTGGTTGTGGACGTTGTAAGAGCGATATTGTCGAATTAATGACATTTGCTGGAGTTGTTGCTCCTCCACAGGATCTCGTTAGTTTTGGAATTGATACTGAGTCTTTTAGTGCAACTAAGAAAGCAAAGTATGCAAGAGAGAATATCCTTGGCCTGACGCCAGTTGAATTTCTCTCAACTCATATTTTTCCAATGTCGCATGAATTAAATTTTGAGGTGCTTGGGCTTGTCGAAAATAATCTCTACATTAAGGCCGAGAGTATGGTTGCTACTTTAGAAGAGTTTATTAAAGAGCACGATCTAAAAATCACTACTTTCTATTCGTAATCACTTACTACATTTTTTTAAAATACTATCGATTTCTTCAAGCTTAGCAAAGATAACTTCGAGATCAGCTTTTTCTCCGATGACAACTTTAGAACTTAGTTCTTCTTCAAGATAGAGATAGCGTTGAAAGAGTTGAGTTACACCAGGAATATTTTTTTCAATACACTTGGGGTCTTTAGCGAGAGATTGAACATAGCTTAAAAATTTTACAAGTGTGATGCCAGCATTATCTCTGATGGCATTTAAGTGAACAAATTGAAAGTCTGAACCTTCTTCCTTTCTAAAAATCTTCTTTTCTCTAAGGATAAGTTCTTTAAGTAATTGAAGTGACGGACTCTTTTTAGGGGACTTACAAATTCTATCGTAGGCCTCTTTTGTAATTTCAAGATTCGATATCGAGGTCATCTCATCTATCATATTTTGATTTAATTTATAGGCCGGTCCGGTATATTTTTTCTTCGCATAGTAGTTCTCTTCACTACCTAAACAGTGTAGTAGAGAAGATGCATAGGTGTTTGATATTACGATTAATGTGATAAGCAGTTTTTTCATTTTCTTTTACTTCAAGTGTTTTTTAATTTATACAACTATTATAGTAATATAAATCGGTTTAATGGTCTAAGTACTTTAATACTGGAGCAATTTAGTGAAGCAAATGACATTAGTTGAGCATCTTGAAGAGTTGAGAGCGACTATGATTAGAGTTGTAATTACTCTATTTATTTCATTTGTTATTTGCTACTCATTCGGGGACAAGGTTCAAGAAATTCTTCTGCTTCCGCTCCGTGAAGCATTAGGATCAGAGGGGAAGGTTGTCTTTTTAGGCCTTCTTGATAAAGTTCTTTCGATGTTCCAAGTTTCATTCTACGCCAGTGTGATCGTAGCAAGTCCTGTTTGGTTCTTCTTTGTTTGGAAGTTCATTCGTCCGGGTCTTTATGATTATGAAATAAAAGCGGTGAAACCATTTCTACTCATAGGCTTTATTTTATTTTGTTTAGGTATTGCCTTTGGCTACTTCATCGTATTTCCACTGGCATTTGAGACTCTGATGAATTTTGGAGTTTCAGGTATTGAGGCGACAATAGGGTTAAAGGACTACCTTGTCCTTTCAACTAAGGTCCTCGTCTTTCTTGGGTTTGTTTTTCAACTTCCCAATATTATGCTTATTCTAGGCTTTATGGGGATTGTCACAAAGCAATCTCTTCGCAATATGAGAAGTTATATCTATGTTGGATTTGCGGTCTTGTCTGCACTGATAACTCCTCCTGATGTCGTAACAATGCTAGGTCTTTGGTTCCCATTAATCGCGCTCTTTGAAGTTGGTATTCTTGCTGTTGCTATCGTTGTACATCCATACCTTGCAAAGCAACATACCTAGTCTTATTGTCATCGCTTTGATTCACTTGTAATATATAAACATGAAAAAACAACAGCTTTATCTACTATGGACTCTTTGTCTGGCCTTTGCATGGTTTACAGCAACGGTGTTTATCGATTTCTTTGCAGTGCCAGAAGTCTTTAGACAAGTCTCTTCTCGAAACGAAGCTGCTGCTCTAGGAATTGCGATCTTTACAAAATTTAATTATATTGAGTTGATCGTTTCAATTTTAATGATTATCACCTCAGGTTTACTACTATTTAAAGAGAAGATATCTAAAGCTCTTCTTATTCTTTCTGCGCTCTTAATTATTTTTCCTGGAGCATATGCATTTAAGCTTTCTCCTGAAATAAAAAAATATAACGGTCTTAAAGTAGAAGATCCTTATAGTGAGCAAATTCAAACACAACTAGATTTTTATCATCACATCTATGTTAAGGCCGATTCAGCGAAGCTCTTATTACTTCTTGGTGTGGTTATTTATACAAATATACTTTTAATTAGAAAGGAAGAATTATGATATTAGTTACAGGTGGAGCAGGCTTTATTGGCAGTGTCCTTGTTGGTGAATTAAATAAACTTGGGCATAAGAATATTGTTATTGTAGACCGATTAAGAGATACGGCTAAGTGGCGCAATTTAAGAAATCTTAAATACGAAGAGTATATTCACGCGGATGATTTATTCCTGCCTGAGTATGCTGATATTCTCGATAACCTCGATTGTATTTATCATATCGGGGCATGCTCAGCGACAACTCAAATGGATATGGATTACTTGATGAGAAATAATGTTCTCTATTCGAAGAATCTTTTTAATCTTGCAACTGAGTTACAAATTCCATTCATTTATGCCTCATCCGCTGCCACATATGGTGCTGGAGAATTTGGCTATAATGATGATCACGAATCAATTCCAAAATATAAACCACTTAATCCTTACGGTTACTCAAAACAACTCTTTGATGAGTGGGTTCTTGAACAAGAAAATACACCATCCCATTGGTTTGGTCTTAAATTCTTCAATGTTTACGGACCTAATGAATACCACAAGGAGGAGATGAGAAGTCTTGTACATAAGGCCTATGGACAAATTCTTGAAAGTGGAAAAGTAAAACTTTTTAAATCTCACAAAGAAGGTTTCAAAGATGGTGAGCAGCTTAGAGACTTTATTTATGTCAAAGATGTTGTAAGAGCGATTATTGAGCTTGGAAAGCCAACTTCAGCAAATGGAAGTGGGATTTATAATCTTGGAGCGGGTAAGGCACGAAGCTTCTACGATCTTATGGTTGCCACATTTAAAGCGATGGGCAAGGAAGTGAATGTTGAATTCATTGATATGCCTGTGAGTATTAGGAATCAATACCAGTATTATACTGAAGCCAATATGGAAAAATTTTTTCAACTTCTTCCAAATTTTAAATTTTCTACACTAGAAGAAGGAGTTACTGATTATGTAACTTCATATCTTCAAAAGGAAGATCCTAACTACAATGGCTAAATTCCAAGGAGGCCTTGGCGAAATGATCAAGGCCCTCTCTCTTCTTGATAAGGATGAGAGAGATAGACTTTTAAAAAATTTGGCGCTTAAAGATCAGGCCCTGGCACAAATAATTAACTCTCAATTATATTCCCTTGAAGATCTTCGCTATATCTCACCAAAAATGCTTGTGGAATTTCTTCGAAGTACTGACCTGACAAAGCTTGGTCACGCCCTTAAACTCTATAGTGAGGAGACCAGAGAGCATCTCTATATGAGAGTATCTGATAGCATGGCGACAGAAATGAGAGATGCTTGTGAGCATGATAAAATCCCGAAGAGTCTGGCCCAAGAAGAACATGCCACTATCATGGAAATATTTCGAAAAATGATTGATTCAGGAAAAATTATCATTAGCAAAGATGATAAGCTCGTTTAAACTTCTATCTAATTATTAGATACATACTATGTCAATAATATTATTTCACACTTACCTCATCGGGCGTATAACGTATTCAGGAGGTAAATATGAAAGCACTAATTAAAATCATTTTAATGTTAATTTTAGTTCAGCCTTTCGCATTTGCGTCATTTGATTGCTACGATTCATTTGTTCAAAGTAATAACATTATTGATAACAAATCCTTCGAACTCAGTGACGTTGATATGAACGCTGACTTTGAAAACTCACCAGAACTTCTTATTAAAGAAGCAATTGTTAGAGTAATCTCGGATGTAAAGGACTGCCAAGACTTAGCAGCAGATATTGCGATGGCAAAATCTGATAATGCGGTAAGCGTTAAATGCCAAGAGATTGTTCCAGGAAAATCATACTCAAGAGTATGTTTTGCTGAGTCGCCAATTGGTTACTTTTTCTTGAAGTCTGACATGCTTGGAAACTTAAATTTAAGTTTCAATCGCTGGGACTAGGGGAGGACTGATATGAAAAAACTAATTCTTATTCTTTCTGTCTTATTTGGAATGAATTCTTTTGGACTTAGTTTATTTTCTAATGATCAGGCCTATTATCTTGCCGAAATTCTTTATTCGGCAAGATATGACTACGACCATGGGATGAAGATTAATCTCAAAGAAAAAGATTATTTAAAAGAGGCTAAAATCGGAAATGCTTGTGAAAGCATGAATGTTGTTAGTGGTGGTGAGATCCTTGAGCTCTTTGAACAAGGCGTTCAAAATCATGTCTCCAACTATGGTGATGACGATTTCAATTTTGATGGGGCCCTCGACTCAATTGCATCTGAGCTACCTCTTCATGGTAAAGTTATTAAGTGTATCGACAGTAAGAGTGTCGTTAAATACTACTCTTTAGATAACGAGTTCATCGTTTCCTTTAAAATTCTCTAATATTTGACACCGGTAGGCGTTATGCGTCTACCTTCTGTAGTCACTTTTGCACCGCTTCCTACTAATTATATTTATTTTGGTCATATTTGAGCTTTAAAACTTGGCATGAGCATTGCTCTATACTCCATCAAGAGGGAAGGGCAGGAAGCTTATCACTCGAGAACAGGATGTTCTATAAGATGCAAGAAGCAAGAAACTAACAATGCCCAGGAGGAAATATGAACCAATTAGATCTTAACCATTTTAAAATTCTATTCGAAGCACTTAAAGGTCAACTTCTCACAAAGGTATCATCAGTGGCAGAAAACGGACTAGGAAATCTTAGTTCAGGTGATATTGTTGATCAGATTAACAATGAAAGAGATGCAAAACTCAGTCTTAAACTTCAAGGAAGAGATCAATTATTCTTAAAGAAAATTGATCATGCTCTGGAAAAAATTGAGGATGGTACTTTTGGTGAGTGCGAAGACTGTGGAACTGATATCGGCACAAAGAGACTAATGGCAAGACCAATAGCTACTCATTGTATTAACTGTAAAGAGGAAATGGAGCGTGCTGAAGGGCACCTACTATATTCAAAGAAATCTAAAACTAACGGAAAAGAAATTTTAAGCAATGGCTCAATTTCTTTTGCCACTCATGACTCTGGAGATAACGACAATAGAGTTGTTAATATTACAAGTTTTGGTCGTGACTTCGAAGAAAAGAGTATGACTTCTTAGTTAATTAAAATTAATTAAACCCAAGTGAAAAGTCTTGAGCCTCTTCATTTGGGCATAATTCGTCATTTAAATAAATTGTAAATCAGTGATTTATATAAAAGTTTAATATATTAAGTGATCGTGGTCTAAACTCTCTTTCATGGAAAAGTTAAAATATATAATCATTTCTAATAAGAAAAATAAATCGATTGAGGAGATTCTTTTATTACAAAGTGCATACACTCTTTGGAAAAGTATTTGGTCACCAATTCTTAAGGAAACATTTACTGCTGATGCCTTCTCAAGGCAAAGTTTCTACTGCTTGCTTGTTTGTGGTGAAACTGTCGTTGCGATGACTTTAAATTCAATTTTTGATGCTAGACTAGAGTCGACTTTTGACCATAGTTATTTTCAGCATTTTCCAAAATCTTATTACGACCAACTGAAGAAACTTAACCCAAGGTATATTACAACTTACGAGTCATTAACAGTGAGAGAAGATTATCGTAAAAAAGATATAGGGATTTTGATGATTCAATTAGGAATGATGTTTTCTAAGTATGTTGGGGCCTCGCTCTTGCTTTGCCCTGCGATGAGAATTAATGGGGTAAATAATTTATGCAAAGGCTCTGGGTTTGAAGTCTTGTTAGAATCAATTGATTATAAGGGCCATTTGATTGATTTATTATTTTTTAGGCCCGCTGAAAATATAATAACTTCAAGCGTTCTGTTTTATTCTTTGTGGGAAGAAAGAGTAGACTTCTCTAATGTGACAATGGGGTTGGCCGAAGAGGATCAAAAGTTTTCTCTTGCTTCTTAATTGGCTTTGGAAAGAATATCGTGATTAGTGTACCACGATTTTCACCCTCTGTATTAGATTCAACTTGCAGGCGGCCATGATATTTTGTAATGAAGTTTCGTGCAATGACTAATCCTTGGCCAAGGCCTTTTTCATTATTTGTTCCTGTCGTCGTGATCCCACCATGTTGCAATATTTCTTTTAGTTTTGGCTCACTTATTCCAATCCCATAGTCTCGAATGTAAAAAGCTATATGATCTGGACCGGTCACAGTACCGATATTGATCGAGCTATTTCTATTGGAAAACTTAATGGCATTAGTGAGAAAATTTGTAATGATAGAAAGAGAGAAAATATCGAGGTCTCCTAGAATGAAGTGCTCCTCACACTCATTAATCAGTTCAATATTTTTTTCTTCAGCAAAGCCTTCAACAATTGAAATCGACTTACTGATGACTTCAGTTGTTGAAATAACCTGTGGCTTAAAACTGTCGTTATCTAATTTTATAACTTTTTGAGCATTCATCGTGCATTTATCAATAATGTCACAAGCAATAGTTATCTTCTCAATGTAATTATCTCTCTTCTTCGAATCGAGAGACCGGTTTCGCTTGATAAGGGCGAAGTATCCAAGAATAATTTGTAGTGGGTTTCTGATATCATGAGCAATAACTTTTAGCCATTGCTCGCGCTCTAATTTTGCCTTTTCGACTTCCATTAGTGCAAGTTCTAACTTGTTCTTTGTTTCTTGAAGTTCACTGAGATAGTGGGTCGCATTCTTCATCCCATCAAATATTTTAAACAGAAGAAGACCGCGCTTGAAAATATTAATTCTCTTTGAAAGTTTGATATCAAAGAGATATTCACGAGAAGAGATTTTGGTCATATCAACTTTTGCATTTGGTTGTCCCAATTGTATTGGAAATAATTCAAAGACTTGATGATAGATTTTCATGATTCCCTCATGAACATTGCTTCTACCGACATCAATGATGATTTTTACATGACTCTGATTTATTTTTTCGTAGTTGTATGTGAAGTTGTTAAAAAGATAATTTCCGATGAACTTACTTTGTGCCCAATAGATAAATCTCGAAGAGACGATACCTGAAAAAAGTGAACGAAGCTGATCTAGTTCTGGAGCAACAACTCCTTGCCTTGCGATATATGCCCAGTCATCATCAACGTACGCTTCAATATTATTGAGGGCGATATTATAAAGATCCCATGAACTTCTCTTTGAGAGTTTTCTTATATAACTCAAATCAACATCACAACCTTGGAATAAAAGTTGCTCATCTAAGCCCTTATGCTTCATAAAGTTAAGTAGCGGAACGAATGTGATATTTGAAATCTCAAAACTCATCACAAATTTGTAGCATAATTTTCATTTAATGGGTATTTCAAGCCTCTTATTGTAGTCAATTGTTAGGATTTGTTATTTATTTTTGGACTCTAACTACCTGAATTAGATAAAAAATGAACTATGTTCTATCTTTAGTTATGTTTTACAGGAGGGTAGTATGGACTTGAGAATGATTTTTGCTCAATGCACAGATGAGCTTGTTGATAATTATGTTAATGCAGGTCTTCTAGATCATGAAACTTACAAGTCCTGGCTGGCCCAGACTTACTTTCAAACAAAGAACCATGACAAGGCCTTACTTCATATTGCTGAGTGTGCACCAGTGGGAACAGAGGAGAAGAAGCGATGGTTTGCTCATTCAAGAGAAGAGAAGGGGCATTATAAACTTGCCCAGAGAGATCTGAATTTTCTAGGCGGAGATATTTCTAACTACTGTGAAACAGTTGAAAACAAAACGATTTATCAAAGGCAATGGTTCTTTGCGAGCGAGATCAATACTAATATATGCTTTGGTTGGATATTGGCCCTCGAGGGTTGTGCTTCGGGAATAGCAAAGCGTCACGACTTTATAAGGGCCATGTATGCGGCCCATGGCCCAGGTGCGATGAGTTTTTTAAAGCTTCATATTGAAGAAGATGATGACCACTTAGATAGTGCATTTAAGATTGTTGATTCTCTACCTATCAAAATTCAAGAAGAGGTTATTGTAAATATGCTTGATAGTTGTAAATTGTATTCTTCGATGCTTAAAAGTTTAAAAGACAGTGTGATTAATAAAGAACTTATTGCAGCATAATAAAAAACCCCTCTCTTTCGAGAGGGGCTCCTAGAACATTTTTTAAGTGTATTGAAAAAACCAGGAAGATGCCCTAGGAAAACCTATAAAGCAAGACTTGATAATTCAGCTATTAACTCTTGAGATCTCTTAACAAAAAGTTCTCTTTGTTCAGCTCCTAGACCTTCTGATGAGATATTTGCAAGGTCTTCAACGTGAAGACAAATTTTCTTCGCAAGTCCTTCATTCTTCGTGTCGATAGATAGTTTTAAAGCATTTTGAACAAGAGGATTTTGTGGATTGATGACAAGAGTCCTCTTTACTGGGAAAGTTGCTCCTTGTCCCATTGACTTCGTCATTTGTCCAAATCTCTTCATTGATTCATCAACTTTAATATAAGCAGCCGTTGTTGAGTTTTTAATCTTTGCGATTTCAATTCCCTTCGGCGCCATACTATCTTGATCATCTAGCTTAATATCAAGGAACTTAGAGAACATCTCTTTTACCTTGATATCGTCTTCTGTTGTATTATCACTTCCAAGAATATTTTCAATTTCAGAATCCACACTTGTAAATTTTACGAGCTCCGAGTCACCGATTTTATGTGCTTCAGCATGTTGGATGAAGTGTGGATCGATGTGATCATCAGTTTCAACTGCTTTGATTCCTGCTTCTTTCAGGTTGTTAAGAAGAGCAACATCCGCTTTATCTTTTTCAAAATAAAGTACCTTGTTCTTCATTTTCTCTTTGTAGTCAGCTGGAATTGATTCTGCATATTCACTCAGAGTTAGGAAAGTATTCTCATTAGTTTTAAAAAGAACTCGCTCTCTCATGAGTTCGTCAAATTTATTGTCGCTTACACAACCATACTTAACAAATAGTCCAATATCATTCCAGATCTCTTCGTATTTCTTTCTATCTTTCTTCGCTAGTTTCTTTAAGGCCTCAGCTACTTTCTTAACAATGTAGTTAGAAATTTTACTGATATTTGGATCACCTTGAAGAGAAGATCTTGAAACGTTTAAAGGAATATCAACAGAGTCGATAGCACCTTTTAAAAGTCCTAAGAAGTCAGGAATGATGTTTTTAACATTGTCAGAAACAAAGACCTGACGACAGTAGAGTCTAATATTTTTTTCAGTGAATGGTTTTGTTGGATTAAATTTTGGAAAGAACAATACACCATCTAAAGTGAATGGGTGATCAACTTTTAAGTGAATCCAAAACAATGGTTCACCTTCCATTGGATAGAGTTTTCGATAAAAATCTTTATAGTCTTGATCAGTAAGCTCTGCTGGATCTCGCTTCCAGATTGGCTTTGTCTCATTGATAAGTTCTGGAGCAGCTGCAATATCGGCTGCGTCAGTATCCACAGTACCATCTTCTTTTTTAGGTTTTACTTTTTCATTGACGTCTAAAAGAGTGATTGCGTATGGCATAAAATCACAGTGATTAGATAGTGTCTCTTTTAGTTTCCATTTGTTTAAGAAATCAACTGAGTCTTCATTTATATGAAGAGTGATTGTTGTTCCTACAGTTGTCTGTGTTCCTTCTTCGAAGCTATATTCAGTATCACCCTCACATGACCACTTCACGGCCTTCGCCCCATCTGTCATCGAAAGAGAATCAACTTCAACTTTGCTTGCAACCATGAATGCCGAATAGAAACCTAGTCCAAATTTACCGATGATCTCATTATTTTTTTCTCCACCAGCTTCTTCTAATTTCTTTACGAATTCTGCTGCACCAGAGAATGCAAGTTGAGCAATATACTTTTCAACTTCTTCTTCAGTCATCCCAATTCCGTTGTCGATGACTTGAACAGTTTTTGTGTCTTTGTTAACACGTACCTCAATATTTCCATCTTGAAGCTCTGCGCCAGTTGTTCTGGCCATTGTCGCTCTCTTAGTGATTGCATCACTAGCATTTGCGATAAGTTCTCTTAAGAAAATATCGTGCTCTGAATATAGCCACTTCTTAATGATTGGAAAAATATCTTTCGTCGATACCGAAATTTCACCTTTTCTTGTTGTCATGATTACCTAACTCCTTGAAATGTTTATTTAAATAAATCTAATACTAAGATGGGGGCTAAACTTTATTCGTCAAGGTTTGAAATTTTTCATTTTTGATTTTTTTTTCTCTCTTTTTTCATCTTTAGTGATATAAGGCCTTATAATTAGAGAAGAGAAGGTTAAAATGGACAAGATCATAAATCGAGAAGATATCATTCTTATTACAACGGGTGGAACAATTGATAAGTCCTATGATGAGTCTGATGGTTCTTTAACTAATAAAGAGTCGATTCTTAACAAGGAAATTCTAAGTTACCTGCGTCTTCCATATACGAAAGTCCATGTTTTTAATATTATCAATAAAGACTCACTGCATTTTACTGATTATGATCGCAATATTCTTGTTAAGACTCTAAGCGTCCAGCTTGAGAAGAAGTGTCCAATTATCGTTCTTCATGGAACTGATACGATGGCCAAGAGTGCAGAATATTGTATGAGAACACTAGGGGAGGTTAGCTCGACCATTGTTTTCACTGGAGCAATGAAGCCGATGGGTTTTACCGATAGTGATGCCTTTCAAAATGTGACAGAAGCTTTAATGGCAAGTAAGATACTTTCACCTGGAATTTATATTTCTTTTCATAATAGAGTATTCTCTGTTCCAGGAGTACGAAAGAACCTTCAAAAGAGAACCTTTGAAGAATATTAAATTGAGGTAGGTTATTTGCATGGAACGCAAAAGTTTTTCTGATTTCTTTTATCAGTCTGTCGAAATATTTAAGAATAACTTTAAGTCAATTTCTCCTGTTCTACTCATTCTTGTTCTTATTGATATTTATGGAATGCTAACAATTAGCGATCAAAGTGATGCGCATAATATAATTAGTACTCTTACTTCTGCTCTCTTTGAGGTCGTGCTTACCGTCTACTTAATTAATCTCTACTTGAGTAAACTAACGGTAATACCTTTTTCTCTTAATAAGTGCTTTTGGGATATTCCGACTTACTTATTTTATGAGTTAGCCTTTGGGGTTTGTTTTCTTGTTGGGGTCGTGATTTTTGTGATACCAGGTATTTTTGTCTACTTCTTTTTTTCGATGGTTCCAACTGTTGCTATTGCATTTGATCATTACGAATCAGAAAATGAAGGTATTTTTTCTTTAACGAAGAGATCGGTTACATCAAATAAATCAACATATCTTTTAATTCTAATTCTTGGATTGGTCTTAAGTGCAGTTAATTGGGGTAGCGAAAAGATTTTCTTAATTAGTGATCATAACTTTATTATTGGAATAGGTTTCTCTTTGATGAACTCTCTTCTTATCTGTATTTACACTGGAGTGATTGTGTCATTTCTTGCTAATACTGTTAGAGAAAACTCTCAAATTGAAACAGGTCTTCTTTCAGAGTAACTTTTACAAGTGCACAGTTTTCTAAGATTCGATCATCTTTGTAATTAGGACAGTATTCTAAAAGTCTTGCCATAGAGCCCCCGTGTGTTGAAATCGCTAGGCGCTTGTGCTGTGTATTCTTTGTTATCGCTTGAATTGTTGAGACGATTCTCTGCAAATGATCCTCTTTACTCTCACCATTTGGAAACTTCAAATTCTCTCCTCTCGCTAGCCAAGCATCAAGGTTAAAGCTTTTAGGGAGTTGATCTTTTTGTAGTCCTTCATAGTCTCCGATATTTACTTCTCGAAGTCCTGGTTCTAAAGTCATTGGTATATTTTTTCCAAGGGCGAGTTCTGCTGTTAGTTTCGCGCGAATAAGATCACTGGAAAAGATATGATCGATTTTTAATTTTTCAAATTTCTTCGAAAGACCTGTGGCCTGCTTTATACCTGTTTCATTCAGTGCAATATCACTGTGGCCTTGAAGTCTGCCTTCTTTATTCCAATCTGTTTGACCATGCCTAAAAATATATAATTCAATCATAGAAATCTCCGATATGTATTTTAAGCTTATCATAGTGGAAGGAGATAATCATGTTTTATATGTTTTTTGGAAAAGAGATGCGCGAACATCATTTTGATTATCTTGACTACAATCCTTCTAATAGGCGTATGGAGCCCACAGTAAAAAAAGGTGTGACTCCAATAAAGGAGCAAGAAAATTCTTCAGACGAAAAGTATTGTATTGATATTTGCAGTAAAGATCTTATTCGTTGTGAGGGGGGAAGTACTGTTGCTGCTGCTTTAAAAACCATGATGAAGCATGATTTTCGTCATCTTCCGGTTACCGAAAATTCTAAACTTATTGGTATAATTTCTTTGAAAGATCTTCTTCCTCATGTTGATAAGCCATTTAGTAATAAGATGATCGTTCGAGATTACATCTCTAAAATTGTTATTTGTTGTGATGAAGAAACGCCGGTTCGCTATCTTGCTCATGTTTTGTGTAATGAGAAGGTGAGTGCACTTCTAGTGATTAATAAGCAATTATCTCTGATTGGTATAGTTAGCTACATTGACGTTCTAAAATCAATGATATGAGTATGAATTATGGCATCTCGTATTTGTGATATATTTAGCAAATGTTTCTAAGTTATTGATTTTTTAATGTAACACTATCTAAACAGGAAGGAAGTGCCGATCACCTGTTAAAATGTAAATACTTGAAGCTATTGTCCCGAAGAGACTAGTGGAGAATATTGATAATGTTAAAAAATAAGACTTTAATCGCATTGACCATGGTTTTTCTGCTTGGACTTTCAAGTTGTATATCCCCTCAAAATCCTCGAGCGACGAGATCGACTTCATCTACTGGTGAGGCGAAAGATGGGGATAAGACTAGTCCTGGTAATGGTTCAACACCAGATACAGGGGATGATATTGGAGACTCTGTAACTGAGGCCGTTTCGATAGTTGAGCTTACACAAATCGTCGACCCTAATACTGGAACATTTAGAAAGAAGGTCTCAATACCAAAAGATTTTGAAGGGTATATGTATCTTTCTGGTCTTAATATCGCTTCATTAAACAAAGACGATAAAATTATTTCAGTAAAATTTTCTTTTGGTAGAGAGAAAAATGAAATTATTGTTCCTGCTGTTATTGGACGTGTTCCAGGCGGCCTACAAAATGGAACAAATATTGATGTCATCATTTTAGATATGGATAGCAAGCCATTTAAAAATTTGCGACTTCTCTATGATCTCTTCGATTACAATGACTACGGAGAAGAGGACCCACTAACCGCAACAGATCCTACGCAAGATGCAACTAATCCAGGACTTTATTGTCGAGGATTAAATATCGAAGATGATCCAACATTTGAATGGTCACAAGCAAATAGTACTTGTGATAGTGCTGGCGAAACATGCCTATACGCTTATGCAAAAATAGCGGATACAACTTTAGGGCAATCTGTTCTTCAAGATGGAACACCTGTTCTCGTTCAAAATATTCCTACTTATGAGCTCTATGATGTTTTAGGGGCAGGTTATACAGGTGATACTAATGAGTACACTCTAAAGAAGTGTCTTCCCGATTCGGGATTAGAATCAGATACGGAAGCAACTCTAGGACGTCAGGTTCTTCCATGGGGAATCTCGGGGCTGGCCGATTTTGATGGGACAAACTACCTGTACATGGGGCCGTATCAGACTTTTGGAACTGAAAGAACTTGGGAAATTTCTAGTGATGCGATCTTTTCGCCAATAGCTTTGGCCGATGATACACCAAAGGGTATTTTTCAATACTCATTCACTGGTGGAGCAACGACGGGATATAAATCATTCTTATTCCCTCGCGCTGGTAAGATTAATTACTCACAGTCCGGGGTTCAGTACTTTGGGGCGTCATATGCATTTAACTCAAAGGCTCTTCTTACCTTACCAACAGCAGGTGATACGAAGTGGATGGACGGTTGTAATATCAGAGCAAAGAATATGGACAGCTATTCGAAGGAAACAATCTCAAGCTGTAATGTTTCAGCGACAATTGAGATTATCGCTTATAACGACGGTGTTGAAGAAGTTCTTGCAACTTCTAAGGATGTTAAGATTCAGCTTTTAAAAGCAGGCCTTGGTGTTACTCAGGGAAAAGAGTTTAGCGCGATGAAAACTTGTACGGATAATCGATCATGCGGAACAGGGGAATGTTGTTTTAACAGTCGATGTTTTTCAAAAGACATCGTGGCCCAGTGTAAAGATGATAGTGCAGGTACAGGAAATTTAGGAACAGGGCTTACATGCCAATCTGATTTTGAGTGTTCTTCTCTGTGTTGTCGTTCAGGAGTTTGTGCTGATCACTTTCCTGATGATTTAAATGCAGTACTATGTTCAAAGGTTCCAAGTCAAACTTGTGTGAGTAAGGAATTTTGTCGAGTCGAAAATGTTCGAGAATGTTATATTATCAAAACGAAAGATTCTAATGGAAATGATTCGTGTGAAAAACGTTGTTATTCAGTTCCAAAGAATGGGGATTGTGTAAATGGTGCTTGTCAGGCCCCAACATCTTCAAGTGACCCAACATTTGATTTAACTGATCCAAATCGATGCGATGATGCCTATGATTCACCGCCAGTGACATTATAATAAAATAAGTTATTATTGGTCCATGTTATTTCTAATTCTATTATCCACAGTTACATTCGCAGGGGAGATGCTATTCTCTTCTGCAGAGCTCTTAGAGTTACAACAACTTAAGTCTGAGAAATATCTTGTTTTAAAAAGAAGAGAGGATCTTAGGCAACAGGCCCTCGACTTCTTTGAGATAATAATTAAGAATGAAAAAATGTATATTCTAAAAAAACAAAAGAATAGTGATAAGCTTTTCTTTCAAACACTAGATTATCGCCAATTAGATAAAAGTGCGCTAGAGTTATTCAGCAAATAAATTAAGGAGTTCATATGTTTAATAAAGATTGTTTTCTCGATCATATTGCAGTTGCTGTGGAGAGTTTAGATCTTGCAGAGAAGGTTTATCAAGATCTAGGTCTGACTTTTGACAAGAGAGAGACTGTTCTCGATCAACAAGTTGAAACATCATTTGCTCACATTGATGAAAATGCACACATTGAATTATTAATGCCAATTGACAAGAAAGGTCCGATACAAGCATTTCTTGAGAAGAAAGGTCCAGGGATTCACCATATGTGTTACAGAGTTCCAGATGTTTTTAAAAAATCAGAAGAATTAACAGCTTTGGGCTACAAACTTTTATATGAAACTCCGAGAAGTGGAGCAAATAATTGTTTAGTAAATTTCATCCATCCAAAATCAACCGGTGGAGTTTTAATTGAAATTTCTCAAAAGATGTAATTAGGAGTTTGTAGTGCAACAAATGTATATGCCAAATCTTTCAAAGGTTAATAAGATACTTCTTATCGTCCTTGGGGTTTCCTTTGTTCTAAATTCAATTGCTACAAATATGTTACATATTCCACTCGTAAATATTTTAGGGCTTAGCTTTTCTAGTTTTACTTCTGGTTTTATCTTCCAAATCATCACTTACCCTTTTGCTAATGTTGGACTGATGGAAGTTATTTTCTCTGGTCTTCTTCTTTGGTTTCTTGGAAGTGAACTTGAAAGTATTTGGGGAGAGAGAAAATATCTTGCTTACCTTATAATGACGATCCTCTTTTCTGGAATTGCGTATCTGATCTTTAGTGTCGCTCTTGGAGGAACTGTTAAGGGTTATCCTTTTCATGGAATGAATGTACTGAGCTCTGCAATGTGTGTGTCATATGCGGTTTTATTTCCTGATCGAATTTTTCAATTCTTCATGTTAATTCCTCTTAAGGCTAAATATTTTTGTATGATACTCGCGGGCATGAGTCTTTATTCAGGGCTTTTTACTCCAAATGGCGCGATGGCATTTGGTAATCTTTTTGCAATGGGCTTTGGGTTCTTGTTTTTGAAAGTGGAACATATTAAAAGCTTTAAGAAGTTTACCTCTAAGAATTACTCATCAAAGACTGTGAAGAATAAGGCCAACCTTAGGATCGTCGAGGACGAAGAGAAGAAACCACCTAGGTATTTTCAGTAGGTTAGGGGGATTTTTTGGCTTTTTAGGGCCAGACTCTTTACACTATGAATTAACACGTGCTATAAATCTGTGTTAATTCAATAGAAATTTTAGTTTTTAATATATAAAGGATGTGTCATGAGATTAGCTAGAGCTTTAGAAGAAAAAATATTAGACCTAAGACTTAGAGATAAACTTATCGCTGAAGGTAAAGTAACTAAAGCACAAGTTGAAGAATACCTAAAATCTTTAACAGATGATGAAGATAACTCAGAAATGACTGAGATCGCACAAAGACAAAGAAACTAATTCTTTAAAATACCAAGGCCACTTATGTGGCCTTTATTTTTTCTCAAACCTTAATTTTAAACTCTCATTCAAATCTCTTATAAATGTCTGACAGGCCATCGACATGGTTTTTCCTTTAACTGTTGAAAGATTAATTTCATTATAAAGCGGCTCTGATTTTCCACTGAAGATCACAAGGTCTTTATCGAGACCCTTTTCTCTTACAATGTGCATTGGCAGTACACCAATTCCTAGTCCTTGAACAATAAAGCGTGAAACACCCTGGACGTCCATTAGCGATACCCTTTTATTTGGTTCAATTGCTTTTTCAAAATGAAATCTAAACCACTGCTTAACAATCGTCGCATCTTCAAGGTAAGTAATATAATCGAGATCTTTTAATTGTTTAAACTTAGAGTTTTCAGTAAGTGAATTTTCACTCGCATACTCTTTACTTGCACAAAGAACAAGATTTTCGCGAGCTAAATTAATTGTCTCAATCTGATCTGGGAATGCAAATGAATCGGTGATTGCAAAATCAAGAGAGCCATCAAGAAGGCCTGCAAGCTGTCTTTGGGCATGATCATAATTGATATGAAAATAGACATCATGATTGGCCTTGGCCCAATTACTGAGAAGTGGAAGAATAATATTATTTCCAAACTCAATTGGCATCCCAAAGGAAATTTTCCCTTTGATACTTCTTTGGGATTTATTGACTTCACCAAGGGAATTTTCTAATTGATAGAGAATAGGTGAAATTTGAGCATATAGTGTCTTTGCCTCACTGGTCGCAATTAGCTTCTTAGCGAGCCTATCAAAGAGTTTAGCGTCGAGGGTGAGCTCAATCTGCTTAATGTGCTGGCTTACCCCTGGTTGGGTTAAAAATAGCTCTTTTGCCGCATCAGACATACTTCCTAAGCGAAATACGCTCTCAAAAATTCTTAATCCAGATAATGTAATTTGATCAATTAACATAATTTCAGCACCTTAGCGGTATTATACCATATCCATAAGTAAAACTTATTAATATCTATTATATAATATAATTTTTACTGATGAAATAAATTATATATAACCCATTCAATAAATAATTAAACAGTGGGATTTATATGAAGAATGCAGTTTTAACAATTATCGCTCTTTTAGTATTAGCAAATGTAAAAGCAGATTTCGTTGTTGAAGGACGTCTATCAGATGATTTAAATATCTCAGGGGAAATCACTAAGAAAATCCTAACTTCAAATAGAGAAGTAATAAAATTAGTAAATGAATATATTGAAACTGAAAGTTGTAAGAATGGAAAGTTTGAAGTTGTAGAAGTTGCTGAAGGTATCTTTGAATTAAAAACAATTGTAAATTGTGATCAGTTCTATGATTCAACTAAGGAAGTAACTCACTGTCCAGAAAACTTTATGCCAGTTTGTGGCGAAATTGCTCAAGATGGTTTTGATGCAAAATCACTTCCACATTTAGTTACTTTTCCAAATGGTTGCGAGCTTTACCGAGCAAAGGCAGCATTTGTAAACCAAGGTATGTGTAAAATTTAATTCTTTATTCCCAAAATAAAGTGTTGTGTCTTTTAAATTGTGTAAGAAGAGGCCTAGAGAAATCTAGGCCTTTTTTTATTTATTGAACAAAAGATTGTACTGCTCCAAAACAATTGTCTTGCTTTTGAAACTTTGTAAAAAATTCACCACAGTCTTCACCTGACAGTGTCGTCTCTGCGCCACCTAAGCAATTAGCATGATCAAAGAAATTCTGCCATTCTGGTCCATTGGTTGGATATGCCTTGGACATATAGGAGAAGGTGTTTCCACTCATTGCCTTATTTTTTAGAACAGAGATAGGCACACCACTAATAGATGAAAACTTCTCCTCATACTCCTGATAAAATATCTCACCATATTTTTTGTAATCATTTGCATTCAACCAACTCGGAGGGCTATTACCATGGAGCAATCCAACGGCCGTTGGAAATTTTCCTGAGACGATATTACTACTTTCCCAAATATCTAAAATAGAAGCGTGGGCAGTTTTAGAAACGAAATCTCTGTTGAGGTATGCATCTCCAAAGTCTCTTAGCACAACTCTACCAGTTGGCTTTTTGTTTTCATCGAGTTCGATCATGAAGTTTTGAGAGTGTGGTGAATCGTAATAGACACCTGTTAATGCTGAAAACTCTGCCATAGCTTTGGCAAGAGGTCTTACATAATTATCTTCCCAAAATTTTACAACATCACTACTTCCATTTAATTGCGCGAGAAGCTTTCCTTCTGTTGTATGAAGTGCTGAAAACCCTGGGAGGTAGTAATGCTTTCCTGTTGGAACATCGTTAAGGTTTCTTACGATAAGTCCTTGATCAAGTGAATCAATTCCAAGCCCTAGTGGTTCATCCATGATGACAAGATTTTTTGTATCCATTTTTTTTAGAGTATCTTTAACCCAATCAGAAATCTTTCTAATCTGGTTAGCATCATCCCAAGTTTGTTTTTTATCTTTCCAGTTCCCACCTGTATTATTTGTCGAGACTTTTACTGAAAAGGCAGCCCCATTTTCGGGATTAAAAGCAATCATCGATCTTGAGGCCGTGAGATATCCTTTTAAATAACTATGTTCAGTAGAATCAATTCCTGATTCGAGGAGCATTTTCTTTACTTCGAGATGCCATTTCGTGTCTTCTGGATTTATTAACCATCTCACATAGCTCTCACCATTCTTTTCAAATATTAGTGAATCCCTAATGTCTGGGGATAGGTCATTTGCAAAATCAGAAGATAGCATATCTAGTGGTATTTCGTAGTGGTTAAGATTAAATATTTCACTTGATCTAATGGCCACAGCGTTTGCTTTTGTCTCCCAAGTAACTAGTTGTTCAACTGCATAGGGTGTCTGATTGGCAGATGTTAGTTTTCTTATTACATTATTAGAACACGAAGAAAATAGGAGTGTGGTAATTAAAAGTGGCTTAAGGAATTTCATCAAGTTCTCCAATTATTGATCTTGAAGACTTATCGGCCAAAATGACTAGAAATTTTACAAATTATTGTACGACAAATTTAGTATAGAATAACTCTTTGATGATGATTTTGCTTAGAAACCCATTAATACGTGATTTAACTCTGTTTTCAAAAATTAGCTTTCCTGAAATTGAGTTAAGTTCATCTGGTTCCATCGAAGAGGCGACCTCAATGATGACGTCATTAATTTTTGCTTTATTTTCTTCAAGGATTGCCGAATCATTCTTATCAAATATAACAAGGTGTATTTCAGCGTCTAGAAATCTTAGTCGAGTCGTATTGGAAGGAAGGTTCACAATGATTTTATCAAGCTTAAAAGATTCTGGAAGGAAGTTATTCTTAGTTTCGTCTTTGAGTTTTGCAAGTTCGGCTTCATTGTTTGGAAGTGGCCTCTTGTAGATCATCTCTGTATAAATAAAAACACCTGCGGCAGTGATTGAAGCTGCGAGCGTTAATAGAAGAATAATTTTATCAATTGATTTATTTCCAGTCATAATACTATTGTAATTTGAGCGTTAGTTACTTACAAGCGGGAAGAGCCTGCTCTTAAGGATTTTATCAATTTTCTGTCTCTTTCCAATACATCGATCGTTCACAACGCAACTGGAAAAGGAATCGAGTAATACATCACTTTCAAAGAATTCAATGTGAAAAGGTTTATTGAGATATTTATAATGAATATAGA
>CAZQJK010000005.1:0-113105 GCA_964593545.1 uncultured Bacteriovorax sp. | reverse complement strand
GATCTGACTTTTGACTTTTTTGATCAAAATAGAAAGATTAAAATTCTCGGTGGAAAAGAAGGCCTAATAAAGCATGGAGATAAGCAACAAATAGCAAGAACGCGTTTTCTTTCAGGACAGGGAAAGGAAGAAGTTGAACTCTATGAAAGATCAAATATCGATAAAAATATCCCGGCGTTAAGAAAGGCGAAGACATATGATGATAAAGGGAGAAAAGTTGAAGAGCTTGTCGCCAGATATGATTCAAAAGGAGTCATTTCATCAGTTACTCTGTTTAAAGGTAACAAGAAGTATGATCAGTTTTACGAGAATGGAAAGGTTTCTAAAGAAAGTAAAGAGTATGGAAAAGAAATTTCACCAAGTATACTTGCCGTAGCGGCGGCTTTTGTTTCTAAGAGGGCGCTTACTCCCCAAAAGATTGGTGCTATTGCTCAAACAGCTAGGTATGTTCCTCTGGCGACAACTAGCGGAAAACAATTCAGTATTTCTCTTGATAGCCCAGTAAGTATTAAAAATAATATCGATGAGATTGATGCTCGGGATAATTATATTAAAAAAATAGAAATTGAATCCCAGGCAAAGGGTGAAGTTAGATATGAGTTGATGGCTGACAATAGAAGTATTATAAAGTCTGGAGTAATAAAGGGAGCTGATCTCTCCTTTAAGAATCTTGAAAGTGGAGACTACCAATTAAATTTTTTCCAAGGTCAAAAAGGTCAGAAAATTGGAAATTCAAAAATAAATGTAGCTCCTCGAATTTCAAATATAGCCGTTAATCCAAGTATGATAAAGAAGATGGGAGCAGAGTTTGAACTTCCTTTGAAGTGGAATTCTCCTGTTGAGGATAATATTGTTGAGGTATTTACAAAAGGTTCGGATACGCCAATTATTTCCAAGCCTGTCAGAGGAAATAGCGTAAGCGTAAAAGTCCCAAATGTTGATGACCTAACATGGAGAGTGAGAGGATCAATATCTTCTGTTCTACCATCGAGGAAATCGAAGATAGCGCCTCCTGAATTAATTAAAGAACTTCCTGTTCCTGCTCCAATAGTGATGAAGTTTAAGAAAGATTATGGTGGTTGTTATTCATTCGATCTTCCAAAAATCGTGAATAGTACAAGATACTTTATTGAGGTTTATGAAAATGCGGCAAGAACGAAGATGGTTTTTAACCGATGGTTAGAAAATCCAAGTGTTTGCTGGCAAAGTTCACGTCATGGAAAGTATTTTTATCGTTATAAGTACTTTGATAGTTGGAATAGGCAGTCTTCATTTTCAAAAATGGGAGAAATTATTTTTCCAATTTCACCACTGACGGAGTTTTAATGAGGATATACGCTTGGATTTCTCTTTTGATCTTATCAGGTCTTGTATATGGAGAATCTCTCGACTTTAGAGATATTATTCAAAATCGTAAGGATGTTAAGTATATCAAGCTTGCTTATATTACACGTAAAGGTGAGAATCTTGCGTCAATTTATAAAAGATTCGTAAGAGATGACTCAGTTATTTCAAAGAGTGAGGGAATGGTTGAAAAAACAATTCTTTCTAACCCTTTAGTTAAGAGCTGGAATGATTTACCAGCAAAAAAGAAATTACTTATCTATCTTGATGTTGAATATATCGATATTGATAAGGTGACAAAGTATAATCAAAAGGTAGCTGAACTTTCTCAAAAATTAAAAGATGCTCTAATGAAAAAACGTGCGGAGGCACCTAAAGCGTCAGGCTTTAGGGGATCATTATTCTATATGGCTTCATATGGTAAGTTTACTCAAGATAATCCTAAGCTCGCTTCAATAACATTCTTGCAAAATTCTCCTATTTCCCTCGGACTTTCAACTTCATACTATCCAGAGAACTCAGATTTCTCTGTTGCTTCAAGTTTATATTTTTCTTATCTCCTTGCTGCTGCTAGTAATCTCGGTGCTGATAGCATTAAGGTGCCAACTGAAATTGGAGGTAACGTGTATGGAGAGTATCGCTTTGCGAAGAAGAACTTTAGTGGCTATGCGGGACTTGATTATGAAAAATTTACGACCTTCAATCTCGAAGGAATTCAGGCCGAGAGAAAAATTTATTTTGATGAAAATACTGTATTCTATTTAACTGTTGGTGCTGCGAAAAAGATCAAAGTTTATAAGTGGGATTTTTTTGCAAAGCTTAGTTTCTCTCAATCAATAGCCTCAAGCCGTACGACTGGCTATGGGGGAGCTACAATTGATACACCTTTTACGGGGAATAAGATTTTGTTTTATCTTTTTAAAAGATGGAATGAAAAGTTCTTTGCTCACTCACTACTTAAGTATCACTGGATGTCTGGACCGTCAGATATCACAACTTTGAGGCTAGGTGTCGGATTTGGTTATCTGCTCTTCTAGAGCAAGTAATTGAATTTTCGTAGACTTAAAGAAAATCCATCGATTAACCGAGAAGAATAGTATAATTATTTTTCAACTATTTTCTTGGGGATTTTATGAAACTAAAGAGAAACTCACTAATTATTGCCACTCTCTTACTTGCATCATGCTCTTTTAATGGCAATCAAAAGCAAAGGACAATTGCTGAACTAGGAGACTCTGTAGATGGAGACTCACTACAAATTGTAGAAACAAAAGAAGATGGTGTCGTCGAAATATTTTCATCACAAGTTGAGGACGTTGAAAATGTAATCGAACAAGATCAAATGCAACCAAACACAATTATGGATAATTCTGAATCTATTGTTGCCCATAATGAAGAGGTTAAGGAAGAAATTGATCGTGTAATTAGTAGTAATGATCGTTATGAAGATTATATTGTACAAAAAGGCGATACATTGATGATCTTAGCTTTCAGACTCTACCGTGATGTTATGATGTGGAAGGAGATTGCTGGATGGAATGGTGAAAGCCTAAATGGTGGAACTAAGATTTTTCCTGGGGATAAGCTAAGAGTTAAAGTCGTTGATTTTGATGGTAATATTTGGCAGCCACAAGGAAATCCTTATCTCATTCAAGACGGAGACTCTTTAATGGGTGTTTCTAAGAATGTTTATGAAGGTACAACAAGATACTGGAGAGATATTTGGGAAAATAATACTTATCTTATAAAAGATCCAAATATTATCTATGCTGGTTTTACATTATATTATCTTCCGTTGGAAGAAGTTAAACAGATTAAAACGAGGAAAATGGCCTCAAAAGGTAAAGTGGATGAAAAAATTTAAAAATCCAATTACAGCTGATTTTAAAATTTTACACCTTGAAGATTTAGAAGACTTAAGAACACAGATGAAAAACGATCTCTTAAGTCTTGGCGTTGAAGCAACAATTATTGAAGCAGAGGACGTCGCAACGGCCTTAAAGAAAATAGAGACAGAAAAAATTGACTTTATTATTTCGGATTGGAATCTTCCGGATGGAACAGGTTTTGATTTTTTAAAAAAAGTTAGAGCTATCGGGAAATTTGATAAGGTTCCATTTATAATGTGTACAACAATAAGTGAAGTTTCAAATATGCTTGATGCTGTCAGCAATGGAGCGAATGAATTTATCACTAAGCCTTGGGAGCTTGATGAATTAGAAGAAAAATTTTCAACTACTTATTCAAGTTTTTACGAATAAAAAATCTCTAGGCGATCGGGCAATAGATCGCCGAGTTTTTTTCATTCTCTTTTACTTCAAGACTATAAACTCTTACTCTATTATTTGTCTTCTCTTCAACCATCTTATTTACATGATCATAGACAAACATTGCAGTTCCTTCCATTCCGGCATTTGGAAGCTCGCGCAATTGAATAACACCTTTCTTATCAAGATCAACAAACTCTGCTTTATAAGGATCATCTTCAGAAACTAAGAAAGTATGATCAAACATATGGTCGAGCCATGCTTTAACGTCCTTAAGATCACCAAAGTCCATCACCCACATTTCCTTACTTAATTCTGTACACTCAAAGACGAAGTGAAATGATCGACTGTAACCATGTACATACTTACAATGGCTTTCAGCTTTCCACTGACGGTGAGTACAAGGATATCCATAAAAGTTCTTTGTTGATTTAAATGTTTTCATAGGCCGATATTATTCCAAATTCGATTAGAACTCAAGTAGGACAGTGCTCCTACCAAGAAATAGGAGCAAAATCATATTATTGTCTAAATATTGCCAGTATTTACAAACCTGTCTGTAGCTTCAATCAGGCAGCTTCTGATTCCTTTTTCGCTTAAAGAGTGACCAGCATCCTGAATAACTTCAAACTTAGCTTCTGGCCAAGCTCGGTGGAGATCCCAAGCACTCGTCATCGGACAAACGACATCGTATCGACCTTGAACAATAATCGCTGGGATATGCCTAATCTTATCCACATCCCTAAGAATCTGATCATCACATTCAAAAAATCCTTTATTAGTAAAGAAGTGACATTCAATTCGAGCAAAGGCATCTGCAAATTCATCATCTCCGAAGTCTTCCATCAGTGCCTTATCTTGAATTAGCTTACTTGTTGAAGCCTCCCAAATTGACCAGGCCTTAGCAGCTGCGGAACGAACTTCTTTATCATCACTTGTTAGTCGCTTATAATAAGCATTGATAAAATCACCTCTTTCATCCTCAGGTATCGCGTCTCGATAGTACTCCCAAGCATCTGGATAAATATAACTTGCGCCATCTTGATAGAACCACTTAAGTTCTTTTTGGCGAAGCATGAAGATTCCACGCAAAAAGAGGGCTTCCACAGATTTTGGATGAGTTTGGGCATATGCAAGTGCTAATGTCGATCCCCAGCTTCCACCAAAGACGGCCCACGATTCGATATTTAAATGATTTTTAATTTTTTCGATATCAGAAACAAGATTCCATGTTGTATTCTCATTTAGCTCTGCAAAGGGAGTCGAACGGCCACAACCGCGTTGATCAAATAATACAATATTATATTTTTGGGGATCGAAGTATTGACGGTAATTATCATCAATTCCACCTCCTGGGCCACCGTGAAGAAAGACCACTGATTTTCCATTAGGGTTACCACATACTTCATAGTAGATGCTGTGTAATTCACTTACTTTGAGATGCCCTGTTTCTCTTGGGGTTATTTCTGGATATAAAGTACGCATATTTTCTCCTTTTTCGATGTCGCTTACTTTCTTTTTCCTATGGCCATTGGTAGAGTAGGCTCAAAGGGAAAGCAGATGAAGGGTTTTATATTATCAGACAATATTATTGATGGTCCACAGGGGATGACAATCGAATACTGGGTTAAAACAGAAAAAAAACCAGTAAAATTAGTCATTACGACTGAAAAGCCAATCTTCTTTGTTGAAAGGAGAGCTGAAGTTAACCTTGGACGTGATGTCGAAAGAAAACAGCTTGGACTTAAAAGCTTTAATGGGGCAGAAGTTGATGGACTTTATTTTAAAGACTATCGCTCTTTGTTAAATGCAAGAGAGAGTTTAAGTACAAGCGGTGTTAGAACATACGAGAGTGACGTTAGACCCAATGAAAGATTTCTAATGGAAAGGTTTATCAGCGGTGGTGTTGATTTTTCTGGCGATGTTGAAGAAAAATCTGGTGTCTCAACAATGATAAATCCTAAAATGCAAAAGAGTGAAGTGAGTATACCATTATCGACTCTTTCATTTGATATTGAAACTTCCCTTGGAGATGATCTCTACTCAATAGGAACTCACCATGTTGATGGTGAAACTGAATTTAAGCGTGTTCACATTATAGGCGACTTGCCAAATACCGATGAAGTTCACTTCCACCGAGGAGAGAGAGAAGTCATCCTTGCTTTTATTAATGATCTTCGCAAGCTTGATCCTGATATTATTTGTGGTTGGCATGTTGTTGGTTTTGATCTTGTTTTTTTAGAAAAGAAGTGTCGAGCGCTTGGTATTAAATTTACGCTTGGGCGTGATGGAAGTGAGATTCGAATTGTTGAGAGAAAGGGGAGTGGCTACTTTGCTGATATCGCAGGTCGTGTTGTCTTCGATGGACCTTGGTTATTAAAGCAGGCCTTCCACAATTTTGAAAACTATAAGCTTGATACCGTTGCCAATCAAGTCCTTGGTGTTGGTAAAGATATTGAAAGCACTGGAAGTGACAAGGTAAGTGAGATCACGCGAAGATTTCATGAAGATAAGATGGCACTTGCAAAGTATAATTTATTAGACTGTACTCTCGTTCTTGATATCTATAAGAAATTAAATATTGTAGATCACTATGTAAAGAGAATCATGTATAGCGGAATGTTGATGGATAGAATCTCGTCTTCAGCAAAAGCATTCGATCATATTTATCTCCCACTTATTCATCGAAAAGGCCTCGTTGCAAATAATGTGATTGATACGCAAAAAGATGCTTCGAGTCTTGGCGGTTATGTCATGGAAGGAATTAAGGGACTTCACGACCATGTTATCGTCTTAGACTTTAAGAGTCTCTATCCGACAATAATAAAGACGTTTAAAATTGATCCTTATTCAAGGCTCAAGGGTGACATTAATACTTTAACAACTGTAAATGGGGTTAATTTTTCTAAGACTGAACATATTCTTCCTGGAATTATTGATGGCCTTTTAAATTTGAGAAGTATTGCCAAACATAAGAAAGATGCCAATCTCTCTCAGGCCGTGAAAATTTTAATGAATTCCTTTTATGGTGTTATGGGTTCTGGTGGATGCAGATTCTATCATGCTGACTTACCGCAAAGTATTACCCAGACTGGACAATGGCTTCTTAAAGAGACGATTTCTTATATTGAAGAAAATGGCCACAAGGTGGTGTACGGAGACACTGACTCACTTTTTATCAAATTAAATTTTTTAGAAATTGGAGCAAGAGATAGAGTTGGAAAAGATATTGCAACGAAAGTGAATGCCCATCTTGATACAAAAATTAAGTCTAAATTTGGAATTGAATCATTCTTAGAAATTGAGTATGAAAAATATTTTTCAAAATTATTTATTCCAGAATCTCGCTTGAGTGAAAAAGGTGCGAAAAAGAGATATGTAGGATTACTTGAAAATGAGAATTCAGCAAAGCTTCATTTCTCAGGGATGGAATTTGTTCGATCGGACTGGACAAAGCTTGCAAAGAACTTTCAATTTGAATTAATTACTAAGTTTTTTGCAGATGAAAAAGTCGAGGAGTTTATAAAAGATTATGTCGCGAGATTAAAATCTTCTGAATTTGATAATCTCCTCGTTTATAAGAAAAGACTAAGTAAGCCGGTCGATGAATATATTAAAACAGTTCCTCCCCATGTGAAGGCGGCAAAGCTTTTACTGGAAAAAAATCCAAAATTGTTCATTAAAGATGTTTCTTACTTGATGACATTTAGAGGACCTGTCCCTGAAGAATTTAGTCCAACTGATATTGATTATCAGCACTATATCGATAAGCAAATTGCTCCTTTAGCGACAGATGTATTAAAATTTCTAAATCTAAGTTTTGATGATATAATTTCAGGAAGCCAAATGAGCTTGTTTTAGTAAAAGGATTTTGTGGCAAGGTATAAGCAAAACTGGATATTCATTTTAATTTTCTTCTCTGTCTTTGGGTTGCTTTTCTATATTTATGAAGTTGAAACCTATACCTATCTTTGTGAAAGCGAAAGCAACGCTCCTGCCTGTTACCTGCTTTCGAAAAAATTTGAAAGTTCTGGAGAGGCTAGTAAGTCAGATCGATATATGCACGTCGCTTGTGATAAGAAATACGATAGGGCCTGTGAGATCATAAAGAATGAAATTAAAAAATAGATTTAAATCTTTTTTGCGTTTTTGTATAACGCTCACTAAAGACTGCGATCGAAGTCACCTTGGTATTCTTGCGGCCAGTTCTAGTTTTTATCTCATTCTGACATTTGTACCTCTTGTGCTCGTTTTGACACGAATTCTAGGATACTTCTTTGGACCAGAAGGTGAGAAATTTGATCTTTTAATGGTATATGTTTACGAATTAATTCCTCCACACCTTGATGGGGTCGTGAATATCATTGCTGATATGCTAAAGAAGTCTCTTTTTGCAAATAAAGGCTTTAGTATTATCAATACATTCTTTTTGATGATTTCTTCATTGGGCTTTATTAACTCTATTTGGAGAGCTCTGAGTGTCATTACTGGAGAAAAGAATGCATCACAATTAGTGAAGACAATCAAAGGAGTTGGGGTACTTGCCATTACGTGTGGATTTTTAACCCTGGCTTTTATCATACCAATTCTTTTTCAACTACTCGCAAAGGTTAGTGAAATTGGCTATATCGCCAAAATAATCGCCTTTTTTAAAATTGAGAAGATTTTCGAAATCCTTAATTCGTTAGTTTTTGGCGCAGATGTAGTGTCTGTAATCATGATTATTGTCTTCATGATGTCGATACTGCGCTACATTCTTCACCCTCGAGTGAATTTAAAGAGTGCTCTCTTGGGATCTGGTGTTTTCACTATTCTTATTATTCTCGTGAAGTCACTTTTCTTCTATTACGTTTCATTTGTAGAAGCGGGGATGGTTGCAAATTATGGTGCTTCATACGCACTAATACTTTTATTTATTTGGATTTTATTTTCGATGCTTGTATTTTATTTTTCGGTACTTCTTAGTCTTAATTTCCATAAATTCTATTATAAGAAAATCTGACGAGATGCAACGCAAGAGGGTATTTCTACGTCACTTGAGTTTTCATTTTAATGGGACTATATTTTGTTGATAACAAATGGAGTTTATCTTGATACGTACTTTAATTGACATTTATATTTTGATTCTCATTATTGATGTAATTCTAAGTTACCTACCACAGTATAAAAGTCACCCATTCTCAGTAAGAATTAAGCAGGTCTCGGACTTTTCTTGCGGTCCAGTGAGAAGACTTCTACCTAAGATGGATATCCCATTTGATATCTCGCCGATGGTTGTAATTTTCTGCCTTAAGATTTTAGAAGTTCTCTGGTAATTAAATTAAATCAAACACTTGCCAAACCGCAGTAAACAATTTTAAAATTTTAAAATAGATTGTTTTACCTAGGGAGGGGTGAGATTGCACACACCAAGTGAATTTGAGTTTTTAACTCAAGAAACAGTGCGTATAAGCGAGGCTATGAGACTTGCAAGTATGTCCGATCTCAATATTGAATCTTACGATGACGAACTTTATAGTGAGTTCTCTCTCTCAACTATTACAGAAGAAATTACTGATCAATATCAAAATATTGAATATCCAAATAAACCAGGCCTTGTTTACACAATCTTTAAAAGCGGAACTACGTTCTCTTTAAGAGGATTTGCATGTGAGTCTATTGAAGATGCCTTTGATTCGATCCACAGTGGCGAGAAGGCATATTTACGCGCACTAAGACTAGAAGCTGAAGAAATAGATCAAATTCGATTCTTTGAACTTTCAACATTTGAAAGAGCAGAGATGGTTCAAGACCAAGTTTTCAATAAGAGATTTCCACTTGAGGAAGATGTCTTGTGCAATATTAGTGACCCAGGTTTTTCGTGGTGGTATGGAAAGGCCGATGATGGTTTTAGAATCAATTTCAAAAGCCATAAATTTATGTGCCAAGGTGAGAGGACTAAACTTGGGCCAATTGGTGATGTGATTGTTGCTTGTCTTCGATTTTCAAAGCTAAAAGAACATTTTAAATATCACTTACCAATTTCTGAGTTAGTAATAAATGAGAAACAATTTATTCTTAGAAGCTCAGATAAAACACACCCAATTATGAAAGAGCTAATGAATCTTTTTGAAAAAGGTGAGATTAGTGAGGAGAGTGCTCTTCTGTGCGAGCTAGAGCTAAGCTTGAAGCTTTATCTTTTAGAACTTGCTGACATCAGAAGATTTTGGATGGCAGTTGAAGGTGCTCTTTACGATAATAATTTGAATTTATTAAATTAGATTGTTGAATAAAATTCAAAACTTGATAAAATAATTAAAAACAGGATGTTTTTAAACACAACAACAGGATGTTAAATTGCAATTTTCTTTTGAGAGAAAGACAGCCCCGAAGACGGATGTCAGTCAAAATACCACTCCACAAAATAATCTTGGTTCATCAGCAGATGAAAAATTAAGAAGAGCTATCGAACGAAATAGAGAGAAAATGCTTAAAAGACAGGGTTCTACAACAGGACAGTCCGCTCAAGCATCGGCTCCACAAAGACCTAGGCCAGTAGGAAGTCCTCCTCCTGTTCCAAATTCAAATATTCAACAGAGATTAAATGCAAATGCTCAAAGACCTCAGCAACGTGTCGCTTCGAGTTCTTCGCAATCTCAATCTGATGATTCTACTTCTTTATTGGAGAAGATGAGAGCGAGAAGGGCACAAGCATCTGGGAAAGATATTCCTAGTCCACCGATAACCCAACCGGTTAACTCGGGTATGGCGAGCACTCCAAGAAAGACAATTACTGATCCAGATAAAATTGAATTAGCTGGAAATCTTAGAAAGGCAACGACAGCTCCTGCGGTAGTGAATTATGGTAGTGAACCAATAAAAGCTCCTGTCAAAAAATCTGTTAGCGCAAAAAGAAAATTAAAGACTAAGAGTAAGAACGCAAGCGAGACGACTTCGATCTCAAATTGGTTTGTTAAAGGAACATGGATGTTCTGTGCATTTTTAATTGCACGTCTTGTCTTTTCTGATGGTGGCGTAGTTGAATACTTTGACAAGAAAGAAGTTTATGACCAAAAAGTTCATGAATTAGAAATTACAAAACAAGAAAATAGCCAATTAATGCTAGAGCTTGAGTCCATTAAGACTGATGGTAAATACCAAAAGAAGTTAGTTCGTGACCATTTAGGTTATATTGCAAAAGATGAATACCTCGTACTATTTTCTAAGGGGAGTGAGGCCTCGACAGAAAATAGGGATATTTCTTCCATTTAAGCATTGATCCAACTCGAATATGGTACTTGTCAGCTTCCCCAGCATGGAGCTCAAGCACATGAGCACTATAATAGGTACCAGTCACAGGTATTGATTTTATAGGGTCTCTTCCTTTAAAGTGTTTAACATTCTTTTCAAGTCCAACGACTTTCATGCTCAAGTCGAGAAAAATAATATCAAGATTAAAGTATGTCTCAGGCATCCAGAATGTCTTTGCCGACATGGTATTATAAACAAAGAATAATCCCTCATCGACGCGCATCTTGCTTGGTTGAAGACCACTAAGTCCCTTCGTTTTCTCATCGTTACTAATTGCAAACGATATATTGATCGGGTGACCATTTGGAGCGATTAATTCAGCCGTTCCACGAGATCGATTTAGGAATTGTGCGTTAACAACCGGCGTACCCAAAAAAAGGCACAAAAAGATAGTGAGCAAATGAGAAGGCTTTGATATATTTATGTTCATATTTAGATATTGCTCTAAAAATTAAAGAAATGGGAGAAGCTTTGTGTCAAATATCGCTGGTTTAATGAAGACGCATCATTGTGCGCAACTAAGATCATCAAATGCTGGAGAGAGGGTTACTCTTTGTGGTTGGGTAAATAAAAACAGAGATCTTGGTGGATTAAATTTCATCGATATTAGAGATAAGTACGGTGTGACACAAATTGGTTTTACAAACTTTAAGGGTGATCTTGCGGTGTTAAAATCATGCCACCTCGAGTCCGTTATTAAAGTTGTTGGAACAGTAGTTAAAAGACCAACTGAAGCAATGAATAAGAATATGGACACCGGAGAAATTGAAGTTCAAGCTGAGGAGATCACACTTTTATCAGCAAATGATATCAATTCAATTCCATTTCTTCCGTATGGAGCAACTGAAGCAACCGAAGATAATAAATTAAAATATCGATATTTAGATCTAAGAACTCAGAAGCTTCAAGAGATTTTAAAGCTTCGTTCTCAAACAACTTTCAAAGTTAGAAGCTTAATGATGGATGAGGGGTTCATAGAAGTTGAAACTCCAATTCTCTATAAGTCGACTCCCGAGGGAGCACGTGACTATATTGTACCATCAAGAGTTCACCCAGGACATGTTTATGCACTTCCACAGTCTCCACAAACACTGAAGCAACTTTTAATGATTGGTGGAACTGATAAGTACTTCCAAATTTGTAAGTGTTTTAGAGATGAAGATTTAAGAGCAGATAGACAACCAGAATTTACGCAAATTGATATTGAAGTATCTTTTTCTACTGAAGAGTATATCAAAAATCTCGTTACTAAAATTTTAAAAAATCTTTTTAGCTTAGATGACAGTTTTGATATTCCTGTAATGACTTATCAAGATGCGATGAGAGATTATGGATGTGATAAGCCTGATACACGCTTTGGACTTAAGCAACATATCGTTAATGAGATTTTTGCAGAGACAGACTTTGGCGTATTTTCAAGTGTTCTAGGAAACAATGGTCTAATAAAGGCGATGTTTATCCCTGAAGCCTTAGGAACTTTTTCTCGAAAAATTCTTGATGGTTTTGTTGATGTTGTAAAACCACATGGTGGAAAAGGTGTTGCATTCTTTAAGGTTGAGAATGAAGTTGCCTCTGGTGGTATTTCAAAATTTGTGACAGATGAAATTTTAAAGAAATTAAATGGACTCGAAGCAGAAGGGAATAATGGTACATGGCTATTCTTTGCAGATGTTGCTGAGGTTGCCCATGCAAGTGCTGACGCAGTTAGAAGACATCTTGGTAGGGAACTTGGACTTCTTGGAGATAAGAAAGCATTTCTTTGGGTTAATAATTTTCCACTCTTTGAATATAGTGATGGCCGCTTCTACGCTTGTCATCATCCATTTACTCAAGTTAGAGAAGACCAGGTTAATGATTTTTTAAATGGTGATATGAATGATCCTAATGGACCATTGAAAGATCTTTGTGCTCAAGCATATGATATCGTTTGTAATGGTTATGAGATTGGCGGTGGTTCACTACGTATCTATAATCAGAATGTACAATCTCGTATGTTTGAAATTTTAGGAATGACTGAAGAGGAAGTTAAGCATCAGTTTGGCTTCTTTGTAGAGGCCCTCAAATATGGAACACCTCCACATGGTGGACTAGCATTTGGACTTGATCGTCTTGTGATGATTCTTGCTGGGACTGACAATATAAGAGATGTTATTGCTTTTCCAAAAACAACAACTGCAAGTGATATGATGTCGAGCGCTCCTTCAAAACCGACAAATGATCAGACACAAGAGCTTCACTTTTCGTTTAATAAATAGACGATTCTCGAGATGGGCGTTTGACTATTGTTGAACGCTGACCAACTATTAATATATCTCTATAATTTCTGGCTCTCTTTAAGTTAAAATAAACTTAAGAGGTCAAAGATTATGGAAGTTAAAACGTATGCTCTCATTATTTCTGATGACCCGCTTTTTTCTGGACGTATCAGGCGTGTCTTAACTGGGAATGAAATTTCTAAAGGTTGGCGTACACTCGTCTTTTCAAATAGTGAAGATAACCACGAAAAAGATTTTAAAATCGACAAACTCTTTGATCTAATTTTAAAGATAAAAAAAGTTCATATTATTGTATTTTTTGACTTTGAAAATAGAGAGGAATTCTCTCTTGATTTACTCAAAATTTTTAATAAGTATCAAGGAGCTCAGTACATTCTGCAATTCTGTTTCTTTGGTGAGGAAAATCCCAAGTCTGATATTGAGCTTGCCCTTGCTGCCGGAGCACATATCGTTGAATATAAGAGACCCGATCTTGATGATATTGTAACCAATATCCAGTACTTAAAAAATGTAGAATTTAATTTCCTCCCTGAGTATGCGACGAGCAGGGGTTACGATACTGTTCTTTGGCCGCGCTTCTTCTGTAAGATTAATTATATTGACCCGAAGGGACTTTCTGCAACAACTACTTTTGATAAAATTAACCCTAGTGATGAATGGATTAAAAGATTTCTACCTCAAATAGGGGATCATAATTTAATGGTGACAAATTCAAAGGATCTTGAAAAGAAGTGTCGATGGGTAGAGGATATTAATACTTTAAAATTTGAATATAGTGGAGAGGATATTTTGGCTGGAGAGTTCCTCAATATCTCCTCAGTTGAAAAGGGGGAGCGAGATACCTTTACTTATAATTTAGCTAAGCGTGTCTCCCCATCGGAGTTTGAGAAAGTCCAAGAAAAGACAAAAGAAATATTTTCAAGTATGGTCGATTCTCGAGTTCGAGTCATGGTCGTAGATAAGCGTGTAAAGCTTTTGCAAAAAAATCACGAAATACAAAAACAAGACTGTAATATTTTTTCATTTCCCTATCTTTCGCTTAAGAGTGAAGATCAAATAAATTGTCATCCTCATATTATTGCCCTTCAATGGAATCATCTTATCTTTATGGATGAAAACTCAAATGAATTAATTTTAACGGATGAGCAGAAAGTAGCTGCGATTGAAAACTATATTGAAAAATTAGTAAATGAAGAAACCGTACTGATTTTCTTTGGATTAAATAATCAAGAAATTAGAAAAATATGTAAAACTCAGTTGAATGTGCCCTTTGATATAACTTCAGATTTCTTAGGGAAAATAATTAATGTCTATCAAAGTAAAATCTCTAATAATCCAATTCGAATCGAAGAGATGATAGGTGTTAAAGAAATGAGACTCTTTAGTCTCGATCCTTTGTTAAAGCTTGAATTTCCAATTATTATCGAAAAACTAAATGAGCATCGAATAACATTCTCTAGCCCAATGAAGATATCAGATCGCACAATTATTAAATTTACTACTCCGTGTGTATTCTACGTTTTAGTCTTAGATAAACTTGCTGATAAGGACTATTATGGTGGTCTCATCATGGGTGTTGATGAAATGGAAAAAAGTCTTATTAGAAGAGAAGTAAATAAACTTCTTCGTATTCCTATTGAAGCCGAAGATGAGCAGGAGAAGTTAAAGTACAACAATCTCAACAGTACAGAATTAATAAAACGACAGAAAGAAAAAATACAGAAAAAGAAAAAGGATATTGTCGAACGTCTTAAAGATGAGTAATAACTTATTGTAATTTCAAGAAAAAAAAGTAAAATCAAATAATGGCCATCCGTTTAAATGATTTAAAATCACCTCGAAAACCTTACGCTGAAGAATCCTTGCTGGATATCATCCTTAAGCGTAAAGAGGATCGTTTTACGCGTACACAAGGTGGTCGCTATAAGAAGAAGGGTGTTAGGCCTTGGGCCAAGAAAGGGGAAAATGCTCTCTTTGAGGACAGACAGTCTGATGTCATGAAACCATTTTCAAAAGATAATCAAAACTATGATGAGGAAAAACTCTTACGAAAAATCGTGCTAAGAGCGAAGAATCTATTTCAGGGAATTGACCTCTCTGGTCTCTAATGGTTCCTAGCTAATTTTTAATAATCTATTTGAAACAGGGTCTTCAGGGAATAAATCAATTTGTTCATCATGAGGTACAGATGTTTCTTCAAGTGAGTCCATAATTGCATACTCTTCGTCTGTAAGTACCGTTGTTCCTGAAATATAATCACCAATACTCTTCATATCTTTCTTAAGATAAACAAGTGCAAAAGGAACAAAGAAAAGATAATTACACATAAGGTAGCCAATTGATCTTGAAAAGCACTCCTTCGCTGAGAGCTCTTCTTTACGATGTCCATTAGAATAAACTCTTAATTTAAAGATCATTTTTCCAAGAGTTCTTCCTTCACCCAAATAGTAGAAGAAGAAAAAATAAGCTGTATAGACAATAGGTAGTGAGAGATTAGTCGCTCCAGAGTTTACAAGGCCAGAGGACTTTGAGCTAAATAGTGAGATATTGGAAATATAACTATTAACAAAGCCTAACCACGCGTAAACCATGAATTTATTTAAAAAGACAATCGCATAGAGATCTAAGATGAAAGCATACATGCGCTTTTTGAGGATTTTCTTCCTCTCTGGCATTTTAGGGGTAAAGTTCTCAATTTCAGTTACAAGTCTTACTCTTTCCATAATTATGTATCGGTTATATTCAGTAGAGATGTAGATTGATCACTTCCTGATCGAGCTTCAGGGCATTTTTTACCCGATCTTGGCACGACTGTTGCTATATAAACAAGAAATATCAAGTTTAGCTAGAGAATAAAGCTTAGAAAGTGTCCAAATACTTGACACGTGTACAAGGGAGATCAGATGAATATATTTAAAGGACTACTCGCTAATGTGATAGCTCTTAGTGTTCTATCAGCTCCAATTTTAAAACTTGATGAAGCTTCTATTGAAAAAAGTCAGGTAAAAGTAGTAAAAACATTTCTCTTAGAAGTAGAAGAAAGAATACCCGCTATTATTAGGGAGCATATCAAAGAACCTCTAAGTATTAAATTCATGAGATTTGATGAGAATAAGACAATCAAAACTCTACCTACTAATAGATGCAAGGAAAGCTCACCTCTCATCTATGCACAGGTAAATACTTTTAGCCGAGATACAATAAGGGTATCAAAGTTATTTCTACCACAAATTATTTTAGGTAATGAAAATTCAATTCAATTTGAATGTGGTCATGGAAACTACTATCGAAAAGCAATCGCAACTATTTTGCATGAAATCGCACATATTTATGACTACAAACGAATAAGAGGAAATGAGCATAAGAGAAATGTTTCACAGTGTTTCGATTCGTCTGATCGTAAATGGCGTCATTCTCCAAAGTGTAATGCTGTTAAAAAAGAAGAAATGAACAAGAAGACAGTCAGTGGCTTATATGATTTTTTTAAACTATCAAATTGGCAACAGAAGATATTTTCCAATTCATCAAAGAACTTATCTCGCAAAAGATCAGCAGATGCTTACGAGTATGAGAACTTAGAAGAACATTATGCAGTTAACTTTGAATATTTCCTGATGGATGAAAACTACAAATGTAAAAGACCTAGTTATTATAACTTCTTTTCAAGAGTTTTTAACATCAGTCCATTTCATCATAACGATTGTAAAATAAACACGAAAATAATCTTAGATGATAAGAAGACTGTTATTGATATCGACCCTAAACGAGTTTTTCGAGTCGATTATCTTTTGGCTTCTAGTGGAGATTCAATGATGTCTGGCTTTGGACATTCAATGTTTCGTCTTATTGTATGTGCACCGTTTAGAGAAGAGGTTAGTGAAGAATGTATTAAAGATAAGCTATATCATGTTGTTCTCAGTTACCGTGCGAATGTTACTGATATTAAGAGTAATGCGATCAAGGGTGTTTTTGGCGGTTATGATTCAGTTCTTTATATGCTTTCACTTCCTAATGTTGTTGAAGAGTATACAATGGGAGAGCTTAGGGACCTAATGAGTTTACCAATTGATTTGAATGAAGATGAAAAGCAAAGCTTCATCTATAAAGTGATTGAAACATATTGGGAGTATGCAGGTAATTATAAATTTCTAAGTAGTAACTGTGCATCTGAATCTCAAGATTTACTTCAAAGTGCAATGCTTGATCATGAAATTAAATATGGAAATATTGTTAAGCCCTATTCTTTGATGGATGAAATTATTGAGAAAGGATTATCACACGAAGGATATTTTGATGATAGAGCACAGGCTATCGCTGACGGGATTTTATTTGAAAGTGACGAAAAAAGGCTAAGTGGAATCAAGGACGAGCTTATCGGTGAAGAGGAAAGTGATTATAAAGTATATCGTTACTCAAACCATGGGAAAAATTCCTCAAGAAATTATAGAGAAGTAAAAAAGAAGAAAGAAATAAAGGAAATTATTAAAGATATTTCTGCTGAAAAACTTCAGAGTATTCTGGAGACATTGCTGGAAGAAGGCGCGAGTCAAGAAACGAAAGAAAAGTTACAGAAGTTATCTATCCTTACTCAGGGTGTAATGAATGTGAAGCAATTTGATCTTGATGATGAGATTGGTGGTTACCTGGAGAAGCTTGAAAAAGATCAAGGAGAACTGGGGCGGATCGTTCGTGAATGGAATGAAAAAAGAAAGAATTTTAGATTACATCCACAAGACAATAGCTATGGGATACCACTACAAGTAACAGATCAAGATAATGAAAATTATAAAAAATCTGTGAGAGTTATGGAGGATGCTGAAAATCAGTTAGTTGAAAGTGTGAAAAATAAGTACCTGGCAGATATTGAAAATTTAGCGAAGTATAAAAATATTATTACTGAAGTACGAATGAAAACAAAAATAATATCAATGAAACTTTATTTAAAGTAAGGAGAATTACAATGAAAAAAATGACAATCGCAACACTTATCGCATTAATCGCAGTTCAACCATTTGCCGCTGATATTAGAGATGCATCTTTAAACGTATCATCTAAAGCTTCAGAGGTCATTCTTGATGCAGGGAAGAGTTCTGTTGATGCGACCGTAGATGTTGCTGACTTTTCAGCGGAAAAACTTAAGGCATTCATTTCCAAAAACTTTGCTTCATCAATTGAAGCATCAGGTAAAATCGGAGATGCAATTGTTAAATTATCTGAGGTGTCTCAACCCGTTTTGAGATTAACTGCTGATGGTATCGCGATGGTATTTGAAGTTTCAGAAAAATCTGGGGCGCAAACATTAAAAGCTTCTGAAAAATTAGTGGTTCTTCTTGATCCAACTCTTGAAGTAACAGGCGATGTTCTTATTGAATTACTAAAGCAATTATCAAAAGGGTCAGAGCTCTCTTCTGATGTTACAGAAAAAATACTAGTGTTCTTAGGTGATGTTCTTGAAAAACCATTTGAAATAACAAATATGACTTTAGATGAAGTTCATAAAATTTTAACTAGAGCATCGGAAGGAAGCTCTGAGGTTTCTAAGGCTGTTCTTGGTGAAGATAATCTTGATAATGGGCTCGAATTAACAGGAAGAAGTATTTCCTTAACTTCTCAAGGGATTTTTGCAGCATTATACTTTGTGACTAAATCAGTTTCTGCAATCTCAAATATCTTTGATACAAATAGAGAAGAGATCGAAAAAGCTGTTGAAAGAAATGATCAGGATACTCTTGCAGGATTAAGAGAGTTAATCAGAGCTGAAATTGAAAAGAGTATTGAGGGTGGAAAAACTTTAAATCAATTACTTTCAGACAACGACCTTGACTTCTATATTGAAGCAAAGCTTATGGCAGATAAAGAATAAGAAAAAATAAATTCAGTAGGGCAGGTTCCTGTCCTACTGATATTGAATCAAATCTTTTAATTCCTGTAATTTATTTAGTGCTTGAATTGGAGTGAGATTATTTAGATCAAGAGAGTTAATAACTTCCTCAACATCCTTAAGATATTCCGGCGTATAGACCTCTGGCTCAATAGAAGAAAAGAAATTTAGCTGCTCAGGATTTGTTGTTTCCATAATTCCTTGAGCGTGGTTATGATTCTTTTCAAGCGTTTTTAATATTTGCTGACTTCTTTTTAGGACGTCACTTGGAATTCCTGCAAGTTTTGCAACATAAATACCAAAACTTTGCGAAGCAGCTTTTTCAATTAAACGATAGAGAAATTTAACATCACCATTGTGATTCATTGTCTCAACCGTTAAGTTCTTTGTTTGTTCGTAACTATCTACTAAGTCAATAAGTTCATGGTAGTGTGTTGCAAAGAGACAAATCGATTTTGTTTTTTCGATGAAGTGTTCAACAAGCGCCCAAGCAATAGAGAGACCATCATAAGTTGATGTTCCTCTTCCTACCTCATCGAGAATGATTAATGAATTCTCTGTTGCATGTCTTAGTATTTCGGCCGTCTCAGCCATCTCAACCATGAAAGTTGATTGGCCCTTGAGGATGTCATCACTTGCGCCAAGTCGGCTAAAGAGATAATCACAAACAGATACTTTAACAGACTCTGCAGGAACAAATGAACCGATCTGAGTTAGAAGTTGAATAATTGCAACCTCTCTCATTACTGTTGTCTTACCGGCCATGTTCGGCCCAGTGATGAGTCCAAAGTATTTCTTTTGGTCAAGATTTAGATCGTGGCTTACAAACTGATCTTTAATTGAAGCTTTTATAAGAGGGTGCCAAGCTCCCTTTAATGAAACTTCTTTGCTCTTTGAACTTAACTCTGGGCAGATAAAGTCTTCACTGCGAGCAATCCAAGCAAAGGATTGAAGTACATCTATTTTGGCGAGGATACTTGCAAGCAACTGGATGTGGGCCCTATTAGCAACAATGTCTTCAATTATTGATTTAAAGATTTCCCTTTCTAGCTTCTGAAGTCTTTCTGCTGCAATAACGAGTTCTTTTTCAAACTCATTAAGTTCCTCTGTTGCATAACGTTCACTATTAACTAAGGTCTGTCTTCTGATAAAGTGTGGAGGAACTTTGTCAGTGTATGTTTTTGATACTTCAATAAAGTAACCAGCAACATTATTTGATTTTATTTTTAATTTTTGTATTCCTGTCTCGCTACGGTACTTATTTTCTAAAGTTAAAAGTTCTGCTGAGGCATTCTGAGATAGACCCGCGAGGCGATCTCTCTCTTTGTGTGCTCCTGGCTTAATTAAATTCCCTTTGTCGAGATTTGCACCAATTTCATCATTAATCGTAATGTTAATAGTATCTGCCAGTTTTAGAAGATCTTTTACATTTTCTTTTGGAAGCTCTTTAAGATTATTAACTGGTAATTCTTTTAAAATTAGAGAGAGCTTTTGGTAAACATTGATGGCCCCTGATATATTGAGAAGATCTCCAGCGTTAGCCTTACTTGTTGCAACTTTTGCAAGAATCCTTTCAAGATCTCTTACATTAGATAGAAGCTCCCTAGAGGTTTGTAAAATATCTTCATTCACTAGAAAATAAGAAGTCGTTGATTGACGTTGCTTTATTTTTTTAACATCAGTAAGTGGACTCGTGAAAACTTCTCGTAGCGTTCTTGCTCCAAGTGCTGTCTTTGTTTTATCCATAAAGCCAAGAAGTGACTCATGATATGTTTCACGCGATTTTGGAAGTATCTCAAGACCCGTCAGTGTCGGAATTGTTACCTTCATAAAACCAGTTTCCGAAATTAATGAAAATGGTTGAATATGTACAAAATCTTCATTATTTTGTGTCGAGCTTACGTAGTAACTGAGGGCTCCTATTGGGTTTAGTATGATATCATTTTCAACAAGTACTTGATCTCTCTTATATGTAGGAATTAATTTTTCAATATAAATTTCTGTAAATGCTGATTCAAAATATTCTTTTGAAAGATTAGTTACAAGTGTTCCCATATGATTGAGAAGTGTTTTGAGATCATCTCTTTTTGAAGAAGTATCCCACTGCCCAAGGAATGTTATAAATTCTTTTGGAGAGAGGTTTCTAATTTTTTCAAGGAAGTCTTCTTCTGAGTTTAATTCATAACCTTTGAAAACACCTGTCGTGAAATCGAGAGCCGTGATAAAGAAAGTACCTTCATTCTTATATGTGGTAATAATAAAGTGTGTTTCATTCGAGCTTGTTTTTTCAAGGTCGTATGGCATTCCTGGAGACACAACTTGTGTAACTGCACGTTTTACAATTCCTTTAGCTTCTTTTGGATCTTCAACTTGCTCGCAAATTGCGACTTTTATACCATGACTTGCAAAACGATCGATATATGTGGCAGCTGCATGGTGAGGGATCCCGGCCATTGGAATTGGATGATCTCCAATTTTTCCACGATGAGTGAGTGCAATATTTAAAATTTGGGATGCAGTCTTAGCATCTTCAAAGAATACTTCGTAAAAATCACCCATTCTAAAGAGAAGGAGATGATCAAGGTACTTGGTTTTGATATCAAAATACTGCTCCATCATGGGAGTGAGTTTTGTTCCGCTGTTAACAATACTTTCTATTTGTAGAGTCATATATAATTCCTAAAGTGGACTGTTGTGCTCGGTTGTTAATCCTATCAATTCCACTAAAAATCGTCAAAGAAACAAGTTATTTATCTTAAAGTAGATATAATGATAAAACTCTCTTATAATAATGACTTATGGCCCATAGGAGGGGCGTGTTGTTAAATATAAGACATAATTTAGTTATTGGAATTTTCTTTATTATTTGCGTTGCGTCTATTGGGCTCAGCAATATATCTGAATTTGAATATGAAGATATTGGAAATAATGACGAGGGAAGTTCAAAAGTTATTGAAAGTTATTTCAAGGCGGCGGATTACTATCTTGTTGGTAATAATACAGATAATTTCCACCTCTATTCTTCTGAGTTAATTCATAATCAAACAGGCAATGAACTTATTTTAACTTCTCCAAATGGCGTTTTCTTCTCAAGTGATGGCGATCCTATGTATTACTCAGGGGGAAGTGGGTTCTATGATATTGATGAAGGAAAACTTTTTCTAAAGCAAAATGTCATCCTACGCTCAAAGCAGATGACGATTAATTCAGATGAATTCACGTATGAAGATAAAGAAAAAACGGTCTTATCTAAAGGTAATGTTTTTTCTAAGACAACTAATTATGATCAGATGTTTGATCTCGTCATCGAGAGTGATTCTCTTAAGTATTATCATCTTCTTAAAAAGGCTCAATATAGCGGAGAAGTTAAAGGGAAAATGAATAGGTTTCGTAAGTATGAAGCACCATTCTATTTTAATTCCGATAAGCTTTCACTTTTTATGCTTGAGAAGAGGGCCGAAATGGATGGAAATGTAGCAATACAAAAACAGGGACTTAGGGCAAATTCTCGACGAGGAGAAGTATTTCTCGAGAACTATAATAAAAGACTCAAGTATTTTGCATTATTTGACGATGTGATTGTTAAGGAAAAGGTGATTCCAAAGAATACACCACCATTTGAACGTAGGGCCTATAGCGAAAGGCTAGAAGGTTTTACTTCTGAAGGGATGGTTGTGCTTCTAGGTTCTCCAAAAGTATATCAGAAAAAAGATGTGCTTAAAGGGAATGTTATCGTCTTAAGAGAAAACAATGAGACCATCGAAGTTGATGATGCAAATACAAACTTTAAACTGAGGTAATTGTGAGCGAAGCTCTAGCATGTTTAAAAGCAGAAAATTTGCAGAAAATATATGGTGGAAGAACTGTTGTAAAGGACGTGAGTCTTGAGGTTACTCAAGGAGAAATCGTAGGCCTCTTAGGTCCAAATGGTGCAGGTAAGACGACTTCATTTTATATGATCGTCGGCCTTGTGAAAGCAGATAGAGGATCAATTACTTTATCTGGAATGGATTTAACTGAAGATCCAATTCACAAGCGTGCCTTAAAAGGTGTTGGTTACCTTCCACAGGAAGCTTCAGTCTTTAGAGATTTGAGCGTGGAAGCAAATATATTCGCAGTACTTGAAAATAGATTACTGCCAAAAGCAAAGAAGAAAAACTTACTTGAATCATTAATAAGTGATTTCGGTTTGGGACACATCAGAAGTTCGAAAGGATCATCTTTATCTGGTGGAGAGAGAAGAAGAGTAGAAATTGCTCGCGCCCTCGCCCTCGAACCAAAGTTTGTTCTCTTAGATGAACCATTTGCTGGTGTTGACCCTCTTGCCGTTCATGATATCCAAAGTGTTATCACGGGACTTAAGAGAAGAAATATCGGAGTACTTATAACAGACCATAATGTGAGAGAAACGCTAGGAATTGTTGATCGAGCATATATTATGAGTAGTGGTGAACTCCTTGTGAGCGGGAAGCCTGAGGAAATTGTAAATAATGAAAGAGCACGGAAGTTCTATTTAGGTGAAGAATTTAAAATGTAATTTAGAAATTAATTTCTAGATTAAACCTTTATAAGAAAACTTAGGTGTTTAGTTATGGCAATAAAACTCTCGCAGAGTCTTAAGCAAACTCAAAACTTAATGATGACCCCGCAACTACAGCAGGCCATTAAGCTTTTAACATTAAATCATCTCGAAATGACTGATATGATTTCGGCTGAATTAGTTGAGAATCCAGTTCTAGAAGAAATTAATGGGGGAGATAGGAAATCGCAAGAAGACTATCGACTTGAGTCGCTTGAATCTCAAAATAAAGAATCGAGTAGTTCTGATTTCCAAGAAGATTCATTTGTTGCATCTAAAGATGAAAGCATCGACTGGCAACAGTACGCCGACAGTTTTAATTCGACTACATATCAGCAACCAAATATGGCCGCTCCTGATTTAAGTGAAGACGGACCTAACTATGAAAATATGGTTTCCAAAGGGATGACTCTTGCTGAGCATCTTGAATGGCAACTACGTATGGAAGATCTGGAAAATATCGAACTCGAGTGCGCTCTTCAAATTATTAATAATATTAATGATGATGGTTATCTCGCAACTCCTTTTGACGAGATCATTGAAAATATCGAAATCTCTCGAGATGAGGCACTTGGTGTTTTAGAAATTGTTCAGAGACTAGATCCCGTAGGTTGTGGTTCTGAAAACTTAACTGAATGCCTTCTTGCTCAAGCTCGAATTGCAGAAGAAAGGTCGCCTTTACTTGAAAAAATAATTCGTAATCACTTAGTTGATTTAAAAAATAGAGATTTCAAGAAAATTGAAAAAGAAATTGGAGTTTCTGAAGAACAAATTGTCGAGACAGCTAAGCTTCTTCATAACTTTCATCCAAAGCCTGGACGATTAGTCGCTCCGGCTGAAACTCACTATGTAACACCAGATGTTTATGTTGTTGAAGTTGGAGGAGAATTCGTCGTTCAAGTTAACGATGATGGCGTTCCAAGACTTAGAATTTCTAAGTTATATCAGGACATGCTTAATCAAGCAGAAAATTTTAATAATAAAGAAGCAAAAGATTTTGTTTCAGAAAAACTAAAATCAGCACTGTGGTTAATTAAGTCAATTCAAAATAGACAGAAAACAATTGAACGTGTTGCTAAAGCAATCGTAAGACGTCAGCAACAGTTTTTTAAAAAAGGGCCAAAGTGCTTAAAACCAATGGTTTTAAAAGATATTGCCAATGAAATAGGGATGCACGAGTCAACAGTTTCACGAGTAACTTCAAATAAGTATATGCACACGCCAATTGGTATGTTTGAACTTAAGTACTTCTTTAGCTCGGCTATCGGTGGTTCTAACGGTGGGACAGAAGTCGTAGGTGAAGTTTTAAAGCTTAAGATAAAAGAACTAGTTGATAACGAAAACCCTAAGAAACCTTTAAGTGATCAAAAAATTGCCGAGGTTTTGAGTCGAGATGACGTCGAAGTTGCAAGACGGACAGTCGCTAAGTATAGAGAAATGCTTGGGATTTTGTCATCTGCTAAACGTAAAATAAAATAATACAACTTTACTTAATTGGAGGATAAGAAAGTACGATAAGGATTACATACACAACAACTTTACAAAATTTGGAGTCGGACGTTTATGAAAGTAACAATCACATTTAGACATTTAGAGCATACACCTTCACTTGATGAAAGAATTCATGAGAAATCAGAAAGACTTTCAAAGTACCTAGGAGGAAAATCTCATATTAAATGGAGCTGTTCAGTAAAAGAAGGTATTCATTACGCTGAAGTAGAAATTAGTGGTCCAAACTATAGTTACCACGCAACAGGATCAAGTGAAAACTTATATAAGTCATTTGACGTAGTCGTCGCTAAAATTGAAAGACAATTACAAAAGAGAAAAGATAAAATTACATCTAAAAAATCAAGACCAGGTCACAAGGATCTTCAAATTATGGATCCTGAAGCAGCATGGCTTGATTACGATGAAGATAGCATAGGAAATATTGCATAATAAAAAATCCAAGTTTGATAAATGGCCCTGAATAGGGCCATTTGTTTTTTCAGAGAGAAAAAGATGGAGCCTGGAACTTTTAAACATGACTATAAAAACTCAAGAAAGAAATACTTAATCGTTTTCTCTCTTGTTTTATTTTTTACAGTCATAGCACAAGGGGTTATTCAGTACTTTATCTACGCTCAAAAGCAAAATTCCAAAGTGATTAATCTTGCTGGTCGACAGCGTATGCTTTCTCAGAGAATTTCTAAATTATCATTGTTACATCTCGATGATAAAAAAAGTTCAAACTCAACATCTCTTCTGAGTAATCTCGAAATATTTGTTGAAACTCATAATGATTTAAAGAAAGGGATCTACACTAAGAGTGTACTCGCAAACTCTGAACTTGGTATTCGACAGGATTATGAACATCTCGATAACTTTGTAAATGAGATTGAAAAGAATGTAAAATGTCTTGTTGAGAATTGTAGTGTTGGAAGTAAAGTCGCCGCATCGATTAACAATGATAGTGATCAATTTCTTGTCCAAATGGATAAAATCGTACTTAAACTCGAATTATTATCAGAGAAGGAGCTATTAAACTTAAGTAAGATTGAATTCTTACTGTTTCTTCTTCTTACGATAGTATTTATAGTCGAATTTTTTATCATCTTACTTCCATTCGAAAAGAATATGATTCACTATTTTCGTGAAGAAATAAGAAATACTAAAGAGAGACAAAGATTATATCATCTTGCAGAGGTTGGAGAGATAAGTTCTGGGATTATTCATGAAATCTCAAACTTTTTAACCTTAATTAAAAGTTCCTCGCAAATTCTTCGCCGCGAAATTGAACAAAATAATACGAAAGAAAATGTTCGTCACTTAGATAGAATTCATAAGAATGTATCTCGTATTAATAATATCTGCCTTAATATGTCAAAGGTCTCAAGGGTTGCTCAGGTTTCTGATTTTTCAGTACATGAATTAATAGACGCTGTTGAAGAGATGTTTAGTGAGACCTTTAAAGAAAAAGGAATACAGTATCATGTGGCCTGTATGGATGATTTCAAAATATATTCGAATAAAACACAAATACTACAGGTCTTATTTAATTTAATTAAGAATTCAATATATGCGGTAAGAGAGATTCGAAATAGGGAAATTATACTTGAGATCTATGAAGTCGAGGATATGATTTCTTTTAAAGTTACTGATTCGGGAAAAGGCATACCCAAAAAACTTCAAGACCAGGTATTAGAACCATTCTTTACGACAAAAGAAGAAGGTGAGGGAACTGGCCTCGGACTAAGTCTATCTAAAAGAATCGCAAATGAGCTCTTAGGCGACTTGCAATTAGTTCAAAGCAACTTATCAACAACATTTCTTTTTACGATTAAGGCACATCTGTAGCTTCTAGAATCTATACATTCGAAGCATTTATCGTTATGATTAGACTTGTTCATAGGAGTTTATATGAGTAAGGGAAGAATTCTATATAGTAGTGATGGTTCAGGTGTTAATCTTGTTGAAAAAGAAAATAAGAAAGTTTCTTACGCTGCAATTATTCCAAATGAGACTATATTAAAGCTTCGAATTGAGAAAAAAGGACGTGGTGGTAAATCGGTAACAGTGGTTTACAACCTGCCAAACAATCCTCCATTTTTCAAGGAACTTACAAAGAAATTAAAAAATCACTGTGGAACAGGTGGAAGTTTAAAAGAAGATACGATTGAAATTCAAGGAGATCAAATGGGAAAGATTAGAGATTTTCTGCGATCACTTGAGTATCAAGTAAAAGGATAATAAATGGGATCTGGTCATCATCACCACCATCATAGCGGAAGTGGAAATATATTAATTGCGTTTGCTTTAAACGCAAGCTTTGCTGTCATCGAATTTATTGGTGGTTACTTAACAAATTCAGTTGCCATTTATTCTGATGCCATTCATGACCTCGGCGATAGTCTTGCACTTCTCTTTGCTTATTTTTCAGAGAAGATGGGAAATAAAGCTCCCGATGAGAAATATACATATGGCTATAAGAGATTTTCTGTCATATCTGCTTTAGTTAACGGCGTAATCCTTCTCACAGGCTCCTTATTTGTAATCATGGAATCAGTTGAGAGAATTAGTAATCCGCAAATGGTAAAGCCTGAGGGGATGTTAGCTTTAGCAATCCTTGGAATTGCAGTAAATGGAGTAGCAGCTTATCGACTTTCTAAAGATGATGGACTTAATCAGCGAATGGTAATGTTGCATCTCTTAGAAGATATTTTAGGTTGGATCGCTGTTCTCGTTGTAAGTATTGTACTACTCTTTAAGCCATGGTTTATTCTTGATTCTATTCTTTCGATTGTGATCTCTGTTGTAATTTTAAGAGGGGTTTACAAGAATTTAATGGGAGTTGGTGAAATCCTACTACAGAAATTTCCAAAGCATCTTGATCTTGAAAAGATCTATGGATTAATTAAAGAAATCAATACCGTTAATGATGTTCATGGAGTTCAAGGTTTTTCTGTGGATGAGGCGAATATTTCTTTAAGCTTTCATGTGTCGGTTTCAGGGGATCTTAAAATGACTGAGATCGATCAAATAAAGAATAAAATTAAGCATATTTTAAATGATCATCATATTAAATTTTCATCGATAGAATTTGAAAGTGAAGGCTACGACTGCAGTGGTCATGACCACGACCACGACCATGACCATGACCATGACCATTGACCTTTGGTCTCTATTTGGGTCAAGCTTCCTGGCTGCGACCTTCTTACCTTTTGCCTCTGAAGTGCATCTCGCATATTTAGCGAAATCTCAAAATTTGTATATCCTTCTTCTTGTTGCTACTGTTGGAAATACTCTCGGAGGACTTACTAACTTTGGCCTTGGCTACCTTGCAAAGATTGAATGGGCCCATAGGTACTTGCGTATAAAAGAAAATGATATCTTAAAAGCAAAAGCCTTAGTCCATCGCTTTGGCCTTATATTAGCTTTCTTTACATTCTTGCCAGTTGTTGGAGATCCTATCGCGTTTGTTCTTGGCCTTAATCGAGAAAGAATAATTCCGGTGACATTACTCATGAGTGCAGGCAAGCTTCTACGTTATGCTTTTATTCTCTTTGTAATTGCATAAAATTTCTATACTCTCTTTATCTACGAGTTAAATAATGCTAGAAATAGCCATGCATAAATATATCCTCGCCTTATTTATTTCAATGACAGCCTTTTCGGCTCCTAATTATCATGCTGATTTATTTTGTGCTTACGATGCAGCAATGAAGTATAAAGAAATTGTTAAATTTGAGTTTCAGGCCCGTGACAAATTTCGCCATTGTACAATATCATGTATCGTTGGAATTGAGTGTGGAGTCACGGCCAGTGCAATCATGGGCATGGCGAAAGAAATTGCTGATGTATTTGGTCCTGGAAATGCTGAATGGGGAGACCTTGTGGCCGATATTATGGGGCTTCGAATATCTAAGCGACAGAGTGTCTATAATCTAGATACGTGTTCACAGTCCTGTGAGTACTACTACTAAGAGCAAAAAGTTACCCATTTTTTGTTGTTGTTCATTACTGTCATAATCAAACTTCTTAAAGAAGCTCTATGTGAAATTAAACCAAGTCTTAAAATTTGCCAGTAGGGATAATGCAGTTAAAAACAACTTTGTAGGCCTGCTTCCTTTCATCTCTTGTTAGGTATTTGCTAACTGTTCTCCAGATATTAAGCTTGTCCTTCATAGGGAGATGACAAACTCCAACACCTGAATTGATGTAGCAACTTGGGTGAAAGTCGAGGGTGAAGTTTGTGATATACTCGCAAGTTTTCTTCTTCGTTTCTTTTTGACAATTGCCTCTTACTTCACACTCATCGATAAGCCCTTTTTGAAGACAAACCATGACACTGTAAATCCACTGAATGCCTTTTTCTGTGAAATAATCTTGATCAATATTTTTTAAGTAATTTGAGCAAGTCGGGTAGGCAAGGCCTGTAAAGTAGTTCACGCCTACATCAGAGCATCCATACTTTTTTTCCATACAATTGTAGAAACCACACTTTGTGTAGGGAAGACAAACTTCTGTATCTTTTGTTTTGAGTGAGAAGTATTCGGGAAATTTTGTTAGGCACTGGTCATCTTCACATTCTCCAAGTGATGCTTGGAGTTCTGGGAGATACTGAAAGAGAACCTCTTCTTGTAATTTGTTCTTTACCTGTTCTTCGAATTTAGTATTCGAATTGGCGAAGATGAAGTTTACAAGAAGAAGCAGTTTTATCATTTCTTAAAATCCTATAGAGCTTCGAGAAAATTCTGTCTGTAAATGATATTCATAAGAATTGGATCGTAACCATTTCGAACAAGGTCTTTTGCAAGTTCTTTGATATCACCATATTTCTTATTCTTGTTTATATTCCATAGACTTTCAAATGTAACTTCTGAGCTTTCATTATCATATGCTCTATCGATTAAGTCCCAAAGAAAACCTGTTACACGCCATTCATTCTTTGGCCCGGCACAAACATCTTCTGGAATATACTCAATTGTTATCGGTGCTCTTCTTGGAACAAGGTATTCAAATTTTGCATTGATATCAGTAATGTCGATTGACAGCCATGCTGAGAAGAAACTTGCCCAACCTTCTGATAAGGCCAATGCTCCAGAGTAGCACTGATCGATTTTGTGACTTCCTCCACCAAAATCTCCAATATTTCCTTGATCATAGATTGCATGACCTAATTCGTGCCCTACAACATCCCAATGATCTCCACGTGAAATATTAACTGTATTCCAGCTATAGTAATCACCATCAGCAGGGAATTTGAAGTTGATTTTCGATGTCCAAGAGTCAATAATCCCGGCGCTCATCATCTTATTTACGGCCTTCATTGCAATATCGTAAATCGCGATGACTTGTCCTGTCGGCTCATTAGCATTGAAGAGCCAGTAATTTGTTTTGCCACATTCGATTTCTCCATGAATCTCATATGTCGAAAGATTTTTTATTTTGAAAAATCTATTATCCAGTCTTGTCGTTGCAATACCTTCTGAACAATTTACTTCGAGGTCAAGATTTTCAAGAATATCGATGCTTCCATTTTCACGAATAAGTTTTATAAAAACAAAAGTTTCAGTGAATCTGTTAACCGTTATAAGGTTTGCTGAAGGAGTTAGCACATGGTCTAAAATTTCTAACTCTGAATATTTCGGATTGGTCAGATCTGTCTCTGGACCCATTGCAAAAGAGTTCACTGTTATTAAAATTATCAATAATTTGAAAATAGATACCATTTGAATCCTCAGTTTTTTTTATTGTGCTTGCGTGCAATGATTTAAACGTAAAAGAAATACATATGGCAATGATTTTTAGTTAATATATGCTAATAAGTAAGACATGTTTAGATTTCTATTTTTCATTCTTATTTCATTTCAAACACTTGCTCTATCCTATGGGGAATGCATCGCAATACCTAGTTCTAAGGTCTATATTGATGCGGACTTTCATCAAGATTTTCCTAAGACGATCTCGTTTAATTGTCGCTATGAATGTCTCGCGGATACTATTGTTGAAGTTAAGGCCAAGTCTAGTGTAACTGTAAGTAATTTCGATCAAGAGGCACGGAATCTGGTTTGTCAGGGCGTTATTGTAGGCAAGGGGAAATGGGGCTATGAGCTCGAGCGTGTCGAGCCGTTCTTTATCTACAATACTCGTATTGAAGCCCTTAAAAGCCTTGGACGTCAGCTCCAAGTGCCAATTGATACAGCATCATCGAGCAATTTGAGAGAGAAGCTATTTACTGATCTTAAAACGATTTCAAGTGCATACATCATCGCAGGTCAGAACTCTTTAGAGTTTAAAGAGGCCGGACTCGTTTTAGAGCAAATGATCGATAATATTGGCCTGGTTGATGAATATCTCGCTCGCTTAAAATTAATGGACTATAAAATCCCTCGTGGTCTTTCAAGTGATGGTCTGATCTATAATGTTTTACTTTCTAGTGCCTTTTGGCGAATTTAACTTTTTCCTTTAAAGACTTTTTGCTAGTATCTCTGCATTAATCAAGTAAAGGAAAACGCATGTTAAATGTCTCTAATTTATCAAAGAATCAGAGTGGGGAAACTCTCTATTCATCTTGTTCATTTCAAATCAATCCAGGTGAGAAAGTTGGTCTTGTTGGTCCAAATGGTTCGGGAAAGACTACTCTTTTTAGAATGATCATTGGTGAAGAAAAACCAGATGAAGGACAAATTAGTTTTCCTGATAAATTGCGTTGGGCCTACTTCTCTCAAAAGGTTGGAGAGATGAAGGGAAAGACAGCACTTCAAGAAGTCATTGAAGGTGATGCAAAAATTAAAGAGCTTCAAGAGAAATTACGTGGTTTTGAAGAGAAGCTAGCAGATATGGCTAATATGTCAGATGATGAAATGAATGATGTCCTCATGAAAATGGGAGATGTTCAGTCAGAATTTGAAAAGCGCGGTGGTTATGATCTTGAATCTCGCGCTGAAGAAATTTTAACCGGTCTTGGAATCATGCCAGAAGATCATCATAAGAAAGTTGAAGACTTCTCCGGTGGTTGGAAAATGAGAATTGCGCTTGCAAAGGTTCTTGTTATTAATCCTGAAATGATTATTATGGATGAGCCTACCAACTACCTTGATATGGAAACGATTCTTTGGTTAGAAAATTGGCTTAAAAATTATAAAGGAGCCATCTTCATGACGACCCATGATAGGGACTTTATGAATAATGTTTGTAAGAAAATTATCGAAATTGCGCACGGTAAGATGACTACTTACTCTGGTAATTATGACTGGTACCTTCAAGAGCGTGATATTCGTCTTGTTCAATTAAAGGCCCAGGCGCAACGTCAGTCGGATATGCTTGCTAAAGAAGAAGAATTCATTGCAAAGTTTAAGGCGCGTGCATCTCACGCAGCTCAAGTTCAATCAAGAGTTAAGAAACTTGATAAGATAGATCGTATTGAAGTTCCTACTGAAGAAGAAACGATTAATTTTCAATTCCCAACACCTCCGCGTGGTGGTGATGATGTGATCATGCTTGATGAGCTTGCTAAGTCATGGTCAAATTCTAAAGGTGATAATATTCCAGTTTTCTCGGGACTAAAAGCTACCGTTCAAAGACTTGATAAAATTGCTGTCGTTGGAGTTAACGGAGCAGGTAAGTCGACACTTCTAAAGTGTATAACAAAACATACTGAGCCTACTTCTGGTGAAGTTAAGATTGGACCAAGTATTAAGATTGGATACTTTAGCCAGTACTCGCTTGATGTTCTCGAGCCTGAGAATTCTGTCTTTGACGAAGTTCGAAAAGGACTTGGTGAAGCAAGTGATGGTTATGTCAGAAATTTACTCGCAGCTTTCCTTTTCAGAGGAGCTGATGTTGATAAGAAAGTTAAGTATCTTTCAGGGGGAGAGAAATCTCGTCTCGTGATGGCCGTACTACTCTCTCAAAATAATAACTGTCTCATCCTTGATGAGCCTACTAACCACCTTGATATTAAGTCACGTGAAGTTCTTCTTGACGCTCTAAAGGCATACGAAGGGACTATTATGTTTGTATCCCATGATCGACACTTTTTAACTGAACTTTCAGCGAAGGTATTCGAAGTTGATCACGGGCAGGTTTTAATTTATCCAGGAAACTATAAGTATTATAGTGATAAGAAAGCAGGTTTAATTAAATGATCATGACAAGAGGAATAACTGCAAAAAATGCATTTGATATTTTAAATGCTGCAATAAAGGCAAACCAGGAAAGAAATGGTCCAGCGTTGGCCTTTGTTATCCTTGATAATGGTGGGCATGTGAAACTATCCCATGTTCAGGATGGCTGCGCAATTGCTCGTTATGATATTGCTCTAGGCAAGGCCTATGCATCTCTTGCGATGGGTTTTAACTCAAGACAATTTTATAACTATGTAAAACAGGGAACTTTGCCGGAGATGTTTGCAAACTCTATTAATGGCGCATTAAATGGAAAATTCATCGCCCTGCCAGGGGGAGTATTGATACATTCACAAGGCGTTGCCATTGGAGCGATTGGAATTTCTGGAGCATCTTCAGATTATGACGAAGAGATTGCGATGAAAGCAATCTCCCTGGCCAAATTAGAATAGCTTTTCAATTTCCCTTGTTATTGATGTGTCCAGAGGAGCTATTGAAGAAGGATATTTCTTAATCAAATTTCCTTTGGAATCGAAAATTACTTTTTCAAAATTCCATTTAACTTCATTCTTTGTTTGAGAAGATATATATTTATATATTGCATTCTTTTCATTCCCACTCACAACTTGCTTTTCTGTTATAGGAAAAGTTGCTCCGTAATTTCGGCGGCAAAAATCTGCTACGGCCTTATTATTCTCTGGAGTTTGTCCACCAAAGTCATTTGATGGAATACCGAGGACAATGAGTCCTTTTGACTTATATTTTTGATATAGTTTTTCGATATCATCAAGTTGGCCAGTGTAGCCACATCTTGTCGCAATATTAACGATCATGACGGGATGTCCCTTAAACTTTGCAAAGTCGATTTCATCGCCTTGATATGAATTTATTTTAAACTCATGAAAATTCGCTGCAAAAGCAAAAGATGTAATTAGTAAGGTAAATAAAATTTTAATCATGATGTACTCCTTTTCTTAATCATACATGAGGCTAAGTTGTACGTCCCATAGACATTTGTGCACTGGGTAGTTAAATCCGACTACTTTATTCGTATTATTATGGCATGGAACAATACATTAACTCATTAGAACTTCAATACCTCATGCTTTTTTCGGTATTGCTGCTTCTCCCAAAGATATTATTAAGATTTAATATTCCAGTTGGAATTTCATCGCTTTTTCTTGGGGTTGGAACGGCCTTGACACTGGGCTGGTTCAAAGACGACCAAATGATTCTAATGCTCTCCCGTCTTGGGATAACATCTTTATTTCTTTTTGCCGGAATGGAAATTGAAATTGATGAACTCAGAAAAGATGCACCTGCATTAAGTAAAAGTATCGCTAAGGCCGTGGTGGTTACTATTGCATCGGCTATTTTCTTTTCATGGGCCTTTGGTCTTCACTTAAGACCAGCTATTATATTGGCGCTGGCAATTTTAACACCTTCTACAGGATTCATTTTAAACTCGTTAAGAAATTACGGCTTCACCGAAGATCAGGAATATTGGATTAGATCTAAGGCCATCGCAAAAGAGATTGCAGCGATTGTAATGCTATTTGTAGCACTACAATCAGAATCTCTTGAACAATTTATCTTTTCTAAAGGTATTTTAATTTTTCTTGTTCTCTTCTTACCTGTGCTATTTAAGTTTTTCTTTAAAGTTATTGCTCCCTATGCTCCAGATTCTGAAGTTGGCTTCTTAATCCTTGTCGCTCTTATTTGTGGAGTTATTACAAAGAATATCGGGACATACTATCTTGTAGGGGCCTTTATCGTTGGGGTTATTGCAGGACAATTTAAGCACTTTAATAATAGTCATAAGGCAGATGACATTCTTGATCACTTAAGAATGTTCTTTTCGTTCTTTATCCCTTTTTACTTTTATTCAACAGGATTGACGATAACATCAGATCTTTTCTCAATTAAAGGGCTAGCTCTTGGTTTGGGTTTTCTCATCGTGTTTATACCAATTAGAATTCTTACTGTATTTTCTAGTATTAAATTCTTTATTAAAGATAATTGGAAAGATCGTTATCCAATCGCGACAGCACTTCTACCAAATCTTATTTTTGGATTAGTTCTCGCATCGATTTTAAGAGAGAGATTTCAAATTGATGTCTATATCATTTCTGGGTTAATTGTTTATACAATTCTCTCAAGTGTCATTCCGGCGATAGTTTTCAAGAAGACTCCACCAGAATCTTTTGTTTAGGAATTCTTATGGAAATTAATCCACGCTTCTTAGAAGACTCAGATTTTGTGGCAGAGCTAGAGCTTTGCCATCTTAGACTTATGAAAGATGGAGACCTTGACTGGTTTATGATGATCCCAAAGGTCGAAGGAGCAAGGGAATGGATCGATCTCAGTGCTCAGCAACAAATTCAGCTTACCAAGGAAATAGATCTCGTTAGTCGAAAGTTAAAGTCGGTTAATTCAGGAAAAATTAATATCGGCAGCCTTGGAAATGTTGTCAGTGATTTACATATTCACGTTCTATCAAGAGAAGTCGGCGATCGAGCATGGCCAGGACCTATTTGGGGAACAAAGTCTTTAAAGCAATATTCCCCAGATAGATTGGTATTTTGGAAAAAAGAATTTAATTCTTAGTGGTGGTGTCCACCTTCTCCGTGTGCATGCCCATGAGCAACTTCTTCTTCAGTAGCCGCACGTGATTCAGTAATTTCTACATCAAAGAAAAGCTTCTTACCTGCAAGAGGGTGGTTACCATCAAGAGTAACGTTTTCACCTTCAATTTTCATTACAGTGAATGGAGGCATTGCCGGGTTGTTGTTAACTCTAAATTGGTCTCCAACATTAAGTTCAGCTTCTGGTGGAAATTGAGTTCTTTCAACAGTAATTACCATATCTTCTCTAATTTCACCGTATGCATCACCAGCTTCAACAGAAATATTTTTCTTATCTCCAACACTCATAAGAATGAGTTCTTTTTCTAATCCAGGAATAATCATTCCTCCACCTTCAAGAAATAAAAGAGGAGATGCACCTTCAGAAGAATCAATTGTTGTACCTTGATCATCCTTAAGAGTGTAATGAAATCCAATAACTTTTTGTGTCATAAAATATCCTTTTTTTGTTTTTGATTTCTCTCTTTTAACGGCCCAAGCACTTACTGGCAATCTTAGCTTGCCTCACAGGTGCTTTTTCATTATATTGCCATAATAATTTTTTCATCTATATAAAGGATATTTCGTGTCTGATGCTCTAAGTACTGAAATTTATAAATATATAACGCGTCTCGAAGAATCTGTTGCGGGCTGTGTTGAAGCAATTAAAAAAATACCCGATCATAATCTTGAAGCGCTAATGGAGATTCAGAGAAATCTCGAATCCTTAAAGGAAGAAAGTAAGTCGTGTAATGATGATGATCTTCCTGCAATCATTCAACAGATGCATCTTCAAAATCAACTCGCGGAGAGATTTTCAACTCATGTTAGTTTACCTGATAGTGAGTCACCATTCTTTGGCCATATGAGAATTAAGCAAGAGGGTAAGATCAAAGATATTTATCTTGGACATATTTCTTTTTCTCATCGACTTGCAAAGTTTAAAATTATTGACTGGAAGAAGGCTCCAATCGCTCGCGTCTTTTATCAATTCGCTGAAGAAGATGATTTTGAACTAGATCTTGAAGAGAGAACAATCGAAGGAACAATCCTTGAAAAATCGATTCTAACCATAAGAAATGGAGAGCTTCTTCGCGTTGATCGTGGTGGCGAATCCTTCGTTAAGCGTGATGGGAATTGGATGAGTATGCACGAGGAGGCCGCTGTGCTTGCTGGTGGTGAAGGTAAGGCCAATGGCGAATTAGCTTTTGGAATGGGAAATACAAATTTTGATTCTCCTGAAGTTATTTCGCTTCTTGATAAAATTCAGTATGATATTGTTCATGGTGATGCAAAAAAACCACTTCTTATTACTGGTGGAGCGGGGAGTGGAAAGACTACTGTTGCCCTTTATCGTATTGCTAAGCTTTGTGAGAAGGGAATTCTTAATCCCAACGATGCTCTTGTATTAGTACCAAATGCTGGTCTTATTAACCTTTCAAAAACTTTACTTTATAATATTGGACTCGAAAGAGTTCACGTTAAGACAACTGAGGATTTAATTAAAGAAGTTGTAACAACGACGATTAAAGGAATGCCAAGAAAAATCAATGATAATACTCCTCTTGGTGTCTCTACAATAAAGAGACATCCTTATACATTAGAAATTTTGAAAGAGTATGTCGAACAACAAAAAGAATTAGCATTCTCAGTTCTCGAAAAGATGCAAAATAAAGATCGTATTTTTAATTTTATTGCTTCAAATAAGCATCTGTCGATAATTCCTTTAATGAAGCTTATTCATGAGCAGCCTTATATTACTTCTCTTGAGAGAATTCAGATAAAAGAACAACTTAGAAAACTTAGAAATTATCAAGAAGATATCTTCAATCTCTTCACTAATTTTAATCTTGTTGAGAAACTTAAAGATCAGTCAAATGGTTTTATTACAAGTCGAATGCTTGAAGAGTTAAAGTTTCATATGTCGTCGACTTATAATGAATTTGATTCAGATAAGGATCATCAAAGTAGTGAAGCAAGAATGGATCGAAGTGGAATGTTCGACTTTGAAGATTACCCGTTACTTTTAAAATTAGTTGAATTAAAAAATGGTACCGTACATATTAATAATCATAAAATTAAAATGTATAAGCATATCTTCCTCGATGAAGCGCAGGAACTCTCTGCTAGTGAACTTGAGTTACTATCTCAAACTTTAATGAATGATGGAAACTATACAGTTGCAGGAGATGCTATTCAGCAAATCGATCCCTCGATGGTCTTTACATCATGGGATCTTGTTCTTAAGAGTTTAGGAATAAGTGATTTTAAAGCAAGTCAACTTAATGTTTCATACCGTTCTCCAAAGCAAATTGTCGAGTTTGCTCATACTGTTCTAGGACCATTGGCCCCTGGACAAATGCCTGATACGAAGAGAAATGGTGGACCGGTAATTAAGACTCAAGTGCAGCACCTTGCCCATGCATCGATGGTGCTATCAGATGCTCTCGTTGATCTCACAAAGAGAGAGCCTCGTGCAACGATTGCGATCATTTGTAACCGTGAAGAGACAGCGGAACAATTCTATAATGAGCTTGCAGATATTGGTGGTGTAAACTTAGTACTTGATCAAGGTTTTAATTTTAAGCCAGGAATAGATATTACAACAGTTGACCAAATAAGGGGTCTTGAGTTTGATTATGTCATTTTGCCAGATACTGATAGAGTAAATTACCCTGAAAATAACCGATCGAGAAAGAGACTACACCTTGCGGCGACAAGAGCTATTCACCAGCTGTGGGTACTATTTCCACTTGATCGCACAATTTTATTTTAATAGATTTCTAATATTTGATACTCGAGTTCTCCTTTGGGGGACTCGACTTCAAAGTATTCACCAGACTCAAGCGTCATGGCGCCTTCTGCTAATGGAGAATTGAGCGAGAGAATATGTATTTCTCTCGCGTCGATAATTAGAGTATATCCAGAATATGTGGGAGAAATAAAATAGATTGCTTTATGTCCATCATGCTCAATTTTTGTGATCGCCCCAACTTCAATTTTCTCAGAGTCTTTGGCCACAAATGCGTTGATATAAGCGATATCTGACTTTAGCTCTTCAACTCTCTTTCCCTGTGCTTGAACGAGGTATCCGACCTCGGTACGACGAGTATCATACTTTCCCTCTGGCTTCATATCATCTTGAGTCATCAGGTCTCTAGAGTGTTCAAGGGCTTCTGTTGCAAGTTCTAGCTCGTGAACAAGTTTATTGTGAATTTCTTCTTTTATCAGGATCTTATCTATCATGAATATACTTTACCACAATCATGATTAGATGTAATATGGTCATATACCCCGTGGGGGTATAATAAAAATGGAGAAAATGATGTCTGAAAATAAGAAAATTAAATTTACAGTAACTGGTATTAAGTGTGGTGGGTGTGTTTCTAAGATTGAAAATAATTTTCAAGATTACTCACCTGTAGTTGAAAAAGAAACTGGAGAAGTTGTGATGGTACTTGCTGAAGATACACGTCCTATCGAAATCAAAAAGAAACTTGAAGAGCTAGGATTTCCTGTTCAAAGCTTTGTAAAGGCCTAAGCATGAGCTTTGAAATTCATCAAAAAGTAAAAGGAATGACTTGTGCAGGATGCGCTTCTTCGATTGAAAAGGAAGCGTCAAAAATCCCTGGTGTCATTTCTGTTAATGTTAATTTTGCAACTGAGTCTGTTGCAGTCAAAGCTGTTGATGAAAAAACGTTTGAGCTGGTAAAGAGTAAAGTCAAAAATATTGGCTATGAGATAGTGGATACTTTAAAAGAAGAAAAGTCTGAAAATGGGCTTTTAAAATTTTTTATCTCTATTTCGTTGAGTATCTTAATCTTTCTATTCGCAATGGGACCACTAATGCATGTGGTTTCTCGTGAGACTAATTGGTATATTCAATTTGCTTTAGCTCTTCCTATCTGGGCCTGGATTGGTCTGCCGTACCTGAAAGCTGTTTGGACTCTAATTAAGACTCTACGTTCAAATATGAATACATTGATTGGAGTGGCCACGACTGCAGCATTCTTATATAGCTCCTTTGTGACTTTTTTCAATGAGTCATCACTTAAAATTGGACTAACCCAAACAGTTTACTTTGAGGCGATTGGCTTTATTGTAAGTTTTGTTTTACTTGGTCATTACTTTGAGCATAAGGCAAAAACAAAAGCGAAAGAAGCATTAAACTCATTACTTAGTCTAACTAGTAAAGAAGCATCGGTTATAAGAGATGGACAAGAGTTTAGAGTGAAAATGGATGACCTTCGTGTCGGCGATATTATTAGAGTTCGTCCAGGTGAAAAATTTGCGGTCGATGGGAAAGTTACAAAAGGAAGCTCTAGTGTTGATGAATCAATGTTGACTGGAGAATCTGTTTCAGTACTTAAGTCTGTCGATGATGGCGTCTTTGGTGGAACAATTAATGGAGAGAGTGTTATTGAGTATGTTGCAACAAAGGTTGGAAAAGACACTTTGGTTGCACATATAATTGACTTCGTTGAAAGTGCACAATTAAACAAACCAAAAATTCAAAAAATAGCAGATCAGGTCAGCTCCGTTTTTACACCAATTGTGATTGTTCTCGCATTCTTTACTTTTATTCTTTGGTTTTTTCTTGGACCACATCCTGTATGGGGAAATGCTATCTCTAACTTTATTGCAGTTCTTGTTATTGCTTGTCCATGTGCTCTTGGTCTGGCGACTCCAACTGCTGTTGTTGTTGCCACAGGAAAAGCATCTTTGGCAGGAATGTTAATTGGCGGAGGGAGTGTTATCGAAAAAGCAAATTCGATCACAGCTGTTGCTTTTGATAAAACAGGAACGATTACCCATGGGAAGCCTACAGTCTTGGGTCTTGAATACTTCGGAGAAGATGAATCAAGCTTTTTAAAGGCCGTCAGCTCAATTGAGAATTACTCAGAACATCCTTTGGCCAAATCAATTGTGACCTATGCAAAAGAGCTTGGAGTGTCGCCTGATGATCCTGACTCATTTGAAATTGTTGCTGGTGGTGGTGTTGTCGCTGATTATTTTGGAAAACAATTTCACCTGGGAAGTAAAAATTTCTTAGAGGGAGAGGGAGTTGAGTTTCTTCATCGATTTGAAAGTAATGTTCTCGGTACATTTGTTTATGTTTCGATCGATAAGAAGTGTGTCGCTCGTTTTGTTATAGGTGATAAAATAAAATCAAGTGCGAAAGAACTTATCTCTAAGTTACATGAACTTGGAATTAAAACATATCTCATCACAGGAGATAATGAAGACATTGCTAAGGCGGTTGCAAAAGAAGTTGGTATCGATGATTTTTACGCTAATGTTAAACCGTTAGAAAAAGCAAAGTATATTCAAGAGATTCAAAAGAAATATAAAGTTGCGATGATTGGAGATGGGGTCAATGATGCGCCTGCACTTTCTAAAGCAGATCTCTCTCTTGCAATGGGGACGGGGGCTGATGTCGCAATTAATGCCAGTGATGTCACAATATCATCTGGTGATATTGCCAAATTGTACGACCTCTTTATTTTAGCCCGTGGAAGCATGAGTATTATGAAGCAAAACCTTGCTCTTTCCTTTGTTTATAATACTGCGCTTATTCCTTTAGCCGCTGGGATTCTCTATCCCTTTGGAGGACCACTCATGCCTCCAGTCTTGGCGAGTGTCGCCATGGCCATGAGTAGTATTTCAGTAGTCTTAAACAGTTTAAGAATAAGGAAATTAATATGAAACATGCTGACCATCGAAAGCTTGTCAATAGAGTGAAGCGTATTGAGGGGCAAGTCAGAGGTATTTCTAATATGATCGAAGATCAAAAATACTGTATTGATATTCTTACTCAAATAAAAGCTTCACGAAGTGCCCTAAAATCTTTAGAGTTAGAGATACTAGAAAACCATGTTAGTCATTGTTTGATGAATGCATCTCTTTCAAATAATGAGCATGAAGTTGAAGAAAAAATTAAAGAGGTGATGGACCTACTTCGAAGGTCATCAAAATCATAGTATGAACAGACTTAATTTTAATCATTTTTATTATTTCTATGTTGTAGGGAAACTTGGTTCAATTAAAGAAGCATCAAGCAAACTTCACGTTTCTCAGCCTACGATAAGTGACCAGTTGAAATTACTTGAAGAGTATTTTGATACAAAACTCTTTGACCGTAAAAGTCGTTCGTTAATTTTAACACCTCAAGGTGAAGTTGCGATGAAGTATGCTCAAAAGATTTTTAATCTGGAAAAAGAACTAACTGTTCAATTAAAAGAACAAGTCACAATTCCAAAAACTTCTGTAGATATTGGCATAACTCACTACATGTCCCACTACTTTCTTCATGAAATGATATTTCCATTACTCGGTAATGAAAATGTCGCGATTAATATGAAAGAGGGTGAGAGAAGGTACTTACTTTCAGATCTTGATGAGGGAAGAGTTGATATCTTATTTACTGATACAAAAGAGGGTATAGGAGATAATTTTACTGCTTATCGAATAGGTGTAAATAAAACATTTGTTTTGGCCCATAAGAAGTTTGCGCAGTATAAGAATGATTTTCCTGCAAGCCTTAATGAAATTCCTTTTTTTAATTATACTGAAGATTCTCCACTTAGACATGAGATTGAATTATTCTTTATGCGAAATGCGCTGAACCCGAGAATTATCGGTGAAGCAAATGATATTGATATGCTTGAGCTTGTTACCAAGAGTGGCAATGCGTTTACAATCGTTCCGGAAGTTTCAAAGAAAAGACTTGAAGTTAACGAAGAAATTATTACGCTCGGTGAAATTAAAGAGTTACAGACTGAGGTTTATGCTGTCGTGAGATCAAATTATCGAGGTGAGGGGTTAAAAATTATAACCCCAGCTGAGAATATCTGACTTTTAGTGCTCCATAGCTAATTGTAGTGAAAGTTAAAATTGCACTCATTGCCCAAATAATCGAACTCATGAGGTAAACTTCTGAACCGATAAGTAAGAATAAGCTTACAAAGTAGCCTGATAGACCTATGCCATAGAGTCCTTTCGTTTTTATGATCTCTTTCAACTCGCTGATACTCAATAACATTGAAGCAAAAATAGTTCCTGACCCAATAAAGATCGAGGCACAAATTGCAGTACAAATGGTGTGTCCAAAGTTACGATGAAAAAAGTGAAAAACTTCAAAGTTATTAGTTAAGCTAAAATTAAATTGAGGACAAAAGAGAAGAGTTATCATTCCTATAAAAGTTTGAACGATAAGGATTTTTAGAACAATGGTCTTATGTTGTGGTTCGAGGTCATTTTTAACAAAACTTAAAATAATGTCATCTGACTTTAGATGATAATTTTGTGTTTCTGTATTATTAAATTTTTCAAAATCACTATCAATCTTATTTTTCATTTTATACCTTCTTTTTTCTTAACGCAGTGATTGCCCTCGAGGCAATTTTCCTAACATTTGAATTTGTTAAGTTCAGCTGCTTTGCAATTTCTTCATAATCTTGGTCTGAAAAATATTTCAACTCTATAACACTTTTTTCTTTTTGCGATAACGAACTCAAATCAATTTCAACATCCAAAGTTTCATTATCAGAAGCAATTTCAAAAAATTCGACAGTCTCAATTTTGCGTTTCTTAAGAAAATCTAAAACACTGGTTCTCGCTATCGTATATATCCACTGAGCAAAGAGGAAATCATCGTTATAGAGACCTCTTGTTTTATGGAGTTTCATAAATATATTTTGAAAAACTTCTTCTCTCATATCGCTGTCAAAAACTTTCCTATTTATATATGAGTAAATTTTTGCTTTATAACGTTTATATAAGACTTCAAAGGCATCATATTCACCTTCGGCATAGAGATTCATTAGTTTTTCGTCGCTTAAATTAAAAATCTCTTTCATTAGGCCTCAACTAGTATTACGAATCAGGATCTTGGTTTGTGACAATCTTCTTAATTATGCAAAATTCATGATTATATGACTACGAGATTTTACTTTTTAGAGGGATTAAATACTTGTATTTACGTTCTGATAGACATGAATATTTTTCAAATATCAACAACTTGGAAAAGAATCATGCTATCACAGACAAATGAAATACCTACTACTCATTATAATTTTTCAGTGTTTTGTAAGTGCCGAATTCTACGGGGTCGATGATAGGCTTGAAGCATTTGAAAAAATGCCTCCAGTAATCGAACACAATATCAAAGCTTCAGTTGCCCTTATTCCAAAGGAGCGTTTAATAATCACAGAGGGGAAAGTTTCAATCGTTACACCAAGTCTTATAAAGGCCCTTAATATGTGTGAGAGTTCGAGATTCTCTTCACAACCTCTACTGGCAAATTGCTCTGGGGGCCTTATTGGTAAACAAACTGTTTTAACTGCTGCACACTGCTTGCCTGATAAGAGTTCGTCAAGCTGTGAGCAATATTACTATGTCTTTGATTATGAAATCGATGAGGAGAGTGGAGTTGTAAAACCTATAAATGTGAATAATATTTATGAGTGTGAAGAAATAATTCATCACAACTTTGATGAAACATTCACGCTAAGTGGGCTAGATTTAGCATTAGTTAAGCTATCGAAGCCTGTTTTTGATAGGAAGCCATATCATGTTAATCCTCGTCGAGTAATTAGTGGAGAGGAGGTATTTATGATAGGATATCCTTTAGGGATACCGAAGAAAGTTTCTCATAATGCAACGGTAAAGGGAGATAGCTATTTAAAGAATAGTTTCTCCAGTGACCTTGATACATACAGCGTAAATTCTGGATCACCAATTTTTGATAGAAATAATGGTGATTTGATAGGAGTTCTTGTTCGAGGAACGGGAGCAAATGTTACCTCTCTTGGTCAGTGTAATGACTGGTCTCAAGGTACACAAGAAGGCTTTGCAGATGGTAATGATCTTCTTTCTATTAAGAAGCTACTTAAAGGAATGAATGATTAGGTTAATGACTCTTCTTATTTCTTTTTCAATTTATGCCAAAGATAAAATCGTCTTGGGCTCCTTTAATATCCCAGAATTTGTAACATCAAAAGATAGTGGTGTATTTATCGATCTTGTCAAAGAAATAGGTCGAAGAACAAATATAGAAGTTGAAATAGTTTTGAGACCACCTAAGAGAACAATTACATCATTCGCGACTGGTCAAGTTGATGGTTACTTTCCAGCTCTTGATTATTTTAATAAAGGTCTTAGTACTGCCAATACAGCTCCTTTCTATTATAAAAAAGATTTCTTCTTTTCTTTTCAAGATGGTTCACAACTTAGAGGAAAGAAGGTTTGTCTAACAAGTGGTTACCCCTATGAAAAATCACTATTAGAGAATAAAGATTTAACTTTTCTATACACTCACTCTGATCAAACCTGTATCCAAATGCTATTGAAAAAACGTGCTGATATATTCGTGTGTGAGCTTCATTCGGGAGTGAGTGCTTTAAAAAATTTAAATGTGCGAGCTATTCATATTTCTCCAACGGCTATATCAAAGCTCGATGTTTTCTTTTCATTTCAAGATAGTAAGAAAGGCCAGAGACTGGCTAAAATATTCTCTAATGAAATATTAGAAATGAGAAAAGAGAAGACTTTGTCTCAATTTTTTAAAAGCTCCATAAAGCACGTTAATGAATTTGTAAATTTTGGCTATGACCCCACCGTTAAGTAGTCGAAATTACGTACTTGATCTTTTTGTCACAAAAACCAATTTTAAGTCGTAATATTAGAGGAATTAAGTTTCTCGGAGTATATGATGTTATTAAAATTGGTATTTCTATCTCTATTTTCAAATGCTTTGATGGCCTACACATTCAAAGATGCCGTAAAGATAATTGAAGAGCATCAAAGTGTAAATATTATGAAAAAACAGGCACAATCAATTGCTCAAGAAGGAAGTAAGCAATCTTCTTGGGGGGACCCTGTTTTTAGAGTGGCCGCAAAAAATTATCCTGTAGATGGACTTTCTGATGAAAAAACTCCTATGACAGGACTTGAATTTGGTATAGCACAAAAAATTCCTCTTACAACTAAGTATGGAAATATTGATGATGCATATCGAGAGTTATCAAAATCTCGAAGTTTTGAAGTGGAAAATAAGAAGCAAGAGTTAGTGAAAACTTTTTGGGAGATTTTAATTGATATTAAAAAATTAAATGAAGAGGTAAGTATTATCTCTGAAAATATTAATTGGATTGAAGGAATTTTGAAGGCCTCTAAACAACTCTATCGAAATGGAAAGATTACGCAACAGGCATTGCTTGAGATTCAAATCAGAAAAGCAGAACTCGAAGCATCTCTAAGCAATAAGAACTATGAAGTTAAAGAACAAAATGATCGACTAGGTTACCTTCTTGATGGGCAACAGGGAGAGTTAGAGCAAAAGTCTATTCCTTGGGCCTTTTTAAATCGTACAAATAAAAATATTGAAGATACCAAAGAACTAAGTCTCAAATCAATGCTCGATTCAAAAAAAGCGCTTCTAAATGCTGCAAAATTAGATTATGTGCCAGATCTCACGATCTCTCTTGGTTACACTAAACGTTCTAATCTTGATAAGAATGGGGACTTTGTCTCAGCAATGGTTTCTTTCCCTTTGCCTTTTTCTGATAAGAAAACTTCAGGTTATAGTCAAGCAATTCATGAAGAAAGCTCGATGAAGTATCAGTTGGAGAATTACAATAGACTGAAAAAGAGTGAAGAAAGTAGAATCAAGCACCAAATTGAAAAAGTAAAAAATGAATTGAATATTTTGAATAAGAAAACTCTTCGTTTTGCAGAGAATTCGAAGAAAATATCTTCTAAGTCATATACGCTTGGTGATACTTCATATATTGAGCTTTTGCAGTCAGAACTTAAGCTTCAGAGTCTTTTACTCATGCGAACAAATCTAAAAGCATTACTACATAAGTATCAGGTTACCTATAAGTACCTAGTTGGAGAAAAGTTATATGAATAAAATAATACTACTTCTGTGTTTATCATTATCACTTTTTTATTCATGTACAAAAGAAGAAAGAGTTGACACTGATAAAGAGCACAAGCACACCGAAGTCTTTTACACATGTGCTATGCATCCTCAGATAAAAGAAGATAAGCCTGGCAAATGTCCAATTTGCCATATGAATCTAACAAAAGTAACAAAATCAGTGACAGCGCAAGAGCCAATAACTCAAAAGACTGATAAAAAACTCTGGCGATGTGAAAAATACCCTGAAGTCACAAGTGAAGTTGAGGAGGTTTGTCCTCTTGATGGAACTCAAATGGTTTTAGTTGAAAATAAAATTCAGGCAAGCGAAGTTGTTGCAAAAGTTAAGCTACAAAAATCTCAAATGTCTCATTTCTTCCCGGCATATTTTCCTGTTTCTACCATGACAATGAATAAGAAAATTAGAATGCTCGGTACCGTTCTTCAATCTGAAGATAAAGAAAGTAGTATTCCTGCAAGAGTTGGCGGACGTGTTGAGGAAGTATTTATTAAGTCTACTGGAAGCTTTGTTAAACTAGGTGAGCCTGTATTAGATATTTATAGCCCAAAACTTATTACAGCAGGAGAGGAGTACCTTTTAGCAAGAAGAACATATTCGAAAAATTCAAGTTCAGAATTTAAAGACATGGTAAAGCAAAGTGAGCAGAGACTTCTACTATGGGGTATAAAATCTTTTCAGTATGAAGATTGGTATAAGCGAGGTGAAGTTCCAAAAAGTATTACAATCTATTCTCCGGCAACTGGTATTGTCAGAAAGAAAAATGCTGTAGTAGGAAAGTACTTTCAAGAGGGACAAAACTTCTTTGAGTTATCGGATCTTTCTGAAGTTTGGGTTGAGATGGATGTTTATGAACACGATGCTGGACTTGTTGAAACTGGACAGAAGGTAACAATGACTTTTACTTCAATTCCTGGTGAATCACTTGATGGAGTTATTGATTTTATTAATCCTGTTCTTGATAGCAATTCTAGAACATTAAAAATTAGGACGACGATAAATAATACCGAAGGAAAGTTAAAGCCAGGTATGTTGGCCGATGCTGTTTTAGAGATGAAGTACAAAGGTTCTCCTCTCGTCATTCCTCGAAGTGCAATTATTGATACAGGAAATCGTAAAGTTGTTTGGCTAAAAAATAGTGACGACAGTTTTATGGCGAAAGTAATTAAGACCGGCCTTGAGTCTGAAGGTTATGTGGAAGTAAAGTCGGGTCTTATCGAAGGTGAAGAGGTCGTTATCGAGGGTAATTTCCTTCTTGATGCTCAGGCGCAATTATTTGGTGGTTATGAAGACTTTGGTGGTAACAAATGATTCAACGTCTGATTGAAGCATCAATAAAGAATCGAGTTTTAGTCGTAATCATATTTTTACTGATCGCACTTCTTTCTGTTTTTAGTCTCTCTACTGCACGTATTGATGCGATACCAGATATTGGTGAAAATCAGCAGATTGTTTTTACGCAGTGGCAGGGAAGATCACCCAAAGATATCGAAGAGCAAGTTACATATCCTCTCAGCATTCTTTTACAAGGAATTCCTGGGGTTAAAAATATAAGAGGAATGTCCGCATTTGGATTTTCAACAATCAATGTTATTTTTAAAGAAGATGTTGATTTTTACTGGAGTAGATCAAGAGTCTTAGAGAAACTATCAACAGCGGGAAATACTCTACCAAGTGGTGTCATTCCTCAGATGGGACCCGATGCAACTGGTCTAGGTCAAATTTTTTGGTACACTCTTGAAAACTCTAAAGGATCTTTACATCCGAAGTCACTGGCCGAACTAAGATCCTTACAGGATTTCTATGTGAAATTTCTTCTTCAAGGAGTTGAAGGAGTAAGTGAAGTTGCAAGCATTGGTGGATTCGTTAAAGAATATCAGATCGATGTTGATCCAAAAAAGCTCTTTGCCTATGATATACATTTTAGTAGCCTCATTGATTCTATTCAAAATAGTAATATTGATGTTGGGGCGGAAGTTATTGAGGATGGAGACAGAGAATTTATTGTTAGAGGAAAGGGATTCTTTAAGTCTCTCAGTGATATTGAGAATGTTGTTCTCGCGATAAAAGACAAGACACCAATTAGAATCAAAGATGTCGCTAGTGTAAGACTTGGCCCAGGGTTTCGCCGAGGTGCCCTCGATAAGAATGGTCAAGAAGCCGTTGGTGGAGTTGTTACGATGCGTTTTGGTGAAAATCCAAAAGAGATCATCGACAATGTTAAGAAGAGGCTTGATGTTGTACGAGCTGGCCTTCCTGAGGGCGTAGAAATAGTTCCCTTCTATGATCGTACAGAAATTATTGAAAGAACTATTGGCACAGTGTATTCTGCACTATACCAAGAGATTATAATTACAATAGTCGTGATTTTACTCTTCTTGCTTCATTTTCAATCATCAATTCTTGTTTCTTTAACACTACCATTTGGTGTCGGAATCAGTTTTATTCTAATGAAACTTTTTGGTATTGATTCCAATGTTATGAGTTTGTCTGGTCTTGTTATTGCCATTGGATCGATGGTGGATATGGGTATAATCATGACCGAAAATATCTACTCAAGTCTCGCTGAAAAAGGGAAGCTCGCGGCTAAAGAGCGAATAGAAGTTATCATCGCTTCAGCAAGAGAAGTTGGTCCTGCAATTCTAACAGCTGTTATGACAACAATTGTTACCTTCTTACCAGTCTTTGGTCTTGAGGGAAGTGAGGGGAAGTTGTTTGGACCATTGGCCTGGGCAAAGACTCTGGCCATGTTTGGTTCCGTCGTGGTCGCTATAATTCTTGTACCTGCTCTTTCGACTTTCCTTTTAAAGGGTAATCTAAGACCAATTGAAAAGAATAAAGTGAGCTCTCTCATTGTAAATAATTATCGACCTGCTCTCAGTTGGGTTCTTGAAAATCGAATGAAGTTTATGTTTGCGCCTCTTTTAGTTTTGATATGTGGTGCACTAGCATTCTCTCAACTTGGCAAAGAGTTCATGCCATCTTTAAATGAAGGAGAAATACTCTACATGCCGGTGACAACACCTGATGTTAGTATGACAAAGGCAAGAGAGCTCTTGGCCTACACAGATAAAGTATTAAAAGAGCATCCGCTTGTGAAGGATGCTATTGGTAAATTGGGACGTGCGAATACTGCTCTTGATCCTGCACCAATCTCAATGTTTGAAACAGTTGTAAAGCTTGTTCCTGAAAGTGAGTGGCCAGAGGGAACAACAATTTATGATATTATGAATGAGCTTGACCAGAAGGTACAAGTTCCAGGTCTTGTTAATGCATGGCTTTTCCCCATCGAAAATAGAATCGCAATGATTTCGACTGGAATTAAAACTCAAATTGGAATAAAGATATTCGGGCATGACCTTAATGAACTTCAACGAGTAGCTGCAGAAGTAGGGCGTGAAGTTGAGGGGATTAGCGGTGCTTATGGAGTTTACGCGGAGAAAATTACCGGAAAGCCATATATTGAGTTTGATATTGATCGAGTTGCTGCTTCTCGCTATGGAATTAATACGGGTACGATTAATAAGATTATCCAAACTGCAGTTGGTGGAATGTCTATTGGACAGTTCTATGATGGACGTGAGCGGTATCCAATACGCGTAAGATATAAGAAAGAACTTAGAGATCGTGTTGATCAATTAAAGGCAGTTCTAGTCCCAAGTCCATTAGGGCAACATATTCCAATTGAGCAACTTGCAAGTATTAATATCGTTACTGGACCTGCAGCAATACAATCAGAAAATGGAATGTTGAGAGCCGTTGTCCTGTTAAATGTACAAGGTCGAGATCTTATCGGCTTTGTTGAAGAGGCCCAGAAGAAAATTTCCAGTTCAGTAAAGCTTCCTAAGGGGTATTCAATTGTATGGGCTGGTCAATATGAAAACCAAGTTCGGGCTACAAATCGTTTGAAATTATTAATGCCGATAGCATTGATAATTAACTTAGTGATTATCTTTTTAGGAATATCAAATTTAAGAAATTCGGTGATCATTTTCAGTGCTGTTCCAATTGCTATGTCTGGAGGACTAATTCTTCTTTGGATAGGTGGTTTTAATACTTCTGTCGCAGTCTGGGTTGGCTTTATTGCACTCTTTGGGATTGCTGTTGATGACGGTGTTGTCATGATGACCTATCTTCAAGAAGCAATTTCAAAGAATAAACCTAATGATTGGGAAACTTTAAAATCTTGTATTGTCGATGCAGGAACAAGAAGGATACGCCCTCTTGTCATGACCACGACGACAACTGTTATCGCCTTAATTCCTGTAATGTGGGCGACCTCAACAGGAAGCGAGGTTATGAAGCCTATGGCAATCCCTACTCTTGGTGGAATGCTTGTTGAGTTAATTACTCTATTTATTGTCCCAGTTATATTTAGCTATTATGAATTAAAGAAAATAAATAAAGGAGAAAGTGATGAAATCTAAAATTGTATTATTATTGATTGTTGCTCTAAGCTCGCTTGGGCAAACAGAAAGAGTCAAACTTGAAGGCAATGTAAAAAGTGAAATTGCAAAAGTCTTTGAAGCAAATGAAAAATTATATGATGAGTTTTTCGAGTATGACGGTGTTAAAGTTCAGTCTGCTGCAATTTCTTTAAAAACTGAAATGAGTAAAATTTCTAACCCCGAAATAAGTAAGTTATTACAATTTGCCAATACTAAGTTAGAGGAAATAAAGGAAGGGAATTCAAAAGAGGATAATTTTAAAGCCTATAATATTATTTCGATGGCCCTAATTCATATTAACTCAAAATATGATTTCGGAAAGAAATATAACTCTTACTATTGTCCAATGGTTAAAAAGAAATGGCTTCAAAATGATATAAAAGTATCTGGTGTGAAAAATCCATATTCAGATTCAATGAGAGATTGTGGAAGTAAAGAAAGTAATTTTTAAATACCATGCTCTCTTTCAAGAAGAGAGCACGTTATTTTCTTAATTATCTTCACTGATATATTCAAAAGCCTTTTGTGCAAAAATAGCATCTGGGAAAATTAAATAGTTCCAGTCTGTTATCTTTTTTGAAACTATTTTGTCATTGTTTTTCTCGAAGCTTGCTGCATACTTATTCTTCATTGGAATAATATACTTTTGAGTGAGTTCTTTCTCTATCTCTTCCATTCTTACTTCGTAGTTACCAGGCATCGATAGGCTATTGTCATTAAATATTCTAATGACATTTCTAAGCGCAGTAGCCGCTGCTGCAATGTGCATTAGCTCGGCTCCAGCTGAAGTATAGTCTGAGGAAGAAAATACTTCATTTTTTGCAAGAACTAAATTGTCATAGTTATTTAAGACTTTGATTAGACGATGGTAGAGACTTGGCTTCGTCGAGTCTGAGTTATAGAATATTTTATCATAGTATAATAATTTTTGGGCATCACTTAGTCTATCTCTCTCCATATTAGATAGAGCTTCAGCATCAGTCATAATTTTGTAAAGTTCGATTTTATCTACTGTCGAGAGAGCAAAGGCCGACTTGAAATCAAAGGATATTGAATTTGTTTTTGAGTCGACAACGAGGCCTACTTTTTTACCATGAGATTCACCGTTTTCTGAGATATAAAAGTCCCATACTGGTCCAGCAAATCTCGGGTTAATTTGTAGTAATAATTCTTTACTATGAGTATAGATTTTTAAAAATTTGTTTAGTCTAAAGCCTCCAAGGATTGTATTTCCATTGTCTTCTTTTCTCTCATTTAAAAATGGACCCATAACTTTTAAAATCATTGATTTCAAATTAAGACCAAGGAATGAATTGTTTAGGTCTATATTTCCAATCATCTTATTCATTACCTTACCAAGTAGGCCCGGGTTTTCTATTGTCTTCCCAATACCTTCGAGATCAATTTTTAATAATGTTGATCCTAGAAATACTTCATTTGGACTCTTTTTTAATATTTCCTTTTCATAGAGTGATTTGTTAACTGCCGTAACTTTTATCTTTGCCGAGACTTTAGATCGAGTCCTTTCAATATCAAATTGATCATCACCCGAAGAAAAAATTCTTCTGATAATTCCTTTCTTTGATTTCTCTATTGATAAAAATGTAAAATTTAAGGCAAGTGAATTGTCTGTAGTTGCTTTTAACGTGACATCTTCAAGAAGTGAAATGTCACTTTCAATTGGTTGTGCAAGTTTTGAATTTGCAGCTTCTTGTTGTGGAATTAGTGAGTCTTTTAGAAGAGTGTTCACAGTTCTTTCAAAATCAGTAAGGTTAAGAGTTAAGTGATAATCAATGTCGCCTTCGTTCTTTATATTCCCCGTTGTTCCAGTGAATTCCTGTGAATCTTTATTCTCAGGTCGAGTCTTAAGATGGCCTAGATAGTTCTTCGTTCTATTACCGTCTCCAAAACTTAATTCAAGATATGTTTTGTCCATTGATTTATCAAATAATGGTTCGAAGTTCCATATATTAAAGTTATTATCAGAATTCATTATTTTTTCAGAAAATAGTGATGGAGATAGTCTTATCTGGATTCTCCCTGTACTTCTATCATATCCAATAATTTCTTTGAAGAATTCAACGACCTGTGCTTCTGCTATCTGTCCAGGAGTCTCATTAAATGGATTGTTTAGCTCAAGCGCTTTTATTTTTATGAGATCACTAAGTTGACCTTTTAAACTCTTTGTTGATAGCAATAAGATATTATTTTTATAATTTTCAATTTTTTCAAATAGTTTATTTCTCAGATCATCAAAAGTAAGTTTTTCACCTTCAGTATCTGTTGACGCAAGTGGATCACTCATCATATATGTTTTTAGCACATTGATTATTGTCATCTTTGAGAACTCTTTTAAGAAATCACCATTTTTAGAATTATTTGCAAAAATTACTTTGTTTGAGTCTCTGCCAATTGTTAGGTTCTTGATGTCGAGTTCGAGTACACTTAGGTCTTGTAAGTCTGTATATAGAGTTAGTTCAAATGGTAACGATTTACCATAAGTCTTTTCATCGAATCTTAGTTTTGGTCCCGCGAAGTTTATTCCACTGCCTTCTAGACCCATTTCAAGTAAAGAGTTGATATTTAAATTCACTTCCCCTCTCACAACGATACCTGGCAGGTGAGGAGCGAGTACGACATTGAGGCTTGAGAATAGCTGTTCATTATCAAATTCAAAATCTCTAAAGTAGTTGGTGAATTGATTGACTGCCTTTTGAGAAAATCTTTTTGTAGCAATTGGGAGATTGTTGTTATTTATCCCACCTGCAAATTTTGCATTCTCTAAAGTTAGACGCTTTTTAATATCGAGAAGTCCATTTAATGAGTATTCCTTAAATTCCTTTTGGAAGTCGTAGAATGCCATTTCAGGGTCTGCTGTAAAAATCTCGTCATCAACAGTTAAGAATGATCTTGCTCTTGATATTATTTGTGACTTTAGATCATTAATTTCTCTCTCAGCTCTTATCGTCCAATTGTTGAGTCCAATACGGTTAATTTCAGCATCAATATAGGTTTTGATATCTCTTTCAACTAAACTAGAATATTTAAATTTTGCATACAATTCTTTTCTAAATTCTTTTAAATCTTGCGCATCTGAGTCTTGTCTTTCCTTGGCGGAAGATATCCACTCTTTGCCTGGTTTTCCTAGACCGGCCTCAATTCTAAAGGCGACTTTATCCTTGGTTCCTTTTATTAGAATAGGAGAGAAGTGCCAAAGTCTTAGCTCCTCGAGGTATGAGAATCTTTTCAAGTCTGTGAACTCAGAAAGATTGAATCTAATTGAAATAGTGTTATCTCTAAATTTTACGGCCTTTGTTTCAAGAAATGTTTTTACGAGAAGCGAAATATCCTTGTCCGAATAATCTGTTGGTGCTTTTGATTCATCAAGAAAATAATTTACGAGACTTCTATTAATTAATAATGCAGGTAATACAGAAGAAATGATATTCATCCCTTTTGAATAGTCCATACCATCGAGTTCAAGTCTATTTATTTTAAATTGTACATACCTTGATGCTGATAGAATCCTTGCTGATGGGAATGTTATTACAAGTTTTAGTGAATGTTCTTTCTTTAATGAGTCGCCAGCCTTTTCTTCCATTGTGAGGAGTAAGCTTTCAGGCATTTCAATGTCACCTTTAAAAGTTAAAGTTCGATTGATTGGGTCTAGTTTTAGTAGTTCTATATTTTTAACATAAGAGTCTTTTTGTAGTAAAATAGCTCTCAGTTCATTTTCGATTATAGGTAGTGGGATGTCTATCTTTAGTAAGCCCTCTTCGCTTGACGAGCCAACCATTCCATAATCGACTAAGTCATAGGCCTCAGACTTTGTCGAAAAAATGGACACTGTCAAAAAAACAGTCAAAAGAAGGATAATGTTTTTCATAGTTTACACCACATAGTTTAGTTTCTTATATATAGAGCAATCTTCGTGCCAGTTTTCTTTGTTTAACTACTATACATTGAGTATTGAGGGGCATAAAATTTAAATAAATTCAAATTGATGGAGTATATATGAGTTATAAAATTTCAAACTTTGCTGAGTATGAAAGAGATTATGCACTTTCTCTAAGTGATCCGAATGGCTTTTGGAGCAAAGTTGCGGGCGAATTTTCTTGGGACAAAAAGTGGGATAGTGTCCAAACGGGTGATTTCTCTCAAGCTAACATTAAATGGTTTGAAGGTGGTAAATTAAATATTACAAATAACTGCTTAGATCGTCATATCAAAACGAAAGGTGATAATCTTGCACTTCTTTTTATTGCGAATAACCCAGATGAAAAAGAAAAACGTTATACGTTTAAAGAATTGCTCAATGCTGTTTCAAAAGCTGCAAATATGCTCAAAGAGAATGGCGTTAAAAAAGGTGATCGTGTAATTATCTATATGTCGATGGTTCCAGAGCTTCTTATCTCTGTTCTCGCATGTGCGAGAATAGGTGCTGTTCATTCTGTCGTCTTTGGTGGATTCTCTGCGCAGGCGCTTGCCGGAAGAGTTAAGGATGCTGAAGCTAAATTAATTATAACAAATGATGGTGGTTATCGTGGTGATAAAGTCATTCCTCTTAAAAATATCGTTGATGAAGCATTGTCTTTAGAAGAATGCAAAACAGTGGAAAAAGTCATTGTCCACAAACGTGTTGGAAATAAGGTTGATATGCTCAGCGGACGTGATTTGGATTGGGATGAAGCGATAAAAGACGTCTCTAATATCTGTATTGCACAATCAATGGAGAGTGAAGACACACTCTTCACATTATACACTTCAGGTTCAACTGGAAAACCAAAGGGCATTAAGCATACTGTTGGAGGCTATATGGTTTGGGCAGCATATACTTTTGCAAATGTTTTTCAAGTTGAAGAGGATGACCTTTATTGGTGTACAGCGGATATTGGTTGGATCACAGGACATTCTTATATTACTTATGGTCCTCTTTTAAATGGACGTGCAACTGTGATGTTTGAAGGTGTGCCAACTTATCCCGATGCAAGTCGTTTTTGGCAAATTGTTGAAAAATTTAAGATTACACACTTTTATACTGCACCAACAGCAATTAGAGCTCTGATGGGTTGCGGCGATGAATTTGTTAATAAGAATAATCTTTCTAGTTTGAAAGTTATTGGAAGTGTTGGAGAGCCAATCAATGATGAAGCTTGGCATTGGTACAATGATAAAGTAGGTAAGGGGAATTGTCCTATTGTTGATACTTGGTGGCAAACAGAGACAGGTGGAATAATGATTTCACCTCTTGCAAATATTACGAAGCTAAAACCTTGTTTTGCAACTCTACCTTTACCTGGTGTTGAGCCTGTTCTTCTCGATGAGAAAGGTATTGAGATAGACTCGATGGAAGCAGAAGGCAATTTATGTATAAAGAAGCCATGGCCAGGAGTTGTACGATCAATCTGGGGAGATCATGAAAGATATAAGCAAACTTACTTCTCTACATATCCAGGTTATTACTTCACAGGTGATGGTTGTAAAAGAGATCGTGATGGCTTCTTTCGTATAACTGGTCGAGTGGATGATGTTATAAATGTGAGTGGACATCGCATTGGAACAGCAGAAGTTGAAGATGCGATCGATCAACATCCCGATGTTGTAGAAGCTGCTGTTGTTGGTTTTCCTCATGATATTAAAGGTCAGGGTATCTACGCTTATGTAATGGTTAGTAAGAATGCAGGTGCAAAGATAAAGGATGAAATCATCGCATCAGTTGTTAAATATATTGGACCAATAGCTAAGCCAGACAAAATTCAAGTTGTTAACGGTTTACCAAAAACAAGGTCAGGAAAAATCATGAGACGAATTCTTCGTAAAATTGCGGCTGGAGAATTCGATAACTTTGGTGATATCTCTACACTGCTAGACCCAGAGGTTGTTGAAGAAATAAAAAATGGTGTACAAGGCTAGAATTTTTTTGAGTATGTTAACCAGACTCCTTTCTGGGTCTGGTTAAAACTATCCGTACTCTTTTCTAATTTGATTGAAAAAGTACCTTTACTCTTATCGACAATTTTCTTAGAGATTGTGTATCTCTCTTCACCTAAGCTTGTTCTCGTATATGATGAGTCCAAGATGGGTTCTGAAGAATATTTTAGACTAGCATCAATTGTATAGGAACCGTCAAGAGAATAGGAAGCTAGAGAGTCTATACTAAATTCCTCTGAAAGATCAATCTCGGCGGCTGCACCAAGTTTCACATCCTGCTTACCATCAAACTCGGCAGTCAATAATTTCTTACCCCTATTGTTTTGCAAGTCAAATGAAGCCTTTTGCTCTTTGGCAGTCAATTCAATATTTGATGAAATATTGTAATCGTCTGTTATTTGAGCCTTTGATTTGAGATCCAGTATTTTTACATCCTTTGGAATGAAGTACTGGTAGTCTAGTGTTGGGCCGAGTACAACTTTTACATAAGTGTCCTTGGAGCTGTCTAGTCTCATTTCTGTCGATAAATCAATTTCTCCAGAAACAAAATCTTTCAAGGAAGTTGATGGGGGAGAACTTGGATTGAGATCTGGAAGGTCATCACTAATTGTTCTCTTTGATGTTTTAAGATTCTCATTATAGCTTTCATAAGGGAGAAGATAGTAGCTCACAAGAGATTTTCCGTCGGGATAGAGTGTAACTTTAATAACCTTTCTTTGATCTCTAGCTTTACCACGTAACCAAATCACTTTATTTCCACCATTTAAACGATACTGAGCTGATGCAAATTGGATGTCAGAGTTTTTTTCAACTTGTAGAATAAGATCATCTTCTTTTATATCTTTAAACTCATGGGAGAGATTCTCAGTTTGTTCATAGTTACATACTACTGATCCGTTTATCTTATCTACCACTTCAGTAATAACTGTCAGTGCCTGGAGATTTCCATTTTCAAGCATAAGGTAGGATGTTGGATCATCTTTTCCTATTTTTTCAACAATCTTATTAATATGTTTAGTTAAGTTTAGAATATCAGAACACTCGACACAGATATCAAGTTGAGCTTCTTGATCTGCATCAATGGTTTGAACGGGGTATTTATCAGTAACTTCTTTTACTTCGATAATTACGTCTTTAACCATTTTAAAAGTTTCACTTTCAGTAAATTTCTTAATGTTCTTACTTGAAAATAAATTTGAATCACCTGCCAAGGTGCTTAAATTAAATAAAAATAGAGTTAGAAATAAAGTTCTCACACTCTCTCTATCGGTTAAATAGTAAATAAAACTGAACAATTTACGAAGAGAGTATAGTATCTAGGGAAAACAACTTCAGTCGGAGATTTAGTGAATAAAGGATTTATCATACTTGGGTATCTGGCCCTGATCGCACTTAGCTTTTTGGATAATGGAAGAGGTGCTACATACCCTCAGATACTTGAGTCTTTTAACGTAACGGGAAATCAAGGAGCGATGATTTTTAGTCTTGCTTCTTTCACTGGACTTCTTGTCAACTTCACAACTTCGTACTGGTTACCACGAACTGGACTTGTATGGGGGACACGTATCTTTATTCTCTTTCTTGCCCTTGCTTCCTTAGGGTTGTATTTAAGCGCTCAAATTGGTCATTTCTGGGTGGTCTTAGTTTTTGCTTCTCTTGCTGGTGTTGGTTTTGGCGGTATAGGCATAACAATGAATATCATGGTATCAGAAGGGTCTCCGATACATCTCAGACGTCGATTTTTATCCGGTTTACATGGAACCTATGGTGTCGCTTCTTTTCTCGCTCCATTAATTTTCAATCTAATTCTTAGCTTAGGAGGTAATTGGAGTATATATTTTCTTTTAAGTTCTCTTCCTGCTATCTTCATCTTTCTGTACTCTTTTAAAGTTGTAGACACGCATAAAGAATCAATCAAAAATTCATATACAAAGATTAAGACATCTCCTTTTCTTAAAATAGCGATTGGTCTTTATATGGGTCTCTATGTTGCAAGTGAAATATTATTATCGACAAGACTTACTCTCTATTTAACACAAGTAAAGAGTTTGGGGATCGAGACAGCTAATAACTACTTAAGTGGCTTCTTCTTGTGCTTATTGGTCGGAAGACTTTCCTTTGCTGCTATAAATATAAGGATATCAAGTTCTAAATTATTGAATTTTTCTCTCGTGATTACATTGTGCGCTTTTCTACTTGGCTTTTATGTACATCCAGTCTTCTTATCTTTTTGTGGACTTACAATGTCATATTTCTTCCCGGTTAGTGTTGAGTGGATTAATGAGAACTTTAAGGATATTTCACATCTCTTAATCTCTTCTTCGATGACAAGTATCGGATTGATTCTTATGTTAATGCATCAGTTATTTGGACTCTTAACAGAGGGGGTTGGCCTTAATTATGCATTTCTTTCATTCTTATTTTTTAACTTAGGGTCTTTTCTTGTATTTCATCTTCTTAGAAGAAGTCACTTCCTAAAGTTTGAAACGAAATAGTCGGACTTTGACGTAGTTAATTTTTTCCTCATTTTCTATTCGGTATGAATAGATTTTGTTTTTCTTTGATTTATTCGAAAAGAAATGGAGGAGAATATATGAGAATCATTTTAATATTAGTAATAACGTTGCTTTCTGTGAATACCTATTCCTGTTCTGATGGAAAATATGTGTTCGAAGTTCAAATAAAATCTCCTGTTAAGAAAAATAAAAAAATTGAATTTGTAAAAGGTTGGGTACCATTTCCGGAAAGTTATGATGTTAATTCATATAATTTTGACGCGATAAAAGTCAAAAGAAAGACTAATGAATTAGTCTCAATGATATTTCAATATGATGCTCATGGAGAATCTTATGCTCATGAATATAAATCAGTTGCAAAGAAAGAATTTATAGAAACAATCTCAGAACAAACAACCGGCCTGAAAGGCATTAAGATTTTAATTATCAAAGATGGTGTAAATATTTGTACGAAAAATTTAAAAGTTGAGGTAGCAGATTGAAAAATATCATTATATTTCTTTTCATTTTTAATTCTTACGCAGATTATGAGTGTATTGAATCAACAATTGCTGAACCACCTTTTTATGTTTCTGATGAATATAAACAGGGTGATAAGATGTACGAAAACTTGCGATCGGTTAAAAATCCAGAGAAGGTAGATAAGTTCTTGCCCCGCTCTAGTGTCGTGAGAATTGATCCTACAGTCTATGAATACTCAGATAGTGAAAACTATCGCGTTCCAGTAGAAGTCATTAGTGTACCTTCTGAACAAGCTGAAATCGCAGCGAAAGGAATATCTGAAAGAAGAGATTCTCGAGGCAATAGTCAAATAAAGAGGTTTATTCATACTGTTAGTGGAACTAAAGGACTTTCACGCAGTCAAAAAGGTGATGTGGGATTCATTCACAAGAAGGCATTGAAAAAAATTGATGATTATGTATTTGTTCTTAAAGAAGATTCTCCGGTATTTAAAACGATTGGAGATATCGATCCTGCCTCTGTTGCAATATCTTTTGAACTCGTTAATGGCAAATTTGCGATTGAGAGATGCTGTAAAGAAGAAGCAGAAGAAACTTGCTTTGATCGTTACAAATTAAATATCATAAATAGTGAAGGAATGATTCTGAAAACTGGAAGTTATAATGTTGAGGGCTGTGATATTTTATCAGATTCGTATCCGCTCCCTCGTGAAACCTTCTCTCCTGTTCTCTCAATGATCAGGGAAATGAGAGAGTTTGATGATTTTAAAGACTTTAATGTTTTTGACTTCGAAACATTACCTGCTAATAATTATTGGGGTCGTACGCAGGTGGCCATAAGACCAGAAATGACAAAGTTTCCGTTTGATAAAGAAACTGGACTAGGACCATATAATAGCTATCATTATACACCTGATGATTACCATAACTCCGATTCATATCTACATCCGGCATCACAATGTGCATTCATGAGCGCACTAAAAACATTTGAAAGAGCTTGTGGTGATAATCCAGGTTGTCTAGTACAAGTTGGTGATATGTACCATCACGATAGTTGGGAAGCACACGTCTCTCATGATAGTGGACACTGTATTGATATTCGACCGATGAGAAATGATAAAACTTCATCTTTTGCAGAGCCTCTAACATTCTATAGTTCTTCTTATTCGAAGGAGCGTACTAAGATGTTAATGGACTCATTAAATGAAGCTGGTGCAGATGTTATCATTTTTAATGATAAGGGAATTAAAACAAATTATAGAGTTAACCAAAATGTAAAGGGACACAATAATCACGTTCACGTTTGCTTTAAACCGACAAATAAGAAGGTTGCAAAATCTTGTGAAAACATAGGGGAGTAAGGTTACGAAGCATTTTCTTGATCAAATGAGGAAACAAATTTCTTTGCTTTTATAATGAATGTAGTATTCTTTGCTGCAATATCAAGAGCAATAGAGGCCTCATTTTTCTTTGCAAGCATTCCAGAGAGACTAAGCCCTAGCCCTGAACCTTTTCCGAAGTCTTTTGTTGTAAACATTGGAGTGAAAATATTTTTCTCTATTTCTTTATCAATTCCTTTTCCTGAGTCGATTATTTTAAAGATTACATATTCGTTAGAATCTTCAACAACTAATTTTATCCACCGATTTGATTTGAAATCATCCATCGCATCTTTTGAGTTTGAAAATAAATTAAACATGATTTGAGTGAACTCAACAGGATTGAAACTGATCATTGTACTTGGGCTAACTTTATACTCGATATCATAATCAATACCATGATTACTGGTGATGTTCTTTATCAAGGGATTACTCTTAGACACAAGATCATCTATAGTACTATAACTAAGTGAACTTTCTTTAGATGCAAGGTTTTTTAAATTCTTAATAATATTAGAAATTCTTTCAATATTTTGTGAGATTTTATCATCACAAATCTCAAGTTGATTTTCCTCTACCTTTCCATAACGCTTGAATTTTGCAAGAATGAGTGAAATATTTCCTTGGATTATTGCAAGTGGATTATTAATCTCATGTGCTATTCCTGCTGATATTTCACCGAGGGCACTCATTCGACTACTAATTTCAAGTTCTTTTGATTTCTCTTCAAGTTGGTTTTGTTTTTCTTTTAGCGATGTAATATCTTTGGCAGAAAGTATCCCGAGGTTATTTACAAGGTTATTTGATTTTGAAAAATGTACGATATAAATTTTAGAGTTATAATGTATTTCAAAGTGATCTCGAAGTCCTGAGACTAAATCAATATAGTGTGAATGATTATATATCATATCTGTAAATGGCGATAACTCTTTCGCATCCAAGTGGTTTTGCGATTGTAAGTCATACTTTCCATTCACGGAAAAAATAAAATCTTCCATCGAGTCGAGAATATTGGAGATATAATCACTTTGCTCCTTCAATTGCTTGGAATTTACCAAAGTCTTTAGAAGGAGTAGGTTAATGAAAGTAAAACCAAATGGAAATGTAATTAGAGCAAAAGTATAAATACGTTGCGATTTAATGATATTTAAAATATTTGCAAAATTCACAATCATACCCATCTCTTGAATGTCTAGAAATACCAGTATGAACGTTATAAATAGTCCTAGGAAAAACCCTAAGAAGCTACTTATGATAAATATGCTTAAGTTATTTTTGATAGTCATCTACTATCTAATCGACTGGAAAGGCAAAATACTTGAGTGAAATTATCGCCCTAGTTTAAAAGTAATGTCTTGTACTAACTCGCTGATAATTGGTTTATTATGGGTATCCTTGGCCGGGATAAAGTTTGTCTTCATCAAGGATTCAAGTGCTTGATTGTCTAAGCGTTGATAACCAGAGCTCTTGATGATAAGTGCTGAAATGACAATCCCGCTATCATTAATTCGAATTTTAACCGAGACCGTCCCTTCTTCTTCATAAATACGAGAAAGGTGAGGATAGACTGGTTTGAAATCACCTAAAAGCTGAGGTTTTTGAACACCTTGGCCAGAATTAGAACTTTGAACTACTTTTGGGGACTCATTAGGTTTGGGAGTTCTACTTTTTGCGTTTTCCATTCTTGGTACTGGAATCGGAATTGAAGTGTTCTTTATTGATATTGAAATCGAGCTTTCTGACTTTGTCGAAGCAAGCTTTTGCTCCAATGCTTCCTTAAAAGAAATGAGTGCAAATAGATGAATAGCTACTGAAAGAAATAAACAGAGTATAAATGTTAACTTTGCGTCTCGTTTCATAAGTCAATTACGTAGCTCGCAAAAATATTTCTTCCTGGCATTGTGTAGCTACGTGTGTCCTCATATTCTTTGTTCAAGATATTATTTATACTTAACTTTAGATGATCATATGTGAAAGAACTATTCAAAAGAATGTAAGAAGGAAGCGCTCCACTGTCATTTCTTTCTCCAACATAGACAAATTCAAAATTGGATTTAATCGCTGAATTTATTTGAAGAAATGATTTGATTAATAGACGCGGTGTTTTATCTAAGTACTTTGTCGTTTCCTTATTAACTGCTCGCTGTATTGTAATTGCACTACCGATTGTTAATGCTTTTGATGCTTTTAATATTAATTCTGTTTCTAAACCTTTTATTTCTGACTTACTAATATTTTCATAGTGTCCATTATTGTAGGTTATTTGATTTTTAAAATTATAATTGAAATAAGTAAAATTTAGCTCTAGCTGATTTTGGCGATATGAAGCACTAAAGTCGTAATAGAGAGATTCTGTTGGTTTCAAGTCCTTATTTCTTGTTCCCGCATATGTTTGATAAATAGTTGGAGCTTTATAGCCTGTGGCATAATTTGTTTTTAATCTCATTGAGTTTGAAAGTAGATATGAACCACCAATTTTCCATGTTTCATAATTTTTAAAAATCGAATTTCTATCTTCCCTAATGGCCAAGTCCAGTGTGTAGTTTTCAATAATATAATTAGTGGAAATAAACAAAGATGTATTAGTGATACTATGTCTTGTCGTTGAAACAAAATCATATTGATTATCTGCTTTTAGGAAATTGTAATCAAACCCAAATACTGTCGTTAGTTGAGGAGAGTGAAAAAGTGATCCTTCCCATGACACACCTTTCTCTTTTCCAATAGTCTTAGATGGGTATGTACCTGCAGAGTCTCGATTGATTTCCATATATTTTAAACTAGTTTTCGAGAGGAGCTTGTCTTCAAAAAAACGGTTTTCAAGAGTGATAAGATGCATATCTTGGTCATAGCTAGAATTATCTTTATCGACAACATCTGAATTGTAGTCATCAATTTCAGTGTCAGATTTAATCACGTGAATTTGATATGTTACTTTTAATGATTGTAATTTCTTAGAGATTTTTCCACTGAGATTTATTTTGCTAAACCTGTCTTTTTCTGCCGATTCGTTCTTGTATCTTGAAATACCATCAGTATCAAAAAAGCTACCTGATAACGAATATGAGGCTTGGTTTGTACTTTTACCACTGGTTGTAAATCCTACTGATTTTGAGTCATAAGTTCCATAGCCTATTTTCACGGAGCTAAGTGGAGTTAAGCTTTGTTTCGTTGTTATTTTTACCACACCGCCAATACTATTTGATCCGTAGATCGTACTTTGAGATCCCCTTAGTATTTCGATACTTTCGATATTTTCGAGACTCAATTGATTAATTTGGAAAGAATTGTCGATATCGGTTGGATCATTGAGCTCCATTCCATCGATAACTATTTTTGAAAAGCCACGACCTGTTCCTCTTATGCGCAAAACAGAAACACCGCCTAAAGCACCATTTGAGCTTAAGTAAACACCGGCTGTCGATTGTAGTAAATCTTCAATCGTTTGTGCTGAACTGTTTCGAATGTCTTCAGAGCTGATAACAGTAACGGAGTTAGTCGTGCTCTTAATATCTTTGCTAATTTTATCCGCAGTGACAATAACTTCTGATGAATATGATAAATGACTTAGGCATAGTGCTAGGCAAATGAATTTGTAATTCATGAATCCTCCTCGGGGTTTGGGCTCGGACTTAGAGTTTTTCTCATTACCGTTGCGGGACAGTCCCGGAATTACACCGGAGTTCACCATTTTATGTATTATTACGAAATTGAGTTCTTTTGGCAATTTATTAAGGAGCTAAAGAGCTAAATATGATATGCTTATTTGGTGAAAATATTGATTATAACACCTAAATACCTCCCTCAAATTTGTGGCGTTGGGGATCATGCCCGCCACTTGTTCGAAGCCTTTAAAGAAAGAAATATTGATGTTTCTATTCTTACTTTTGATTCAACAAACCATTTTGATAATGGTGTTTACTTTTGCAATGGCACAAAAGAAGCTATCGATCGTATTATTCGAACTCATCATTTTACGGATCTCTTAATTGAATGGACGCCAAATTTATGGGCTAAGAACGGAAGAAGCTTCAATTACCCACTATTTGATATTTGTTCTCTCTCGAAGAAATCAGGTATTAAAATTCATACCTATATTCATGAGGCTCGTTATCCAATTTTTTCAGACCTTCGTGGATTGTTCTTTGGTCCAAGACAATTTCTTTGGTTAGCAAAAATTATTAATTACTCGAATACGATTTTCTACTCTTCTGAACAAGTAGAGGCTCAGGCCAAGAATATATTTCTTCCTGTCTCTCTTAACCATTCCATTATCCCTGTCTCATCAAATATATATCGGGTAGGGCAACGACAAATAAATGAGAACGCCGGGATTATCAAAATGTGTGTCTATGCTAGACCTCACCCGACAAAACTCGACTCTTGGAATATTGATCTCGTAAAAAGTCTTTGTATTAAATATGAAAATATAAAGTTTGAATTATATTTGATAGGTGTGGAAGAAGAGCTTGAATACTCTAAAATAGATCAATATCCCAATTTTAAAAAAATATGTACAGGCAATCTCTCTGAGTCTGATTTATCAATATTATTGGATGAGTCTGATATTCTTCTCTCTCCATACCTTGATGGTGTCGGAACAAGAAGAGGTGGACTATTTTCAGGGATGGCCCATGAAATGAAAGTCGTCTCTAATATAAGCAAGCGAAGCCCGAAGCATTATAATTGGTCAGACTTTCTATATGCAGAGGAAGGTTACTCTCATTTCCTTAGAATGGGGCATGAAGCAGTATCAGATGTCATTAGTAAGAATGATGAAAAGAATATTCAAGCATTGAGTGCATATAATTCCTTTTTTAGTTGGGGAGCTAGTGTTGATAAGATATTGGAAGGTATAAAAAATAGTGAATGATAATAAATTGAATATATTAATGATATGTCATCTTCCATTAGTTAAAACTCTCGGTGGTGCCAAGGTTTATATTGAAGCGGCGACCTGTTATGAGCTTCTTGGTCATCATGTGAAACTCGTTGGTATTAATGAAATCGTACCGGAGGGAATGCCTTACCTTGATGAGGGCTGGAGAGTTGAAAATTTTCCATCTTACTTGGAAAGCTATATTCTTGAAAATGCGGATAGGTTTGATGTTGTTGAATATGAGTCAATATATTTACCTCTTAGAGTCGAGAGCCAGGCCGTCCTCGTTGCACGATCTGTTCTTCTTGATCTTCATCAAAGAGAGATTAAAATACCCTCCTTTTCTGGACTCAGGTCATTACTCGGTCGAATTAAATATGGAAAAGAACGCAAAGAAAAATTAGAAAGAAAAATAGCCTCCTCGATGGAAACAATTAGAAACTCTGATCTCGTCAATATTCCTAACCCTGACGATAGAGATATTCTTATTCGTAACGGAGTCGCATGTGATAAAATTATTATACAACCCTATGGTATTTTCAAAAATTCTCGAGATAAGAATTCGCAATACCAAAATTCTAAAAAAGAAGATATTGTTGCTTTTGTTGGAACCTTTGATAATCGAAAGGGAGCGGTCGAATTTCCAAAAATCGTTCAGTTGCTGATTCGAAAATCACCGAGTATTAGATTTAAACTCCTCGGTGTCATTGGAATGTTTCAAACAGCTGAAAGGATTATCAGACATATTGGAATAAAATTTGAAGAACAGTTAGAAATTGTTGAGAAATTTTCTCCTGAGGAATTGGGTACTCTTTTAAAGGACTGTAAAGTTGGAGTTTTTCCAAGTCATCTTGAAAGTTTTGGTTTTGGTGTTCTTGAAATGATGAGTATGGGGATTCCTGTCGTCGCTTATGACTGTCCTGGGGTAAATCAACTTGTTCCACAAGAACTTCTTGTTAGTAGAGGAGATGTCTCTCTGATAGTTGAGAAGCTAGATAAACTTCTTTCAAATGAAGATTTTTATAATCAAATGCTTCAAGAGGTTAGAGAGAAAGTTGAGTTCTTCACTTATGAGAATCGAGTCGATAACACAATTGAAAATTATCGACGTTTAAGCTTGCTTAAAAGAGCTAACAAATCTTTGAGATAATCTTTATCGAGAACGCTACTAAGAAAAAATAATAGTCCAATAGATGGAATTGTTTTTAAAGGCTCTAATTGAGGATTATTAAGGTAGTTGATATACCAGCTTGCTACTGCTGCGAGTAGGAAAGCAATAATTCTAAAGTATACTTCTTTATAAATATATTTTCGTGTTAAGAATAGAGAAACCGACAAACTTAATGCATTAGCAACGACTAATGCCTGAATAAATCCTGGCAACCCCATTTCTTTGATATTGATTAAAGTGTAAGTAAAGAGAGTAACAACATAGACAAGTTCGCCAATCAATTTCTCATTGGCCCAACCGATTCCTGTTAATAGCGTCTGTGGCATTTGTCTAATGCTATAAAGCGCAACACTTAGGCATAGCATTGAAATAAACTTAGTTGCAAAGAACCATTTTTGATCAAAAACAATTTTAACAATCGTTGGAGATAGAATTGCTCCAAGAGAAAATACACAACTAATTAAAATGAGTAGAAGTTGCATTGATCTTGTATTTAAAATTTTCAAATCACTGTGTGCGTCTTGTAATTTACTAAATGTTGGGAATAAGATGTTTTGATAGTTAAATATAATTGCTAGTGGAATGGAAACAAGACCATTGGCCCAAAAATAGAGTCCAACGTCATTGGTTGGTAAGTAGTAATTGAGAATAATAGGGGATATAAAGCCAGTAAGTCCAATTAGAATTAAGTTAAGCTGAAATACTCCGCCTTTTTTTATCAAAGGTGTAATGGAGCTCAGATGCTTAAAGCTTGGAGTTTTAAAAACTTTACGTTGTAAGCCCCAATAAATAAATGTACAAAATTTGATTAGCACCCCTGAAAAAAGTGCCCAGACGCCAGCCCCTAGTACTGCGAGAGTTATTTGAAAGATATACAGGAGAACACTACTTATTAACTCTATCTTGGCAATAGAAGAGAAATCAAGCTTCTTTTGAAAATAGAATTTGGGAAAAGCCGATAGGATGTCAAGAACTGCAAATAGACCTAGTCCATAAAAGAAGTAATTAGTTTCTTCCCCAATATTTAATGTTGATCCCTTGAAGTAAAAGAAAATTGAAAAGAGTATCGACATTATCAGTGCAAGAGTTATTCTAATTGCTAGATAAATTCTTGTTTGCTGTGAAGTGATTTCTTCTTTTTGTTGAACAATACCTTCGGATAAGCCAATGTCTGTAATATATGAAATTGAAGCGATCCAGCTTCGTAAAGTTCCAAAAATACCGTAGTCATTTCCTGACAAGAATTTTGATAAAACGAGAGTTGAAATTATTTGTAATACATAAGTAATGATCGAATTTAAGGAATATTTCTTAAGTCCTTGCCCTGCATTTTGTGATAGTTCTTTTCTGTTAATCTTTTCATCTTCGCTCATTAAGAAAGTATACAAAAATTAATGATCTCGTGCATACATCGAGTACCGGTAATTTTATCCCTTTATTATTTATTCATATTTTAGCCGTAAACTAAAGTAATGATAGAACAAAAACAAAGATTTTATATCCCTTGCCTCAATGGATGGAGGGCAATAAGTATTTTGATGGTAATACTTTACCACTGCGCTTGGTTTTTGTTCGGTCCGGAAGGTAGTAAGTACGATCCTAATTTGTGGTCCTTGTTTAAAGTTGGTGGATATGGTGTAAGCATATTCTTCACGATTAGTGGTTACTTAATCACCTCTCGTATTTTAGAAGAATATCGACAATTTGATAGCTTTAATATTCGCGATTTTTATGTCAAAAGATTTTTTCGTATAATACCGCCATTCTATTTTTATATATTCACAATCTTTATGATGAATTTTTTCCTTCCTCTAAATTTATCGAGTTGGGATTTTTTTGGATCACTTTCATTTTTAAGAATCTACTCAGAGGTGAATGGGTCATGGTTTACTGGTCATGTTTGGTCTTTGTGTGTTGAAGAACACTTTTATATTATTTTATCTTTTCTTTTCTTTGCTCTAGGCCGAAAAAGAATTTATGCCGTTTTATGGATATGGCTTGGGATTATATTTGTATGGAATATCTTAAGCTTTCGCTTTAAACACTATCCTGGCTTCTTTGAGCTGCGAGAGTATTTGAGAGTGCTGTCTTTTATGGACTATATGTTTGTCGGGTGTATCTTTGCTTACCTTAGTCAGAAGGAAAAAAAGTTTTTAATCATGTTTTCAAGGTATTCATCATTAATTATCATTGCATGGTTTGTATTATTCTTTATATCATATCCTCTAAAGATAATTTTACATCCGATTTTAACTGGTTATGTAATTTATCTTACAAGTACTAGTGAGGTGAAGCTTTTCACCTCTATTCTAGAAAGTCGCTTCCTATCATTTATTGGGACAATCTCTTATTCTCTATACCTGTGGCAACAACTTTTCTTGATTAAGAGTAGTGTATACTTAAATGAACTTGGACCATTTCAGCGTTTCCCATTAAATATAGTCGTTGTTTTTGTCATCGCTTATTGTTCTCATATCTTCTTAGAAAAACCCTTTATTCGACTGGGAAGAAAATTTCTATCCCATAAGGAATTATAAGATGATCGATATTTCTCTTGTTGTAATTACATTAAATGAAGAAAAAAATATTGGGAAATGTCTTGAGTCTGTAAGCTTTGCTCATGAAGTTCTAGTTATTGATTCTGGCTCTACTGATAATACAAAAAAAGTAAGTGAAGCTTTAGGTGCTCGATTTATTTCACATCACTGGGAAGGCTATGGAAAGCAGAAGCAATTTGCAATTGAGCAGGCCACAAATGATTGGGTACTATTACTTGATGCTGATGAGTTTCTTACAAAAGAGCTAGTTGAAGAAATTAAAGAATTTGATTTCGATGATATACAGGCAATGGAGTTACCGATTAAACAGATTTTTCTCGGACAAGTTTGCCACTATGGAAAGGCCGTAAGTTATCCCGTTCGCATGTTTAATAGAAAGCATGGTGCTTATGATCTTAAAAATATACATGAGGCATTTATTGTGAATGGAAGAGTATCACGCTTTAAAAGTGCTATCCTTCATAACTCGGCTACTGATATCGGTTCTCGTATAAAAAAGATTAAGCGAGATGTTCACTTGGAAATAAAAAATAGTACACTAAAAGTAAAGTGGCATCATATTTTCATCGATCCCGTGAGGTATTTTTTAAGCTACTACTTAAAGCAGTCAGCATGGCGCGATGGCGTACCTGGTTTTATCCTGACCTTCTTATTTGCAGCACAAATCTTGTTTCAGAACTTAGCGATCTATGCACGAGATAATCTAAACTTCAAATTTAGATCTTAGATCTCTCAAAAGTTTTTTCGCTATTTTTCATTTTAATAATATTTTGTTGGTTGATACGCTCTAAGGTCTTCGCGAAATGTGTCATCACATTGAGATGAAATGGGGCCTGCAGTAAGCGGTATACACTCCAAGGCAGAGAGGGAACAAATTCATGAATAGCTGCAAGTATAAATTTTCCACCAAGTGACTCTCTAAATTCGAGACGACCTCTCTTGGTTTCTTTTGCAAGCATACCACCACGTATGTAAAATAACTGTCGATCTTTAGATGATCTTTCTGGACTATAAACTAGCTTTAAAAGGACAATCTTCTTTGAGAGTAGAGTAAAAAGTATAACTTCTTCTTCAACGAAAACTTTTATAAATGAATTCAAATATAGTGGTAGCCAGTTCATATACTCATAGGCAACATCTATCGCATTCATTCCAAGAGGTGTTTGAAAGCGTTGTACAGACCTTACTTCATAATTACTCTTCCTTTTTGCCTTATTGAACGCATGAATTTTTTCATTACTTTGCTTTGCAATACAAAGCTTTAAGCATTCCTCAAAAGTACGATCGAAGGATTTTAAAGATAACTTTGGGTCTGCTATTATTTCATGATTAAGTCCTTCAACAAGTGGATAGACTAAGCTTTTTGGCGCGCCAGAGACTAGTGAGATCCAAAATTTTGATAATCCTCTTGAGATATAAGGAATCGAAATAAAATATCTCTTCAGTCCGTATATCTTAGCTGTCGTACTTAGCATTTCTTTGTATGTCAGGGGGGGGCAGCTCGCTATTTCGTAGACCTTCCCTCCATGTGTTTTTGCATCAAAACAAGTCATTATTGAATCAACGACATCATCAATATATGTAATTTGAGTTTTGGTATTTGTCCATGTTGGTAGACCCATACATCTTAGTCTTTGCACAAGTCTGAGCATAATATTAAAACTTGAACCGCCCGAGCCTAAAATCATTCCGGCCCGAATTATTGAGACCGGTATCTCAGAGTGATTTATAACTTCTTCAACTTCAAGTCGACTTTTTAGGTGGGGTGATATCACTGAGCTATCTTTGGGGGTAATTCCTCCAAGATAAATAATATGTTTAATATTTTCCTTGTTACATGCTCGAATAAAATTATCTGCGATAATAAGGTCATAATCTTTAAAGTCACCTTGATCGAGATGAGCTGATGGTGCCATGGAGTGAACGAGGTAAATGGCGATGTCACATCCTCGTAATCCTTCTTCGATGTCAAGCATTGAAAAAAGATCACATCGCTTCCATGTGACATTCTTGTCTTCAACTTTAAGTTGGGATCGAGAAAGCCCAATAACTTCATGGGAAGACTTTAGTTTATTAATAAGATGGCCTCCGACAAAACCGGAGGCTCCAATGACAGCAATTTTCATCTATCGTAGTATAATCTTATTTACGCCTTTTGCGTGCATTAAATGAGTATATTCTTGAGGATTTTCTTCTTTTAATTGATCAAGAATTAATATCTCAGGAGGTTTGGAGTCATTTGTATGTGTGTGAACTTGATATTTAAACAACCATATGAATAAGTTCTTATGCTCATAAAAAAGATATGCTTCAAGTGCAACGAGTACAGTTGGTAGGATCATGTAGGAATCACTGAGCATTAATTCGAAAAGAAATATATTAACGATGATTGGAGCAATGATAATCATTATAAAAGGTGTAAAGAGATTAAATAGCAACATTGATCCACAGAGGACTTCCATCGCTTTAATCAATGTGAAAAGATAGCCTGATTCCTTAAGTGCGACGATAAAGCTTAAACCTTCCGCGGTATATTGCTGCTCAGGTAAAAAACTCATGAAGTTATTTGTTCCACTAATTAAAAATATTGCCCCTAGTACGGATCGTGCCACAATAGGTGCCCATTCCTTTATATTGTTATTCATAATGCCCCCTATTTTCTCATTGTACTCTTTAGATGCAAATAGAATTTAAATAGATTGTTAAGATCTTTTGACTGTCTAAGAATTGTAGATATTAATATTTTGAATTGAGATTGATGCCAAACTCATAGATTTTGTTCATAAGTTTATGATCAATGTTGAGATAGAAACAAATCTTCATCACTTGATTGAGAAGAGCTTGCTTGAATTGTCCGTTTTTTGTGAAGCGAATCGAAGATGTTAAGCTTTGAAACGGGAGAATTATTGGTGGAGTTATTGCCCTAAGTTCATTACTTAAGATCGTATCTTCAAATATGTCGACCTCTGGAAAATTTATATTATTGAGTAAGTTTCGCGAAGAAAAGATACAATGGTCAAGGTAGAGGATACCTCTGATATACCCTCTCACTCGATTTGAATACCAGGATGTAAATTTTAGCACTAAAGAATCATGATCAAATTGGTGGGTAAATCCACCCCATATATTTGAGAGATGTAACTTTTTTAATTTCTCGATACCCGATGGCTCAATGGTACTTCGTGGATGATGAAAGAGGATCATTGGAGCTGATGCATAATTAAGTCCTAGTTTAAGTCTTCGAGCTCTTGAGTTTAAATTCGTCTTTATAAAAATTACGTCATTATCGAGGCAAAGAGTTTCGGTATCATCAGTACTTTCATAGTCGATGACAATTATTTCTATCGAAGGATCATTTTTTAAGGATTTGAGAGAATTCTTAAAAAAAATATTACCTCCTTCATTGAATGTTGAAAATATTACGCTAATTTTTTTCATTTAAAATAAAACTCTTCTTGTTAAATAATTTACCATTAATTTGAAGTTCAATAAAGTATTTACCTGGGTGATGGCTTCTTACTGTTACAACTTTAAAAGAAATGATTTTATCGATATGTAGCTTACTCTTAGCCTTGAGTACAGTGTCCTTGAGTCGAAAAACCTTGGTCGTGTATTTTCCATTCTTCTTGGGATAATGAATAATATAATCAATAAGTGCATTTTGATCTCTAGTTCCCAAGTTTGTAATTTCAATTTTCATTCCAACCGACTGTCCATCAATAATTGTTTTGGCATCTAAGGAAGTAATGGCAGCGGAAATGTCTTTTGGCGCACGATAGCCCATAATCTTTAGGGCCCTAGGATTACCATTTTTTAATAATGTTCTAAGTGCATGTCGAATTAGTTTTTGATTAACTCCTTCATTACTCCACTTTTCTAAAATATCCAAACTAAAGCTATGATCAATGTGATTATAATCATTGATGTGATTGGCAACACTCTTTCTGACATATTCAGATTGATCATTTTTAAGACTTTCGAGAACTTGAGAACTAAAGATTTTGAGCTGATTAATATCTGTAATTTTCTTTCCCCATGGCAGTGATGGTCTCGAGCCTTCGCTTGCAAATCTTCGCAAATGCTCATTTTTTGATTTTGAACATTTTTCAAGAAAAGAAAAGCTCTGTGTTGGATATGTATTGATGTAATCCCTAATTGCAAACTCACTTGTGAATTTCTCGGTAATGAGTTCCAACACCTTAAATGACTTTTGAAGTACTTTACTTTGTTTAAGACCAAAGCTTTCAACATATTGAGAGAATGGCCAAAGTTGAAAACCTGATAAATTATAATTTATTATGCAAGAGGTTATTGTTTTTAAGTTTTCTGTGTATTGTTGATTTGAAGATTCATGAAAACAATTAGCTATTAGTCTCACTCTGTCTTTGAGCTCAAGATTCGAGATTTCTTTTAAGACATTCTTATTAAATTGTAGTTGGTCAAAATTTTTATTTTCTCTTGCAATAGATGAAGAGAGTAATTTGACACTATCATTATTAAATAAGTTCTTAAAAGGTTCCATTAGGCCTCTCTTAATTTACAAACAGTATATGGACCTTGTGTCGTTGTGACGTTTTTAGAGTAGGGAACCCTTTGTTTAAAGCCTGGTCCGTAGACTACGAAAGTATGGTATTCACCATTTTCACCACAGATATCAAGATTTGTATCAAGAGATTTGATTTTATCAATAAGCTCTAGGTTTAGCTCCTTACCAAGAAAGCTAAGAGAGAGAAAATCTTCATTCACAGCTGTGATAATTGCACGATAACCACTTTGTAAGTATTCAGACATGACGTCTTCGCTGCTCATGGCCCATAACGGATAAATTCCACTTAGAGAATTTTTCTCTAATAACTGATCTCGATAGTTTCGAATCTCCTGTTGAGTGATATCTCCAAAGACAATCGATTCAACACCCTTGCGTTTTAAAAGAGAGTAGTAACGATTAAAAATTTCTTCATATTCTCGATTTGTACATTCCGATGGGATATAAACTCTTAGTATTGGAAGATTTAGTAATTTAGCTTGATTTGAAATTAGAATTTCACTAACTCCATGAAACGGTACTTCATTTAACTCTCTGTTTAAAGTAGTTACAAGAGTTACGACTTGGTACTGTGGGTCTTTGAGAATTCTATTTAGTGACAGAGCACTTTCCTTTCCACCACTCCAGAAGATGGCAACTTTTGTTTTGCTTTGCAAAATGAATACTCCTTGTCGATTGATATCGATTACGTTTTAATACTCTAAATAGTATCAGAGATATTGGATTATTTGTGAATAGAAACAAGGCTTTTACATATTTATTCGTTGTGATTTGTTTAATTCTTCTTATCCTCAACATTACAGATATTGTAGGGGACGAAAGAAGAGTGCCAGTCGCTAAAGAAAGAAAAGATATTGTCTCAACGGAAGGTTTACTTTCAACTTCGTTGGCAAATATTGCTTCAGATCAGATGGAGAAATTGCCTGATTTACTTGTCGATGAAAGTTATTCAGCTACTCATTATATCGTTGAAATAAAATCCAGAAATCTCGATCGTGATAGTATTGCGATTAGTATTAATGATGGTGTAATTTTAATTAATGGAAAGTTAGAAGCTAAAACGAACAATAGTAGTTTTACTTCTTCATTCTCACGAAGCTTTTTGATTCGCGATGGTTTTGACTCAACAAATCCACAATTAGAAACTACTGATGAAGGTGTGATCCTAAAATTTAGAAGGAAAAATCAATGAAGAAATTATTCTGTATTCTCGTGACATTTTTGTCGATATCAGTACTAGGTAAAGAGAAGCTTAGCCTAGAGGCTAAGAATTTAATGTTAAAAGTTTTAGAAAAGAACGAATCTCTTCATCACTCTTTCTTCTCGTATAATGCAAAAGCTGTTGAAGATGCTACTAAAGAATTACTTAAGTTTAGCATTACGAATAAAGAAAAGGCTCTTGATTCCGATCTTTTAAAAGTTCGTGAATCACTTGAAAAGATAAGCGCTAAGCAAACTCAGGAAGAGAATAAAAAACAATACGGTCTGGCCAATATCTACTTCGTAAAAATTATCAATAAGTATGATCTCGGTGAGAAATATCAAGCTTACTATTGCCCGATGGTTAGGAAGAAGTGGGTTCAAAATACGCAAAAAGGGGTCGATGTTCAAAATCCATATGACGCCTCAATGCCTGACTGTGGCGGAAGATTATAGGGTTATCCTAATTGTATTAAAATTTTCTGACAATATTATGGAAATGTATTTTTAATTGTCATTGTATAATAGAAGTAATTAAAGCATTGTGTGGAGATTACTATGAGTGACTTACTTGAGTTTTATACAAATGCAAAACCTAACCCAGACGGCCTTTACCTAAAAGACATTTGGAACTTTTCAGATTGGGAGCTTGAAAATAGGCATCACTATATACAGTGGTTATTCCCAATTGAGCTAAAGAGCAATCATAATGATACTTGCTTGCAAGTATCTCCATCTGAAATTAATGAAGCATTAAAATCTCGAGACTTTCAAGAAAATCTTTTTCACTCCTTACTTTTAATGGAGAATTTTTGGGGCTTTAAAGTTAAGCATAAATTTCACCAAGAAAAGCCAGCTGGTGTAATAAAAGATTATAATGCTAAAAATTGGGTGACTCTGTACAACCATAACTATATTCGCATTACCAGGGTTCTTCACTCTTTAAAGGTCTTTGGCCTTGAAGAGGAAGCCAACGAACTTTTTAACTATCTTGAGAGTGAAGTCTATTCACACAATAGTCATTCGATTGGTAGTCAAACTTTAGAGTATTGGAAATCGGCCATCGAAATAAAGAAGGCGGCTTAAAATTAGGCCTTGAATTTTTCCAAGAGATTCAATGGAATAATTGCTAAGGTTTCTTCATGTGTAGCCTCTAAAAAGATTTTTGGAGCTGCTCCGGCTTGATAGGCTTCAACCCATCTTCCGGCACAAAGGCACCAATGATCCCCAGGTCTTAGTCCCTTAAAATTATATTGCGGCATTGGAGTTGAGAGGTCATTTCCGACTGCTTTTGAATATTCAAGAAATCTTTGTGTGACTTGAATGCAAACAGTATGGACACCAGTATCCTCAAAAGATGTATTGCAACAACCGTCCCTGAAAAAACCTGTTAGAGGATTGATCGAACACGATCGTAATTGCTCGCCATAAACATTTAATGAATTTTCTTCCATATTTATTCTTTTAAAGTACTCAGTTGAATCATTTTTTCTTTTCCTTTCTCCCTTAATCTTAATAATTTATCTAAACTTGTGCGTAATTTCAATACATTACAAGCTTAAATTGGTTTTATTTATAATAATCAAGAATTCTTGATTCTTAAAATTAAAAAAAATGAGCTAAACTATTGATATGATGAACAGATATACGATTTTTTTTGTCGACGATAATGTCGATTACAGTGAAGTTTTCTTTGAGCAACACAAAGATGAGTTCGATGTTTTAACTCATAATGATCCAAAAACAGTTTTAGATCATATTAAGAGAATTATGCCCGATCTTATTATTCTCGATGTTCATATGCCAAGCAAGTCAGGTGTAGAAGTCTTTCAAGATATAAAAAACACTAATGAGATTGAAAATATCCCAATACTATTTCTTTCTGCAGATGAAAGAGATGAGACTGTACTTTCTCATTTGAAATTGATGCCGGAAGATTTTCTTTTTAAAACAATGTCACACAATCAAGTTTCCGCGCGAATAAAAAATCGTCTGCTATCAATTGCTTCAAAGGGAGTCGGTGGTTCAGAGAAAGATACCGAAAATATTTCTTTTGGTAATCTTGAAATGGAGAGTGATAAGTTTAAAGTGAAAATAAATTCACAAGATATTCTTTTAACAAATATCGAATACAAAATGTTGTTTTATATTCTAACCAATCGTACTTCTTCACCGACGAAGGATGGACTTGTTCTCTTTGTATGGGGTGACTCTTATGTTGCTAGCCGTACCGTAAATACACACTTATCAAATCTTCGAGCCAAAATCTCTGATGCTAATTTTATTATTAAGGTTTCTCGAATTGGAAATATTATAAGAGTTATTGAGCAAGTTGCAGCCAGTTCTTAAACGCTCTGGCTGAATTTCGTTGCCCCATTGGCCTTTTCTAAGTATTCATCAAAAATTGCACAAATATTACGTAAAAAAATATTACCAACTTTAGTGACTCTATAGTGATCGCTCTCTACAGCTAAAAGACCATCTTGAATAAAATCAATAATTTGTTTTTCGTAGCAGGCCTCAGGTGACAAACGTTGTGTGCACATTAGTTCTTGAATTTTCTTGTTCTGTATAATATCCCGATCACTAAGAAGGTGAGAGGTTGTAATCCGTGCTTCGCCATCCTTTGAGATCTGGTGAATATACTCGCGAACTTCCTTTTCATTTTGCTTATAGGTATTTGTGGTATTCGAAATACTCGAAGCACCTAAGCCGATAAGGATATCACTTTTCTTATCAGTGTAGCCCATAAAGCTTCTTTGTAATTTTCCTGCATTCAAACTTTTTTCTAGATAGCTGCCCTTCTTTGCAAAGTGGTCAAGTCCAATTTCAATGAATTTTTCATTTAATAGCTTTGCTCTTCCCGCTTCATATAGCTCTCTTTTGGCACTTGAGGAGCTTAATAGCTCCTTCTTAATCAGGCGTTGATTCTTTATTCTCTCTGGCAGATGAGCGTAACTATAAAAGCTAATGAGGTCTGGATTAAGTGAGAGGGACCTGCTTATCGTTTGCTCAATTGTCGATACCGTCTGGGCCGGCAGGCCGTAAATAAGATCGAAATTGATTGATGTAAATCCATATTGGCGAAGCTTTGAAATGGTATCTTCAACAACTGAGAAGCTCTGGATGCGGTTAATTTGTTTTTGCACTTCCTCATCAAAATCTTGAATTCCAAGAGATGCCCGTGAGAAATTATACTTCTTTAAGACAACTAGTTGTGAAGTCATAAGGGTCCGTGGATCAATCTCGATAGCACCTATAAAGTCCTTGCTGAGGAAAGGCTCGAATGTACTTAGCAACTCGTCAAGCTGTTGCTCAGAAAGAAAAGTTGGAGTTCCTCCACCTAGATGAATAGATTTTATTTTGAGATTAAGTGAGCTTGTTAGGTTCCTAAGCAAGAAAAGCCATTCACGCTTCAGTGCTTGGATATAGGGATCAGCTTTTGTTGAGCTCTTGGCAATCTCTCGATTACATCCACAGTACCAGCATAACTGCTGACAGTAGGGGATATGAATATAGATATCAATTTCTGGGCACTTGGAGAGATGATGGTTTACATTTTCTATCCAAATACTCTGACTAACTTTACCGTTCCAGTGTGGAACAGCTGGGTAGCTAGTGTAGCGTGGTAGGGCCTTATTATACTTTTCAAAGAGATTTTCCATCATTTTAATATGATTTAGAGCAGCTAATTTTAGTATGATCTAGGTCATAAAGATTAATTGTATTTATTACATATTTATGGAGAATTAATCGCTTGGTGCTATAATTGGCCATGGCCTATGACAACTTATCGACCATTTCTAAAAACTCCATTCTTAAGCTCAAGCTTAAGGACTTAAATATATCTTTTGAAGAGAGTGGACTTGTAAAAAATCTTAAAATTCTTCATCATGAATTAGAGAAGAAGAATCTAAAAGTGAGACCATTAATTTGGGGAAGTGATGATTGGTTTTGTCCTGATGGACACACATCTTTTGCGGTACCATTTACTTTATTTCATCCACGCTTAATAGAGCTTGAAAAAGAACTGTGTGGAAGTATTGAGGGAGAGTTGCAAGAAGACTTTTTAAAGCTTTCAAGACATGAGTGTGGACACGTCATTGATAACGCTTTTAATTTGCGTGATATTGCTGGGAGAGTTGAACTTTTTGGGGATCACAATGAAAAGTATCCAGATCAATATACCTTCAAGAAGTATTCAAAAAAGTTTGTTCGTCATTTAAGTGAAAATTATGCTCAGGCTCACCCTGAAGAAGATTGGTCAGAAACATTTGCTATTTGGTTGACTCCAAAAAGCCAGTGGAAATCAAAATATGAAGGTTGGCCAGCACTGACAAAACTAAACTATGTCAATAGTGTGATGAAGCAACTTAAGAACAAGAGAAGTAACAATCGAAATGATATGTTCTATGATCACTTCAAGTCTTTGGATCTATCATTAGGTGAATACTTTAAACAGAAGAAGAAAATTAAAAATAGAAAATTCAAATATTCTCAGCTCGATTCGATCTCTTTCGATTCAGGAGAAGACCTTTCAATTGCTCTAAAAGAGTATCGAAGAGAATTGATTGATCAAGTTGCATATGAAACTAAATTAAAAAAATACGATCTTTCCTATGTTTTAAAAGATTTAGAATTGAATGCTCGAAAAAAAGGCCTTAGAATTAATAAGCGAGCAAATAAACTAGATGTCTTAAGTCTTCTTGTTATTGGACATGCTAAGCAATTCTTATCTGATGGAAAACATAGGATTATAATGTGACATTAAAAAAAGATAAAAGAGTACTTGTTTTATTTCATAAATCCCTTGTCCCTCCTGAGTCTGTTGATGAATCTCACGAAAATTTTGAATATGAACCATGGATAACAGAGTACAATGTTTTAAGAGCACTGAAAGAGCTTAAAGTTTCTTATAAAGGGCTTGGTGTTTACAGTGATCTTGGTGTTATTAAAGATACGATTGATGATTACAAGCCTCATATTATTTTCAATCTTCTCGAAGAGTTTGATGGAGAAGTGCTCTTTGACCAGAATGTTGTAAGCTTCCTTGAGCTACTTAGGCAGAAGTATACTGGTTGTAACCCAAGAGGTTTAATGATCTCAAGAGATAAGTCTCTTGCGAAAAAACTCTTGGCCTATCACCGAATCCCAACTCCAAAATTTCAAAACTTCCTTAAATCTAAGTCGACAAAGCTTTCAAAGAAACTAAGGTTTCCTTTAATTGTTAAATGCTTATTTCAAGAAGCTTCGCTTGGTATTTCAAATGCGAGCGTTGTGAATAACGAAGAGAAGCTCTATGAGAGAGTGGCCTATTTAATAGATAAGTATGATAGTGAAGTTATTGTCGAAGAGTTTATTGAGGGAAGAGAGTTCTACGTTGGAGTGATTGGAAATAAGCGTCTCGATGTACTCCCTGTTTGGGAGCTAAAGTTTGAAAAAGTCGAAAACCCTGGCAAAGAGTTATACTCAGAAAATGCTAAGTGGAATAAGAAATATCGTGAGCGCAAAGGTATTTCTTCGTCTAAGGCCATCTTAGATGGTGAACTTGAAAAGAAGATCGCTCATATTTGTAAGAAGACTTATAAGGCCCTTGAGCTAAGTGGTTATGCACGTATTGATTTACGTGTAACAAAAGAAAATGAAGTTTATGTTCTTGAAGCTAATCCAAATCCAAATATTGCGAAGGCCGATGAGTTTGCACTGTCTGCTCAGGCGAAAGGCATGAAGTATAAAGAGATGATTTCAAAAATTATTCAAGTTGGACTATGAGTTTATCGGGGTGTAAGTTTTTGGCGAAACACGCTCTCCATCCCATACATTTAACTTTTCAAATTCAGTTTTAAGCTGTCCGCAGGCCGCGAGAATATCGTCGCCTTTAGTTACTCTTACCGTACACGTATACCCTCGATCGTGAAGCTCATTTTGAAACCAGGCGACTTTTTCGTTACTTGGTCTTTTGTATTCACTACCGGGATATTCATTAAATGGAATAATATTGATCTTTGATTCTTTGCGAACGAGAAGCTCACAAAGACCATCAATATCTTCTTGAGCATCATTGAGCTGGTCGATAAGAAGATACTCATATGTTATTCGACGAGAAGCTTTAACTGGTATTGTTTTAAGCGCCTTGAAAAGTCTTTCAAGATCGTGAGCCTTATTTATTGGCATCAGTTTACTTCTAAGATCATTTCTTACAGCGTGTAGAGAGATTGCAATATTTATCTCTGGAAAGTCTTCCCATCTCTCAATTTGGTTTGCTAATCCTGAAGTTGAAAGCGTTACCTTAGTCTTACTAAGTCCAATCCCCTCAGGATGAATGAATAGAGCGATGGCCCTTTTTACATTTTCAAAGTTGTGGAGCGGTTCACCTTGTCCCATAAAGACAATATTAGTGAGACGAGAGTCTTTATTTACGTTATCGATAAGCCATTTCGAAACAGCTAAGAATTGCCCTACAATTTCCGCCGTCGTCAAGTTACGAGTTAGACCTTGAGTTCCGGTGTGGCAGAAAGTGCAGCCAATGGCACATCCTACTTGAGAAGAGATGCAAAGAGTGAGTCTATCTTTTGCTGGGATGGCAACAGCTTCAACTGTGTTTGAGTCAGAGAGTCCAATAAGAAATTTTCTTGTCCCATCATTTGAGAGCCCATTCCAGGCAATCTTTGGTAGAGCAAATTCAAAGTTGTCCTCGAGAAAATCTCTTGTAACTTTAGACGTTTTATCCCAAATAGAAAGATCAGGTTCTTTCTTCTTAAAAAACCACTTATTAATTTCAGAAAATACATGATCTTTTAGATCATGATCTTTACAGAAACTGTTTATTTCGCTTGGAATTAAATCATATATTGGCTTTTTACTCATGGCGCAAAAATACTGATTATTCCTTCGACAGTCAAGAAATTAAGTGCCCGAAAATTTCAGTTTCTGTGTATAATCTTGAAGTAAATAAATATCGAGGAGCAAAAATGAAAGTACTAATGATATTAATGTCATTTCTAATGGTTAGTTGTTCAAGTCTTAAGTCTAGAGAGGTTAAGTACTCTACAGAGACGACAAATATGAATGGATATCTTGCAAAGAGTTCTAAATTTACAGGTAAGAGACCTGGGATTATTATCGTACATGAATGGTGGGGACATAACGAATATGTTCGCCATCGCGCAGACATGCTAGCGGAGCTTGGTTATGTAGCATTCGCTCTTGATATGTATGGCGATGGAAAGCAGGCTGAGCATCCAAAAGATGCTGGAAATTTTGCAATGGCCGTCATGAAGAATCAAAAAGAGGCTGGTAAGAGATTTCAAAAAGCTATTGAAGCTTTAAAGAATGATCCAGATGTCGATCAAACTAAAATTGCGGCCATTGGATATTGTTTTGGTGGAGGAGTTGTTCTGGCAATGGCAACATCAGGTTTTGATCTTGCAGGAGTTGTAAGTTTTCATGGATCACTTGGTCATATCAAGAGTGTTTCAAAGTCTGCGAAAGCAAAGTATCTCGTTCTTAATGGTGAAGCCGATCCAATGGTAACAGCAAAAGACATTAAGAATTTCAAAAAAGTAATGAAGAAAAGCCGCTCTGATTTAAAGTTTGTAAACTATCCAAATGCACTTCATGCTTTTACAAATCCTCGAGCTACTGAGATTGGTCAGAAATTTAATATACCAATCGCTTATAATGAACAAGCAGATAAAGCTTCTTGGAGCGAGATGAAAACTTTTTTGAATAATATTTTTAACTAATAACAAATGGATGAATATGAGAGACCTAATAATAGATAATATAAAGAGCACGATTAAAACAACGGCACAAAAATGTGAGACAGATGAGCTCAAAAATGAAATGCTTGAAGAACTGGAAATGTTTGATGGTATTCAGATGGAAAGTCATGCAAATATAGAGATTGGGTCTATTGTAGAATTAGAAACCAACTCAAGAGCAGCAACTTACTTTATATCTCCTGCGAATAGTGGATCGATTTTAAGTATTGATGGAAGATCTGTTTTGGTTGTTTCGATATTTTCTTCTCTCGGTGCAGAATTAATGGGGAAGAAAAAAAATGATAGATTCGAAATCACTACAGCTACAGGACTTCGTAGTTATAAAATTTTAAACGTAAGTTAATGAAAGTCATTTTCATTGATGGCGACTGTCTCTTGTGTCAGGGAATTGTCCGGCTGATATTTTCTCTAGACAAAAGAGGCAAATTTAAATTCTCTTCATTGCAAGGGGAGTGTGCTAAGGATCTACTTCCTCCTCATTTGATCGAGAACCTTGATACTGTTGTTTATTATAATAACGAAATTATACTGACAAAGAGTAATGCTGCAATCGAAGTTGCGTCTGAGTTGGGTTTGTTTTTTAAAATATTCAAATTATTTTACTTTCTTCCAAGTTTTTTTAGAGATTATTTATACATGCTTATTTCTCGAAATAGAAAGAGGATCTTTAAGCGACAAGTTTGCACCTATAGTCAAGATCTACAAAATAGATTTCTTAAGTAGTAAATTTATCGATCTTAGTGCATAACCAGTCTGGATCATCAAGTGAGAGATCATGTCCAGCCGTTGGATGAATCTCAATATCTGTACAAAGTCTCTTTGCCAAATTAACACTACAATTATAAGAGACCAACTTATCACCTAGGCCAGTGACGATAAGTGATTTCGTGGATAATTTTAATGGAGCACTTGTCTTTGCCGCCCATAGAAGTTGACGAGCAAAGTTTATTTTACTCATGGGCTCTTTCTGCGCCAGCAATGCCCAGTCCATCGCTATTTGTAACTTATCCTCATCAGGAACTAAGTTTGTCGTTAAATTAAGAACAATCTTTTCTCTTTCGATGTCATCCTTACTCTTAATTGCACGAATGAATGAAGTATATATTTTGTAATTTAATCTTTCATAGAATGGACTTAGATCTTTTGCACTACTGTTAATAATGATTATACTATCGCAGATACTTGAAAAATACTCGGCCAGTTTTAGGGTGACTAATCCACCGAGGGAAATACTTACAAAGTGCCACGTCCCATCGCTGTTGTCTTTCTTAAGCTTATCAAGATCGTTTTTTACGGCATTTAAAAGAACTCCGAGCTCAATTGGGAATGTCTCGGTGTGTTTTGCTCCACTACCTGGAAGGTCAATGAAATGAACTCTGGAATTTTTAATATAATTTTTAAGTTTATCTGGGAAGGTATTCCAGTGGCCTTTTTGGCGACCTAATCCTCTTATTAATACAAAGTTTCTGATCATTTTTTCTCCAACCAGTTATGATGGTTCTTAGTTGCTTGTATAAAAAAATCAAAGAGAAGGATGTGTCTTCTCATGACTCTTTCAAAACGATGTTGTCTGACTGGGTTAAACATTCCTAAGATTGATAGAAGTTGCAATGGATTTTTTTTAACCCACAACCATGACCCCAATTCAAGAGTCCAAGGGATAAAAGGACCATTTGATTGTTTCATGTCATGACTTAAGTCAAAGAGGTGATCCCATAGATCTCCACTTGTCGTATAGCTTTGAGACTGTTGCTCGATGAGATAAATATGATGTGGTAATGTCGTATCAATAAGATTCTTAAAATTTTGTGTTTCAGCAGTTAGAGGAAATGGATTTCGTGTTTTTGCGTATGGGTACCACAATCTGTCTTTCATTCCAAAACCTGAGTGAAGATCGAGAGACATGGAAAATTTAGATGGAAACATTTCTTTTTTTACAAAATCGATAACGGCTAAATTTTCTTTTTCAATTATACCTTCAATACCGCGGTACCATGGAATTTTTGAACTATAGCGATGACCACCTAGGAGTGGAGCAGTTTTCTCAAAAGATTCAACAGGGCTATTGCGCATGAGATCGACACCGTTTCCATTTGAGCGATAAATCAAATCCATCCCGACAGGGTTAATCAGGGGTATTGAAACAAGTCTAAAGTTATTAAATGATCCAGCTAGTTCGTCATCCCAAGTTAAACGCGTGAAAAGATTTTGAAGGTATGATATTGCTAGATGCGTCCCGACTCTTTCTAGTCCATGGACACCTCCAAAAATTCCAAAAGTTGGAGCTTCCGGATCATTTGACCCAATTGTAAAACTATGAATAGGGTAGGTCCGATTTTTGAACGTAATTTCATCTAAAACTCTAGTCTCGATAATTGAATTTTTAAAACGACTGAGCTGCTCGATATCTTTTAATTCTTGGAATTCTCTCATAAAGATATCTTACGATTTTGATACTATTTGGCAATTATATTTCTTGTGACTGAGCGATATGCTTGGTTAATTACTGAAGTGACAATATTTCTTCAACCTATATCTAAATAATATCAGTGGATTGCAGCTCTTGCCTAGTTAATCATGAGGGGGTCTTCACAATTAATGAAGGATCATAACTTTACCGATATTCTAATAGGTTAGAGCTTAAAACTTATACTTATGGAAAGAAGATGCAAGCTAAGAAAGAAATGAATATTCACAATTTTGATTACGAAGTTTCAGATAATTTTGAACTTGATAAGACTTATAAAAGTTCTGGAAACTTGGTTTTTTCTGGACCAAAAATTACACCTAAGTCCAGTGGTACAGTTACAAAAATTATTGTAAATGATAAAAATGGTGATGAAGAGATTTCAAAAAAACAATTAGCAAACTATATCAATTCTAACAAGAAGCTAAATTCTATCGTCATCGAAGAATTGAATGTCTCAGATGTAAAAAGAACAAATCTTATCTTTGATAAAAAGAAATCTCCAAAAAATATTACACATTCAGATTATGCAAAAGTTTCAAGAACAGTTGAGAAAAGTATCAATGCTGAGTTCTTTAGAGGTGGCATTTCTGGTGGTGGGCACTCATTAAAAAATGATTTTATTGAGGCCATTAATGGTTTGAAGATTAGTGAAGACGAAAATCCTGTATATTCAAACTTATCTCTAGCTGATGAGGTCAAAGAGGTATCATTCAAGCGACAAGAGCTTAAAAGAAAGAATAACAAAAGCCTTTCGAAGTTGTATTACAAAGTAAAAAATCATATAGAGCTATTTAAGCTTGGGGACTCATATTTGAGAGACTTTAATAGAGGAATTAAAAGTCTTGCCTTTAACTCTTTTGAAAATAAGACAGAAAGAGAAAAGACCGTTTTGGGCGTAACTTCATTTTTAAATTATAATGCCAAAGTTACAGTCACAGTTGTTACTGATTCGATCGAGAAGTCTCTTTATCATTCACAAATTAATGACCTTGAAGAAATTAAAAAACCTATTTTGAATGAAGATATTGCATATACATGCTATGTGACACAGGGTGTTGAGTTTGTGGAGTTTTCAGAACTTTGTAATGTAATGTATCAGCTTGGTAATACTTCATTTGAAGACTTTGTTGAATACTTTGTAGAAAACTCTGACGTTGTCCTTTGGGACCTTCCGGAGCTTCTTGAAATGGATAATAAGAAAGAACTTTTTTATCCAGTGATTCGTTCAATTGAGAGCATCAGCTTAATAGTTAAGAGCAATAGCTCAAAATATAAAGATATATATAAAATAAAAGACTATTTCGATAAATACAAAGTTCCATTTAAGGGATTTGTTCTATCTCCATAGGGAATTGGGATGAGTGAAATAAATTCAAGCTTTTCCCATTTGAAAATGGGGGACACACATAAGCGTAAAAAAAGAACCAAGTTCTTTTATCATGTTGAAAATCACCAAGAGTTATTTCGTATTGGTGCTTCCTACTTAGCAGATTTTGAAGCGGGTATAAAGAACTTTGCTATCGGGTCAACTGGATATCATACATCACAACAAAAAACGATCATGGGATTAGCGAGCTTTTTCGATCATCAAAAGGATTTAAAAATTGCTATTGTAACAGAGTCGTTAAATGATAATTTCTTTGGAGAAATCGTAAATAAAGAAAAGTGTCATGAAGTTTACATTTGTGATGAAATTTCATTCAATGTCACTACATTTCATAATCACTTTGATTTTATTCTTCTTGATGAGTTACTTATCAATGAGAAAAGAGCAGAAGATGATGAGGAGATGGAAGAACTACTTGATGGTTTCATCGAATCTTATGATTTGATTTTTTGGGATGTCCCAGAAATGCACAAAATACAAACATCTTCACAGTTGTACTATCCTATGCTTGAAAGATTCGAGAGCTTGTCTCTTATTGTTGCACAAAGTTTGTCAAAGAAAGAAGAGGTTGATCATACCGTTTCCTTCTTTTCTGATTATGGGGTAACTCTAAAGGGGCTATTGATGGATGAAAATAAAAGCAATGAAAAGCCGAAGAAGAAAAGTTTCTTTGGGGGGCTTTTTAAATGAAAAAACTCAATGTTATTTTAGACGAAACGACAATTATCAACTTTTCTTTTTTTAGAAAGCTTATTCGTCGCTATTACTTAATATGTTCAATTATTCCATTATTAGTAATTGGTTTTTCTTATTCCTTCTATAATTCGCAAAATATTATTTTTATGCAATCTAAATCATTTAAAAACGTTTCAAATGATGCTGATTCTCCAACGATCGCGATTGCCAAAATCATTGGGGAAAGTCAAGAAGGGGTAGATGCTTCGGAAATCATTGGTATGACTCAGTCCCTAGACTTTATTAAGAAGTTAGCAACTGATATTTATGAGAGTGGAAAGTACCTATCGTTTAACTATAATTCTCTAAACTCAAAAAATAAAATTAATTCAAATACATACTTCTCTAAATGTAATGATAATCGTGAATGTATCGTAAAGCATATAATGGGCGCTGTTGCTGGCCTTTACACAGTTGATCAAGATCCTTCTGTGATGAAGAGATTTGTTGTTCATGTTAATACTCTTGATTCATGGTCGACACAATTTTTATTAGAGAGGGTTGAGATCGTCCTGCAGAAAATGAGGCTGGATTCAATTTCACATCTTATTTCTCAACAAAAAGAATTAATGTCAGAACTTGTTAAGAAAGAACATTTAAAATTAAATCAAGATGGTTCCTATAATCTTGAAGAGAGAAACGTTAAGCTTAAAGATGAAATTAATTTTATTGGAAGTCGAATCAAGTTGGTTCAGGGAAATCTTCATAATAAACGTGTTGAACTTGATCTTGCTGAAGCTAATTTAGAGCAAACCAAGAAAACCTTGAGTCGCAAGTTTACACAAAGTGAAGTAGAACTATCTAAAAGGGCTAAAGCACTTAATGTAAAGATTGAAAAGCTAAGACAAGATATTAATGCTGTTGAAGTATCTCTTGTCGACCTTTCTATCGAAGATAAATCGATAATAAATCAGTTAAAGAGCGATCTTAAAACTGCGCAAGATGAATTATACGCAATTCCAAATTATAAGAAGTATATTGATACAACTGAGGACTTTTTAGATAAGAAAGATCAAAGCTCTAAGAACGTGGCCTTTGATGTGAAAGTAAAAAGAACGCAATTTGAAAGAGCACAGAGTGAGCTTGATAGTTTACAAAAGAAATTAGAAGGACTTGTTTCTGAGCAGACGGCCCTAGAATCCCAAATGACGACTTTAAAGCCACAACTTGAATATATGAAATTACTTGAAAATAGACTTGTTCAGTTAACTTTGCTTGAATCTACTATTGTTTCAGACTTTGTATTCTCTGAAAATGTTGAAGAAGTTTCCCTCTACAAACGTACGTCTAAAGGGAAGGTTATTCTCTTTGCTATCTTTGTAACTTTCTTTCTTGTTTTTCTCATTGTTATAATTAGATATTTAGTTGATACTAAAATTTACGATGAGTATGAATTAAAAAAGAATTTTGAAAACATTGAAGTCATCGGAAATACCCCTGATTTTAACTAGAAGTAACTTCTCGGGACTCGATATTCTTAAGTCCCAAAGCTAATAAAAACCAAAAACAAAAAGATTCCGGATTGTAGGGTAGTCCAATAGCTCCCCAGTTTCCGATTAAAATGACAACGGGAACTATCGCTGAGATAATTACTATTGGGAATATTTTATCATTTCTTAGAAAAGAGCGAATAGAGTGATTAATCATTTTCAAAGGTAATAGTAAAATGATGAGTAAGTAAAATATAGCACCAATTCCAAGTTCGACAGCTAAACTAAGAAATAAATTATCATAGGCCCAACTTTCTTTTAATCCAAAAATTGGATCTGCGGCAATTTTCAATTTATTCATATTACTTGCAGCTCCAGTTCTACCTGGCCCTAGTCCAAGGGGGGTTTCATCTAAGCGTTCGAGTATATAACTTAAAATAACTGTAGGAGTTTCTCTTGAGCTATTTATTGTTCTCTTATCAAAGATAGACATGAATCGATTTAGGGCAGGAGCTATCTTTTCGATGTCCCTATCATCAAGCACACCTACATTTGTGATCACGTATCCAAAGATGAAAATAGCGAGAAAGGAAACGATGATCTTCTTAAACCGTTTTTGACCTCTAATATAAAGAAGTGATGTGATGGTAAAAGTAATGAAAAATGCCTTTATCATTCCACTTCTTACTTGTGAAAGAAATAAACAATAGAAACTAATTCCAACTGTTGCGAGTTTATAAATTACGACCTTATAATTTTTGGCCTTTGTTAGAAAGATGAATGGTAGCAGAAGTACAATATAGATCGAATATCCGCCCGGTAAATGGGTCGTTCCAAAAGGACGAAAAAGGGCACCTGAAAAACGCTCTCCGATTACTTGCTCATAATAGGGGGTAATTGAAGTAATAAAACTTTCTCCTTGAGAGTACTGAAAGATAACCAATAACCCATGAATGAAGAGAGTGAATAAGCATAAAGCTTCGATTTTCTTGAGTACTTCAAGTTTTTGAAGACCATCATTGGCTAAAAAACTTAGAAAAATAATAAATGGAATAATATAAATCTTAGCTGCTGCGACAACTCCTAGAAAGCCAACCCCATTTGGATTAAAGAGTTGTACAGAAAACCAAAGGAAATGGAAGAAAATTAGAATATAGATATATGTTGGTATGGCCCTGATATCAATAACTCGTTTTTTTGAATAAAAGGCCTTGAATGCGCATAAGAGCAAAAGAGCATCGAATAAAACTCTAAATATGGGATTATAATTCCAAAGTATTCGACCTTGACCTTCAATCATAAAAAATGGAAAAAAATAAGGAAGTGAAACTTCTGGAGAACAAAAAAGAACTAATGCCAGCATACTAAAGACACTCAGAAGGTAAGAGTATTTTAAAATCGGACTACCTGCAAAATTAAGGGCAAATTGGACAATGAGCATCGCAAGAAATAACTTTGTTAGTTTATCTTGAACTTTATGACTTGTAGTGTTGTTATTTGCTGTTGTTTCCATTATTTCTCTTTGCTAAACTAATTCTATGAAAATTATTACATGTTTAAAAGTTTATATTTGTTCTTTATCTCTTCTTATATGTTCTTCGAGTGCTCTGGCCGAAGGAGAGCAAGTTGTAGGATACAATATTAAAGAATTCACACTACCTTCTGAAGTTAAGGACCTTCCAAAGTCTTCAGGAGCTGTTTATTTTTCACCTTCTGTGAAAGGTAAGGTTTTAATTCCCGTACATTTTTGGGGTGCCGTTAATAGAGCAGGTCTTCACTTCGTACCAGTAAATACAACTTTCGTTAATGGTCTCTCAATGGCCGGTGGTCCTGGTTCAACAGCAGACTTAAAAGAAGTCAAGCTGACAAGAAAGAACAAGGAAACCTTCGAAACGTTGAAATTTAATTTAACAGAAGGTGGTAGTGCTAAAGCTTATGAAGAAACTCTTAGACCTGGTGACTCCATCTTTATTCCTAAAGATACTTTTACCGAAAATAGAGCGTATTACACTGGCCTAATAGGTGTTTTTGCAACAGTTCTATCTAGTGTTTTACTCTATAGGCAAGTAAAGAACTAATGAGAATTCTTCAGGTTTCAAAATTCTATCCTCCTTATAAGGGAGGCATTGAACTTGTAGCTGAGATGTACTCTCGAGCACATCAAAAGCTTGGTGATCAGGTCGATGTCATCAGCTTCGGTGAAACAAATGATCACTACACTGGAGAATTTCGGGAAAAAGTCACACAGTTAAAAAAACATTTGTTTCTGTTATCAACACCATTTAATTTCTCGATTCTTTTTAATCCATTTAAAATTTTTAAAAAAGATTACGATATTGTCTATGTCCACTTACATAATCCCTTTATCCACGTTTGGTTTCTAGTTTGGAGTTTCCTTTTTAAGATAGATGGAAGTCGTCTTTATGGAATTTACCACTCAGACCTTTCAAATCAAGGGAGGCTTGGTGATTTATATGAATTTTTCTTTCAAAAGACTTCGTTTATTTATGATGAGTTGATTGTTTCCTCTCCTAAGCTTCATCAATACTCAAGTGTGATAAGTAAATTTCAAAAAGTTAATATTATTCCATTTCCAGTGAAAATCAATAATGAGTATAAGGTTAGAAATCATTTTCATGGCAACATCGTCGCAATTGGACGTCTCGTACCTTATAAGGGATTTGAATTTTTAATTAAAGCAGTTTCAAAAACCGACCTTAAGTTAAAAATAATTGGAGATGGTCCACTTCGAACTGAACTTGAAGAGTTAAGTAAGAGTTTTTCAAATATCACATTGTGTGGAAATATTACAGATGAAGATAAGGATAAAATTATTGCAGAGTCGGACCTGCTCGTCGTTAGTTCAATCAATAAAGCAGAAGCTTATGGAATGATAATTGTCGAAGCGTTTCAGTCTGGCCTTCCTGTCATTGCTAGTAATATTGATACAGGCGTTACTTTCCTCGTTCAAGATGGTGTAACAGGATTGGTCTTTGATGTATTAAATGAGCAGTCCTTGATTTCCAAGCTTGAGGAATTGAAAGAAGAAAAGAAAATGGAAAAGCTATCGAGTGGTGCATATGAATTCTATCTTAACAATTTAACTTTTTCTAAGTTTACAGAGAATATTAATCGTTTAAGAGTTTCCAAAAATTAGAACCAGTTTTATTCCAAGAGTAAGGTTGCATTCTCTTCATAACTTTCTCTCTTACTGCTAATTTATCACTGTAAGAAAGTGGAGCACGTATTGGAATGATATTGAATTGTTCACTTCCCTCGAATAAATGAATTCCTTTAATGTCTGCAAGCAACTCACTTGCGCCAACCTGTTTTTTCGTGGTCAATACATTCAATCCCATTGATGCTGCTTCAAGAATAACTAATCCAAATGGCTCATATAGAGTTGGAAATAAGAAAACATCACTATACTGATAGAAGAGATGAACATCTTTGGTAAAAGGAATATAGAAGATATCTGGCGAAGTCGGTATGTTGATTGAACTACTTCCTTCTGGGCGTCCGATGATTATTAACTGGGCATCAGTTACTTTGAGAAACTCTCTGATAACAAAATTCACACCTTTTCTTTCAAGTGCACCAATAAAGAGGTACGTCACCTTGTTCTCATCGAGATTCACAAGCTCTGGAAAAATTTCAATAATTCTTTCTTTTGAAACAAGTTTTGTTTGATCAAGAAGTTTAAACCTGTCAAAGTTTACCCCTGAATAATTAGTGATAATATTTTTATCTTGTACACTAAATTTTTTCTTGATGTAGTCTGTTTCGAACTGAGAAAGGACAGAAAATTTTACATTGGATTGATTGTAAATATGGTCTTCAATTTTTCTAAAAACAAAGAAAAGAATTTTTTTATAAACATATTTGTAAAAGGGCATACTGATATATTTGAAATAGATCGGCTCCCATTCCTGGTGAATAAATTGTATGTTAATATACTTCGCAGAAAGAGATGCTATACCGATTCCAATTTTTTTAACATTACGATCGAGTTTAAACGCATCGATATAAAAGCAATAAATATAAAACCAAATCATCTTTATCAAAAAAGGACGATAGAATATCTTTGGACATTGATGAATGACTACTTTGTTCTCATACTGCTTGATGACATCAGCAATATTGCAAATATCATAAGCTATTATATGAAGATTATTCACTTGTTCTGCAGGGAAGTGCTTTAACGTTTCAATCATTGCTCGGGAGTGACCAACCTCTGGAAGAAATTCATGCACGTATATCGCGACATCAATTTTTTTATTCATTAAAAAAGTCTCTTTTCTCGCTGGTAATAAGAGGTACAGCAAAAGCTTTCTTTGCAGAGTGAATTACTTTTCCGAATGAACCTTTAATATACTCATTTTCCATTTTTATAAGAAGATCAATGATTCGATCTCTACTGACGCCATCACTGAGGAACTTATTTGCAATTTCAAGAGAAATGATAAAGATTGTAGACATTGGTTCTAGGTTTGTATAATCCACAGATCGAGGGAAGCCACTACCAAAGTAGTTTTCGTGATGGTTTCTTATTATTTTATCAACACCAAGGGGCAAACCTTTTATCGACGATATTATTTCAACTGCTTTATTGGGATGCTCGATAATTATTTTTTGCTTTTTGTGGTACAGGTCTTTGAAGTTATCGTCATCTCTAGAAATGATCTTTGCTTCATCATCTGTTGTTAAAGCAATATTTTGAAAAAAAGAGGCGAGTGATAATCGAAGAAAGTTCTCTTGCGATGACCATTCCGACTCTTTGCAAATTGCACAAGATATATAGTTCACAAGCAAGCTAAGCTCTCCGATATAAGAGCCTTGACCCATTATCGATTTGAGCATTTTTTCAAGTGATGTCTTATTAACTAGTTTTAAAGTATTATTAACGGCTTCATTTGTTAGGGCCAAGGCCTGGCTTGAAATTCCCGTCTTACTAATGATTTCATGAACAACCTCGATACAATTTAAACTAATGATTGCAGAGTCATCACTCGCAATAGCTAGACCTTGGTAAGAACTGGATTGAAGGCTTTTAACCATCGCATGAATGAATATTTTGAAGTCATTTTCTTTTATATAAAAAAAATCAATGCCTTTGTCCGTATACTTTTTTATATCATTTTCATCATATGGTTCATGACGATTGATGATTTTAACATACTTGTCATCAGATAATTGAATGTAAGCATCGCATATAATTGAGTCTGCTTTTAAAAGAAACTCTCTTTTTATCCTGCAGTAGATATCTTTCTTATTTAATCGTTGATTTATTTTTTTTAGAGCTGAAATTATTTTATCGAGTTCAAGGACCTGTCCAGACTGAATATTGAAAGTAAAAATATTAGGGTTATAGCCAATAGTCTCTTTTACAAAATCTTTATCCTTATCCATGTAGAGAATAATGATCTGAATAGGTTTTGATGCTTGCTTAATCCTTTCGATGAAATCAGAAAAGCCTTGAATGTTAAATTCAATAAAGACGAGTTCTGAGTTCGTAATAAGCTCACTTTCATACTCAAGAACTTCTCTTAAGCTCTCTCTTGCAATTGAACTTGTCGTCTCAAGTGAGTCCATCAAGTATTTAATATAATAAATTTGTTCTTTTACTGAATGTATAATCAGGTTGTTTTTCAAGTATATTTCCTTTCACGGAAAATAATACCATAACTTCATAAGACACAGAAATATTTAACTTAAAATCTCTATAAAACGAAGAGTAGATGAGGTGTGTGAGTATGTTGATCTATTTAGTCAGTATTTTTTCATTGTCGTTTATTCTCCTTAGTTATCTATACAAGCTCAAAGAATCCCCAACATCGAAAGTTAAAAATTTATTAATAGTTCACTCTGGAAAGTCGAGTAGTGGAGCATTGTTGCTTGGTGGGTTACCTGTTGGCCTTTCTGTTACTTTAGGAATAGCTGGCGTAAGCTTTGTTTATCCAGACCTTGCTTTACCATGGCAAGTTATATCGACATTTTTTTTCTGTGGTTCTTTACTAATTTTCTATGGAATGATGGATGATAAGTATGAATTGAGACCAATAGTAAAACTTTTTTGTCAGTTTCTAAGTGTTTTTGCCTTTTCTATCATTTCTGCGGTTACTGTCGGTGGTAATTTTTCAACGATTGTTTTTATGGCCTTATGTTTTTATGGAATGGGGACATTGAATGGAACAAACTTACTTGATGGACTAGATCTAATGACTGTTAAGTTGAGCTCTATTGCTTATTTAAGTTATTTTCTGATGGCATACCTTTTAGGGAATAATTCAACAATGCTTTACAGTGCTATTAGTTTTTCTGGTTTAATTGCTTTCACCGTTTATAATAAATTTCCGTCCAAAATTCATTTGGGGGAAATAGGTGGCGCATTTATTGGATTTAGTTACTTATTTCTATCAGTATCTAATTTTAATTTTTTGCAAAATAGGATGAGTTTCGTTGATGCATTATCTTTGAGTCTCTTACCTGTATCTATATCGATGGTTGAAGTAGGAGTTTCGTTTTGTCGTCGTATCTTTAATTCAAAATCTCCATTTAAAGGTGATCGATTTCACGTCCATCATATATTAAGAAATTACTATGGATATTCAGTGACAAAAACAACAAATATTCTAAGCTTCTTCTATGGAAGTGCTCTTGGAATTGCAATCTTGTCAAATCACTACTTGAGCCTGAAGCCAATGCTCGCATATCTTTTGACGCTTATTTGCATGTGCGTTTTTCAGTTTAGCGTAGGTAAGAAGTTTTGGATTAAGAAATCTTTTGATTTTAGTCTTAAAAACTTCCTGACGTCGCTTAGAAAGGAACATCTTGTAATGATTGATAGTTCTAAGGTTGATAAATTCGAGTTTAAAATAATTCAAGGTGGTAAATCTGTTAGTACAGAAGAGACAGATGAAAAGAAAGCAGCCTAAACCCATTGTATATTTTTCAGTCAACTCTTTTCTTGGCGGAGCCGAAGTTGCTACTGTTAATTTCTGTTTTTCTCACATTAAAAATTCTAAGTATAAAGCCATACTTGTCGTTTTAAACGACGGTCCTATCGTAAAATATGCTAATGATAGGAATGTCGAAGTTGTGATTTTAAATAGCTTCGTGAGTTTCAGCAATCCTCTGAGCATCTTAAAAGCAGCTTCGAAATTGAGAAATCTTTTACTCACAAGAAATATAGAAATAATACACTCGTCGATGGCCTATGCTCATATTCTTTCATCAATTGCGACCTTTGGACTTGATATAAAGAAAGTACACTATGGCCATGGTCCAGTTGATACAATTTTTGATTTCTTAGGTAGTCTCCTCGCATGTGACTTACAGCTGTTTAATTCTGAATACCTTAGGAGAAAAAGCTATAAATTTATTAAAATAAAAGATTCTCCTGAACGGATTGTTTATCCCATTACTAAGTCATTTGATTTTGTCGAAAGAAGTCGAGAATTAATGTACTGTGTTTCTTTCTTAGGTCGAATATCTCGATTCAAAGGGATTGAGACGATTATTTCAGCTATTAATACTTATAATCAAACTGAGTCTAAAAAAATTAATCTCATAATATGTGGGCAAGCAAATAGTCTCGATGATAAAAAATATGAAGAGGAACTGCGACAACTTGGACGATCACCATATATTCACTTTGTCGGGGCCACAGATAAACCTGAAGAAATATTTTGTAAAAGTGACTTAATTATACATTCTTCTGTCGATTTTGAACCTTTTGGGATGGTTTTAGCAGAAGCAATGAGTTCTGGAACACCTGTAATATTAAGTGAGCAATGTACGCTTAGTACATATTTTAAAAAATATCCATTACTTATTCTGCCTCAATGCATCGAGGGAAGAGATGATATTCTAGTTAAAAAAATTAAACATTTTTACAACTTGTCAGATCAAGAACGAGAGCAAATTAGCTTAGACATGAAGATATGCTATCAGAGTTATTTAGATAGTAGTCATATCATTACAAAACTGGAAGCACTTTATGAGTTTTAAGGTTCTTGTAACGACACCAGATTATCTCCCAAGGAAAGGTGGACTTACAACTTATACGATAGATTTAGTCGAAGCACTTAGGGAGGCGAATTATGATGTGGATATTTATCATTGGAAAAAGATTAGCGATCTTAAGTTAATAAAACATCAAAGATATGAAAAGATTATTAATATCAATTATACAGCAGGCTATTTAGGTGATTGGGATCGTTCAAAGAATATCAATATTATTCATGGGTCTGAAATTCTTTTTCACTCAAATAATCTCTTGAAAAAGATCTATAAGAAAATTTTTAAAAGAAGGATTATCACTTTCTTTGAAAAGTCGCAGCGAAATATATTTATATCTGAATTTACTCGTAATAAATTAGTCGACGCTGGTTTTAAAATTGATTATTTTAGAGATATCATCTTTCACAATTGTATAAATACTAATAATGGCGAATTTGTAAATAATGATATTGGTGATCTTCTTAAGGTTTGTTGTGTTGTAAGAGATACTCCACATAAGAATATTCACGGTGCAATATCTTTACTTGAAGAATTATCCGAGTACTTAAATTTAAAAGTTCAACTCTCTTTAAATAGTGAGAGATATTCATCCTCAATAATTACGATCAAAAAAAATCACGATTTATCTGATGTCTCAAGAGAAGAGTTGTATCGTGAGTCTCATTTTAATATTCTTCTATCCTTGGATCATTCAAGTTCAGGATATTATGAAGGGTTTGGACTTACATGTTTAGAGGCAGGGAAATATGGTGTTCCAAGCATCGTTTCTCGATTTGGTGGTCTTCCCGAAAATGTACATGATGGGCTAAATGGAATTGTCTTTGATGATCGTCAGGGAGTCGATGATTTTTGCGAGAGGATTAAGATATTGATCGGGGATTACTCAAATACTAGAAAAAATACATATGAGCATACGATAAATTCTCATGGAAGACATAATTTGAAAAAATTACTAGAGGTGGTATTGTGAAAGGTCTTGGAGTCTTTATCAATTCTCCATATCTTGGTGGAGCTGAGAGAAGCATTATATCTCAATTAAAGGAAATTCAGGGTTATAAGCTTAGTTTCTACATCCCCTTTCTCCTTGAAGAATCTGAGGCAAGTGAGTTAATCTCGCATATTAAAAGTCATCATGCGAATGGAGATATTAACCTGATTAAGTTTCCATCTTCTCTTTATAAAATTAGTCGTTCTCAAACAAAAAAAATTCCATTTATTCTTTTGAGTCTCATTTTATTTGTCTTTCATTTGCGAGAAAACATTCGAAAGCATGATGTCATCTGGGTAAATGGAAACAAGATAGGACTACCTATTCTTTTGAATTTGATATTAGGTTTCAAAGGAAAAATGGTCTATCACTTAAGAGATTATCCTTCGAAGGATAGTCTATTTAAATATATTTGGAGATTATTTCGTTATATCAAGGCCGAAGAAGTCTTGGTTCTTGCCAATTCTTATGATGTTCAAAAGAAGGCAGAGTCGATGATTCTAAGAAGTAATGTTGTCTTTGATACTTGTTATAATCCAATTGATGCTATGACTGCGAAAAATGGTAAACAGGAGGATGGTATCGTGATTGGTATTGCTTCAATGTTAGCCCCCTGGAAGGGAATTCATTCGGTACTTCTTTGTGAAGCTATGTACCGCTTCGAATTAGTTGCAGCAGGCATTAGAGCTATTAATATTTATGGTGATGATATTTATGCGACAGAAGGCGAAAATAAAAATTATAAAAAAGATATTTTAAAATTCGTAGATCAAGATAGTCTTATTAATTTCAAGGGAAGAGTTGCTCCTCAGAAAATTTTTAGTGATATCGATGTCCTTGTTCATCCCTCATTAAAACCTGAGCCATTCGGGAGGGTTGTTGCTGAAGCATATGAGTCTCAAACGGCATTAATTACTACTGGCCTTGGTGGAAGTGGAGAGTTAATTTTAGATGATTGTGCAATTAGAATTATTCCTTATGACTATTCAGGCTTGAAAGATGCTCTTATTCGTTGTTGTGATGAGAGTTTTCGAAAGGAACTTGTACAATCTGGGAATAAGATGTCACAAAATATTAAAGAGCAGCAAAGAGATTTTTGGAAAAGACTTGAGAGATTTATTGCTTAAATCTTGCGCGGTGTATCCCTTTTATTATTGCAAACCATCTTAGAAACATATCATTACTTTCAAATTGTAAATTTATAATATATTCATATTTCTTTGTTTCTCGAATATATTTGAAGTTTAATATTGTTCCAGTCAATGAAATTTCATTTCTCCCAAGAACAATAGAGAGTTGGACCTCTTCATTATCGATAAAGCGCTTTCCACTCATTAACGTAAGATGATCAAGACTTATATTGATGAGATCAGCGCTACCATCTTTAAAAGTGACAAGAAGGCTTCCTGATAAATTGTGAGTGTCGTATATTGGAAACAAATTCTTACTCATTTGTAACTCCCGAAAAGAGTTCAATTAAATACTCTCTTGCGAGAATAATCTCTTTTGAAAACTGCATGTCTGCAAAGTGTTTTGCACCATCAAGTGAAAATACTAGAATTTTCTTTTGTGTTGACCAATCTAAAATAAAGCAAATCTCTGTTGAATTCCCAGTGAAGAGTTCATTGATACTTTGCTCGTTTATAATGTTGCTCTTCTCTAGAAGTACTCTCATTAGAGAAGGAATATTGTAAACAGATGTCACAGTGTCTAATTCTTCAATATTTGTTGCAAATACTGTTTTGAAATTAAGCCATGAGTCCGAACACTGAAGATACTTAATATTAAGGGGGGATATCATGTCACAGAAGAAATTTTCAAGATCATGTTGAATTTTAGAATGGGTATCAATTAATAGCATAAATACATTTTAGCAATATCTTCAGATATTGAAAGGATAAAATCAACTTTTTGTATTTAACTGACCACACGCCGCTAGAATGTCATCACCCTTTGTCTTTCTTATGCTTGCAAAGAAGCCATTCGCTACGAGTTTATCTTTGAACATTTCAACATCTACATCAAGGGGTCTTTTGTAAGGAGCTCCTGGGAATTCATTAAATGGAATAAGATTAAAAATGATAGGTAAACCACTTAATAATTTAATAATTTCGTCTAAATGCTCTTCACTATGATTTAGGTCTTTGATTACGAGGTATTCAAAAGTTAAGTATTGTCGTTTGAGACGGGGCACTTCTTTTAAGGTTCTCACGATATCTTCAATAGGATAAGCTTTATTAAGTGGAATAAGTTCATTTCTCTGTTCATTAAAAGGAGAGTGAAAACTTAAAGCTAGATTAACATTCTTTAATTCATTAACTCGTTTTAATCCAGGTAGGTATCCAGCTGTCGACAGCGTTATTTGTCTAGGGCCTAAGTGTAGCCCCTTCACTTCGAGAAAGATTTCTATCGCTTTTTTTATATTTTCAAAATTGTGTAAAGGCTCGCCTTGTCCCATAAATACAATATTTGGAGCCGCAAACTTGTTTGGAAAATTGTTCTTTATATAGTTAAAGGCCAGTATGTACTGTCCGATGATTTCGTGGGCTTCGAGATTTCTTTTTAGCCCCTGTGTTCCTGTAAAACAAAAGCTACACTTCATTGCACAACCAACTTGTGAAGATAGGCAAATAGTATATTTCTTATTAAATGGAACAAGTACCGTTTCAACAAAGTTTCCATCTTCAAGCTTAGTTAGAAATTTTACCGTTGTCGCATCTGTAGCAACTTGAACTTTGTTGACTTCTGGAAGAGTAAAGTCAAACTCCTTACTTAAGAAGGATTTGTAGTTTTCAGGAAGTGATTTTTCAATATTTTTGTAGCGTGATGTATAGAAATTATCTGCGTGAATAGCTTTATAACCATGCAAAACTGTCAAGTTTCTAAATTCAGATAAAGAATAATTGTAAAAATTTTGCATAATAAAGCTTATATTATAAAATACTTAAAAGAATCAATAAAAATATGGAATTGTATGGAAGATAAAATAGTTAATCAAATTTCAAGCGACCTCAATAAGCTAAATGCAACAAGACAGGGGAGAAGGGCTTTTCTCGCAGCATTACCAGTTCTTCTTGCTAGCTGTGCCACCTCCGAGAAGAGTCGTTACAGAGAGGGGGACAATAAGGGACAGGATGTTTCTCTTACCGTTGAGCAAGAACAAAAAATGACAAAAGATTACTTACCTGAAATGGAAAAAGATTATAAAAAATTTAAAAGTCCTTATGTTCAATCTTACATAAATGATGTTGGAAGAAAAATAGTTAGTAGCAATAAATTAGCAGGTAACCCATATCATTATAACTTTAGAGTTGTTGCATCTGATCAGGTTAATGCATTTGCACTTCCTGCTGGAGAAGTGTTCGTAACTTCAAAACTAATCTCGATGACAGATAGCGAAGCTGAGCTTGCAGGAGTCATCGGCCATGAAGTTGGTCACATTCAAGCTCGCCATACCGCGGAAAGGCTTTATCAGGCCGAAAAGGCTAAGAACAAGGGACTTATTTATGGTCTTGGTGGAGCCTTGCTTGGCGGAGCTGCTGGGTTTGGATTAGGGAAAATGCTTTGTTCTAAACAAGATCGAGACTGTTTAATTAGGGTTGCTAAGTATGGTGCTCTTGCTGGAGGAGTCGGTGGCTTGTTAATTCAAAAATATGGATTTATGGCCAACTCAAGAGAAGATGAAATGGAAGCTGATAGAATTGGATTTAAAACGAGCTTAAATGCAGGTTACGATTATGCTCATGTTGGAAATTTCTACGAGAAGCTACTTATTATGGAGAAGAATTTTTCTAAAAAGGATAATGCACTTGCAAAGAAATTTGCTGATGCCATGTCTACACATCCTCCGAGTGAGCAACGAGTGGCTCAGATGAGAAATTTAGAGAAGAATAATCCTGTAAAAGGGATGATAACTTCTCCTGAATTTGAAAAAGTGAAAAGTATTTTAACCTAGTTTTAAAATCTGTAAAACTTTTGAAATCAGGTCATCTCGTGAAAAGGGTTTTACGAGTACGTGCTTTATTCCGGAATTGATAACATTAATCATTGACCTATTATCGAGATATCCTGAAATTAGTAAGAACTTTAATTTTCTAAATTTTAAACTCTTCTTCGCCATCTCAACGAGGTAGGTTCCCTCCTTGTCTGGTAATTGAAAATCAACGATAACTAAGTCAAACTCGTCATTTCTAAGTTTTAGCATACCGATTGATGCATTTTCAGCAACAACAACATTTCTAAATAATTTTGTTTGCTCGAGAAATGTTTTTATGAGTAAGCAAATTTTTACTTCGTCATCAATGATGAGAACCGCAGGCTTTTCAGAGTCTTTAATTTTTGGAAGAGTGATACTCATTACTTAACACCCAATTCCCATTTTTTTACTATTGATGTAATATCTTCTTTGTTAAAAGGCTTAAGTAGGTGATCGTTGAAAAGTCCACTGCTAATATCATTCTTTATTTTTGAGTCAGTAGCCTTTCCTGTTAAATAAATTATAGGACCCTTGTAATTAAGTTTTCGGACTTTCTTTGCTAATTCATCACCGTTCATCTCCGGCATTGAGTAGTCGATAAAAATAATATTAAATCTACCATCATCAATGAGATTGAGGGCCTCTGTCGGATTTGATGCACAAATGACATTAATATTATTCGAACTAATACTCTCATTAAATAGATTGAGAATTTTAACTTCATCATCAATAACGAGAATATTTAAATTCATCTCTTGATCATTGTCTCTATTTAAAGTTGAAGAAGCGATACTAAGAGTCGACATCTTTGGAATAGTAATCTTAAATGTTGTTGGTGCGATAGGTGAAAGTAGTTCAAGCGTTCCTTGATAGGATTCAATTATTTTTGTAGCAATAGCTAGCCCAAGTCCTGTACCCTCTCCAACTTCTTTTGTCGTAAAGAATGATTCAAAAATTTTATCTTGAATCTCTTTTGGTATTCCAGCACCAGTGTCACTAATAAGAATCTCATAGCACATCGCTGTTTCATTCAATGTTATCTGAATTGATTTGTCGCTCTCACCATTTGTCGAATTGATTGAATCAATTGAGTTTTTAATGAGATTGATGAAAAGCTGTTCCATTTTTAGAGAATTGACATAAATAATTGATTCATTAGATTCAGTATTGTTTTTTACACTTAAATTGACTTGAGACTTCTTTAGTTGACTGTTAACAAGACGAGTAGAGTTTTCAATAATTTCTTCAATCGCTACATATTCCTTCTTGTCCTCATTCCCATGTAAGAATTTCTTCATTCCCTTAATGATGTTATTAATCCTCATAAAAGACTCAATAACATCATTCAAACAAGAGTCGAGTAATTCTTTTTGTGAGTTCAAGTCATCAGATTCAAAGAGGGCCTTGATGAGCTCGAGTGTTCCTGAAGCGATGGTTAATGGATTTGATATTTCATGAGAAATACTCGCAGTAATTTCTCCAATCGTCGAAAGTTTATCTGCTTGAACTATCTGATGATGTATTTCTTTCAGTTCATCAATCTGATAGCGATATTTTTGATAAAGATTTTTTTCAATTGTTATATCATTAAAACTAATCATTACAAGAGACTGCTCGCTAAGAAAAGCTCCTTTAATAATTACATGAATCTCTTGATCGGGGAGCGAGTCGATTAGTTCCTCTTTAGAGATCGTTGCAGATTCAGTTTTAAATATTAGTTCAACCATGTCACTAAGAAAGCTTGTTGCGATAATCTCTCTTAGATATTTCTTATTCTTAATTATTCGAGGTGAGCTTTTTGTAAAAGTTGAAAACATATGATTGTAATAAACAATTTCATTGTCTTTATTGACGATCACAATTGGTTCAAATAAGGAATCAAGAATCTCAAAGTTCATTTTCTAGCCTTTCTGCTTTAGGAATTGAAAGTATTGTGCTTCGATTGCATCAAATTCCAGCTCTTCATCATCCTGCTCAATTCTTGGAGCCTTTCCATCAATAATCTGGTCAGATAGAAGCAAGACTTTTATTACATCATCAGATTTCTCACTGTAATAGGGAGCATAGAAAGATTCAATAGATGTATTTGGTAAAATAAATCCATGAACCATATTGATTTGTTCAATAACGACTTGTGGGCAATTTTTATAGATAATCGTAGAATCTTTTACGTTTTCAAGAAAATTAATCCACTCTCTTACTCCACAAGAGTTAATTAATGTTACTTCGTTAAAATCAATAATTATTTTTTTCTTTAGTGATGAAGTTATTTCCTCAAATGTTGAGTCTTCATCAATCTGGCCTTGAAGTAGAAATTCTGTTAATTCAGATTCATTCTTCGTGATATTAATGACAAGTTTGTCACTCATTACTCCTCCTCAAAATAGTGGAACGAAGTTATTCTTTCCTTAAAATTTTTATAACGTTTACTAATATCTATAATACCTACAAATTCGCAGAATTGGTCTTTTTTATTATTAATATGGAGTTGATTGATATTTTCAAAAACCATCATTAGACCTAGGCCAGCTCCCGGACCTTCTACTCTCGGTCGTCGTTCAACAAAGCCACGTTTAATGCTACTAAGAACATTTTCTTTATTTATTGATCCAATATTATCTTTAACTAGGATTGCAATTGTCGAGGAGTCCATTGCTAGCTTTACTGAAACAGATTCTTCAGAGGAAACAAAAACAGAATTTTTTCGATTTTTGTCAATTAAATGTGTTTGGTGAAAGAACGCATTCATTATAAGTTCGTTAAGAACAATTCTTAGGTTATCTTTTGGTGAGCTAAAAACGTCTTCATAATTAAACTTGGATAGGAGTTTATCTATTTCCTCTGGTGTGTCCTTTGAATGTATAATTTCTGTTGAGTGGATGAAGGCATCTTCATTAAGATATTTCTCAATACCAAATAGATTATTATTTTGAATCTTTCTTATTACTCTTTCCAACTCAATCTCGAGACATGGTGATGCTCCAATAAGATGATTAATATTTACTGAATTTAAAAAGAGTATATTATCGAGGTCTGACTTATTAGAGATAATAATCGTTTCATTAATTGGTTCTTCTTTTGAAAAAGAATTAATCTCTTCTATCAAGATGGAGGCATCAATCCTTGAAGCGACTACTTGGAAGTTCTTTTCCAATCTCTCTTTGAGAGTTGGATAGAGTTCATTTGTTTTTTGTGAAAGAAATAATTTCATTTTCTCACCTTTATGCAAACTAAAGTTAAGTCATCTTCAAAAACTTCTTTATTACAAAAGAGAAGAAACTCTTCGATAATTTTATTTCTGAGAAGTCGTGTATCTTTAGTACTAACACTCATAATTGTTTTTAGAAATCGTCTTATACCCCAAGCCTTATCATCTTTATCGACACATTCGATAATTCCGTCGGTTTTGAGTATAATTGTATCCCCATCTGTAAGATTGATGCTATGGCCGCTATAAACAGAATCTAGCTTATGTCCTAATCTCGCACCTTTGGCCTCGATTAAAGGAAGGATGTCAGACTTTTCTAATGCCTCATTTTTTTGAGGAATATAAAGAGCATCTAAATGACTTGCATTAGAATAGGCAAGAGTTAATTTTTCTAGGTCAAAAACACAGACGAAGGCGGTTAGAAGAACATCTGTTTTTGTAAGAGTTAATGACTTATTGAGAAATTTAAGAATATTCTCAGGCGTAAGATCAAATTTATTTTCACTAAGTAAAAACTTAATAGTATTGAACGAGGTGTTAATACTAGCTGTAAGTAATGCAGCCGGAACACCATGTCCAGTTGCATCTGCGATGATTGTAATTAGCTTTCCATCGATATTGTAATAATTCCACCAATCTCCCCCGCATTCAGATGCGGGTGTGTTAAAGGCCATGATTTCAAATTTTTTTTCGACTATTTCCGTTTGAGGAAAGAAATTATCTTGTACTAATTTTGCAACTTGTACTTCATTTTCAAGACGAAGTTTCTCCTTCATCTGTTCCATGTACTTTTTGATTTCATTTGTCATGTAGTTAAAAGCATTTCCAAGATGTCCAATCTCATCATTTGTTGTATTCTCAATTGAGATATCAAAATTACCTTTAGCAAGTTCTTGGGACGCTTTAAATAGTCTATCGATAGGTGTCGTTATCGATTTGGCAAATATCATTGCAATAGCACTGATGAAAAAGAGAATGAATAATCCAAAAAGAATTGATTTTTTTATAAGAAAGTCAGTGACAGAAAATGCTTGGTCGTAGTCAATGATGTTAAAAATTCTAAAATCTCTAACTTTCGTTTTGGATATTGAAAATAAGTATTTCTTCGTGTCGAGTTCTAAAATTTTAACACTATTGATAAGTGTTACACTTTTGAGATTATTGATGATTTGAGTTTTGTTACTATTAATTAAATTTTCATAAATGATATTGTCTTTGTCGTCGAGTAGTATTGAACGATAGACTCTATTTTGTTCTAGTGAGCCTGTGATGACATTTTTTCTGAGACTGATCGTGAGTTCTTTTTGTTTTAAATTTATATGCGATATTGTTCCAGAGGAGTTTGGATTACTTAAGGAGTCTTTTGTTATTTTGGGATCACTTGTGAAGAAAAAATCACCAGCTAATATAGCATCGATACTTTTGCTCTGCTTAATAAATTCTTCAATGTTCTTTATTTTAGAGATTTCTAAAAGTTTTTTTAGTATTTCAATATCCCTATTAATATTTGTTAAGGTCGAACTCATTTCATTTGCAAAACCTGTCGATGTCGCAAGAGAGTTTTCAAAAATATATGCTTTCTTATCCTCTGAAAATAAATTTGATGCGTAGATTGTGTAGAAAGCGATCGCGCATATTAACGACACTGTCATTAGTAGAATGATTTTAATCTTGATGGGAAAGCTCAACTTCTTGTCCATATTTGCCCTAAATAGCAGTGTTTCTAATTATTTATTAAAATAATAGGTAATATTAGCGGATTTCTCAAGACAAGGTAAATTAGGAACAAATTTGGAAAGAAGACAAATTGATACATATATTATTACTTCACTCTTCATTGTCTCCTTTGTCGTCCTCTATAAATTGACAACGCTTCAATACTTATACCCATTTGATGGGGGAGAGAGAATTAGTGCAGGACAACTATCATCTCTTGTAAATGATGTACGAAGAAAAAGCTTTGATCAAGTATCTTGGGTTGATGCAAGTGATGAAGAGACGATCTACAATAACGACAAAATATTTACCGACAATAACTCAAAGGCACAAATCAAATTTGAAAGTGGAAATCTTATTACCATAAATGAAGAAAGCTTATTCAAGGTGAGTATTGTTAATAATACAATTAATTTGGATATGGAAAGAGGTTCCTTTATTGCTGACTTAAGTTCAGATGCAGAAGTTTTATTGTTTATTCTAGGTGGGAAAGAATATAAAGTTAAATCTAAGAAAGGTAAAATAAAAATTACCGGAAATCAAATATCTCTATTGTCTGGTGAAGCTTCACTAGAGTCTGGAAGTTCAAAACTACAGTTAGTTAAAGGACAAGTTGCTAATCTTGAAAGTAAGATTGAAGCTGTTCCTGTTTTTCCTGAAAACTTAAGTGTTGTGGATGGTAAGACTTACTATATTCAAAAAGATCGTGGACTGCCTCTTCGTTGGACTTCTACAGAGGCCCTCGCTTTGGAAATTAGTTCTAATTTAGAGTTTAAGGACTCTCATAAGGTAAATATAGAAAAAAATCAAAGCGCTGTAATAATGAAGGAGGGGGTCAATTATTTGCGATTTATTAATAAAGCAAAGGATATCACTTCAAATATTACAAGCGTAAATATTATTTTCGAAATAGCCCCGTTGATTAATCTTAATAAGAGCACGTTCTTTTCTGTCGAAGAGATATCTTTTTTAGATGAGCCGAGCACTAGTCTAAGTTATGAAGTTATGATTGATAAACGAGATATTATCAATCTTTCAACGTCGAGAAAATTTCTTTTAGATTCTATTGGAAAACACTCATTAAAATTTCGATTAAAAGAGTCCGAAAGACCAGATGCCCTATGGTCAAAAGAACAGAGTGTCATTGTAAAAGAGCTACCTAATCGTGGTCCTCGAATAATTAGTCCCTCGATGAACCAAGAGTTTTACTTATATGGAGATCAAGGCAGAGTCGATGTCAAAGTTGCAGGTGATGATAATATTAGTGCAGGGTTAAGATTTGAGGATAAAGACATTCTCTTTAAAGAGAATCAGATGACATCTCTTTTAATTACTTCTTCAGGCACAAAGACAGTTGAGTCCTTCTACAGCATAACTTCACATATAGTAAAAGGAGATGAACGAAAATTTCACGTTTATCTGGAACCTTCAAGCCTAGATTTACAGCAAGGTTCTAAATTCATTTTAAAAAAACCAGGGCAAGAAGTTTCTTTTGATTGGGATGGCGATAATACAGGGAACTATTTAGTTGAGATCTCAAGTGAGAGAAACTTTAACAGAATAACTAAGAAAACAAATGTTAAAGGGTTATCTGCAAAAATGAGGTTTTCGAAAACGGGAGAGTTATATTGGAGAGCAAAGAAAATAAATACTGATGGCAGTGTTGAGTATGGAGCTCCGAAGAAAATAATTCTAAGTAAACCTGTCGCCCCAGTAGCTCCGAAAGTAAAAAAAGTTATCCAGAAGAGAGTCAGCGAATCTCTAATTTTTAAGTTTTTGAATTTTATTATTCCTCAAGCTTTTGCAGCGGAAGATATCATTGAGTGGGCCCCTGTCAATGATGTTGAAAGTTATAAAATCGAGATTTATAAAAAAGATAAATTGGTTCTAAGTGAAGTCGTGAGTGAAAATGCAATTTCTATTGCTGAACTTACTCCGGGCAATTATCAATACCGTATTGCAAGTATCGATTACTGGGAACAGCAAGGGGAGTTTTCTGATTTTGCACCACTGATCATCGAAAAAATTAGAAGAAATTACGATATTGATCTGATTACTCCAAAACATCGTGAGGTTTTTCAAGACGACGAAGAAATTACATTTGAATGGAGCACAGATGAGCCTCTTCAAAATTATAAATTAGAAATCTCTAATTCCTTGGCCTTCAAAATTGTTAAGGAGTTTGAACTTAAGGATAATCGTTTTGAAATAAACTCGGGAAAAATTACGTTAAAGAAGGTTTACTGGAGAGTGACTTCTGGAAAATGGAAATCTAAACGTCGATTCTTTGTTGTTGAAAAAAAGAGTCAACCAGTCGTTAGAAAAGAGTCTAAATCATGGCTAGTTTACTTTTCACCAAGAAAAACAAGTCGAGAAACAACTGCAACCAAAATTGATGGTGTCGATATTATTTCCTTTGGCGCCAGCTACCAATTTGAGTTTAAGGATTTCGATTTCTTTGCAACTTTTGATAAAAGCTCAGGGAAAGTTTTTACAGATTTAGGCTACACCGAAAATACTCTAGGGCTTGAGGGATTATATCCGTATGGAAGTTTTCAAGCTGGCCTAAAGCTAGGAGTTAGAAATGGAAATAATTTTAAAGTTAGTGAAGCTAAAGTGATCGAGGAGAGGGCGACAAATATCTCCTTCGGCCCGAGTGGTCGATATAAGGCACTATCATTAAGTTATATGGCCATTGGGCTTAAAGGTCTAACTGTAAAGTATGATTTCCCTATATCATGGTATAAGAGAGATTTTCTTTTTTCTCCGGAATTCCTATCACGAGACTCTGACAATTACGGTAAAGAGAGTTCATTTGGCCTAGTCGTTGGAATTAAGCTCTAGCCACAGATTCTAGTCACATTAATCATGAATAACTATTCTTACTTACGGGTAAAGTACTGAATTTTAGTGAGATACTGTTAAAAAATTATAATAATTCCTGACGTAACCGATAAGGTATTACTTATGAGAACTACTAATTTACAGGTCACACCATTGTTAAGACTTTGCTCGAGGGCAGTGCTGTCACTTGTACTTATATTTGTAATAGGGTGTACTCCACAAGCGGAGGTTGAAGAGGCTATTGATGACTCGATCAATATTCCTTCTGCTGGAGTACCCCCATTGCCAACACTTGATGTTAGCTGTTACCAAGATGCCTACGCAGTTCCTGAAGAGTCTGTTACACGAAAAATTGATATCCTCATTGTGCCAGATACTTCAGGTTCAATTGTTGATGAGAGAGCGGCGATCGCTGATGGTTTTGATAATTTCTTAAATATGATGCCAGCTGCGGCAGATATTCGCGTTGGTGTTATGCTTGGACATAGTGGAGCAACAACGAAGAGTGGTGTTCTTTATAAGAAGGGAACAGAGCCTCTTGTTTTAGATAATCAAACTCTTACGATGACTGAAATTAAAACTCACCTGAGAACAAAAATGCAAAATCCAGCAGGAGATAATGCTTCAGATGGTGGAGAGATGGGCCTTTACTCACTTAATAAATCTTTAAGTGATACTAATTTTTCAACTATTCAATCACAAGGTTTTTACCGTGATGATGCTGCCCTTGTTGTTATCTTTGTTGCTGATGAGCAAGATATCTGTGCTGAGTTTCCAGCTGGAGTAACTCCTGTTCCTGACCCACAAGGTGGAGAGACAAATTCTTATAATAACTATTGTATTGATGGAAGTGGTAATCGAATCGTTACTCCAAAAATTGTAGTTGATAGATTAAAAGAATTATATCAAGACAAGCCTCTTGTTGTTGGTGGTGTTCTTTATAATAATTTAAATACAATTCCATTAACCGGTGAGAATGAACTTGGTTATGGATATCTTGAAACAATTGCACTTGCAGGTGGTATCACTGTTGATATGGCCACTGGTGATTATGGAAATGGACTCTCTAAGATTGGTACGCTTGCCATGACAAAACTTGCACCAGTTAATAGTTTCAATCTTTCTGTTGCAAATGTTGATGCTTCAACGATTAAAACCTATGTTAATGAAGTGAGTGTTCCATTCACATATTCTTCTGAATTAAATATTGTGACCCTTGTTAATGAAAGGCCTACTTTTTCTGTTGCTCACGTTCAGTATTGTGAGAAGCCACAAATTATCAAGGAAGTTGTTCAAATTGTTGCGGGGGGATTTCATACATGCGGTCTTCTTGCAACTGGAGATGTGAAGTGCTTTGGTGAAAATAACTACGGACAGTTAGGTCTTGGTGATACGGAACGTCGTGGAGATGATGAACTTCTAAATGGTATTGGCTATGTTCCTCTGGGGGAAAAGGCTATTCAGCTTGTGGCCGGTGTTTATCACACATGTGCACTTTTAGAATCTGGAAAAGTGAGATGTTGGGGATTTAATAATAGAGGACAGCTTGGGCAGGGAAATACTGACAATGTCGGTGATAATGAGCAAGTAACTGATGTGCCATACGTTGCACTTGGAGCAAGTGAAGTAAGAAGACTCTATGCGGGAACTTTCTTTAATTGTGCTCTTTATAAAAATGGAAATATCAGATGCTGGGGTGATAATGGTAACGGACAGCTAGGTAATGGAACAAATGACGTTATTGGTGATGATGAACTTCCTACAGCTGGGGGACTTGTAAACCTTGGTGCTGCCGCACTTCAAATGGATTTAAGTACAATTAGTTATCATGCCTGTGCAATTACTGCTGGTGGTGTTTTAAAATGCTGGGGTGAAAATGGCTTTGGTCAGCTAGGACTAGGTAGTACGACAGACACTAATGCTCCAACTACTGCGGTTTCACTACCAAAACCAGCTATTATGGTGAGCACTGGTGGACAACATACTTGTGCACTATTAAGTGACTATACAGTTAATTGTTTTGGACAAAACACTCATGGTCAGCTTGGGCTTGGTAGTGAAGAACATATTGGTGATAACGAGCTACCTTCAACGGCATCAAATGTTAATATTGGTTTTGAAGTTTCACAAATTTATGCTGGTAACTTTTCGACATGCGCCGTTTCAAATGAAGGTGAGGCTAAATGTTGGGGAAGAAATATGTACGGTCAATTAGGACTTGGTAATAAAGTAAATGTTGGTACTACAGATACTCCGGCTGATCATAGTGTGATTAGTCTTGGGGCAAGAGTTAGTTCTGTTTCCGGAGGTCTTGAACATCACTGCTTTACTCATCAGGATAGCGGAAAAATTAAATGTATTGGGCAAGGTTCAAAAGGACAGCTCGGGTATGGGAATACAAATGATATCGGTGATGACGAATTACCGACGAACTTCGACTTCTTGTCTCTGATTGAAATTTAATAATAAATTAGAGGCAAGAAATAATAATCCTAAGAAGATAAATCCAAATTTAAAATCATCATGAACTTCTCTAAGGGCGCAACCTGGACTGATGTCTGATGAGAAGGCATTGAGTTCAGAAGTTTGCGAAGAGAGACTAACGTCGGCTTGAAATACAGATGGAGTAGGGGTGGCCAGT